>JBCCEC010000038.1:0-32216 GCA_039030475.1 Bacteroidota bacterium
AAAGCCCCAACGGCGAAAACATGAGATCGATGCAAGCCCGCGTTATGGAGTTTTACGAGGAGCTATTGCAGTTAGATGCAGACTCAATTGCAGATCCAAAAAAAAAGAAAAATATATCCTATAAAATAGCTTAATCCCTCCCCTTTTAAACGCCTGCCTTATCAGCTAAGCGGGTGCAAATATAGAAAGGTTATTTTATCTCCGCAAGTAGTTTTCGTTTAATTTTTAATAAAAAAACATGATAAAAATATAACACGCTGTTTTTCAGCATTAAATTATTTTAATGTTACAAAAACTTTAAGAAAAGAAATTCCAAACCAATCCAAATCGTATAACGAAGTCACGATATGGATAGTTGGGCGCAGCATAAAAATTAGGCTCTGAGAATGAGGAATTGAAATGTTCCGCTTTAAGATAAATTCTTGTCTGTCTAACTTTGGCATTAATAAAAAAGTCCAACATAGGGAATCCACCAAACTCTTCTCTATTCTGTATATAAAACTCCCCCAACAAAGGGTTATAAGCATTCATATTATAGGATGTAAAGTATTTTAATGTAACTCCTGTCTGTAAAAACATTGCTTTTTTAAAAGCGTCTGTAGAAAAGTAAAGTGTATTTCTGGTTACAATCTGCGGCACGTTAAGAACCTGTTCATCTTGGGTTACATCTTGATATAAAACGGTATTGGCAAGCGCCCAACTTCTCCATTTGAATTCTTTGGAATATTTTACCCGCAGATGATTTATTGTGGAACTTTCTTGAAATGGCTTAACAAAAGCTGTTTCCTGATTATTATCAAACTGTTCTTGGTCAGCAGTTGATTGGAAATATGTAAAATTATCTATCGCACTGTACTCACCCGCTATTTTTCCAAATAATTTGGAGTCAAATCCAAAGCTTATACTCTGCATTTGTTGTTTTTCAAAGTTATCCAGGTTCTGCCAATTAAAGTTTTCATAATCACTTTGGTAAAGCAAATAATTAAAATTGGGCATGCGTGAAGACACATTAATAGAACCATAAATCAAATTATGCTCGTTTAATTCATAATCCACAGCGGCATTGAACGAATTACCCGCCAGCTCCCCTGAAATATTATAATTTATATCGCCTCTTATACTTAAAAGTCCAAAACTTTTAAAATACTCACCTCCTACTGCTATTTCCTCGCCTTGAAGTTGATTTGGTATAGTACCCGAATCAGTAACCAATATACTATTGAAAAAATAGTTATAATTATAGAGGCTAAGACTCCCCGTTAAATTTCCCAAGATATTATTAGAAAATTCTGCCGACACCTTATTGAACATTGTTTTTAATCTTGCCCTATCATCAATAGGAACTGAAAAAGGGTTTTGACCAAAAGCATCTGTTTGTTCGGTTTGCGTGAACTGATATAATTTAGACTCATAACTGAATTCATGTCCTATTAAAAGACTTGTTGGGTTATTATCCAAAGAATCTTTTTTGATGTTGAACAACCTTAATTGATGGTCCAAATAATACCTTCGCCCTAGAACCCTATTATTCGCATTTGTGTATAAGACATCTATTCTAAATCTATCTTGAAAATCCGAAGTGCCTCCTTCAAATTGTGAACGATTTTCTAATCCTCCATTTTCTTCCGCCTCAATGTCCTGTGCTGTAATATGTCCTCTTAAGCTATATATGTTATCCTTGGTTGTATAATTAACCGTAGTTCTAAAATTTCCTGATTGTGCCTGATTAAAAAGATACTTACCTGCAGACCTAAATCCTTTATATGCAATTGAAGCATTAAATCTTTTATTGATATTAAATGTCAATAACGCATCCAGTAACTGACCTTGTTCCAATGTCGTCTTGAACATGAGCTCGGTCATTGGTGTTGGAACATTGTAGTACGCAATGTCCTCAACCTCCATGTAATTATAATGCTTTGCAATGGCTCCTAACTGAGGATAAAACGAATTGTTTGAAAAAGTTCTTCCCAAGGCGTTATAGGGTTGGCCTATATTGGCAAAAGGCATCAGCTCAAAATCATCTTTTCGGAGGTAGTTGTACTTATATTCCTTTTTGATAGTCAAAGTGGTATCAAAAGCTATGGTATCCCTAGTATATGAAATTATTTTGTAATCCTGGATTGTAATTAATTCTTCAGGATTACTTTGTATTGAGTCTTTCTTTTGTGACCCTCCAAGACTTTTTGCTTTAGAGTTTTGATCTGCGGCAGAACTACCTATGGAATCTTGTTGCGCATTTACCACGGAAACAGTTGCCAAAAGAAAGAAAAGCGTAATGTGTAGTCTCATTCCATTTTATTAACCAACAAAGGTATAAGTTTTGTTGTTATTAGAATGTGAAAGTTAATCGTTAGATTACAACAAAATCATATTCCTAATATAATGATTAAGTTTCATTAACAATACCAAGGATTAATATATTATGCAGCGATAGCTAAGTATTTTGATTGGATTTGAGACAAGGCTTTAATCAACTTTCGATATACATTTTATAAATAAAAAAGCCGCTGTAGGTTATACAACGGCTTTGTAATATATAAGACCTTGTATTTAGTTTACCACAGGTGCAGGATTCTGATCATTTACATTAATATTTTCGTTTGAATTCAATTCCGCTTCGGGTATTTGCATTCTAAACGAATTTGACTCAGCTTCCAAATCGAATTTACCAAAATCCATATGATTAGAACCTTCTCCCGTTCTGTTCAATGGCAGTTTAAGACGTTTTAAATCAAACCATGAAACCCCTTCTCCCCACAACTCTATTCTGCGTTGAAAGTAAATCTCATCAACTAGATCAGAACCTGTACTTGTAGATTGAGTGTATCCAGTATCTCTTGTTGATACCAACTCGAAAAGAACCGCAGCAGCAGTTGGGTCTCCCAATCTAGCCTTAGCTTCAGCCTCAATCAATAACATTTCTGAAGCTCTCATATAAACATAATCTCCTTCAAATGTACCTGTCTGATCAACAAACTTAGTATTTGTATAATCTGGAAAATCTGTAGTGTTATTGTCAGGATCAACAAAAGCTGTTTTTCTAATATCAGTATCCGGTACAGCATTCCATAATCTTGCGTCAATTAGTTTATGCCCTCCAGTTACACCAGCATATCCTCCAGAAAAACTATCAAAATGCGAGAAAAACGATGGGAAGGTGGTACTGGACTCACTGTCAATATCAGCGCCCCACATCCATTCTACATTAGATATCACGTCGAAACCACCGGTAGCCCATTCTTCACCTGTCATTAAGGAATATGAAGTCCTTGCCAGTCTGGCATTTTCTTCTGCTCCCGTCCAATTTCCAGTTTCCAAATAAACATTGGCCAGAATACCTCGAGCTACACTTTGGTCTATCTGCTGCTTATTATCCCTTGTAAAACCATTCAAAAGAGTCACAGCAGTTTGCAAATCAGGAATAATTTGGTCATAAACATCTTGCACGGTACCTCTATCCTTGCTGTCAAAATCTATCCTGTCTGGAATTGGCACGCCAGGGTCACTTTCATGACCTATATAAGTAAATGCATAAACTCTAATTAAGTTAAACAAACAGAAACTTTTTATAGCCAAAGCCTGTCCCAATAACGCATCTTCTTCGGGAGTTCTGTCAGTCTTGTCTTGCAAACCGTTTATAACACTGTTTGCATCCGCAATTACAGAGTAATATGTAACCCATGTAATCCTCGTACGGCTACTTGTTTGTTGAATCCCGTTATAATTGTAAAAGAAAATATACCAATTAAAATTATTAAGGACAATATCCTGAGCCATCATATCATATCCTGCTGTAATTCCTTTATGTCCATAATCGGTATCAACACGCCCTGGGTTACCTATACCAAAAGTTCTTAGGTTGGCATAAATACCGTTGATGATAGCTTCGTTTGCCGCAGGAGCACTAGCTACCTGTTCTCCAGATATGGACTCTTCAGGTTCTGTATCTAAAAACTCGTTTTCACAACTAACGAAAGATAACGTCAGTATGAAAGTTAAAATTAAAAATTTAATCTTTTTCATAACTATTAAAAATTAAGTGTTACACCCATAGATGTGGTTCTAGCTAGGGGAAATTCATTTATAGATGCTCCAGCATTAGTTGTTCCAACAGAACTCAACCTTGGATCAAACCCTCTTCGTTTGCTCCATACATACAAATTATTTCCTGTAGCATAAATTCTAAGACCTGCAATTCCTAAACGCTCAACCAGTTTTGAGCTGAAGCTGTAAGAAATTGTTGCGTTCTGTAAGCTCAAAAATGAAGCATCAATAAGGAAAAAGTCAGAAGTCCCAGCTTGATTTACGTCATTTACGTCTAGACGAGGTATGGTAGCCGTTGTGTTCTCAGGCGTCCAGGAGTCGAGTACGTCTAGGTGAAAGTTATCTCCCGCAGAAGTCGTTCCAAGAAGTGTCTGGTAGACATTGTCCCAAGCGTATCCACCTATTTGATAAGCAAAACCTACATCCAGAGAGAATCCTTTGTAAGAGAAAGCTGTTGAGAATCCTCCGAATACATCCGGGTTAGCACTCTTGTCCACAAAATACTCTGTGGCATTAACCCTATCGTTGGTAGTTTCTCTTTCTCCTGTAGGGTTACCATCTGCATCTAAAACATCTGTAAACCATAAACCGTCTCCATTCTCTGGATCAACACCAGCAAATTCTCTTGTAAAGAAATCAAATCGAGATCTTCCTTCTTCCAATCTAAAGATACCATTGTTAGGGTCATCAATAAAGTCAACAGGCAAGCTTGTAATTTCATTTTTGAAGTGCGTTCCATTAATATTAAGAGACCAGTTGAAGTTGCTATTTCTAATGATTTCAATACCTAACTCTACTTCAACACCTTTATTTTCCATATCCCCTACATTCTCAGGTCTAGTTCCAACCCCTTCTGATAAAGCGATAGGCCTAAAGAAAAGAAGATCCTCAACGTTTCTTTCAAAATACTCAGCATTCAATAAGATTCTATTCTGGAAAAGCCCTAGCTCAAATCCTGCATTAATGTTGGTCGAGGTTTCCCATTTCAAATCTTCATTTCCTAATTGGAAAAATGTAATCCCAGGAACATTGTTACCCGCATTAACTATATCGAATTGATCCTCATACGCATAATAGTTTCTGTTATCTAAATCCGCAACATTTGTACGTATATCCTCGTACAAAATAGCATCGTTACCTTGTTGGCCGAAACTAGCCTTTAATCTTAAAACGCTCAACCAATCAGCATTAGACAAAAAGTTCTCTTTGTGTGCAGACCAAGCCACACCTAAACCGTAGAAATTACCCCATCTGTTATCAGGTGAAAAAACCGAAGTACCATCTCTCCTAAAACTGGCATTGAAGAAATACTTGTCGTCATAATCATATGTCAACCTTGAAAAATATCCCTCAACCCTGTAGTCCTTCTCATAACCATTAAGAAATTGAATATTAACACCATTTTCCAGTACAGCAAGTCTATCAATGACTGTCTCAGTAACTTGCCCCTGCAACAATCTGAAATTAAAATCATTACTTTCATGCCCTAACAAAACACTCAAACTATGGCTGCCCAATTCTTTTCTCCAATTAAGCAATTGTTGATGGGCAGTAGTAATTCCACGATTAGACCTTGTGGTAATTCTTCCATTTACAGCTTGGGCGTCTCCCCCAATCGGTGTAGCAAATTGAGTTATGTTAGCTTGGGTTATATCTGCAGAGAAATTGTAGGTAAATTCAAAATCTTTTAAGAATTTAGCAGATGCATTGAATCTCCCTGAAAAATTGTCCGCTACATTCCCATCAATGTCCAACAAACTGGTAGCTACTGGATTTGCATTTGACTTAAATGCTGGTCTAAGACCAACTGTTCCGTTAGAACCTGTACCAAAATCAAATACCACATTACCATCAGCATCTCTAATTATATTTCCTTGTCCGTCCCTTCCAAAAACCGGATACACAGGCGCAGTTGTCCTTGCCCAGTTAGCGATGTTACTTACATTACCTGAACCTGCCCCAAGAAGTGCATTATCTTGATTAGTCTGGGCATAGTTCATACTACCCCCAATCGTCAACCATTCGGTTGGACGGAAGCTGGAATTTAATCTAGCAGTAGTTCTTTCAAAACCTGAATTCAGTACAATTCCATCATCATTAAGATGCCCTATAGACAAAAATGTATTGAGCACATCGTTACTGTAACGAAGACTAACATAATTCTCTATTCTTGTCCCAGTTTTATATGACTCATCTATCCAGCTATCGCTATATAAGAGACTTGCATTCGGATTAATTTGTCCAGTAGCCGGATCGATTAATTGGTCGTCTGGAACATTATAATTATTATACCCAAGAGAGAAATCCCCTCCTGAAACAATCTGACTTGCCGCAATCTGAGCGGCTTCAGCTGGATCAGTTCCTGCATCAATAAGACCTATTCTCCATCGGTCATAGGCTGCCTCATAGTATTCGGCAGGATCAGTGATTACATCATACTCAGGTGTGGCTCTGGTATTGAAACCAACCCTCGTATCGATTGTAACTTCTAACTTATCCACACCACCTTTTTTCGTAGTAATAAGAATTACCCCGTTAGCACCCCTACTACCATATAAGGCATTGGCCGAGGCATCTTTAAGCACGGTTAACGACTCAATATCTTGTGGGTTAATAGAGTTTATATTTCCATTAAAAACAACTCCATCAACAACATACAAAGGTTCGTTTGATGAGTTAATTGACCCAATACCCCTAAATCTAACCTGTGGTGGATCACCCGGTGCACCAGTATTGTTTATGATTTGAACCCCAGACAGTCTACCTGCCAGTCCCTGAGTAACATCACCAGTTTGAACTGTTTGGATATCCTCTGCCTTGATAGTAGTTACTGAACCCGTAATCTCTTCTTTCTTTTGCGTACCGTAGGCAACAACAACAACTTCATCCAATGCTTGGGTATCTTCCTCCATCTGAATATTAATACTCACAGAAGAACCAACTGTTCTGTTCACAGTTCTTTGCCCCAAGTAAGTAAAACGCAGCACTTGGCCCTCACTTGCAGAAATGGTGTAATTACCGTCAAAATCGGTTTGCGTACCTGATGTTGTACCCACCACGACAACCGAGACACCCGGAAGAGGCAAGCCGTTTTCATCGGATACGTTACCAGAAATTGTTTTCTCTTGTCCAAAAGAGAAACTCATGCATAACACCAATAATGGAGTTAGCATCAAAGTTAACTTTGATCTCATTTAATTGAATTTTTGAATTAGTCAGCGGTAAAAATCTTAATAAAAACTTAATATTCCAAAAAATACATTGAATTGAAGGGGTGAAATGTTAAAATTATACCAAAAATTACGATATTTTTTTTTCGTAGGTATTTTCTTTGAAAAAAAGTTATCATTTTAACCATTTTACTTAATTACACATCATTTTTTATGAATAAAATGCAATACTTCAAGAAATCATGCTCCAAAATTTATTAAAATTCGAGAATGAGGCAGGCACTGATGAGGCTGGAAGGGGCTGTTTGGCTGGACCTGTCACAGCTGGCGCAATAATATTACCCAAAGATTTTGGAAATGATATTCTTAATGATTCGAAACAAGTATCCGCAGTAAAAAGGGATTATTTAAAATTAGTTTTAGAAAAAGAAGCAGTTACTTTTTCGGTATCCCACGTTTTTGAGGCTAAAATAGATGAAATAAACATCTTGAACGCTTCCATACTTGCTATGCACAAGGCTATAGATGGTCTTTCGCAAACTCCAAGTTTTATTTTAGTCGATGGCAACCGTTTTAAACCCTATCGTTCTGTTGAACATGAATGTGTTATTAAGGGAGACAGTAAATTTATGAGCATTGCCGCAGCATCCATATTGGCAAAAACATATCGAGATGAATATATGAGTACTATTCATGAAGAATACCCAATGTATAATTGGGAAAAAAATAAAGGCTATCCCACAAAAGAGCATAGAGATGCCATACGAAAGTATGGATTGACCAAATATCATAGAAAAAGCTTCAGGCAACTTCCCGAACAATTTACATTGGACATTTAAAAATCCTAAATTTGTTTGAAACTTTAGAAAATGAAACCCCAATTACTGGTCCTTATAGTAACGTTATTTTTCATTTCCTGTAAAACCGAAGTAAAAACCTCGGATTCTTTATTGAGCTATCTCCCTCCCGATTCAGGATTAATTCTAAAAATCAACAACCTTTCCAACTTTAAAAGTGAGCTTAAAAACAGTACTTTTTTAAAACAGACGAGTGATTTCCCCATATATCAAAAAATTAAAGACGAACTGAACCAGTTGGACTATGTTACAACAGATGAAACTTGTGTTCTTGCTTTTTATGAAATAGGAAAAGAAAACTATGAGTTTGTATTGATTTCAAAAAAGGATAGCAATCTTTTCAATTTGGAAGGTGCTACCAATAAAACTGTCGAAACCTTCAACTATGAAGGAAAAACCATTACCGAATACAGTTTTGAAGATTCCAAGGTGTTTGGAACGGAAGAAAACGGCGTTACCATACTCAGCTCTTCAAAAATGCTTGCTGAAAATATGGTACGTGCGGGATTTGACTACAAAGTAGACAATACATTAGATAAGCTCTACAAGACCTCAAGCATAGAAAAATCAGCAAGTCTGTTTTTCAACTTAAACGGAACTTCTTCCTTTATTATAGCTTTGAAAAAAGAGGAAGACAAAAACAACCCTTCTTTTTCAGATTGGGTATCGTTAGATTTTTCCGCAAATTCCGATAACATCCATCTTAACGGCATTGGAATTTCTTCTGATTCAACAAAAAGCTTTATCAATCTGTTCAAGGGCACAAAACCCTTGACCAATAGGACTCCTTTAATAGCTCCGCTGAATGCCAAGGCAATCCTTTCTTATACTTTTGATGATTACCAAGTTTTTGCTACTAACCAAAATACCTATCTGGATAGAACAAAGCGTGTAGATTCTCTATTTAACACTATAGAGGAAGTTGGCATCATATATTTGGGCGGTAAAAAAGTTGTGCTGTTAAACTCTTTTGGGGCAGAAAGTCTTTCTGAATTCCTAACTACCAACAAAACATCTTCTTCCACATATCAGGGCAGCGAAATCATGGCCCTACGCAATACGAGCTTTTTGGAAGAAGGATTCGACCCGTTATTGCCAGGGTTTACATCTAATTTCTGCACCATTTTGGAAAACACATTTCTCTTTGCTGAGGAAAAAGGAGCAATGCAAGCTGTAATCAGCAATTACAAGAGTACATCTTCATTCAGTGATGCACCGTTCTATAAAACTGCTGTTTCAACATTGGCGAACGAGTCTACAATATTGTTTGTATCCAATGATTCGGGAATTAACGACCTTGCCAAAAGTGATTTGAATCCTGACATGGCCAAGGCCATCGATAAAGCTTCATTTGAAAACTATTCTTTTGCAACCCAAGTGGTTTCCGACAATAATTTTGCTCACATCAATCTTCTGGCTTCAAAAGTTGGAAAAACCAAAGCATCCAAAACGGTAACTCCCTTATTCACACTGGAACTGGAAACCGATTTGGCAAATACACCACAATTTGTAAAAAATCACAGAACGAACAAACAAGAAATTGTAGTACAAGACCAAAATAATTTTCTTTATCTTATCTCGACGGATGGAAAAGTACTATGGAAAAAACAACTGGATGGTAGGATTCAAGGAGCTATAAAACAAGTTGATATCTACAAAAATGGGCGTTTGCAATTGGCGTTTTGTACCAGCAACCAGTTCTTTATCCTAGACCGTAACGGTGAAATCGTCCCCCCTTTCAACAAAACTTTTGAAGGAGGCAACCTGAACGAACTTGCCGTCTTTGACTACGAAGGGAAAAAAGAGTATCGATTCGTAGTGACACAGAGCGATAAGGTATTCATGTACAATAATAAAGCTGAAATAGTAAGTGGTTTTACGTATACAAAAGCCCAAAGCCCTATTATTAAAGCCCCCAAACATTTTAGGGTTTCCAATCGCGACTATCTCGTTTTTCAATTAGAAGATAAGAGCCTTAAAATTTTACACAGAGCTGGAGGAGAACGTATAAAGGTGTCCCAAAAAATAGACTTTTCAGACAATGGGACTTTCTTATACAAGAATAAGTTTTCTGCCACTAACAAAAAAGGAGTCCTGCATCAAATAGATACCAAAGGAAAACTAACCAGTACCAATTTCAACCTGAATAAGGATCACGGCATGTACGCCACAAGCAATACTTTGGTTTTCATGGACGATAATGTCTTGAGCATTAGGGGCAAAAAAGTGGAATTAGAACTTGGCGTCTACACCAAACCAAAAATCTTCTATATCTACGATAAAATTTATGTAGGCGTTACCGATATCCAGAACCAGAAAATATATCTGTTCGATAGCCAGGCAGTTCCTATTCCCAACTTCCCCGTTTATGGAAGCTCGCTAATCGATTTAACAGATATGGATAATGACAAAAAACTGGAAATCGTTGCCAAAGACCAAGAGAATTCTATCATTGTCTACGGAATGAATTAACGGCTTATTGAACTCGTCCTGGGTTAATCTTTTACCTGCTATTTTTACATTTTACGGTCTAATTTTATCTTTTTCTCCCACCGTAGCTAAGGCTATGCTGCTCAAAAAAACTTTCATTAGACCACTAAAGCCAAAAATCTCGGTTCCAAACATTAACTCAAGACGAGTTCATTTACTGCAACTTGTACATTTATTAAAACAAGACATACATCTTAGGGTGCATTAATTACTCAATTTTGTAGTTTTCAAAGAATTACAATACCTTGATAACAAACTATCTAAACACTTTTAAAGATGAAAACCTCCTTTTTATGCAAAATCCTTTTGGTTTTTGCTATGACCCTATGTTTTAATGCAAATGCTCAATTTTTCAAAAAACTGGCAAAAAAAGCCGAAAGAGCTGCCGAACGAACTGTTGAAAGACGTGTAGAACAAGAAAGCGCAAAAAAAACCGACCAAGCACTAGACAGTGTTTTAGGGGATGGCTCGGGAAACAATAAAGCCCCAAGGACACCACAAGATAGCCAAGAGAACCCTACTTCAACCTCTGGCAATAATCAAAGTTCAACGAATACATCCATAGATTCTTCTAGTCCTGACTCAAAGACAATCGAAGTTTACAGCAAGTTCGATTTTGTTCCAGGGGACAAACAACTTTTTTTCGATGATTTTGATAATGATTTTATAGGTGATTTTCCATCCAAGTGGAATACCGACGGTAGTGGAGAAGTGGTGAAAATAAGCACTGAAGATGGAAAATGGTTTGAAATGAAACCCAGCTCATACTATATTCCCGATGTTCCGAAACTACCTACAGAGTATACCATTGAGTTTGATATTTTGGCCAATGGCCTTGACAGTAAGACTTCATCTCAAGCAATTTTACATATCATTTTGGATGAGAGCGACAAATTCGGCTATGGCAGGAATTCGGTCTACGCTTATCTTCCGTTTTGTCAATACGTTCCCATAGGTATTAGGATTTGGAACAATATTGAAGGTAAAAACACCGTCAACAATACAGTTACCGCAGATATCAGAAAAGATGTTTTAGAGAAAGTCCATATTTCTGTAGCGGTAAATGGAAAACGCTTCAGGCTTTGGGTGAATGAAAATAAATATATCGATGTTCCGAGATTGGTATCCGAAGGAAAGATTACCACGTTAAAGTTTGAGCCCAAAGGATTCAAAGATGGCAAAGAACGCTTGTTCATTTCAAATTTAAAGGTTGCCGAAGGTGGAGTGGACCTCAGAAGAAAACTAATCTCCGAAGGGAAAATCTCTACCAACGGAATATTGTTCGAATCAGGTTCGGCAAATATACAACCACAGTCTATGGGCGTTATCCGACAAGTATCCCAAGTATTACAACAAGAGGAAAGTATGACCTTAAAAATAGTAGGCCATACCGATTCCGACGGTTCTGATGAAAACAACCTCTCATTATCAAAGAAAAGGGCAGGCGCCGTTAAAAATGCACTTGTGTCCGTTTATGGAATTTCTTCGGACAGATTGCTATTTGAGGGCAAAGGAGAATCTGAACCCGTTGGGGATAACAATACCGTTGATGGAAAGGCACAAAACAGACGTGTAGAATTCATAAAACAATAACCAAAACCACCAAGTATGAAAATCAAGACCATTTTAAGCGTTTTAGCATTTTGTAGCTGTTATTTACTAATGGCACAGAACAATTGCAGTACGTTCTACCCTATGGAAGAGGGTACATCATACCAATATACTATGTACAATAAGAAAAACAAGGTTGAGGGCACAACGGATTACACGGTTTCTAAAGTTAGCACCTCGGGCGATGAGACCTATGCAACAATGCAACTTAGATTCGAGGACAATAAGGGCAAGAATGTATTCGAATCAGATTATAACATTACTTGTACGGGTGATGGTGTACGAATCGATTATGAAAGTCTTTTTCCTTCACAAATGCAACAACAATACGAGGATATGGGAATGGAAATGGAGATTACCGGAACAGATGTTCAAATACCGAACAATCTCGAAGTAGGCCAGACACTGGAAGATTCGAACGTAAATGTTAGTATGGACATGGGCGGCATGAAAATGAAAATAGATGTTGAAATGACCGATAGAAAAGTCGAGGCAAAAGAATCGGTAACCACCTCGGCAGGCACGTTCAACTGTTTTTTGATAACGGAAAAAGGCAAATCAAAAGTAATGATGGCAAATCAAGAGATGGACAATAAAATATGGTTGGCCGAAGGTATAGGTATGGTAAAACAAGAATCTTACGGTAAGAACGGAAAATTATTGAGTAGAATGGAATTGACCGAATATTCCAAATAACATTAAAATTTTAGACTTAAAACCTCGGTTTACACCGGGGTTTTTTCTTTTAGGAGGTTGGCTTCAAAAAGGGCTTCAAAGTGACGGGATAATTTTTGTTTCACTTCTTCCGTATCAACTTGATGCATTCCCAACTCCACATTTAAGGATGTGACCGCCTTATCTTTTATTCCGCAGGGTATCATCATATCAAAATATCCCAAATCCGCATTGACATTCAAGGCAAAACCGTGCATGGTGACCCATCTACTGGCACGCACGCCCATAGCACATATTTTTCGGGCAAATGGCGTTCCAACATCCAACCAAACTCCCGTTTCCCCTTCAGAGCGTTCTGCTTTTAAGCCATATTCGGCCAAGGTTAAAATAACCATTTCTTCTAGTAACCGCAAATACTTATGGATGTCTGTAAAGAAGTTGTCTAAATCAAGAATGGGATACCCCACTATTTGCCCGGGACCGTGGTATGTAATATCCCCTCCCCTATTGATTTTATAAAAAGTAGCGCCTTTTTCTTTTAATTGCTCTTCATCAATAAGCAAATTGGACATATCTCCACTTTTACCAAGCGTGTAAACATGGGGATGCTCCACAAAAAGGAAGTGATTTGGGGTCTCATCTTGAGTACCTGCTCTTCTGTTCTTAATCTTGAGGTCTACAATGTCTTGAAACAGTTCTTCTTGGTAATCCCAAGTTTCTTTGTAATCCTTAAATCCTAAATCCCGAAGAATTACTTTTTTGTTCATCATACAAAGATACAAAGACCTTTATCTGGAAACTAGTTTTCCAACTCGACCTCTACATCCAAAACGGAAGGATCTTTCATAAGATCCATAAAACCAACTTCGTAAAACATGGTCTTCCCATCAGCACTGAACGTAGCGCTTTCCACATTTGTGGATTTAACTTTTCGTGGAAAATGATATTTTAAAGTATAAGTCGAACCTGATAAAAACATTTCGGCGCTTTGAAGACTATCCACACTTTTTTGAAAAAGCTCCTCATCTATAATTTTGGCCTTTCGCGAAAAAGTGTTCTTCGAAAATGTATAGTTTACCTCGGTAGTAGCTTCCTGCCCACCCATGGGAGAAGTTTTTTCTTGTCCAGGATTAGGTCCAAGTGCACTTGCACCTTGAAAGGCATTGAAGGCATCATTTACCTCGCTTACATCCTTGAACTCACTGAATAAATCAAACTTCATCAACTTTTCCTCGGCATTCATGACCATGTGCATACTAAAAGGTTCCAGTTTTTTCAATTTTGCCTGTTCTTCTGGGGATAATGTTGCTATGCTATCTTTTTTTTCCTTTAAAAAATCCTTGAACGAAAATGTGGAATCTACAGCTTTTTCTTTGCTCTTCATCATTTCTTCCCCTGCCATTTCCATAAGTTCGGACCCATCAAAATTAATGGACAATTTTCCAGACCCGTCTTCTTTAAGATGGATTTCCTCCGTAAAATTGCATGACGAAACTAGGGCAATAGCTATGGCCCAACCTAGAATTTGGATTTTTTTCATGTGATTGTATTTAGTTCGTGTTATTAAGTATGACAAGGGCTCCGATAATGCCGGGAACCCAACCGCAAAGGGTTAAAAGTAATACAATAACAAAAGAACCACAACCTTTTCCGATGACTGACAAGGGTGGGAAAATAATGGCCAATAAAACTCTCCAGAAACTCATTGATTTGATTTTGATTGATGCTACTTATAGGTAGCTCAATTACAGAATTTGTTACATAAAAACCATTAAATTTAAACCCTACAAACAGTGCTATGCGGATTTTCATCTTTTTTTTTGTTGTTCTGACTTCGTATTCCTTAATGGGACAGTATAACTTTTCGGGAACCGTGTCAAAAGAAAACACTGGAAAAGTAATTTATCTTTCTTTTGTTGAGGATTACAGAAAATCTTCCCGAATTTACCTAGAGCAGATAGTTCGAAAAGCCAACATCGACTCTACAGGTTTTTTTCAGTTTAAGGGGAATAATCTGCTTGATAGCAACCGCATTTACCGAATTCATTTTGATGATTGTTTGGAAGATACCGATCCCAACCACTATTTAGGCAAGTGCTCAGATACCGAAAGTGTTCTTTTTGTGGCCAATAACAATGATATCGTGGAATTTCCAACGTCTTTCGAGGATCAGGCGCTTTGTACGATTATATCGACCAATCCTAAATCATCGATGCTTTTAGAAGTGGACAACCTAAAGGAGGAAATGATTTTTGACTTTACAAATTACATCAGTGAAACCAATAAAAAACTCAACTCAAAAAAATGGTTTCAAGTACTTCACGACTTTGGATCAGAGGCTAAAGAACCTTTGGTAGAGCTTTACATTTATGATTTTCTCTCGGATAAAAAGAATGAAACCTATTCTTACTATTTGCGGGATATTTTGAGAAACGACTATTACAATGATTTATCGGAACGGTTAAAAGCAGCATACCCCAACACAAGTTTTACGCAACAGTATGAAGCGGAAATAACTACGGATGCGCAATTGGCAAGTTTCAATAATCCCAAAGCTTTGAACTGGACATGGATACTTTCAATGCTGTTCGCCCTATCCTTGGGCCTAAATGTGCATCTATTAGTTTCAAAAAAGAGAAAGACGAGAACCAAAGCAAAAATGTTGGTTGAAAAGCTAACCCCACAAGAACAAAAAATAGTACAAGAGATTTTGCAAGATAAAAGTAATAAAGAGATTGCTGCGGAACTCTTTGTAAGTCATAGTACCATTAAAACACACATCAACAATCTCTACAAAAAACTGGAAGTTTCTTCACGCCATGAAATCGTGGCGCTCTTCAAAAATAAAATTTCCACCTAGGGTCTAGTCCCTATTTCCAACTGCTTGATTGTCTTCTGTCTTTGATTTTATGCAATTTTCGCTTTCGAATTTTAAACAGAAAAATCATGAAATCATCTTTTTTTACACTGCTCTTTATTTCAATATCCTTCACGTATTCCCAAGAATTTAACAAAGAAATCACTACGGAAAACGGGAAAAAGTTTTTGGTTGGAAAAATTAATTTAGAGGGATTGAAGTCAGAATCGTACCAAGCGTGGTTCAATCAAGGTTATGATTCCTATACCGTAGATGAAGGCTTAATCAACTTGTTTAAAAAAAGACTTGCAAAGCATGAGGTCAAATTGTTTCTGGGAACATGGTGCGGTGATAGTAAAAGAGAGGTTCCAAGAATCATAAAAATTTTGAAGACCGCCAAATTCCCTATGGAACAGTTGGAAATTATAGCATTGGATAGACGAAAAGAACAGTACAAGAAAAGCCCGACTGGTGAGGAAAAAGGACTTGACATCATAAAAGTACCCACCATGATTTTCTTTAAAAGTGGAAAAGAGGTCAATAGAATTGTAGAAAGTCCCATTGAATCTTTGGAAGAGGACATGGTGCAAATCGTAAATAAAAAGCCTTACACACCAAACTATGCTACATTGAGCAAGTCCAACTAAGGAAATAAAATCGTGTAGTTTTTTGTTTTTCCTCACCCAGAACTATCTAAAACGGCGGTTCTGACATCTCCACAGGAGAGGTAAAGCAGAAAATCCCGTTATAAGACATCGCAGCATTATTTAAATTAAAGCGCAAAAGTGTAATTTTGCGCTTTAATTTTTTATAGACTATGCAACTATCGGAACAGGAAATCGTTCGAAGAGAGAAATTATCCAAACTCAGGGAATTGGGAATAGACCCCTACCCTGCAGCATTGTATCCAGTTGATGCTACCTCAAAAAGTATCAAGAATGCCTATGAAGAGGGAAAACGGGTAGTGATTTCCGGTAGATTAATGTCTAGAAGAATACAGGGAAAAGCTTCTTTTGCCGAGCTTCAGGACAGCGAAGGTCGTATACAGGTTTATTTCAATAGAGATGAAATCTGCACAGGTGAAGATAAAACGCAGTACAACGAGGTCTACAAAAAGCTGCTGGACATTGGGGATATCATCGGTATTGAAGGAGAATTGTTCACCACCCAGGTAGGTGAAAAAACCGTAATGGTAAAAGGCTTTAGCCTGCTCAGCAAGGCGTTACGCCCATTGCCCCTTCCTAAAGTTGATGCTGATGGTAACGTGTACGATGAATTCAATGACCCAGAACTGCGCTATCGCCAACGCTATGTGGATTTGGTAGTTAATCCGTCCGTGAAGGAAACTTTTATCAAGCGTACGAAAATCACGAACAGTATCCGTGAATTTTATAATGAAAGAGGATATCTCGAAGTAGAGACTCCAATACTACAGCCCATTCCCGGTGGAGCTGCTGCCAGACCATTTTTAACACACCATAACGCATTGAACATTCCTTTGTACCTGCGTATTGCCAACGAACTTTACCTAAAACGTTTGATTGTTGGTGGGTTTGATGGAGTCTATGAATTCTCCAAGGATTTTAGGAACGAGGGTATGGACCGTACCCACAATCCTGAGTTTACCGTAATGGAACTCTACGTAGCTTATAAAGACTACAATTGGATGATGGATACTACGGAACAGCTTTTGGAAAAAATTGCATTGGATGCAAACGGAAGCACAAAGCTTACCGTTGGCGATAATGAAATAGAGTTTAAGGCACCATATGCCAGAGTTCCTATTTTAGAAGCCATCAAAGTACATACAGGGTACGATGTTGCAGGGATGGGCGAAGAAGAACTTCGTGAAGTCGCTAAAAAACTGTCCATAGAAGTTGATGAGACAATGGGTGTGGGCAAGCTTATTGACGAAATTTTTGGGGAAAAGTGCGAACATCACTACGTTCAGCCCACTTTTATTACCGATTATCCAAAAGAAATGAGCCCGCTCACAAAAGAACATCGCGATAACCCTGCATTGACCGAACGTTTTGAACTCATGGTCAACGGTAAAGAATTGGCAAATTGCTACTCGGAGCTCAATGACCCCATTGATCAAAAAGAACGTTTTGAAGAACAATTACGCCTTTCTGAAAAGGGTGATGATGAAGCGATGTTCATTGACCAAGATTTTATAAGGGCCTTGGAGTATGGAATGCCGCCAACTTCGGGAATTGGAATTGGAATTGATCGTTTGGTCATGCTGATGACCAATAATTCCTCCATACAAGAAGTACTGTTCTTTCCGCAAATGCGCCCAGAGAAAAAAGCCGTCACCCTAAGTGATGAAGAAAAGGTAATCATGGACCTGTTGAAACCAGTTGAAGAAATGCCTCTGACAGATTTAAAACAAAAAGCTGGGCTTAGCGGCAAAAAATGGGACAAAAGCACCAAAAGCCTATCAAAACTTGGCGTTTTTGCCGTTGAAAAACGTGATGATGGGCTTTTTGCAAAAAAGTTGAACTAATACTGTTTTCCACAATTTAGTTCCCTTCAACTTAGAAAAATCACTTTATCATTATGGTTTTGATGGTATAATTCTTTTTCTGAAAGATGTGTTTTTACTAATATTTAATGAAAATGTGCAATCGATTGCGCAACTATTTTTAAGTCTTCATTATCTTTAGGACTTTGAACGCTAAAGACCAACATGGAAAAATCAAAAATTGCCGGGCTCATTCTTGGCCCAATTGTATTTCTCACTTTAAATAATTTACCTTTTCATATGGTCTCCGAACAAGGCGACCCCGTAATCTCAGTAGCTGTTTGGATGTTGATCTGGTGGATTACCGAAGCAGTTTCCATATCTGTGACAGCACTTCTACCCTTATTACTTTTCCCGTTGCTAAAAATCCTACCAATTGCAGAAGTGGGCGCCAACTATGGAAGCCCAATTGTTTTTCTATTTTTTGGTGGATTTGTAATGGCATTGGCGTTAGAAAAGGTAAATCTACATAAGCGTATTGCTTTGAATATCATAAAACTGACCGGAACAACCCCAAACAAAGTTATTTTGGGCTTTATGATAGCTACAGCTTCCCTAAGCATGTGGATCAGTAATACCGCAAGTACGGTCGTTATGCTCCCTATTGCAATTTCCGTAATCAACTTATTGATCAACGATGAAGACGGGTTTACAAAAAATGACCAAAATTTTGCCCTAAGTGTTATGTTGGGCATAGCTTTTTCTGCCAATGCCGGTGGAATCGCAACTGTTATCGGTACACCACCAAATTCGGTCTTGATAGGATTGTTGGAAAATGAATACAATACAGAAATTTCATTCTTAAAATGGATGACCCTTGGCCTTCCATTTTCTATCGTAATGATAGGTATCAGCTACGTTGTACTGGTAAAATGGATGTTCCCCAACAGGGATTTAAAGTTTAGCGCCTCAAAAGAAGTCATTCGCGTTGAGCTACAAAAGTTAGGGCCTACCTCCGGTAAAGAAAAATTAGTGCTCGCCATTTTTGCGGTAACGGTTTCCCTTTGGGTTTTTAGAACATTGATCAATAGTATTTTTCCAAATTTGGGACTTACCGATACTATGATCAGTATTTTTGCGGCAATTTCCCTATTTGCAATTCCATATAACTTAAGGAAGGGTGACTTTTTGATTCAGTGGAAAGACACTTCAAAATTAGCGTGGGGTATTTTAATCCTGTTCGGTGGTGGATTGGCGCTGGCGAAAGGAATGTCATCTAGTGGGATAGTGGATATGGTAGCAATCGCTATTGCAGATAGCGAAATAAGTATAATTCTAACCGCATCCTTATTGATTCTGCTTATGTTATTCATGACCGAACTTATGAGCAATGTAGCACTTGTTGCCGTGTTAGCTCCTGTTGTTGCCGGTATAGCCATTGGGCTGGATATTCCTATACTCTATTTACTTATCCCCGTGACCATAGCAAGTAGTTGCGCCTTTATGCTGCCTATGGCCACTCCACCCAACGCAATTGTTTTTGCCAGTGGTTATGTCAAAGTACCCCAAATGGCAAGAGTTGGAATTGTTTTGAACCTTATTGCTGTAGGCTTGTTGATTTTAGTATTTCAATTTGTGGTCCCGTTTCTTTTTTAACGAATAAACCCTCCTAAAAGGAGGGTTTAACAAACTAACTAACTCAAAAAATAAAAAACTAACTTATTTTGTATAGGCGTCGAAATCTTCCGGTAAAAAAGTAAGGGTTTCAAAACCTAGTTCAATTTCATCGCAATCATCGATATAATTAACTGTTTCTACCGAATATTCATTACTGTAGGCATTAAATCCTTCGGGTAGATATTTAAAAGTATCAAAACCTAAGTCATAGTCCTGATCTTCTTCTATAAATACAACTTTGTTTATATCAAATTCTTCAACCAATGCATTTGATTTCATGGCTTGAAGCGAGATTGACATAAAGACAATCATTACTGCGGTCAATGTAAAAGTATGGTATTTCATAACTGCTGTTTTTAAATATATAACAAAGATAAAACCACTAAAATTCAAGATTATTATATTTAGATTTTCATTAACTAATGCTAATAAAACAGGTTAGAAGAGTATTATCAGTACTTATTTCAAATCATTGACAAAGTGTTAATTTAACATCTTGAAGCCTACCAAATAATCAGCTTTAAGATGGTTTTCTTGCCATTTACACTTGGTCGATTTTATTGTTATTTTTTTGTTAACTACAACTCGTCGATACATTTATCGAGATAAAAATAAGCCCCATATAAAAAGCCCTCCTAGGAGGGCTTTTTCTTTGACTGACTAAATCAAAAGTTCGTAAAATGAAATCCAACATCTTACTTAGTTGACCTCCATGAAGGGGTCAAAGTTTTCTGGTAGATACGCTGTCGTATCAAAACCTAGCTCCAAATCCTCATCTTCCATAAAATTGATGGATGCTATTCCAATCGTATCCGTGTAGGCATTGAATCCTTTTGGCAAAGAATAAAAGCTGTCCAAACCCAGTTCTAACTCAACTTCATCCTCTATATACTCAATAGTGCTCAAATCCACATACGCTTCGTATGGTGAGAATCCTGCTGGAAGATAATTAGCAGTATCAAAACCTAACTCTAAATCCTCATCTTCTATATAGTTGATGGAGTGCACGTCCACTACCGCTGTATAAGCATCAAATCCTTTTGGTAAATACGCACTGGTAGAGAAATCCAGATTTAATTCATTTTCGTCTTCGATGTATATAAGGGAATTCAAATCAAAATAAGTTTCATAAGGGTCAAAGCCCTCTGGAAGATAATCGGAGGTATTAAAACCTAAATCCAAATCCGATTCTTCTTCTACAAACTCAATTTCGTTTAAATTTAATTGAAAGGATTCCTCATCTACATTACTATAGAATCTGGAAGTTTCACTGTTTGCCTCAGCATTGATGGTCAATGCCGTAAAGTTGTTCTCAAACGTACTAACAGTTTCAGTTTTAGTTTCTACAACAGTTGCTGCCGTACTTTGTTGGTCTTCTGCTACGGTGGGACTACCTAATAGTGCACATCCGTAAATCATTAATAACTTGTTCATTTTTGATTGAATTTTTTGATTGATGTAATATGCTTATAAGACTGTGCAAATTTTAAATTGTTACAGCTTTTTTATTTTTTTTGAAAAATTATGATTCCCCATGAACCCAGCTATAGGTACACTTTCAACGGAAACTAGTAGTAAAATCCAATACTCCCAGAGGTTGGCGTATATGCCAAAAAAAATGAGAGTTAATATTTATTTAACACTCTATTTTATCCTTTTTTAAGTTCTTTGGATGCATTCATCATATCAAACTAACTCCAAAATGATTCAAAAGCTACTTCCAAAAGTCTTACTTCTTGTCTTTTTAATAAGTTCTTTTCAAACTACAGAAGCCCAACTTTTCAAAAAAAAGCAGAAAAAAACGGAAAAGAAAGCAGAGGACAAACCAAAAAAGGGAGCTATTCAACCTTATAATAAGGTAATCACCAAAGATGCAAAAACTGACGAAGGCCTTTTTAAAGTGCATCAAGTTGATGACAAACATTATTACGAGATTCCAGATTCGCTTCTAAATAGAGAAATGCTAATGGTTAGCCGTATCTCAAAAACGGCAACTGGAATCGGTTTTGGTGGCGGAAAAATAAACACCAAAGTGCTTCGGTGGGAGAAAAAACCTAAAAAGGTACTACTAAGAGTTGTGTCTTACGAAAACTATGCTGCGGACTCCTTGCCCGTGCACGAAGCGGTCGTAAATTCCAATTTTGAACCTGTACTGTTCGCTTTCGATATTAAAGCTATTAAGAAAGATTCCTTAAATCCAGCTACCGTAATCGAAGTTGACCCATTGTTCACCAAAGACGTCAACGCCCTCGGTATGCCCGACGGTACACGAAAAAGATTTAAGGTAAGCCGTTTGGATAGTGACCGTAGCTATATTGAGTCCTTAAAGAGTTATCCATTTAATATTGAAGCTCGGCACGTAAAAACATATGTTGCCAAAGAACCACCCAGCAACCAAAGCATGGGTTCCATTTCCATAGAAATTAACAATTCTATGATTTTATTGCCAGAAGAGCCAATGAAGCGCAGGTATTTTGATGAACGTGTGGGCTGGTTTGCCAGAGGGCAGGTGGATTATGGATTGGATGCACAGGAGAGCAAAACCGTTCGTTACCTAGACCGATGGCGATTAGAGGTCAAGGAAGAAGATATAGAAAAGTACAAAGCTGGTGAGCTGGTCGAGCCAAAAAAGCCTATTATATATTATGTAGACCGTGCCACGCCAAAAAAATGGATTCCTTTTATTAAGCAAGGTATTGAGGATTGGCAAGTAGCTTTTGAAGCCGCTGGTTTTAAAAATGCCATTCTTGCCAAAGATCCACCAACTAAAGAAGAAGACCCAGAATGGTCTCCTGAAGATGTACGATACTCCGTTGTACGGTATTTGGCTTCACCGATTCCAAATGCAAATGGTCCGCATGTTAGTGATCCTCGTAGTGGTGAAATTTTGGAATCTGATATTAATTGGTACCATAATGTAATGACGCTACTGCGTAACTGGTATTTTGTTCAGACTGCGGCCATTAATCCGGAAGCACAAAAAGTTGCATTTAAAAATGAAATTATGGGAAGGTTGATTCGTTTCGTATCTGCACACGAAGTAGGTCACGCCTTAGGACTTCCGCACAACATGGGAAGTAGTGCAGCTTATCCTGTAGATTCCTTGCGTTCTAAAGAATTTACCCAAAAGTACGGTACAGCGCCTTCTATTATGGATTATGCCAGATTTAACTATGTAGCGCAACCCGGTGATGAAGGTGTAGCACTAATGCCAAACATTGGTGTTTATGACAAATATTCCATCCAGTGGGGATACAAACCCATCATAGGTGTTTCTGCGGTGGATGAGAAACCAGTATTGAACAAATGGATAAGAGCTCATGAAAATGACCCAATGTATCGTTTTGGCCATCAACAAGTAGGAGATGTCCACGACCCTAGTTCCCAAACCGAAGATTTGGGTGACAATGCTATAAAAGCAAGTCTTTACGGGATAGCGAATCTTAAACGTATTGTACCAAAATTAAAAGAATGGACAACAGAAGATGGAAAAAATTATGATGATTTGGAGACCCTGTATGGGCAGGTAGTAGGGCAATATAGAAGATATATGGGACATGTGGCCAATAATATTGGTGGCGTTT
This sequence comes from Bacteroidota bacterium, assembly GCA_039030475.1. GTDB lineage: Bacteria > Bacteroidota > Bacteroidia > Flavobacteriales > Flavobacteriaceae > Flagellimonas. The sequence goes on from JBCCEC010000038.1 coordinate 23,436, forward strand.
ATGAATTTTATAAAACAGCTGATCAAGAAGGTGCAGTATATACGCATGTAGCGAAAACACATCAAAAGAATTGCATGGATTTTCTTCAAAAAGAACTCTTTGCAACCCCTGAGTGGTTGATTGACCAAGAGATTTTCAACAAGATTCAGTATTCAGGTTCCATTGAAAGGATTCGCTCGGTACAGGAACGTTACTTAAATACTGTGCTTCATCTAGGCAAAATGGCACGCCTTATCGAGAACGAAGCTATAAACGGTAGTGAAGCATACTCGCTATTGGACATGATGAGCGATTTACGAAAAGGTATTTGGTCAGAAACCAGAAGTGGAAAATCCATTGATACCTATAGAAGAAACTTACAAAAAGCCCATATTGACCGTTTACACTATTTAATGACGGCAGAAAATCAAAAGAAACTGCCTGATTTTGGAGGATATCGAAAATCTACCGCGGTCAACACAAGCCAATCAGATATACGCTCTGTTTCACGTGCTGAACTAAATAACCTGAAAAGAGATATTAGAAACGGTTTAAATCGAGTTTCGGACAGAATGAGCCGATATCACCTTCAAGATGCCTTGGAGCGTATCGACTTAATCTTAGAGCCAAAATAAAAATCTTTGACCTAAAGATTCTGAATACCAAAAAGCATCTAATGCCTAAAGATATCAAGCCAGCCCCTCTTATATAATTGGGGTTGATTCATTAATAAAGTGCTACAGTACATATACACTGACCATTTGGACTATCATTTTACAAATCTATTTCTTTCTTAACGTGAGTTCGACTAAAGAAGAAGGCCGTAATTCTTATTTTCAATTATTTATAAAAGTATGTCAGGTCGAGCGCAGTCGAGACCTACTAAAAAATCCAAATACTATAGACTTCTCGACTGCGCTCGAAGTGACTGCTACTATAATTATTAACATTCATAGGGAATTCTTCATGATCTTATATCGAACTCATGTTTCTTAATAAAGCATCATTAAACCCAACTTTTTGGGGAGATAGTGTATTTGGTCGGACACACCATGTTTTTTATTTTGTAGACATCTTAAAAGGGTGGTTTTACAACATATCGCCAATACTAAGGAATGATTTCTTTACTTTAGTAATCCCAAATTTTAGTATTATGACCTACAGAATCAAAAGTCTTATCTATTTGTCCTGTTTTATACTAGTCGCTATTCTCTACTACGACATGGAACAGAAAGAAGCGTTTCAAGATGAAATTTCCACCGAGCAACTGGCAGGAAATGATTTTGGAGACGAAAAAAAATCCGAAAAACTTCAGGACGAGGTATCAAACCTACCTCGGTAATACAAATTGCCCACTACTATTCTTAAGAGTTTCATAAATGTGATGTTTGGCATTTAAACCCTAGGACATAATCCGTGTCCTACTACCAAATCATTAAAATTTAAACTTATGAGACGATTAGTAACAGTATTGGTATTATTGGCAACAGTAAGTGTCTTTGCACAAAGACATGATGAAGCTAAACAGCGTAAAGGATTTAATGCAGACATGACAGTGGAACAAATTGCTACGCTGCACACAAAGAAGATGACTTTAGCACTTGATTTAACTGAAAGGCAGCAGCAACGAGTCATGGAAATAAATCTGGAGCAGGCTAAAACGCGTAAGACCAAGTATGAGGAACGCCTAGCAAAAAAAGAAAGTGGTGAATCAACAAAACCCACTACCGAAGAACGGTACAACTTGGAAAATGAAAAATTGGACAATCAAATAGTCCAACATCAAAAGATGAAAGAGATATTGACGGATGAGCAATACGAAACTTGGAAAAAATTTGCATTGAAAAAAACAATGAATGGCAAAAAGAAAATGCGGGAGAAAGGAAGAAGAGGATAATGTTTTTTGTTGATTTTAGAGGCCACGCCTGCCATGGGCGTGGCTTCTTTTTTTAGTCTAGTCTAGCATGTAACAGTAGTACTTGACCCTTCAGTTTCGGTGTACGCCGTAGAAGCTATACTATCCACGAATCTGTAGGATGCAGTGGCTCCAGAATGTGTGAATTCTGTTAATATATAACCACGTTGCGACGCATCAAAATATTTTAAACCATCAATGAGCAACGTAAATGCTTGCTGAATTCCAGCAATTGTAGCGGGATCGTTTCCAAATATTCCTTCAAACCCTGGCGAAGTAACAGATGGACAGGCAAATTCCTCACCAATTTTATTTCCATCGTTATCCTCAAGAATATTATGCCAGGCATTATGTGTATCACCAGCAAATACAACGGTGTTTTTCCCTTTCAATAAGCTGAACAATTGTTCGCGTTCTACTGCATAACCGTCCCAAGCATCCAAATTGTAAGGCACTTCTGCTGCCAAACGTGTCAATTCTGCTTGTGTTAAAGTCGGGTCGCCCGCCAATGCTCTTCCTTTAAGTGTCGACAATTCAACAATAGCACTTTGTAAAGCTCCCAAAGTTTCTGGCGAGGTATCGCCACCAGCTACTTGACCAATTAATATTAAAAGCTCTGCGGGTACCGTCATTTTCCCGATTAAAACTTGTTGTCCCAAAACTTGCCATTTGGCATTACTACCACCAATAGCTCCTGCGGACCAGTCTAATTGCTCTTGCCCCATAAGTCTGCGCGAAGGATCATTCAATGCAGCCGAAAATCCTGCAAAGTCAAAACTTCCATCAGCATTAAAATATCCTCCAAAACTCAATTGTCTGTCTCTTCCAATAATTCGGGTATCCAACATGACCAGGTTTGCTAAATTTCCATACTCAAAGTTCCGATAGATCACCCCTTGCGTATCTGTACGAACTGGCAAATACTCACTATGCACTTGAATGGCACGTTGTAAACGCGCTTGATAATCTCCTTCTGATGCATCGTGGTTTTCGGCGCCATCTTTATAGGCATCGTTTGTAATTTCATGGTCGTCCCAAACCACTATAAATGGTTTTTTCTGGTGTGCCAATTGCAGTCCTTCATCTGTTCGATATTGGCGATAGCGCAATCTGTAATCTTCCAAGGTCAAAATTTCATTGGCCGGGTCATGTTCGCGATTCAAGCGCTCCGTATTCTCATTGGTACCGTAGCCACCAATTTGATATTCGTAGATGTAATCCCCAAGATGAAGTACCACATCGGCATCACTTTTGGCAATAGCATCATAAACGTTAAAAAGTCCGGTTGGGAAATTACTGCACGAACAGGTAGCCACCTTAAGACTAGCTACGGAAGCTCCGGTTTCGGGCAATGTTATAGTTTCACCTACTGGAGAAGTCTCTTTCAAATCTGGTTGTATAAAGCGATAATAGAATTTACCGTTAGCTTCCAGCCCGGTAACATCTTGTACTATGGTAAAATCATTTGCGGAAGAAGCATACTGCATACCTTCCTTGACCACATGATTAAAATCCTTGTCCGTAGCCATTTGCCAATTGATTTTCATGGAACTCCCAACCTCCTCGGCCGTTGGGGTAAATCGTGTCCAAATGATGACCGCATTCGCTATAGGGTCAAAGCTGGCCACCCCATGTAAAAATCTTGGCACGCCATCACTTGGGCCATCATCGTTTAAAAAATCATCCAATTTCTCACATGCCACTAGCTGTGAGCTCAAAATAACGCCTCCCGAAGCCAGTATGGATTTTGCCAGGAAAGCTCTTCTTGTTTCTGTTTTACGTTGCATTTTTGTGTGTTCTCAGGTTTCCCTAAAACTAAATCATGTAAGTACCCTTTGGGTTAGCCCAATATTACCAGAAAATTAAAATTATTACGTAAATATTGCGTTTGTGTTAACTAAAGGGAAAACCCTATAGAAAACCAACAAAAAACTATTTTAACATTTTAAAGCGTATATATACTAACACCCTATATAGGCTGTTATAATCATAACACGTAGAACTATGAAGACACGATATATACTACTGACCCTGACGCTTTCATTCACTTTTTCTTTTGGCAATGCCCAAGAAAACTTTCATTGTCCTTGGGATCAATGCGATTTTAAACCAGGTGATAAGGTCTACTTATTTGGTAATGACGTAAAATTGCGAACCGCTCCGGACACAAAATCCAAGGTTTTGGAGCTTTTGAAAATTGGGGAATGGGTAGAGATCATTGAAAAGACGACAGCTTCTTGGCCCTATAAAGGTTTTGATTCTCCATTTTACAAAGTAAAGTATGATGATATGACCGGTTACATTATTGGTGGCCTACTTTCTCTGGAGAAGAAAACCCTAAACAACACAAACTATTTCTTTGCTTACTCCAGGGAAGACGATACCCTATTTTTGAATATCCGGAACATAAAGGATGGTGATTATGTCGAGAACAAAGTGCAATTGGCAAATCCGAATATAATGGTCAAGACAATGGAAGACCAAGGTTTGGAAAGTTTGAACGGCATTCTTTACATTGATTATATATCAGAAGCCTGTGGCATGGAAGGTGGGAGCGTTTATTTTTTCGCTCATGACAAGGGGCTTTCAAAAGTCGCCGAACTTTCCGCAATATTCGAAGCAGGAATATTCGGTTATTCCGAAAAGTTCATCTTTCCTGATGATGAAGGGGGGATTCCTGGAAAGATAGTTTATAAAAAAGAGAGCCATGAGATTTATGAGGAAGATTCCAATTGGTCAAAATCTTCTTCAGAGGTCAGGGAACTTAGCTGGGTAGATGGAAAACTAGTACCGGATTTTAGGGAGAAAATCTCAAATTAGATAGTTTCAAACATACTCTTATTTTATTGTGAAGATTCCCAATTCGGTATACTGACAATCAGTCTCATGTAAACTATCGGTTATTTTACCGATATTCTTGATTATCGGCTATTTTACCGATATTCTTGATTATCGGTTATTTTACCGATATTTGCACCTATGAATACCACAGTTGCAATTATAACCGGAGATGTCATCGATTCTCGTAAAGTAAAACCAGAAACTTGGTTGCCCTATTTAAAAATGGCATTGAGCACGTATGGCAAAGAACCTAAACACTGGGAGATCTATCGTGGGGACAGTTTTCAATTGGAGATTCCATCAGAAAAAGCATTGGAAGCGGCCATCCACATAAAAGCAAGCCTAAAGCAAAAGAAAGGATTGGATGTTAGATTGGGAATCGGTCTTGGTGAAAAAGATTATGATTCAGATAAAATAACCGAATCCAACGGTTCTGCATTCGTGTATTCGGGAGAATGTTTTGAAAATCTAAAAAAACAGACCTTAGCATTAAAGTCGAATGCAACGTCTTTTGACACCACTATTAACCTTATGCTAGAGCTGGCGGTACTGACCATGAACAATTGGCTGCCTGCAACTGCAAGAGTGGTAAAAACTGCCATGGAAAATCCCAACGCCAATCAAAAAGAGTTGGCATCCCTATTGCAAACAACCCAGAGCAACATAAGCGAAGCACTGTTACGCGCTGGATTTGACGAAGTACAAAAGCTTATTTATTTTTATAAATCCCAACTTACAAAACTATGATCTTACTGACCTTAAAGCTTCTACTGGCCCATTTTTTAGGTGATTTTGTATTTCAACCCAGTAAGTGGGTGGATGACAAATTGAAAAAAAAGTGGAAATCGAAATATCTGTATTGGCATATGGGCATACATCTTTTGGCCCTTTTGGTATTACTACAGTTTAAATACCTATGGATCATTGCAATAGTGATCGTCTCGCATTACCTTATAGATTTGACCAAACTGGTGCTGACCAATAAAAAAAATCACCGTTGGCTTTTTGTGGTTGACCAACTGCTCCATCTGTTCGTTATCGCATTGATCGTCTATGTTTACGAACCGTTTTCCATTGATTTGGCGACATGGCTTTCTACAAAAACAATATTCTTTTTGATTATGATTGCTTTTGTTACCTATGCTTCGGCAATACTGATCAAACTAATGATGGCTCCCTATATTAAGGAACTACAAAAGGAGAACAAGTCCGAAGGAGAATCATTAAAAAATGCCGGACGTTATATAGGCATGTTGGAACGCTTATTTGTGTTTGGTTTTATCCTGTTCAATCAATGGGCGTCAATTGGATTTTTAATTACGGCAAAATCTGTTTTCCGATTTGGAGACCTCAACAAAGGAAAAAACAGAAAGTTGACCGAGTATGTACTTATTGGAACATTACTAAGTTTTGGATTGGCAATTTTAGCAGGAATATTCTATAATTATCTGGTAACCTTGATCTAAGGTTGTTGATTTGCTTTTTTAAAAAGCCAAAATAGAATTACTGCAACAGAAGCGATAAAAGAAACGGTCATCAATAAACCTGATACCATAATTACATATCGCATCCAAAGTATTCCTTTAAAAAGAAGGTAGATTCCACCAAACGTAAGTAGTACAGAAATCAAGGGTTCCATGAGCAAAAAGCTACGCCAAAAACCCTGCAAGGGAGTGGTTGCGACCAGTAAAGCCAAAATAAAAAAAAGCATTCCCATGGCCAAAACATGTGTATGTACAATATTTAGTATTTGCCTTTCACTTTTGGCAAACTTCATCTCCGCCGCTTCAAGGTCATCTTCATTACCTAGGTAATTTTCTTCTATTCCTTTGGGATTACCGCTTGTAGTTAAGTCTACAAATTGCAAAGCAGAGATAAAACCTGTACTTACTACTAGCAAGAAAAGTACGATAAGTGCTTTGATCTCTTTTGAAAAGTCCTGAATGTTCCCAATTATCTTCATAGGTATGATATCATCCATGGAAAATACTAAAAACTACCATGGATAGGAAACCTTCTATAATTTGTACAGAAGTTTGTTCAGTCCCAATTGAAAAATTGTTCCTTCTACAAGTTCGCTAAGGCATTTCAACTCTTTTGCACTTACTGCAAAGGAAACTTGGGATATTGGTGTTTTTAGGTGTATTGCCTTGCACGCGTTATCCTCACTGCACTTTTTACAGAGTTTGGTATTGCCCTTCGTCGTACATATCAATTTGAAAAAAATGGTCAACTCCTTATGGGTAAGCAAAAGCCCAGTATCCCTAAAAATAAGCTGTATTTGCTTTATGTCAATCGCATCATTGCTTTTCCATTGATACGTGGTGCCAACTGAATTTTGATACAACTGATTGATTTCCATACTTATCGATTCTTATAATATTTCGGCCTTTTTTAATACTTCCACGGTGGATAAAACGGCATTTACAGCAACGGTCATTGATTTGGCAGAAATGGTAGCACCAGAGATTGCATCCACATCTTCACCATACGTAATGGTATCCCCAGATTTTTTCCCAATAAACTGTTTTAACCAACGCTGGCTCCCTATCTGTCTCCCATAATCCTCCCTATAGATCAAAACCTTGGATTTTTTAATGCTCAGATCAGGATTAAAAAGTACTACGTAGTCAAATACATTTTTCATGCTAGGCGCTTCCCCAAGGTATGCGTACCCAATAAGCACACCTGCCTTTTCTACCCTAAATAGATTTTCGTTGCCCAATTCCACTTTGGTCTTGGCATTTAAAGCTTCTTCTACTTTTATCCATTGTAGCTCAAAACCTTCAACTTCAAATGTGGATTGTACTGCATTGTTCAGTTTTTCTTGAAGCCTAGGTGAAATCTTCTTGGGCGAAAAGCCTAAAAACAAAAAGGCCATGCAGAACATGGCCATTACTATTAATTTCGATTTACTTTCCAGTCTCACTTTTTACGATTTTTGAGTCTACCACAAACTTTGAAAGCACCGTTGCAATCTTCTCAGGGTCAGCGTTCATTTTTTCTAAAGGATATAAATGCATGAACAACGGCTTTTTATCTATGGCCTTAACCAATGTAAGGTCCCCTTGCCTATCATATATCTTATCCCAAGAAGTTCTTACGTTGGCCCAAAAAGGACTGTGCTCCTTCCACCAGTCCATAGCGAGCTGACACTTTTCATCGGCAACCTTTTTATAGGTATTCCATCCTTTCTCCTGTGCCAACAACACATCTTCTTTACCGTCTTCACGAATCACTTTGTCATTATCCTGTTCGTGCACCCATCCATAATCGGTAATTTCTTGTCGGTTGCCCCGTAGCATTACATTGTAATCGCTTCTTTTTGTGTACTCACGTCTTGGTAGCGGAGAATCGGTTTTGTTTTCCCAATAGTGTTTTCCGTCTGCATGAATCCAAGTTGCGGAACCCGAATATCTGGGACTATCATCCACTTGGAATACTTTCTGCGTCCATTGCCCCTTTACCTCATCTGCTGGCAATGTTTTGAACACCCAATTGTTTTCCTTGTCGTAATAGAATACGTTTTGGTTTTCATACTCCCAGTCCTGTCTCCAATGCTTTATGACCATGGTATCGTTCACTACCAAAAGATGTTGAATTGAGATTTTGTCGTCCTCTTCAACGATGGGCAACGCCAATTCCAATGCACTTGCCGTGTAATCCATTTTCTTTTCATAGTCAATTTCAGGGGCAAAAGTCTCAGTGTACTTAAATGTGATATCATAACAGCCACACATATCCTTTATGGCTTTTTTGTCCTGTTCTTTCTTATCCTGTGCTATTGCCACAAATGCGAATACAAAGCTAAGGATGCTAAAAAGTGTTACTCGTTTCATTTTAAAGTATTGTTTTTTTGAAATTAAAAAAATGAAAAATTATAATTGTTCTTATTTAGATTGATTTAAAATAAAATATATATTTGTCACAAATTTAAACAGAATGAGTCTAAATAAAAATAATATTCTCTTTTATTTTCTGATTTATATCAGTGTTTCGGTCTGTGCTCAGGAAGGCAGAAAAGAAGAGAAAGACTCTATTCTTAC
>JBCCEC010000039.1:0-32104 GCA_039030475.1 Bacteroidota bacterium
ATTATTTACAGTTCGATTTGCATCCTGAAAATGTTATACGAGCAAAAAGCGACCGCAGTGGTATCTTTTTTATTTTTTGGGAACAAAGCTTCGAGAGACTTAGTGGTGAGGGAGTAGGGAAAAACAGTAACGATTTCTTTTTCTTTTTCCACACATTTTTATGGGTGTTTTTACCTTGGACAGTGCTAGCTTTAATAGCATATTGGTATCGAATCCGAACATTTTGGAAACTGCGTTTTAAGTACAGGTCGCAATATGAGTTTTTGACTTTAGGTGGAATTACCATCTTGTTTTTTCTGATAAGTCTTGCACAATTTAAACTTCCCCATTATATCAATATTTTAATGCCTTTGTATGCCATTTTATCGGCATCATACTTGCACAGCTTGAATAGGCATTCAAAAAGTGCAGTAATCAAAGGACTATTGGGAGTGCAATATTTTATTCTTAGTCTGGTTTTTATCTTTTCGCTTCTAGTCTGTTTTCATGTTTTTAAATTTCAGTCAATTTATTCTTATATCGTATTGGTCGCCGTCTTGGCGGTTATAACGTATTTCTGTCTAAAGCGAGAAGCATACTATATGCGTATCATCACCTTATCCGTCTATAGTTCATTACTGCTCAATGGTGTACTCAACACCCACTTTTATCCAACATTGCTGGAATACCAAGCTGGGTCCACTATGGCAGAAAAAGTATCGGAACATGAAATAGCTACAGACAATATTTATAAAATTTCAAAGCGATTTACTTGGGCTTTGGACTTCTACAATAAAAAACCTGTACAAATCACCACCAAATCAGCATTAAAAAACCTAAAGGATTCTTGGGTGTATGTGGATGATAATGAATTACAAGAACTTCGGGATTCTGGAATCACTTGGAAGGAACAGATAACGGTAGACCAATTTCGAATAACTAGGTTACAGCTTAAATTTTTAAATCCCCAAACACGGCATAAAAAGTTAAATCATATGCATTTGCTGCATCTTAATTAACCTTCAATTTTTAAGTATAGTTTGACTTTGATTTTAAACTAATAGTATGACTGTCACTTCGAGCACAGTCGAGAAGTTTTCAATGATAATTTCCCTTGATGGGTCTCGCCTGCGCTCGACCTGACATCTTTTTAATTGTATGAATAATATACCGATAGCTATTTGCTTACATCGAATTCACCTTTAGTTTAGGCTTTTTAAAATGGTAAAACACGCCAAAAAAGGATATCAAGGCGGTGATAAGAAAAAAGGTAAGGCTTATACCGATAGAAGTATTTACTTCCAACCCTAACCATTTTGCTCCATATAAAAATGTAATCTCTCTGCTTCCAATTCCACCAATGGTCAATGGTACTACAGAAACTATGGAAGAAATGAGAAAGACGAACAGGTATTCGAATGTATCCAAGTCAATGGATAACGACCTTAAAATACATAGTATGCAGACAAGTTGTGAAATTTGTACAAGCGCGGAATATCCTATGGATTTCCAAAAAATGGGCAACGTATAGGAAAAGAATCTTCTATGGAGAAACCAAAATACACCAATACTTAAAGGGATTCCTAAAATAAATACCCAGATGAAATCAGTGAAAATTGGGTTATTGATGAAAAGCGCACAGATACAAGCGTAGATGAAAATCAGCAGCATACCGCTCAATCTATCCAACAACAATACGGAAACCACCCTTTTTGTCCCAGATTTATACTGTTTTTGGATTACATAACCTTTGTAAGCGTCACCGCCAATTCCACCGGGCAGAAATAGATTGTAGAACATCCCCAAAAGATAGAGTTTAAGGTTGCTCAATTGGGTTATTCTAACCCCTATCTGATGAAAATAGAGATTGAGTCTAAAAGATGCCAAAACCTTGGAAATCGCGACTAGTAAAATACCCAATATCAAATAAAAAGGATTGCTCTTTTCCAATGTGGCAGCTACCTCTTTAAAATCTATTTTCGTAAAAATAAAGTAGATTAAAGCTGCACTGATGCCAATCTTTAAGACAGTTATGAGCTTTTTACGCAGCTTTTCCGTCACCTATGGTAATTTTTTTAACTCGATATGGTCTTTTTTGCTGCGACTCATAGTACGTGCGAATAAGCAACTCCATCACAATACCTATGGTAAACAACTGAATTCCCCCCAAGATGAACATCATTCCAAAAATGAGTAAAGGCCTACTACCGATATCCTCGCCAAAGCCAAGCTTAACAATAAGCAGATAAATATTAATAAAGACTCCCAAGATGATCAACAAAACTCCAAAAATCCCGAAAAGATGTATAGGGCGTTGAAAATATTTTCTAATAAAAAGCAATAGCATCATATCGGCCACTACCTTAAAAACCCGTTCCAATCCATATTTGGATACCCCTGCATGGCGAGCGTGATGTTTTACGGGAACTTGTTTTATTTGGGCACCTTCCAAATGTGCCAGCAATGTTATAAAACGATGCATTTCACCATAAAGGTTAAGGCCCTTGGCGATATCTTTGGTAAATACCTTTAATGCGCAACCATTATCCTTTATGTCTAATCTTGTCACCCTTCGCACCAAAAAATTAGCAATTTTGGATGGTATTTTTTTGACTAGGGAATCTTTTCTTTTTTGACGTATGCCCGTTATTAAATCAAACTCTTCTGTGATGGCATGTTCAAGCATCTGTGGTATGTCGGAAGGGTCGTTTTGTAGATCGCCATCCATGGTGATAATATATTCTCCTTCGGCATAATCAATTCCAGCAGCCAATGCCAAACTTTGCCCATAGTTCTTTTTCAACTCGATGAGATGTACTTTGTCGTCGTCCATTTTTTTAACCACGTTTCGGGTCTTGTCCGATGAAAAATCATCAATATAGATTATTTGGTACTGATACCCCTCTAGGCTCTCATGTATTTTTTGGGTCAATAACACCACATTGTCCTCTTCATTGTACAGGGGAACGACTATGGATAAAAGGGAGTTTGTTATACTGCTCATCTATTGGCTTAAGGTCTGGGCAAATTTACTTTTTTTATTAGTGAAACCCTATTTTGGCAATCCCGCATTTTGGCGGGAGTAGATAAAATGGGTAGTTGAACTAACCCCGATTTTTCATCGGGGTCTTAGTTTGCTCCCTAAAGGTTTAATTTCACCGAGGCTCGCTCCTTCTTCTTTGTTGGGATGTCTGGACACGAATTAACCAAATTTGCACGAATTTTTTAGTGAATTTTTTTGAATTTGATACTTGGAGTTTTAATGCCTCACGGATATTTACTTAAGTTCCTTGGTGATCTTGTCCAAGAGTGTTTTGGCAGCGTAGAAAGGTGATATCTTATTTTGTCCGACGGCGGTCAACATTTTTTGCTGCATGGTTTTAAAAGACTTTTTTTGATGGAACAATTGTTTTATCTGTTCATCCACAGCTTGAAGAAACCAATTTTTATTCTGAATCTCCCTATTTTTTTTAAAATGCCCGTTTTCCAAATTCTGTGCTATGAAATCTTGAATCATTACCCAGATTTCTAAAATCCCATTGTTTTCAGTAGCCGAGCAGCTCAATACTTTAGGAACCCAACCGTTTTCCTTGGGTGGATATAGGTGCAATGCCCGTGCAAATTCGGTCTCTGCCAGTTTCGCCCTTTTCAGATTATCACCATCGGCCTTATTAATGGCTATAGCATCTGCCATTTCCATAATCCCCCGTTTTATTCCTTGTAATTCGTCTCCTGCGCCTGATAATTTAAGCAATAGGAAAAAATCGACCATGCTATGAACCACGGTCTCACTCTGCCCAACCCCAACCGTTTCCACTAGAATTACGTCGTATCCCGCAGCTTCACAAAAAATAATACTTTCCCGTGTTTTTCTAGCAACACCGCCCAAAGATTCACCAGACGGGGAGGGTCTAATAAAAGCATTTGGGTCTTTTGCAAGTGTTTCCATTCTGGTCTTGTCGCCTAGGATACTTCCTTTACTTAAGGTACTTGTTGGGTCGACGGCGAGTACCGCAACTTTTTTACCAAGATTGGTAAGGGTCTTGCCAAATACCTCTATAAATGAGCTTTTACCAACACCAGGGACCCCAGTAATTCCTATACGAATGCTTTTAGTAGGTTTGGCAAGGCATTTTTCAATAATTGCGTTTGCTTTCTCAAAATGTTCAGGTTTTGAACTTTCAAGAAGCGTAATGGCTCTTGCTAAAATAGCTTTGTTGCCCTCAAAAATGCCTTCAACAAGTGATGTAGTGGACATGTCCTGTTTTCGAAGCTGCTTTATTTTAGAAATTGTAGCTATGGGTACTGTTTTTAATGGAAAAAGTAAAGTTTATTGCATTATATACGAAGGTAAAAAGTTTTCGCTGGTTTTTGTTGGACAATTATCATAGGATGGGCAAAACAATGAACAATGAACAATGAACAATAAACAATGAACAATGAACAATGAACAATGAACAATGCTTATGCTGAGCGCAGTCCAAGCAAACAATTGATAAATCGTATTTCACAAAAATTTAATAATAGGGATACAATGGTATCCACCTACAAATAGTAACTTCTATCTTTAAATATGAAATTGACTAGGTTGTTAGATATTGCCTGGTCGGTACAGTATAAGTATTAAACATAAATAATTACTGATGAAAACTATTTTTGAAAGCAAAGCCACCAATACGGGGGGTAGAACCGGACATGTAGAAAGCGAGGATGGCGTATTGAATTTTGATATTAGCATGCCAACTTCAAGTGGAAAGCCAAATGCTAAATCGACCAATCCCGAAGAACTTTTTGCGGCTGCTTATTCCACCTGCTTTGCCGGAGCTATACAGGCAGTATCCAAAGAACATGGCGTTGATGATCTGGGAGATTTTAATGTTACCGCTTTGGTATCGTTCAATAAAGAAGAGGAAGGCTTTTTTCTTGAAGCCACATTGGATTCGTACTTGCCTACAGTAGATAAGGAGACCGGTGAAAAACTAATCAATGCAGCCCATGAGATATGTCCTTACAGCAAAGCCACAAGGGATAATATTACCGTACATTTAAACTTGTTGATGGACGAGTAGTAAGACAACGATTCAAAATATGGGAATCCCGTTGAGCCTTCAACGGGATTTTTTTGTTAAAATCGGAAAGGACAACATTTTTTGCAACACTGTCTTTTTTGTGTCGTCTTTATATCAAACAACTAAAAAACCAAAGAGAACCAACGACCATGTTTCAAATTGAACTGGTAGAACAATGCAAGGCAAACGACCGTAAAGCACAACTAAAGCTGTATAGGCAATATTGTGACGGTATGTACAGTGTCGCCATGCGTTTTTTAAAAAATCCGGATGATGCCGAAGATGTGCTGCAAGAGTCGTTTATAAAAGCATTTCAAAGGATACATCAATTTAAAGGAGAGGTCACTTTTGGGGCTTGGTTAAAAAGAATAGTTGTAAACGGTAGTATTGATTTTTTAAAGTCGAAACACCAGAAAACAGTAGAATTGAACGAGAGCTATATGCATGTGGTCGAAGATGATGATTGGACGGTTAGTGATGGGGTTTCCCTGGTGAAAATTAAGGCAGCGATGGAGGAGTTGCCCGAAAAATACAAATATGTGGTTCAATTATTTCTTGTTGAAGGATATGACCACAACGAAATAGCCCAGATTCTTGGAATTAGCGGTACCGCTTCAAGAACCAGATTATTACGTGGCAAAGCACAATTAAAGGAAAAACTTAAAGATATTTCTTATGGCACAGGATATTAGGGATTTGTTTGCGAAGGAAAGGGCAGAAAAAACCTATTCCATGAAAAAAGGGCACGAAGCCCGTTTCTTATCCAAATTGGAGGAAGAATTGCCGGGCAATTCGGTAGAGAAGAAATCCCCTTCGATTTTCTGGTTGGGAATTGCGGCATCCCTTACAATTATTTTTGGTTTGGGAGTTTACTTTTTTTCTGTATCGAATACTGTAGATTCAAATTCGACACCGACTATTGTTGAGAATGGAAAAGAAGACGAAGAGCTGAAAACAATTTCGTTGGGAGACCTTTCACCAGATTTGAAAAAAATTGAAAGCTATTATGTTACCAATATCAACTTACAGTTGTCCGACCTTGAGTATGCGGGCGATAACAAGATTATGGTCGATGGCTATATGGAACGCCTTGCGGAATTGGATAAGGAGTACAACAAATTAAATGTAGAATTAAATGAGATTGGGCCCAACGACCAAACGATAACCGCCTTGGTCAAAAATCTTCAATTAAGACTACAATTGTTGCAGAAGTTAAAAACAAAGTTAAATCAATTAAAATCATCAAAAAATGAACAGGAATCATCAAATACTATTTAATGTTTTTCTTATGTTCTTAGTAGGCGCCGCTTGCTATGGTCAGGAAAAATCAAAAACGTACAAAGAAACTTTCAATGTAGACAGTGATGCGGAATTGAATCTCAATACCAGCCACACCGATATTGAATTTGAAACTTGGAATAAAAATCAAGTTGAGATTACGGCTGTCGTTGAAATTGAGGATGCCACTGAAGAAGAGGCCAAGTCTTATTTTGAAAGGGAAATCGTAAAAATCATGGGGAATAGCCGAGAGATTGAAGTGAGTACCAGAGAGCAAGGCTTTGGGGATAGGTTTAACGTAAGGGGTATGAATATAGATATACCGGACATGTCTTTTATAGAGCCGCTATTTGAAAGCATAGCAATACCAGAGTTACCTGAAGTTATTGTACTTCCTGATATGCCACCCGTACCTCCTATGCCCAATATTCAATTTGATTATGATGCCTATAAGCGGGATGGTGATGCCTATATGAAAGAATGGAAAAAAGATTTTGACGAAAGCTTCAATGAAGAATATAAAGAACGCTTTCAAGAGTGGGGAGATAGGGTAAAAGAAATGGCCGAGAAAAAAGCGGAAAAAATAGAGGAGCGTGAGCAAAACAGAAGAGAGCTTTTGGAAAAACGAAGCGAATTGAGAGAAGAGGCACTTGAAAGAAGGACCCAAGCATTGAAAGAACGTAGTGAAAAACGTAAAATCAAGAATAAAAGAGTTTATGGAATCAATGTTGACGATGATGTGGATACGTTTTATTTTTCATCACACGGAGAAAGCAAACGCTTTAAGGTGAAAAAGTATATCAAAATAAAAATGCCAAAGTCCGTCAAATTGAAGATGAACGTTAGACATGGAGAGGTGAAGTTGGCAGAGAATGCCAAAAATATAAATGCAAGCTTGTCATATGCAAGCTTGCTAGCTTCTACGATTGATGGCGACCGAACGGATATAAGGGTCTCATACTCACCTGTGGTCGTACAAAATTGGAACTATGGACAGTTAAAAACCGATTATTCGGACAAGGTAGATTTAAAAGAAGTAGGGGAGCTGCAATTGAGTACCGTATCTTCAAATGTGGTCATTGAACGACTGACGGGTAAAGCTTTTGTGAAAAACAATCTGGGCGAATTGCGCATAAATTCGGTGGGCAATGATTTTTCAACCATTGACATTACTGTTGAAAATGGTGAGGTTGACTGTAAAATTCCTTCGGTACCATTCTTTGTTTACGTAAATGAAACACTTTCGGAATTGGAATATCCAAAAACCTTTATCATAGAATCCTCTAAAAATCATGGTTCCAATATACACAAGGGATATCACATCAACACCAAAAATCATAAGGCTATCAACATCAACTCAAGGTATAGCGAGGTGGTATTAAAGCAATAATGTCACTATTTAAGAATTAATGTCCCAAATATATCCGCATTTATCCAGCCTTGATTTTTATCTTCTCCGGGCACAAAGACAGATCCTATAAAATTCTCCCGCTCTTTACTGTTATCGTTGTCGCAATAGGCAAGTGCAAATCCAACTTTCTTATTTTTAGATAGACTTTCTGGTTTATTCTCTTTTCCATCTTTAAAATCATCAGAATATAGCTTAACGGCAATTTCCCATAAGGTAGTGTGGTCGTTTGTTACATGTTTGGAAATTACATGATCGTTATAAAGTCGTGGGTTTTCATCGGGTGCAAGATCTACAACATTTCCATCTAAAGCCACGTGGTAAGCGAATGCATTGTGGGAGAATTGATGTTCGCCCCCAGAATTGTCTTCATCGATAAATATCTCCACACAATCATCGTCCCACCACAATTGTAAGGGATCTTTATGCTGATCAAAAAGAATATCGTCCGTAATCTCAACCAAAAGATAAAGGGCATCTTCATCCCAGCTTAATTTATACCTACCACTAAAATCATCATTAGCGTAAGAATCACCAAGCCAAAGCTGGTCCAATGCGAGCCATTTGGCATTGCCCCAACAAGCATCTAAAGCCTGACCGTCTATCACGGGACTTTTTTGGGCTTTGTTTACGACTATTGTTTGGTGGTCTTCTTTTTGGACTGAAGAACAGGCTACTATAACCAAAAAAAGAACCACGCTAATATGTTTTTGCATGGCTCTAAGATAGTTATTTTAAAAAATTCCTACGGATGCTAATGAGATTCTTCTTTCAAATAGTCACCAAAGTTTTCCTTGAATTTGTTCAACCTTGGGATTGAAACATTCCTTATATACGAGTTATTCGGATTTTTTCTTTCATAGTCTTGATGATATCCCTCAGCTTTGTAAAATACTTCGAACGCTTCAATTTGAGTTACGATAGGGCGGTCATAAGCGTTTTTGGATTCTAAAAGTGCAACGTAATCCCTGATGATTTTTTCCTGCGCTTCATCTTTGTAGAAAGCAATGGAACGGTATTGCGCTCCTCTATCAGGCCCTTGCCTGTTTAAGGATGTGGGGTCATGCGAACCAAAGAACACTTGAACCAGTTTGGTAAAGGATATTACCTCTGGGTCGTAGTATACCTCAACCGCTTCGGCATGGGTGGTACGACCGTAGGCAACATCTTCATAGGTGGGGTTTTTCTCGGTTCCCCCTGAATATCCTGAATGTACCTCTTTTACACCTTTTACGCTTTCAAAAATAGCTTCTACGCACCAGAAGCAACCACTTGCAAAATAGGCTGTTTCGTATTCTTGAAGTGCCTCATCGGAAAGCATTACTTTCTCTAGGGTTACCTGTTCGGCAACTTCTTGTTTCTTGGACGTATTTTTAGGTTGGCAATTGACGGAGGTCAATAAAACAAATGCTAAAATTGTAATTCTTGTTATCTTCATTTTCGGTTTTACTGTTTAGTAGTATCAATATACTAAGTATTACTGATGTTGTTGTTAAAAATTGTTAATCCATTTGGTATTGTCTCCTATGAATTTAGAAAAGCTCTTAAAAACGCAAAGCACTGGTGCTATTCAAATCCTTGATTCAAAAATTCCTTTATCGGCCTATTGTAAAATTAACCTGTCGGCTACTAATGTTGCTCTAAAGGCTTTTGATATTACGGAACCAGACTCATGCCAAAAGTATATCGATACTGTTTTAAATAGAAGTAAGGCTGAAGTCGCTTTTGGTGGATATCTAGAAAAGCGTGCGCTGTATGTCAAATCTGAACGCTTTCAAGACATTGGGCAACTGGATATTCATTTAGGGATGGATTTTTGGTGCGAAGCAGGTACCAAAGTGATAGTTCCGCTAGAGGGTAAGGTACATAGCTTTAAAAACAATGATGATATAGGCAACTATGGCCCAACGATACTTTTAGAGCACCAAGTTGAGGATATTACTTTTTACACGCTTTACGGACACTTGTCCATAGAATCAATACATGGGATAAAAGTTGGCACTTATTTTAATAGGGGGGAAGTTCTTGGAACTTTGGGTACTCCAGATATAAATGTCAACTATGCGCCCCATTTACATTTTCAGATTATAGAGGATGTAGAAGAATATCACGGTGATTATCCAGGGGTATCTTCTTTGGATACTCTGGATTTTTACAGAAAAAACTGTCCAGATCCCAATAGTTTATTGCAAATGGATTTTTAAAACATCGATGAAATGCACAGTGAATCGGTGGACTGTTTTTGACCTTAAAAACGTTTGTCGAGGATAAAATACACTTCAGCCGAAAAAGATTCCCACACCGAAAAAAAAAGGGCGTTAGGCGAGTTAAATCAAGGCTAGATAGCATGTGAGGGTACATTTACAATGTAATAAAAACCCAAATCATGAAAGCTATTTTAACTCTTATCGCAATAATTTTCTTCTCAACTTTAGGTATGGCTCAGGACGTTTCTAAAGAAGTTAAAGTAGAGACTACTACAGTTGCTATTGAATTAAACATTGAAATTCAAGAAGAAGTTAAAACAGAAACTAGCGTTGCTAGATTATACAAGTTCAAAAACTCTAGAGTTAAAAAAGCACTTTCTTTTAGAACTAAGAGAAACAAATCTAAATTGGCTTAGTCTTAAAAATGGGAACTGCAATACCAATAGCTTTATTTTTTAGCGTAGCATTCGTTATCGCATCAATAGCTTTTTCTTTTAGGAAGAAAAAAACAAAGAACGCTTCAAAATAAAAAGACTTTCTTTCAACCACAATTTTAGAATACAGTTAATCGGAAAAAAAGGCATCATACCGATTAGGAAAGTCGGTAATAAACTTGATAAATTATCTTTGCACCGCACAACCCCAATAAATATCTATAGCTTATGTACACTACTTTAATCCTGGCTGCTTTATTTTGTAGTTTAATTTTTGTTTCTGCTGCTGTACTGTTGACTTTACGTCTTGTAAAATCGCCTTTGCGTCGTAAACGATTCCGTCTTTAATAGTGTAGGTTACTCCACCTACCCGTACAACTTCATTATCCTTGGTCAATTTTATTGCACCCGTGCCATATAGTACCTTTAAGTTTTTTAACGGATTTTCACCAACGATTACAAAATCAGCAAGCTTTCCTACCTCAACGGTACCGATCTTATCGGACATGCCCAATGCCTCAGCGCCATTTAGGGTAGCGGACCTAATGATTTCCAAAGGATGGAATCCTGCTTCACGAAGCAATTCCATTTCCCGTATGTAGGCAAAACCATATAGCTGAAAAATAAAGCCAGAATCTGAGCCAGTGGTCACCCTGCCACCTCGATTTTTATATTCATTCACAAAAGTCATCCATAGTTGATAGTTCTTCCGCCAGGCCACTTCTTGCTCTGTACCCCATTCATGCCAATAGGAGCCGTGTGATATTTTGCTGGGTTGATAAAACCTCCAAAGCAATGGCATTGTATACTCTTCATGCCATTCTGCACGCCTTGCGCGATGTAAATCCCTACTGGCCTCATAAATGTTGAACGTGGGGTCTATCGTAAAGTCGAGTTCAATAAGCTCGTCCATTACGTTGTTCCAATGCTCGGAATAGGGTTTGGCAGCTTGTTCCCAAAGCTTTCCGGCTTCTTCAAAGCGATGTTGTTCGTTCTGATAGTTATAGTCCAAAGGATAATCCTGTACGGTTCTATCTTCAAACAATGCTTCTGGAAGTCCATACCAATGCTCCATACTTGTAAGACCTGCCCTTGCAGAATTCAGCACATTCCAGCGAGAAACATCCATTTGGGCGTGGTGGCAAGCAGAGCGCAGTCCCAATTTCTTGTTCTCATCCAAGGCAGCTGTCATGATTTCTGGAGGTGCACCAAAGAACTTAACACCATCCGCACCTTTTTTTGCATTTTCACGCACCCATTCCCTAGCCATTTCTGGAGTACTTATGGGCATATCACGGCCTTGACCAAAACCGGTGTATGCAAATACTCTTGGTGCAATGATTTCATTTTTTTCACTTTTTTGTTTTAAATCCAAGGTCCAATCTATACCTCTCCCACTTGGCTCCCTAACCGTAGTAATGCCGTGGGCCATCCAGAGTTTAAAGACATAATCGTAATCGGCACCTTGCGAAACACCTCCTATGTGTCCATGCATATCTATAAAACCAGGTAAAAGGTACATGCCATTGCACTCGAGCTCTTTTCCCCCAGCTTTTAATTTTGGCCTTTTGGAAGCATCGATTTCAACACCAGGATATCCAACGACTTGAACATCTACTATTTTATTGTTTTCCACAACTATGTCGATAGGACCTCTTGGCGGAGCTCCATTACCGTTGATAAGTGTAACGCCCCTTATAATGAGCTGGGAAAATGGTCCTTCGCTCAGTTCTTCCTGTCCGTGGACAGCGACCAGCTGAAACAGAAGTGAAAGAAGTAGTAGTTTTTTCATGGTATGGTATTATTCTGGAATTCTAATTTTATCTCCTAAAAAAATTGCATTTAAAAAGAGTCTATTGGTTCCGTACCAAGACCCCCTAAAATTAGGATTGTCCGCAAATAGTACGACCTTTCCATCTCCTAGCTTGCTCACTATTAGGGAAGCTGAGGGCTTTAGGTTCTCTTCCATATTCTTTTTGGTTATAAAACCGTCAATATGTGGGTCTTTAGCATATTTAGCTACGGTAGCATATTCATTTTTACTAGGTGCCAACCAAACGGAATTGTTTTTGTAAACTGGAATGGTATCATCAGTATAACCAAAGGCCAGAGGATGGGTTACATCCAGATCAACCTTAAAAATAGCACCTCCAACGCTTTCTTTCCCAATGTTTTCCGGCGCATTAACGTATGGTTTGCGCTCTACAACACTTGTTGAGTCTTTTTCTTCTGATTTGGTTAATCTTTCTGAGACAATTTTCTTATCGATAACCCATTTAGCTGCACTACCTATGGTAATCAACGTATTCCCTTTGCTTACCCAAGCTTTTAGTTTTTCCTGTTGTTTTTTTGTGAAATTGTAGCTTCCGGAGACCATAACTATGGTATTGTACTTATCAAAATCTGTCCTTGCAAAGTTTCTGATTGGGATTTTGGTTATGGGCATGTGGACCCTGGTGTCCAATAAATGCCATACTTCACCAGCTTCGTAAGAGCGGACTCCATCACCAATGATCATTGCTGCTTTGGGAGTTCTCAACGGTGCTATCCATCGGCTTCCCAAATCGATACCTTGCAGACTATATCCAGAATTAACAGCATAAACCGGAACTTGATAAGTCTTCTGGGCTTCACTGACAATGGTATATACTTCGTTGCCATCCTTTTTCTGTAGACTCACGGGAATAACCAGAGCACCGTAGTTAAACTTTTTATCACCAGTAGTAGTTCTTGCCATAAATGGCTTAAAGGCCGAAGAGACCACCAATCCTTTTTCTTGCATATGATTTAATGCAGCTACGGCATTATAATCATCATAATCCACAATGTAAGCATAGTTGGTTTTTTGAACTGATCCTGGGGTAACCAGCGCATCTAAATCAGTAACTTTTTCTCCCAAATTAAGGGAGGAGGAGGATTTGTAATCGATATTATAGAAATTGGCCACAGACCAAGCGGATGCATCATAATACACACTGTCCCTATACTTCTCATAGGTTTCAAACATGGTCTGTACCATTCTATATTGCGGTTGTCTTGTGGGAACTGTGAAACTATTTCCATTTTTATAGACATCAATTTTATGAAGAAGTAGTTTGTCCACAAAAGCCTTTGTCCTGTTAGCGTCGTATTCTTCTTTGAAGGTATATCCCTTTATTTTGCCCCGTGAAGCGTTGGTCAAGGCGCTTTTAAAGAAATCTTGTTGGTACTTTCTAAGGGTAGCTTTATTCTCTACGGCTGCCTTTACCGTAGCAATGCTGGATACATATTGATTTCTGATTGTAAACGGGAAGGTGATTTCCCCAAAAGCAGTGGTTTGTTTGTGGCCTCTGGAACTTGCTTGCTCGAATAGTAAGGCCAAACCACCTTGAAGGTCGGGATAGGAGGAACCGTAGCCAGGATAGGTACCATCAAAAACTTCTTTGGTAAAGTAGAACGAACCAATACTGTCCAAAGATTTAGCAAAGTAATCCCCAAATAGATTATTTAAGTCTTCATAGTTTTCTTTGGGCATAATAGGATTCAGAGAAGCATTGTCCTTCATGGGTTCAAAAAAGTAAGAGCTTTGACTTCCCATTTCATGAAAATCGGTAACCACATTGGGGTACCATTCGTGGTACCATGTCAGTTTACCACGGCTTTCGGGATGTATTCCCAAAAGCCAATCGCGGTTTAAATCAAACCAATAATGATTGGTACGGCCTCTGGGCCAATACTCGTTATGTTCAGCATCCTGGGGGTCTGCGACCAAAGGATTTCCTTGATACATGTTTGCCCATTGGGTGTGTCTGTCTCTACCATCTGGATTTATTGTCGGATCGATGAAGATTACACCATTTTTTAAGTAATTCAGTATTTCTGGATTGTTGGAAGCGACTAAAGTATAGGCTGTAAGCAGGGCCGCTTCAGAACTTGAAGGCTCATTACCGTGCACGTTGTAGGCTAGGTTGACAAAAATGGGCACTTCATCATAGTTTGAAGGGGTTTGTGCAGGATCTGTAAACTTAAGGTGCTGTGTTTTTAATCCGTCTATATTTTTTAGGTTTTCTGGAGTTGTCACGGTAAGCATGATCAGTTTTCTACCTTCATGGGTTTTTCCATATTCATAGAGGCTAGCTCGGTCTGAAACTTCGGAGAGTTTGGTCAGGTAGCTCACAATAAGGTCGTGCCTTGTATGTCTTTCGCCAATACCGTAGCCCAAGAATTCCTCAGGAGATGGTATATCTGGATTAAAAGGATGAAATTTTTTGTAGAAATAGTCTTGTGCTGAAATGGAACTACTTATAAAAAGTACTCCAAGGAGTAATTTTTTCAACATGTATACGAAGATTGATTGGTTAATCTTCTAAAGATAGGAAAAGGTTTTAATCGACAGAATTGAATTCTTCGATTATTTCCTCAAATTCAATGCGGTAATAGGTACCCTTTTTGGACATATCCCTTGCAATGGTACCGCGCAATTGTCTGGTAAGATTGTAAATTAGCTTTAATCCTAGGGATTTTGAGTTTTTAGGGTCGAAATTATCGGCATAGCCCTTTCCATTATCGCCAAGATATAATTCGTATCTATTATTGGGCAAGTTTTTAAGTGAAACCGTAATCTCCCCTCCTTCACCCTCGGAAATACCATATTTGAGCGCATTTGTTATGGTCTCGTTGATAATAAGTCCAAGTGGAATCACAGTATCAATGCTCAATTTGTTGTTATGGATGTCAAGGTTCATTTTTATTTCATTGGTATTGCCCTTAACAGAACGTACCAAATACTCACAAAGCTCTTTGACATAGGGGCTTAATTCAATTTTGGATAGATAATCATCTCGCTTGTACAGCATTTCATGAACCATTGCCATGGATACGACCCTATTTTGACTGCTTTTGATGATACTACTGATTTTATCATCGGCAATGGCTCTTGACTGTAAACTCAATAAGCTGGAAACGGTCTGCAGATTATTCTTTACCCGATGATGCACTTCCTTTAATAAAGTTTCTTTTTCATCTATGCGCTCTAAAATCTCTTTACGGGATTTATATAATTTGTGATGGGCTTTCAATAGATTTTTACCAAAAACACCTCCCAATAAATACACGGCAAAAATCAAACTTAAAAATGCAAACCAACTTTCTGATTTAGGTGGAATGACATTTTCTAAAATTCGGAAATCCCCCAAGTCATAAAGAAACAGCATAACAAGGATAACCAAGTTGATAATCAAGTAAAAGTGTCCGTAAATCTGTGTGGTCACGTATCCGGCAAAAACGATGATTGCCAAAACAAAAATGAAAGGACTTTGTATTCCTCCACTGCACAAGGTTACCACAATAGCCCCCACCAAGGATAGCATGGAAGTTATATTGTAGGTTAAAAGTATGGTTTTGTGTTTTTTGTAGAGTACGGTGTTCAATATGTTTAGAACAGCATATATTAAACAGGTAAGCGGTATGATTTCCTTTATGCCTAAAAAGAAATAGCAGATAGCGCCAAATACAACTGCAAAAAGAGAAGAACTATAATTAACCTTTAGTACCAAATCAATCTTGTCTTGTAAACGATATTTATCCTTGACAGGAATTTTCATATGCTACGTTTGGTTATTCAGCTATCTACTCTAAAACTGGGGTCTGAAGGAGGTAAATTTGGCTTTTTATGGGGCTTTTCTCTTGTAAATCTAAACATGTTTTTCATATAAACAAAAATGACAGCCATTTTCGACTGTCATTCTATCTTTATGCGCGTATGCTTGGATTAATCTTCGGTCAAAACCCATTCACCTTTATCCAGTAACGGTTCAGCTTGTTTGAATTTAACCGTTTTACTTTCCCCGGACATTACATTTTTTATGGTAACCCTTTCATTTCTACCTATTTTAGGCTTATCTCTTACGATGGTTTCGGTTACTTGAGGTCTTCCACCCTGTGTTTGCCCTGCAGCCCTGTTTTGTGCTGCCATTTCATCGCTATTTGGAATTTCTTCCTTCGTGGTCTGTAATTTTTCCTTAGGTCTTCTAACGTTTCTTGCCTCTTGAATTTGATTGGTGCTTTCCGTTGGCAGCTCTCCCTTGAACAAGAATGAAATTATTTCCTTGTTCACTTTATCGATCATTTCTTTAAAAAGTTCGAATGCTTCAAACTTATAGATCAAGAGAGGGTCTTTTTGCTCGTGTACCGCTAGTTGTACGGATTGTTTCAATTCATCCATCTTACGTAAATGCGTTTTCCAGGAATCATCGATAATGGCAAGAGAAATATTTTTCTCAAAATCCGTAATCAACTGTTTGCCATTGCTGGTGTAAGCTCCTTCGAGATTGGTGACTACGTTCAATGTTTTAATACCATCTGTAAATGGAACTACAATGCGTTCAAACTTGTTGGATTGGTCTTCGTAGACTTTTTTAATGACCTGAAAAGCAACGGTGGCACTACGCTCCATTTTTTGCTGATAGAAGTCGTAAGCAGCCTTATAAACGACATTGGCAATATCCTGAAAACTCATTTTCTTAAATTCATCTTCAGTCACCGGTGAGGTGATGGAGAAGTATTTAATGAGTTCAAACTCGAAGTTTTTATAATCGTCGGCTGCTTTGTTCGTGTCTGCAATGACCTCGCAGGTATCATAGATCATATTGGCTATGTCCACTTTCAGACGTTCGCCCTGCAACGCATGTCTACGTCTTTTGTAAACTACCTCTCGTTGGGCGTTCATAACATCATCATACTCCAAAAGGCGTTTACGTATACCAAAGTTGTTCTCTTCGACTTTCTTTTGCGCACGCTCTATGGATTTGGTCATCATGGAATGCTGAATGACCTCACCTTCTTCCAAGCCCATTCTATCCATCATTTTTGCTACCCTATCAGAACCAAAAAGACGCATTAGGTTATCTTCTAATGAAACATAGAATTGTGAACTTCCAGGGTCACCCTGACGTCCTGAACGACCACGAAGCTGCCTGTCCACACGTCTGGAATCGTGCCGTTCCGTACCTACAATGGCCAATCCTCCTGCGGCTTTAACTTCTGCGGATAATTTAATATCCGTACCACGACCTGCCATGTTCGTTGCTATGGTGACGATCCCTGCATTACCTGCTTCGGCAACGATATCCGCTTCTTTTTTATGCAGTTTTGCGTTCAATACATTGTGTGGAACCTTTCTAACGCTCAATAGCTTGGAAAGCAATTCTGATATTTCAACGGATGTTGTACCGATAAGTACCGGCCTTCCCGATTCGGACAACTGTGTGACCTCATCGATGATTGCATTATATTTTTCCCGCTTGGTCTTGTAAATAAGGTCTTGTCTGTCATCACGGGCAATTGGTCTGTTCGTGGGAATTTCCATAACATCCAGTTTGTAGATTTCCCAGAATTCCCCTGCTTCGGTTACTGCTGTACCGGTCATACCGGACAGCTTATTGTACATTCTAAAGTAATTTTGAAGCGTTACGGTAGCAAAGGTCTGGGTCATCGCCTCAATCTTTACATTCTCCTTTGCTTCAATGGCTTGATGAAGACCGTCTGAATATCGACGTCCATCCATAATACGGCCAGTCTGCTCATCTACGATCATTACCTTGTTGTCCATGACCACGTATTCCACATCTTTTTCAAACAATGTGTACGCTTTTAGCAATTGGCTCATGGTATGGATACGCTCACTCTTAACTGCGAATTCCTTGAAAAGTGCTTCTTTGAGCTCCGCTTCCTTTTCAATTTCCAAGTTTTGGTCTTCAATCTTAGCGATTTCCCCACCAATATCTGGCATCACAAAAAAGTCCTTGTTTTCATCTCCAGAAAGATAATCGACTCCTTTATCCGTTAGCTCAATTTGATTGTTCTTTTCTTCGATTGTGAACAATAGGTCGGCATCTACCTTTGGCATTTCCCTATTGTTATCCTGCATGTAGAAGTTTTCAGTTTTTTGTAGCAACTGTTTTACGCCTTCTTCACTTAAAAACTTTATTAAGGCTTTATTTTTCGGCAGCCCTCTATAAACACGAAGTAACAAAAATCCGCCTTCTTTGGTATCACCTTCTTTTATCAGTTTTTTAGCTTCGGCCAAAACGCCTGTTAAATGCTGACGTTGTTTTTGAACAATGTCAGAAACATTTGGTTTTAACTCATTGAACTCATGACGGTCCCCTTCAGGAACAGGCCCCGAAATAATTAGAGGTGTACGGGCATCATCGACCAACACGGAATCCACTTCATCCACGATGGCGTAGTGGTGCGGACGCTGTACCAAGTCTCCGGGGGTATGTGCCATATTATCCCTTAGGTAATCAAACCCAAACTCATTATTGGTTCCGTAGGTGATATCGGCATTGTATGCTGCTCTTCTACCATCCGAATTGGGCTGATGTTTGTCTATACATTCAACAGAAAGTCCATGGAACTCAAAAATAGGAGCCATCCATGCACTGTCCCTTTTTGCCAGATAATCGTTTACGGTGACCAAATGTGCGCCTTTCCCAGAAAGTGCATTTAGATAGAGTGGGAGTGTGGCAACCAATGTTTTACCTTCCCCGGTCTGCATTTCTGCAATTTTTCCTTGATGCAACGCAATACCGCCTATGAGCTGTACGTCGTAGTGCACCATATCCCAGGTAACTTCTTTTCCTGCCGCATCCCATGAGTTTTTCCATATTGCTTTGTCAGCATCCAACGTAACATAGTCTTTAGAACCAGATAGGCTTCTATCGAACTCTGTAGCGGTAACGGTAATGGTCTTGTTCGCAGCAAAACGTTTCGCAGTTTCTTTTACCACGGCGAACGCTTCGGGAAGAATGCTGTTCAGGGTATTTTCAGATATTTTGTAGGCTTCTTCGTTGAGTTTATCAATCTCAGAATAAATCTCTTCGTTGCGGTCTATATCTGTTGAATTGAGTACTTCTTCTTGTAAGGATGCTATTTGGTCATTGATTTCTTTGCAATCCTCTTGTATTTTAGATTTAAAGGAAACCGTTTTTTCTCTCAGTTCATCATCTGTCAATCCTTCAAGTTGTTGTTCAAAAGATCTGATCTCTTTTACTAAAGGTTGTAGGGACTTTACATCCTTTTCGGATTTATCGCCAACAAAAACCTTAAGTACGGAATTAATAAAGCTCATGAATTATTTTTCTTTTGGATCGCAAAAGCTGTTCCATTGTTAAGTGTAGGGCAAAAGCTTCTGCGAAGCTGTCAAAATTACATAAAAAAAAGCCTCATAAGAGACTTTTTAGTTTTGTTTGTTCGTGTCAAATTAATACTCATCCTCATTCCAGAGGTAATCTTCCTCGGTGGGATAATCGGGCCAAATTTCCTCGATGGACTCGTAAATTTCACCACCTTCCTCTTCCATTGATTGTAGATTTTCTACAACTTCCAATGGCGCTCCGGTACGGATGGCATAATCTATTAATTCGTCTTTGGTGGCTGGCCAAGGCGCATCACTTAAATATGAGGCTAATTCTAATGTCCAGTACATAGTAACGGTTTGATTTTAAATTTTTTGCAAAAATAATTTTTAAACTCAATTAGTCAAGCAAAATCGACTTTATTTAAAAAAATATTTTCAATATGTTAATCTGTAACGCAGAAAAGTGAAATTTATTAGTCTAATTTCTCAGGAATCCATTTTACTTCATCCGCTTGTAAATCTTTTGACAACTTTCGTGCCAATACAAACAGATAATCAGAAAGACGGTTTACGTACATTAAAACACCTTCGGGTACGGGTTCGTTTTCATGTAGATAGGATATCATGCGTTCGGCCCTGCGACAAACCGTTCTGGCAATATGACAGTATGACACGGTCGTGTGCCCACCTGGTAAAATAAAATGGGTCATTTCTGGAAGTTCCTCGTTCATCCTATCCATTTCATGTTCCAATAATTCTATATCGGCAGCCTTAATCCTCGGAATCTTTAAACGATTGTCTTTATTGGGTTCGGTGGCTAAAATAGCCCCGACCGTAAAAAGTTTATTCTGCGTTAACGCAAGGATATCCTTGGCTTTTGAATCGATTTTTTGGTCTCTGAGCAAACCTAGATATGAGTTTAGTTCATCTATGGTGCCATAACTTTCTATGCGGATATGGTGCTTGGGTACGCGCTTGCCCGTAAAAAGTGCCGTAGTGGCCTTATCGCCTGTCTTTGTGTAAATTTTCATTTTTTTTATAATCAGTAGTCAGTATTGTGTGGCTATTGCGCATTGGTAATTGTTCACTGTAAATTGCTAACACCTCATTTAGAATCTTCGTGCTTGCGTTTGCCGTCCATAAACTTTCTTGATTTTCTGTCTCTTGCGTTTCTTTTGTTCTTAAAAAGAATGATAAGATAAATAATGGCCAAGCCCCCTAAAACGTAATAAATAGTATCGTCCATTTGAGAAATACTTTGATATTTAAATTTACTTCT
This sequence comes from Bacteroidota bacterium, assembly GCA_039030475.1. GTDB lineage: Bacteria > Bacteroidota > Bacteroidia > Flavobacteriales > Flavobacteriaceae > Flagellimonas. The sequence continues at coordinate 20,776 of JBCCEC010000039.1, forward strand.
TTAAATCCGGATAGTGAAATGTTCCTTTTCTTGTTCTTTCCTTATGAACAAAGCTCCTACGTGAAACATATCTATGCTCACTGTGATATTGGGCAAAGCGGTAAGTTTTTTCCAGTATTGATGTTTTTGTGAATTCTTGTGAATAGAATTGATAAGAATCAGGCTGTTATTGTGGAACTTTCCTTGAACCAACATTTCTTTTAATTCTTCAGGACTTAGTTTTTCTGTGTACAAAATATCTACTGATGTTGTATCTAACTTTGAGTTTGGATATATCTTTTGAACCTGTCTTGCGACATCTTGCATATCGGAAACGGCTATATTTTCAAATTCAAAGTAACCAATACTTTTCAGCAGCACATTTTGTGATTTCCTGTTAGATAGCTTGTTGGAAGTATACAAACATTGGGTTACATAGTTAAATACGAATGGGGAATGAACACCGTGCTGATTGGTGGAGTTCAACAGGAACTTTATGTATGAGACGATTCTGAACCACATTTTTATCCCTCCAAAATGGCAGAAAGTTCAAACCAACGTTCTGTTTTTTCTTCTATGGTATCTGAAATTTCCTTTAGCTCAATGGACAATTTTGCTATTTCTTCACCATTTAAATTAGGATCGGTAAACTTATTTTGTGCCAGCGCTTTTTGTTTTTCCAATTTTTGAATTTCTTTCTCTAGTCTACTATGTTCTTTTTGTTCTGAATAAGATAGTTTTTGGGTAGTGTCCTTCTCTTTCCAATTGGTCTTTTCAATTTTCTCCTGACCACTGTTTTTGGCTTCACGCTCTGCTTGGACCTTACTATTTTCATAGGCTCTGTAGTCTGAGTAGTTCCCTGGAAAATCCTCAATGGTGCCCTCTCCCTTAAAAATGAATAAATGGTCCACAATTTTATCCATAAAGTAGCGGTCGTGGGATACCACCATCAAACACCCTGGAAAATCCAACAGAAAACTTTCCAGCACATTCAAGGTAACAATATCCAAGTCGTTCGTGGGTTCGTCCAAAATAAGAAAATTGGGGTTTTGAATCAGCACGGTGCATAAATACAGCCGCTTGCGTTCCCCACCACTAAGTTTTTCTACAAAGTCGTACTGTTTCTTTCTATCAAACAGGAAACGTTCCAATAGTTGTTGTGCAGAAATTTGCTTGCCTTTTTTTAGCGGAATGTAATCTCCAAATTCGCGGATTACATCAATGACCTTCTGTCCTCCTTTCGCAGAAATTCCTTTTTGGGTGTAATAGCCAAACTTTAATGTATCTCCAACAACTACCTTGCCTCCGTCAACGCCCTCTTTTTCGGTAATAATGTTCAAAAAGGTAGATTTCCCTGTTCCGTTCTGACCAATTATTCCAACACGCTCCCCTTTGGTAAAATTATAATCGAACTTTTCTAAAATTACTTTGTCACCAAACGATTTAGAAATGTTGTGGAGTTCCAGAATCTTACTTCCTAAACGTTCCATGTTCAGTTCTAACTGTACTTGGTGTTCTACCCTTCTTTGGTGGGCTTTGTGTTTTATTTCCTTAAAATCGTCAATTCTGGACTTGGATTTGGTGGTTCGCGCTTTGGGCTGCCTGCGCATCCAATCCAATTCTTTTTTAAAAAGTAATTTGGATTTATGTTGTTCTACGGCTTCCCGCTCCATACGTGCCTCTTTTTCGCGCAAGTAGTACGAATAGTTTCCCTTGTAGTTGTACAATTGATTGTTGTCCAATTCTATAATCTCATTGCATACGCGTTCTAGAAAATAGCGGTCGTGCGTTACCATAAAAAGTGTGATATTCTCCTTGGTGAAATATGCTTCAAGCCATTCTATCATTTCTAAATCCAAATGGTTCGTGGGCTCATCAAGAATGAGTAGGTCTGGCTTATTGAGTAATACATTAGCCAAGGCCAAACGTTTTTTTTGTCCTCCTGAAAGCTTGCTTACTTTTAAATTGAGTTGATTTAGGTGAAGTTTGAAAAGAATCTGCTTGTACTGTGTTTCAAAATCCCAAGCATTTAGCCTTTCCATAGCCTCGAATGCTTTTTGATAGGCTTCGGCATCATCTGGATTTTGTACGGCACTTTCGTAATTGGCTATGACCTTTAAAATCTCATTATCCGTTGCAAAAATTGTTTCCTCAATGGTTAGGTTGGGATTTAGATCAGGTTCCTGTTCCAAAAAAGCGATTTTGATTCCTTTTCTGGTAGTTACCTGTCCTGTTTCTGAAGTGTCCTTCCCCGAAATGATATTTAATATTGATGTCTTTCCACTTCCGTTTTTAGCGATCAGTGCAATTTTTTGGTCTTTATTTATTCCGAAGGAGATGTCGGAAAAAAGTACCAGTTCCCCATAAGATTTGGATATATTCTCTACCGTTAGCAGATTCATGCGATGATTTTAGGGTGTGAAGTTAAAGCTTTGAAAATTTAAGGAGGTATCCATAGCGTAAGGCCAAGGTCAAAAGTATGGGAATCAGTACCGGTGAAAATAACTGAACCCTCACAACCCATAGAATCGCCAATATTCCAAACAACGCAAGAGCCGACCATAGATATTTTGGCAGCCACTTTGGTAACGTACTTTTTGCTGTGAAAACAAAAGCCACTAGTATGTTAAATGGGAGTGCCCATAGCACATTATAATTATTTGGAGTAGAGGTGTGGTCCGTGGCAACCCAAAGCAAGAGCATCAAAGTTCCTATAAGTCCTGTGATAAGGAAAAGAGAAAAATCCAGCCATCGACTGCGTGTTTTGTGCTTGTTGTCCAGATAGGTTACAACCGAAGTGAACACTAATACCAGTGTAAACCAAAATATTGGAGATGAAGGAAAGAAACCATTTCTGGTTCGCTCGTTATAGTCCAGAACGGTGCGTTCCCTTTTTAAAAGCGGTTTTCCATCTTTTGTGGTATTTCGTATCTGTTCCATGGCATAGTAGGGCAGAAACATATGTTCTTGCGTCGTTGCTTTACGATCGACTACGGAACCAAAGGCCAAATCAATTCCAAACATATCCCAAGAATTTAGATGTAGATGCTGCCGCACTAATTCTCTAAACGTATATTTTTTCTCTAAATGTGAATCTTTGAAAACAATGGCGTCACCATACTGTTTTACCAAAATATCTCCTGTAATACTAGAACAGTTGTTCAATAAAGGATCGTATAAGTAGTCCCTATTTTCAGGCAGAAAATTATTTTCAAAAAAAGTAAGAAGCTTTCTTCGCTCTTCAAGCGTTAAGTCCAAAATTTGTTCTTTTACCCATCTTTTTTTGAGTTCATACTCGTAAAGAAAAATGTCAAAAGTTCTTCTAGAAAGCGAATAGATCAATTTTCCTTTTACAAAATTTAGATAAAAATTTGGCCTGTCAAAGTCAAAAGTACCGTAGTTGTATACGACGTCTATTCCCAGATTTGGGTCTTGTACACGAAACGCGCTATGGCCGAACGCATAATAAAGTTCGTCACCAGCAGCGCATGTGAGTAGACTTATCGTGGATTTTTCGGTAAGGGTAGGAACTTGCGAAAACAAATTTTTTCCTATCAAAAACAACACCAACAAAAAGAAGATCCTTTGCTTCATTCTTAAATTTATCAGCACAAATATCAGAATAAATAATACATGGTAGAATTTGAGAATTCAACACTTTGTTTTTTAGCTTATTTTTACGAAAATCTGACCGTATGAAACAATACATTCCCAATTTCATAACCTTACTTAATCTTTTTAGTGGTTGCATTGCTGTGGTATACGCTGTTCTCAACCATTTAGAGTTGGCGGCTTTGTTTGTTTCTATCGGTATTTTTTTTGATTTTTTTGATGGATTGGCAGCAAGGGCGCTGAACGTACAAAGTGAAGTTGGAATTCAGTTGGATTCTTTGGCGGATATGGTCACCAGTGGATTGGTTCCAGGTATTGTAATGTTTCAGTTATTGCAAATGTCACAGACCAGTGGATGGAATTTAGGATTTATGGGATACGAAACGGAGATGATGGCACTTCCATTTATAGGGTTTATCATCACGCTGGGTTCGGCATATCGATTGGCAAAATTCAATGTAGATGAAAATCAGGTTTCTTCTTTTATCGGTCTGCCTACTCCGGCTAATGCTCTTTTAATTTTATCGTTGCCCTTGATTTTGCTCTATCACAATAACAATGTTCTCAACAATATTATTCTGAACGAATGGTTTTTGATAGGGCTTACGTGTTTGAGTACTTTTCTGCTTAACTCCAAAATCGAACTTTTTGCTTTAAAGTTTAAGAATTGGGGTTTTAAGGATAATGCTGTACGGTATCTTTTTTTGATAGCGAGTATAGTTTTCCTGTTTACGTTACGGTTTTTGGCAATCCCCATTATAATTTTCTTATATATCGCTACTTCATTTTTGTCAAAGAAAGATTAACAGATTTTGTTTTAAGAAGAAAACCCTCATGGCTATTTTTGCGTAAGTAGTGGAAATACAAAATGTACTAGTATGAAAAGAGGGATTTTTATGTTTTTTTTTGCAACACTTTTAATAGTTTTTTCTTCACATGAGCTGTTTTTAAAGTCAGATGCTTACTTTTTAGATTCAGGACAAGCCAGTGAGCTGTACCTCTTCAACGGGACATTTGATAAGAGCGAAAATACGATTACAAGAGATAGAATTTCCGATGCAAGAATTATAGGTCCTGATTACGAAACGAATGTGAGCGAAGAGGATTATTATGATAAGGAAAATATCACCTATCTCAAATTTACTTCAGGTGGCGAAGGCACCTATGCTGCTGGGATATCTACCTTGCCCAGAATGATTGAAATGGATGCTGAAAAATTTAATGAATACCTTGATCATGAAGGTTTGGAAGATGTCATCAAACAACGAAAAAAAGAGGGTTCTTTTAATTCTGGGGCGAAGGAAAAGTATTCCAAACATGTAAAGATGCTTTTTCAGGTCGGTGCAGAAAGAACAAACCATTTTAATACCGTCTATGATTTCCCAATAGAATTTGTTCCACTTGAGAATCCTTATGAGGCGAAGGCGGGAGAAAGTATATCATTCAAACTTTTGAGTGGGGGAGAACCATTGACCAATCATACGGTGCACTATAGCACTTCGATGCCCGGAAAAGATGCCCATGAAAGTGAAAACTCCACTAAGACAGATAACAATGGAATCGTGAAAATGACACCTACCCAAGCCGGTAAATGGTATGTGGCAACAATACATATGGTCAAAAGCGATGAAAAAGGTGTTGATTATGAATCTAACTGGGCTACGTTGACCTTTGGGGTCAAGTAAGTTTTTGCTTAAAAATCCAGTTTCTTCTTACGCAGTTCAAAGTTTTGGCCGAGATAAACTTTACGCACCATTTCATCTTTTGCTAAATCTTCTGGGATTCCAGCTTTTAAGATACCTCCTTCAAACATTAGGTAGGAGCGTTCTGTAATTGCCAAGGTTTCTTGTACGTTATGGTCAGTAATCAAAATACCTATGTTTTTGTTTTTTAACTGCGCTACGATACGTTGAATATCTTCAACCGCTACAGGGTCAACTCCTGCAAACGGTTCATCCAGGAGTATAAATTTTGGGTCGGTAGCGAGTGCACGGGCAATTTCGGTACGTCTTCGCTCGCCACCCGATAACAGGTCACCTCTGTTTTTACGAATATGCCCTAGGCCAAACTCATCGATTAAGGATTCCATTTTCATGTGCTGTTCCTTCTTGCTCAACTTGGTCAATTGTAGCACACTAAGAATATTATTTTCTATACTCAATTTACGAAAGACCGAAGCTTCCTGCGCCAGATATCCAATACCGTTTTGAGCTCTTTTGTACATGGGGAAATTAGTGATTTCCATGTCATCCAAGTAAATTTTACCGCCATTGGGCTTAATGAGCCCAACGATCATATAGAAAGAAGTGGTTTTACCAGCTCCGTTTGGCCCCAAGAGACCAACTATTTCGCCTTGGTTTACCTCAAGAGATATTCCTTTTACCACTTTTCGACCGCGGTAGGCCTTCATTATATTATCAGCTCTTAACTTCATAGGAATTTGCCAAAACTAAACATATTCTTTTTTTGGATAAGGCTTGTTGGGATTTTTTTAAGCATCGTTTTTTTCCAAAGCTTCCCAAAATTCATATGCCCTTCGTAAATGGGGAATTACAATAGTTCCCCCAACCAAGGTAGCGATTCCCAAAGTTTCCATAACTTCCTCTTTCGTTGCACCTTCTTTTTTGGAACTTTCTAAATGATATTTTACACAATCATCGCAACGTAGAACGGCAGATGCCACAAGGCCCAGTAATTCTTTTGTCTTCACATCAAGAGTACCGGCCATAAAAGCGTTAGTGTCCAAATTAAAAATTCGTTTGATGAGTTTGTTGTTTTCAGCCAATAACTTATCGTTCATTTTGGCACGATATGCATTGAACTCTTCTACTTTATTTTGCATTTCTTTTAGCTCTTTTAGCTTCGTTTTTTATGACCACTTTAGAAATATAGATGCTTATCTGGTATAAAATCAGCACAGGAACAGAAACCACTATTTGGCTGGCAACATCTGGAGGTGTTATTACCGCAGATAAAATAAGCACCACAACTAGGGCTATTTTCCTGTACTTTCTCAGGATTTCCGGAGTAACCAAACCAACTTTGGTCAAAAAGTAAATAATGATCGGTAATTCGAACATAATTCCGCAGGCTATAACGGATGCTCTTACCGTAGCAATAAAGGAACCTATATCAATTTCATTCAGCACCTCTTTACTTACTTGATAGGTACCCAAAAAATTTATGGATAAAGGAGCTACAACATAATAGCCAAACAGTACACCCATAAAAAAGAGCGCTGAAGCCACTAAAATAAAGCCTCTGGAATGTTTGCGTTCATTCTTATGAAGCCCTGGACTTATAAAGCGCCATAGTTCCCATAAAACATAGGGGAAGGCAATAATAAAACCAGCCCAGATAGAAGTCCATATATGTGCAGAAAATTGCCCTGCCATGGTTCTATTCTGAATCGTAAATGGTAAAGTATCAGCGCAAAATTCAGAATCTATTCCAAAAAATGTAGCTATTTTACAGAAGAACTCGTAGGTTGGGAAATCCATTTTTTTAGGTCCAAAAATGACCGTATCGAAAATGAAATCTTTCATGAAAAATGCTCCACAAGCAATAATAACTATTGCCAATACGGATCTTATTAAATGCCACCGCAATTCTTCCAAATGGTCTAGGAAAGACATCTCATCTGGGTTGTTTGCCACTTTTGCCATTATAAAATTCCTTCGTTTATTAGGTTGTGAAGATGCACCACGCCTGCATAAGTATTGCCATCAAAGGCCAAAAGTTGTGAAATACCTTTAGATTGAAGTATTTTGAGTGCTTCAACCGCAAGCGTATCCACATCGACTGATTTTGGATTGGATGTCATGATATCCTTGGCTCTGAGCCCCCTTATATCATCATACCTACTGAGCATTCTTCGGATATCACCATCTGTAACGATGCCGACCAATGTTCCATCTTTGATTACGGCAGTTACGCCCAACATTTTTTCAGAAATTTCAACGATAACCTCCTTTACACTGGAATCGATATCTACTTGGGGCTTTTGATTGTTGATAACAATATCCGCTACCCTTAGGTACAGCTTCTTCCCCAATGCTCCACCAGGATGATACTTGGCAAAGTCCGCGCTACTAAACCCTCTAAGCTCCAAAAGACTAATGGCAAGGGCATCGCCCATGGCCAATTGTGCCGATGTGCTGGTTGTTGGAGCAAGATTATTGGGGCAAGCTTCTTTTTCCACAAAAGTACTCAATGCAAAATCCGCTTGCTTTGCCAATAGCGAATCCATATTCCCAGTAATACCTATCAATTTATTTTTTGCGATTTTAATCAGTGGGAGCAATGCTTTTATTTCTGGGGTATTCCCACTTTTAGAAATACAGATGACCACATCGTTTTCCTGTATGGTGCCCAAGTCGCCATGGATGGCATCCGCAGCATGCATAAATATGGAAGGAGTGCCCGTAGAGTTTAACGTCGCTACGATTTTTGAAGCGATGATAGCACTTTTGCCAACACCGGATACAACGACCCTACCTTTAGAATCTAAAATATGTTGTACGGCATGTGCAAATTGTTCATCGAGAAGGTTGACCAAATTTTGTATGGCCTTGCTCTCGGTTTCTAAGGTTCTCTTTGCAATGGATAAAATAGACTGAATGTCGTTCAAGGTAATAAAATGTAATAAAAAGATTATCTAATTGTATTCCTAAAAGAATATGTTATATTTAAGATTACAAAACTAAACAAACTATCTTTTACAACCGTTTTTAAAGCACAGAATGCTTCTTACTTTAATTTGATATTTTAAATTATGAATGTTAACGACCTATGATGTGGTTGTTTGGTATAAATTGAAAATAGGGAAATGGGTTTTACAAATACCGATTTGCACGCTTCACTTAAAAAATATTTTGGTTTTTCACAGTTTAAGGGGCTACAAGAAAAAGTAATACAAAACATACTTGAAAATAAGGACACGTTTGTGATAATGCCCACAGGTGGGGGTAAATCTTTATGTTATCAACTGCCCGCAATCATGAAAGAAGGTACTTCGATAGTAGTATCGCCTTTAATTGCGTTGATGAAAAACCAGGTCGATGCCATACGCGGTGTTTCTGAACATAAGGGGATTGCTCACGTACTCAACTCCTCTTTGACGAAAACGGAAATCAAACAAGTTAAAGAAGATGTAAAGAATGGAATCACCAAATTACTCTATGTTGCTCCCGAATCACTCACAAAAGAAGAAAATATAGAATTTTTAAAAGCCGTTCCTCTTTCTTTTGTTGCTGTAGATGAAGCACATTGTATCTCTGAATGGGGTCACGATTTTAGACCGGAATACCGTAACCTTAAAAGTATTATAAGTCGCTTGGGCGATAATATTCCAATTATTGGGCTTACTGCAACTGCAACACCCAAAGTACAGGAGGACATTATCAAAAACCTGGGGATGACAGATGCCAAAGTATTCAAGGCATCTTTTAATAGACCAAATTTATTTTACGAAGTACGTCCCAAAACACAGAACGTGGATGCGGATATTATTCGTTTTGTAAAACAAAACCAGGGCAAGTCCGGTATCATTTATTGTTTGAGCAGAAAACGGGTTGAAGAATTGGCTCAGGTTTTACAAGTGAACGGGGTTAGTGCGGTACCGTACCATGCCGGTTTTGATGCCAAGACACGTTCCAAATATCAAGATATGTTCCTTATGGAAGATGTTGATGTTGTTGTGGCTACCATAGCCTTTGGAATGGGAATTGATAAACCAGATGTTCGATTTGTGATTCATCATGATATCCCAAAAAGTATAGAAAGTTATTACCAAGAAACTGGAAGAGCAGGTAGAGACGGTGGAGAGGGGCATTGTCTGGCTTTTTACTCCTATAAAGATGTGGAAAAGTTGGAAAAGTTTATGTCTGGAAAACCTGTAGCGGAACAGGAAATAGGCAATGCGTTATTACAAGAAATTGTAGCGTATGCCGAGACGTCCATGTCCCGTAGAAAATTTATTCTACATTATTTTGGAGAGGATTTTGATGCTGAAAATGGTGAAGGAGCCAATATGGACGATAACACCAGAAATCCAAAGCAAAAAGAAGAGGCGAAAGAAGCGGTGATCAAACTCTTGGATGTTGTTCAAAAAACCAATGAAAAATATAAGACAAAGGAGATTGTCAAGGTTTTGGTCGGAAAAGTGAATGCCATGATTTCTTCGCACAAAACAGATGAAAAAGATTTCTTTGGAATAGGTAAAGAAGAAGAAGAGCCTTATTGGATGGCTTTGGTTCGACAGGTTTTGGTAGCTGGTCTGCTCAAGAAAGAAATAGAGCAATATGGCATCCTGCATTTAACGAAAAACGGAACGGATTTTCTTAAAAATCCCACTTCGTTTCTAATGACAAAAGACCACGTGTACAGTCAAGAAAATAACGATGCAATAATTACTGCAGGCAAGTCTGCTGGTGCTGGTGCTGATGCCAATCTCCTCAGATTATTGAAAGACCTGCGTAAAACGGAAGCTAAAAAGATGGGAGTGCCTCCCTTTGTAGTGTTTCAGGACCCCTCTCTTGATGACATGGCCTTAAAGTATCCGATAAGTAACGAAGAGCTTCTGACCATACATGGCGTAGGGGAAGGAAAGGCCAAAAAATATGGTAAGCCTTTTATGCAGCTTATTTCCAATTACGTTGAAGAAAATGATATCATAAGACCAGATGATTTAGTGGTCAAGAGCACTGGCGCAAATTCTGCTTTAAAATTATATGTGATCCAGAATGTGGACAGAAAGTTGCCTTTAGACGATATCGCTTCTGCAAAAGGATTGGAATTACCTGAACTCATCAAAGAAATGGAACATATTGTCTTTAGCGGCACCAAACTTAATATTGAGTATTGGATAGATGAAATTTTGGACGAAGATCAGCAAGAAGAAATCCATGAGTACTTTTTGGAAGCGGAATCTGATTCCATTTCCCAAGCCATAGATGAGTTCGATGGTGATTATGAAGACGAGGAATTACGTCTCTATCGACTAAAATTTATCAGTGAGGTGGCCAATTAATAGGTATAATCCAATCCCTCGGTACCTGCTATCACTGCTACGATAAATCCGAAGTATAAAATAACCAGCAAAAGATAGACTGCAGAAATAGCGAGGCCTATGTAAGACAATATCTTGCCTGTTTTTACATTGCTGAAATCCGTATAATTTTCTGGATTTTGATGATAGAGCTCGTTAGCCGTTTTGGCCTTGACCAAACCTATAATACTAAATATTGCTCCAAACGGACCACAACAAAACAAAGTGCCAACAATGGAAAGAATTCCCATTGTTAGCACTGTACTTGCTCCTGGTAAAGGTTGTTGATTCATAGTATACCGGTTAACCCCCGTACTGTTCTAACAATTGTTCTTGCATTTCTTGAATGCCTTCCAATCCTAATGTACTGAACAGGAATATCGTGTACCCTAGATAGAGTACGTTTAATACTATACCTATAATTGCTAGTATTCTACCTGTTTTTACATTATTGAATCCTTCATAATTTTCTGGATTTTCCATGTAAAGGGCTGTTGCTTTTTTGGCCAATACCAAAGCTATTATTCCAAAAATCAAACCTATAATACCATAACAGCAACAGGTTACAATAGAAATGATTCCAAAGACAAGAATTAATGTTGAATTGGGTAGTTTTTGTTTTTCCATAATTTAAACTTTAATGTATAAAATTGTTCATTTTTATAATGTAACTGACTACAATGGTTATCC
>JBCCEC010000040.1:0-31697 GCA_039030475.1 Bacteroidota bacterium
AAAAATAGTTCCAGAATTTATATCAAATAATTCTGAGCTTTGTAAATTGGACAAGGATAAGAATATGAAAGTCGTAAATAAACGTGAAAGTGATAAAATTTTACATTCTTAGACCGGTAATATCATGTACTTAAACTAAACACATGCATAAAAGAAATAGAAGTTTTTGGGTTTTTCGTTTTTTAATAGTATTTGTGATTTTTTTGTCCTCTTGTGCCTCCAGACAAGATGTAGTATACTTTCAAGATGCAGGTACTTTTGAAACTCTTATAAGCGATAATGCCTTTTCACCTAAGTTTAAAGTGGATGATTTGATTAGTATTCACGTTTCCACGCTTAACCCAGAAGCCAGTGCGCCGTTCAATTTGGTCGTTGGAATTTCCCAAGACGCAGGAGCTAATCCTGGAATAGGTGGAGGTCAACAAGTTAGTTACCTTGTAGATAAGGATGGGGAAATTGATTTTCCTGTTTTAGGCAAGATTAAGGTAGAAGGTTTATCACAAGAAGAATTAAGGGTAAAGCTTAGAGGATTGCTTTCTGAATATTTAAAGGATCCTATAATCAATATCCGTATATTGAATTTTACCGTCACTATACTAGGGGAGGTTCAACGTCCTGGAACATATCCTGTGATAGGAGAACAGATTACGATTCTAGAGGCCTTGGGACTTGCCGGAGATTTGACGATTAGAGGTATCAGAAACAATGTTTTGGTAATTAGAGACTTTGACGGCACTAAAGTATATACAAGAATAGATTTGACTAGTAAGGAAGCAATGAAATCACCGGTCTATTATCTTACACAGAACGATGTAGTTTACATAGAGCCCAATAATTCCGCTGTTTCATCATCCACTCTGGACAATAGGGCTACCATTGCAATATCAATAGTCTCTCTTCTTGTGACTACTGGAGTTATCCTACTTACAAGAAACTAAGTTAAAAATAAAGATCTTCAATTTTTATATTCAGAATAGCAAATTAATATGGAAAGCAATTCGTCAAACAGAATTGATTTAAAGAGCCTATTGGTCAATTACACAAAGCATTGGAAGTGGTTCATAATTTCTGTGTTCGTTACTTTAGCTATTGCCTTTGTAATTATCCGTTATTCTACGCCACAGTATTCTGCACAAGCAAAAGTACAAATACTCGATGGACAAAGTTCGGCTCCTGAGTTAAGTGTATTTCAAGATTTAGATGTTTTTGCAGGAAACTCTAATCCAGTTGAAGATGAAATACAAACTGTAAAATCAAGATCTAATTTTATTGAAATTGTCAAGAAATTAAAGCTTAATACAAAAATAGTCCTACTTGGTAATATACTGGATTCTGAGATTTATGGAGTTACGCCATTCAACTTGAATTTTATAGAACCGGATTCCGTCATCCATAATTCTAATGCTGAATTTTATATCACCATTAAATCGGAAAACTCGTTGTCATTCGCAAATACTGAGGATGGACCAGAACGTGTTTTTTCCTTTGGAAATAATATTGATACTAGTCTTGGCGGATTGGTAATCACTCCCGATCTGAAACTCTTAAACGATTATATAGGTAGAAAGTTTAGAGTAAGCATTACAGCTGTTCACTACGTAGCTCAGGATTATCTTAGCAGAATCAATATTTTTCCAGCTGAGAATGCCACCATGATAATCGATATATCCTTGCAGGACAATATCCAACAAAAAGCTCAGGATATAATTAATAGTTTAATATTTCTTTACAATAAAAATGGTGTTGAAGATAAAAGAGCAATTGCAGACAGAACTTCGGATTTCATCAACAATAGAATAGCGGATATTTCTTCCAACCTTTCAAATGTTGATCAATCGGCCGAGGATTTTAAAACGAACAGGGGGCTTACGGATATTGCTTCAGAATCGAACTTGAACCTAACTGTAGGGGCAACGAACCAGCAGGAATTACAGAATACCAATACCCAGCTGAATATTGCTTCTTCAATGAAAGACATAGTTGATAATCAAGAGGGGCATGAAGTGTTACCTTCAAATATTGGATTGTCAGACCCAACTATAGGTAATATTTCTGCGAAGTACAATGAGTTGGTTCTTGAACGTAAACGTTTGCTCAAAAGTTCTAATGAAAAGAACCCTATTATTGTCAATTTAGATGAACAGTTGGATGGTTTAAAACGTAATATGCAATCCAGTCTTAATAGTATGACCAATAATTTGGGATTACAATTGAACAATCTTAATGTGCGCAAATCCCAAATCAACTCTAGAATCTATTCGGCACCAGGAAATGAACGTGCTCTAAGAGATATTACCCGAAAACAACAGACTACTGAACAACTATATCTTTACCTTCTCCAAAAACGTGAAGAATCGCAAATTGCATTTGCTTCTGCTACACCAAAATCTAGGATTATAGATAGTGCTTATAGTGAGAGCTCCGCGCCAGTTTCTCCTGAAAAAGGAAAGATTTATGTAGTAGCTTTTTTAGTAGGACTATTTGTTCCCTTTGCTGTAATTTATGCCGGAGAATTACTGGACGACAAAGTACACAACAAATTGGATGTTGAGCAATTGGTTGGGGATATACCGGTTTTAGCAGAATTGCCAAAACTATCTAGAAAGGAAAACAAATTAATTTATAATAAAGATAGATCTGTTCTTGCGGAATCGTTAAGAATTCTGAGAACAAATCTTGATTATATCTTGGCATCTAACAGAAAAAGTGAAAAGAACAATTTAATTTTTATTACATCTAGTGTTTCAGGAGAGGGCAAAACATTTTTGTCTTCTAATTTGTCAATGGTATTAGCAAGCACTAATAAGAAAGTACTTTTAATAGGTGCTGACATAAGAAATCCCAAATTGTATAAATTCTTTTCAGGAATGGAATCAGATCCTATAAATAAGCCCAGACGAGTCAAGGAGGTAGGTTTAACGGATTATCTGGTTAATGATGATTTAAACCCAAAGGATGTTATAACTCCTATGTTGGTTCATGAAAATACTATAGACATAATTTATTCAGGTAAAATACCGCCTAATCCTGCAGAAGTTCTAATGAATAATCGAATGGGGAAGTTGTTTGATGTGGTTTCGGAAATGTATGATTACGTTATTGTAGACACAGCACCTGTAATGGTGGTGGCTGATACCTTGCTTATCAGTGAAAAAGCAAGTCAGATTATTTACGTTACTAAAGCAGGTGTTACAGAGAATAAAGTATTGGATTTTCCATTGAAACTTAGAAAAGAAGGAAAATTGAACAATCTATCCTTTGTAGTAAATAATGTAAAGTCTTCGAACCTTGGGTATGGAGGTAAATATGGATACGGATACAGTAGGCCACTTAAAAAATGGTGGAAATTTTAAAACTAAGTTTTGGTAAAATGTGTTAGAGAAAGAACTCTTTAGGTGAAACTATCTATTGTATTGTTAATTAAGTAAAGAATATAATCCAATCTCTTTTTTTCTAAATTAATTGTTTTAAGATATTCTAGATGCTTGTTATGGTGAACATCACTGGATATAAAATTGAAAAACCCTTCATCCAGTAGTTTTAAAGCCATTTTTTTTGTTCCCTGCCCATAGTAATTACCAAGAGACAGCATATTTAATTGAAAATGGATGTTTGACTTTTTATAATTAGAATAAGTTCCCATTTTTTTATGAAGATAAACATAACGTTCTGGGTGAGCCAGTACAGGGTGTATTCCTTTAGATTTTATTTTTTCAATAGAATTTTCAAAATTAATAGGTGGTTGTAGGTAAGACATTTCTACAAGTAAATAATCTTTTCTTAATCTCATAATACAATCCTTTTCAAGAATATTTTCGAAATTATCATCAATCATGTGTTCTGCTGCGATATCAATTGAGGTCTTTTCTAAATCATGTTTTGGCAACTCTTTTTGCAAAATTTTAAAAGAGTTTTTAATAGTTTCTGGAGTATTAGGATAGTAGTGGTGCATTATATGTGGTGTACAAATAAAATTTGTAATCCCAAATTCTGACAAACCTTTAATCAAGTCAACTGATTCTTCAACAGTCTTAGCGCCATCGTCGATACCCGGTAAAATATGGTTATGCATATCAACCAATCCGTAAAGATGATCAATCAAGAAGATTTTTTTTTGAAAAAAGCTAAACATAACTCCTATTTAATGGGCACAAATATATGCCATAAGAATTTTTAAAATAGTTATTTTTCTTACACTAAATTTTAAAATACTTGCAACCGTCTGGTAAGGTATTCGAGAGTGGCTTGTATAGCACTAAAAAACAGTTATATGCGAGTCCTAAGTGTAAAAAACATAGCTACAAACAACCATCCGAAAAAAATACCAAAAACAATTCCTGTCAATACATCTAGGGGAAAATGAACACCAAGATAGATACGACTATAACTCACCAACAGTACCCATGTTATTAATAGAAAAAACAAAAGCTTATTTTTTTTCATAAAAAGAATACCAAAGAAAATAGCAAATGCAGATGAGTTTGCCGCATGAGCAGAAAAATAACTAAACTTACCTCCGCAATATCCCTTTACAAGCCTAGTTGCATCCTTAATTTCATCATCATAACAAGGTCTTAATCTGGCTATTCCATTCTTAAAAAGAATGGATAGCTGTTCAGTGGAGATAATCAATAAGGTCACTATCAGTAATACGAGTATCGTTTTTTTTAGACCAAAAATCCGATAGGAATAGAAAAGTACGAAGAAATAAATTGGGATGGTAACAAAGCTAAAGGTTCGTGATAGATACATCCAAAAACCATCCCATAAAGGTGTTCCCAATCCATTTAAGTATAGAAAGAGTTCTTTATCGATTTTAATCAGTTCCTCTAGCATAGGTTATCCGTATTTGTAACCATGGAAATAAGCCCAACGTAACTAGTAAATTTTATAAATGAATATAATTAAAAGCGAGCAGAGAAACCTACTTGACCTGGTCCAAAGTACATATTCCAGCTTACCTTCTTATCTTGACTATTATATTTTTGATCATATTTTTTATCAAGGTACTTATCTATAGATTCTACGGTGAAAATACTTATGGCAACACCTAAGGCGACGTCAGTAAACCAGTGTTGCCCTTCCCATAGTCTGGATATCCCAGGAACAAGGCCAACAATATAAATCCCCGTTTTTACCCAAGGGTTTTTAAATTGCTTTCCTATAGCATAAGCATTGGTAAAAGCAAGAATAGCATGTCCAGAAGGAAAAGAATGAAAATTCCTGTTTGAGTTGAACGGATCAAAAGTATCCTTGCCTTTACCACTAACTGGACGTGCCCTTCCGATTAGAGACTTTGTAACTTGCTGTAAAAAACCTGCGGAAGTGGCCGAAGCCAATAATAGGACACCCGTACGTCTCAATTTTTCATTTTTTGCGAACAACCCAGACAAGTATACTCCACCAGTAAGCATATAGTTATACTGAGGTTTTCCGACCCTGGTACCGTAGTCACGAACAAAAAGAGGAATTCCTTGTTTTTGGTTAATCGCAAACTCGGAGGTCCGCTCATCAAAAAGATAGAGTAGGCCAGAACTAGCTGCAACAGCTCCAAATGCCCCCCATTGTTTACCTTTCCAATGGAAAGGTCTGGAATAAGAATGTCCGATACTTCCAAAGACATTGCCTATATCATATTTGAACAACTGCCACGTTGTTTTGGAGATGTCAGCGTTTTTTTCATACTGGCCAAAAGCTTCAACTGTATAAAATAGGATAAAGAAAATTAAGAGTATTGTTTTGTTTGAAAATAGAACTTTGTATGAAACCATCAACGATTTTTGACCAGTAAAGATAATGCAACCAAAGGTTTCATTTGATAAGAGTAATAACATTTTGACTACTCATATTTGAAATTAAAGCATCAAAGATTCCTTTAAAAATTGATAATTGAATGAAAGTCAATGAAAAAGTTACTTCCCGATGCAGAAATTAGAAAAAATATTTCCCAACAAATCATCAGTAGTTACACTCCCAGTAATTTCGCCCAAATGAAAAAGTGCTTGTCGAATGTCAATAGCCATTAGATCGCTTGCCAATCCAATTTCCATTCCTTCTTTTACTTTTTGAATTTCTTCCAATGCTTTCAACAAGGCATCGTAATGTCTGTTATTGGTAACAATGGTTTGGTCCCCGCTAAGGGCACCCGAATCGACAAGCGACAAAAGTTTTTCTTCCAGACTTGAGATTCCAGTTCCATGTTTGGCCGATAAGAACATCACATCTGGAATTTCTTTTTTAAGTAAATCGATTTGCTGAGTATCCAAAGCATCGACCTTATTGCAGATGGGTAGAATTTCTTTATTGGGGTACATCTTCTGTATGCTTCTCAATTCCGACCTATCAAAATCTGGACTGTCAAAAATAAAGATGATCAATCTGGCTTTCTCTATTTTCTCAAAGGTCCGTTGAATACCTATTTGCTCAACTACATCTTTCGTCTTTCGAATACCAGCGGTATCGATAAACCTAAAATTGATACCACCTAAACTAATTTGGTCCTCAACGGTATCGCGGGTGGTACCGGCGATATCGCTTACGATTGCCCGTTCTTCGTTCAAAAGTGTATTCAATAGTGTAGACTTGCCCACATTGGGCTCCCCAACTATAGCAACAGGAATACCATTTTTTACAACATTTCCCAAGGCAAAGGAATCAATCAATTTTTTAAGGACTTCGCTAATGCGATTTAGTAGTGCGTTGAATTCACTACGGTCAGCGAATTCTACATCTTCTTGCGAAAAATCCAACTCCAACTCAATCAATGAGGCAAAATTTAATAACTCTTCACGGAGTTGTTGGATTTCATTACTGAAGCCGCCTCGCATCTGCTGTATGGCCACTTCGTGTGCTGCAGCGCTATCGCTCGCAATGAGGTCTGCAACGGCCTCTGCTTGGCTAAGGTCCATTTTTCCATTTAAAAAAGCTCGCAAAGTAAATTCACCGGCTGTAGCTGCCCTACATCCTTGTCGCAAAAAAAGTTGAATCACTTGTTGCTGAATATACGGTGAACCGTGGCAAGAAATCTCTACAATATTGTCACCAGTATAGGAGTGGGGTGCCTTGAATATGGATACCAAGACTTTGTCCAGGATTTTATCATTTTCTATGATGTGGCCCAAATGAATGGTGTGGCTTTTTTGCTGAACTAGTTTTCTTCCTTTTATCGATTGAAAAACGGTGTCCGAAATCGTAATGGCGCTAGGTCCAGAGACTCGTATTACCGCAATGGCGCCGGTACCCGATGGAGTTGCTAAAGCAATTATGGTATCTACATTTGACATATGGGCAAAAATACAAATTACGTAACTCCTGTAACATTTCTTCAAAAATGTATACCCATATAATATATCATCAAAAATCAATCAAAATGGAAATCATCAATCAAAATGTAATCAGAAAGGACAATACACTTTTGTCCATTACACATTTATCACAATTATTGCACTACGTAACAGGTTTTGGGGGTTTTATTGTACCGTTGATCATCTGGTTGACCTCTAGACGTACTGTTGAGGGAATGAATGAACATGGAAAGGCCGTAATCAATCTACAGTTAAGTTTATTGCTTTACATTATTATAAGTGTTCCTGCAATTCTGTTACTAGGGCTAGGGATTTTAGGACTGATAGGAGTCGCAATTTTAGGATTTGTGCTCCCTATAGTAAATGCCGTGAAAGCAGCTAATGGGGAATCACCTTCTTATTTTTTGACCATACCTTTTATTTCGTGAAACTCCAATTTCAAAAGCCATGGGCGCATTGCAATTGGATGGGGGAACGAACCCGTACGAAAAGTCAAGGTCTTTGGTTCGATGCCCAGACCTGTGAGACGTTCCGTTTAAAGGGTGCAAGGCTTACTTTGGTTACTTAAAAAAGAAAAAAGCTAGCACAATTTGCGCTAGCTTTTCAAGTATTTAGGTATGGTAATTAGTTGTTCAGCATAACGGGCATAACAAGCATGGTAACATGTTCGCCCTCATCCAGTCCATCGACAGGAGTTAATATTCCAGCTCTATTGGGCAAGCTCATTTCCAGCGAAACTTCATCTGAAGTCAAATTGTTGAGCATTTCCACTAAAAATCTGGAATTAAAACCAATCTGCATATCATCACCTTGATAAGAGCAAGAAAGCCGTTCTTCCGCTTTGTTGCTGTAATCTACATCCTCTGCAGATATGTTCAATTCGGCACCTGCAATCTTCAATCGTATCTGATGCGTGGTTTTATTTGAAAATATGGAGACCCTACGTACAGAACTCAAAAATTGATTTCTAGCTATAGACAATCTATTTGGATTTTCTTTTGGAATGACCGCTTCGTAGTTAGGATATTTTCCGTCAATAAGTCTGCAGATCAGCTCTGAATCGTCAAAAATGAATTTGGCATTGCTGTCGTTGTATTCAATGGTCACTTCAGATTCAGAACCAGAGAGAATACCTTTTAAAAGGGTCAAAGGTTTCTTGGGCATTATAAATTCTGCAACTTCGGAAGCCATTACATCATTACGTTGGTATTTTACCAATTTATGGGCATCCGTAGCAACAAATGTTAGATTTTCTGTAGAGAACTGAAAAAATACACCGCTCATCACAGGACGCAAATCATCGTTCCCAGCAGCAAAGATTGTCTTATTGATAGCTGTTGCCAATATATCTCCAAGTAGGGTAGTGGAACTCGGATTTGTAACTTCTACAGCTTTTGGAAATTCAGCTCCATCCGCATACGCCAAGGCATATTTACCGTGGTTTGAGCTTATTTCAACGGTGTTGTTGTCCTCCACGACAAAAGTTAATGGTTGTTCTGGAAAAGTCTTCAATGTATCCAATAATAACCTTGCAGGAACGGCAATGGTTCCTTCCTCATCAGAATCAACCTCTAGAACAGAACTCATTGTGGTTTCCAAGTCAGAAGCCGAAACCGTTAATTTATTTTGCTTTAAATCGAAAAGAAAATTATCAAGAATTGGGAGTGTATTGCTGTTGTTGATTACACCTCCTAAAATCTGAAGTTGTTTTAATAAATATGTACTGGATACTATAAATTTCATTAAAAGGGCTCTTTGTTTAGCATTGTGTTTGCCCAAATATCATAAAGCGGCAAAACTCATAAAAATCAATAGAAACAAATATATCTTAAAACACGATAGCAATGAAACAAATTTATCAACACCTATGCTGCAAATTTCCGTTTTCTGTACATGCCAAAGAAAATGCCTATCACAAAAGTTAAAAGTACGGGAAGCCCAACGTTTACAAGCTGCCATTTTGTTTTTTTGGCAGCAATTTTTTCTATATCGAGCAAAGGGATAGAGACTTTTTTATTTCTAATGTTTATAAGTCCGGTATCATCTAAAAGATAGTTCATGCAATTCACCAGAAATTCCTTGTTTCCATATGTACTGTTTGTCCATTTGTCATACCCTAAATCCAAAGGTCTGCCGTTTCTCAACTGATTCTTTATGACATCACCGTCAGAGATGACTATCATTTTATTGTTAGGTCCTTTTTCTAAAGTATTGGACAACTCAATCGGTTTTACCCTGTTTTTGAATGTCGAACTGAATTCCCCTTCTATCAATACTGCCAAAGATTGGTTTCCATCTACGTAAGATGCCTTATCTGGTGGGGTATTTAAAATATCCAAACCAATTTGTTTGGGTGTTCCCTCTGTTTTGGATAAGGGAGAACTTCTAAGCAAAATTGTTTTTTGATAATCATTTTCCAACACATCCATAGCATTGGCAAACTGATAGCGTACAGCTTCAATATTGGTATTGATGGGATGGTCATTTCGAGAAAAAACCATGGGATTATAGTACCACGGAACAGGATTGTATTGTGAATCATTCCCTTCTCCCGAAGCTAAAACAATTTGGGTAAAATAGAGATCATTCACCAATACAGGATTGATGCGTACACCATACTTAAAGAAAAAATCATTGAGGTTTAAATCTCGTTGTGTTGCAAAAGCACTTCCGCCTCCTTTAAAAATACTATCTATTTCTATGGCCACTTTATCCATTAACCAAATAGACCGACCACCGTTTACAATAAACTGGTCCATCACATATTTTTCGCCATCCGAAAATGCTTGTGTTGGTTTAGCAATCAATGCAAGGTCAAAATCTTTTAATTGTTCCAGTACGCGTTGAGGATTTGTAGCAACAGAATCCAGCGTAATGGCACCAATATTATAGTACTCTTGAATGGAAGTCAGAAAATCAGCAATATAAATATCGTCTAGCTCTCCGTTTCCTTTAATGACGGCAACACGTTTTTTTTCTGCTATGGTCAGTTTGGTAAAAGCATCTGCGAAGGCGTATTCCAATTGCTGTACCGAATTGTTAACACGGTCCTCGGTTGTTGAACCCAATTTATTTTTGAGCAATGGCACTTTAACGGTCTGTTCTTTATAATTGACCATGGCCCAGGGAAAAACCAGCTCTTGAGAAACCTTTCCGTTTTCTTCCACGGTTATGTTTGCAGGAGTAAGGCCAAGACGTTGCAAATCGGCAACAGTTTGCTGTACCTGTGTTTCATCTTCCAGAGGATTCACTAAATTGTATTCAATAGCGTTGTTTTCAGAAATAAAGGATTCCAATAATTGTAAAGTCTCTGTTTTAAGTCTTGAAAATTCAGGAGGGATATCGCCATCCAACAGGATATCGATAATTACGGGAGCATCGAATTTTTTTGCTGTTTCAATGGCAGGTTCGGATAAAGTAAACCTTTTATCTTCGGTAAGGTCGAATCTTGCGTTAAAGAAACTGCCCATCACATTTGCCAAAACAACCATGACAATTGCTATAAGAATTGAAATTGAAAACTTTTTCGTCATCTTGGCAGTTGTTTAATTCGAAGTAAGGTTGCAAACAAAAAGAACAGCGTGATAGATATGAAATATACTAAGTCCCGAGTATCGATTACACCTTTGGCAATACTATCAAAATGTGCGCTCATCCCCATATTTTTTATGAATTGTTGGGCTTCTTCATTAGAGAAAAGTGAAGAAACTGTTTCAAACCCATTGAACAACAAAAAACAAATAAGAATCCCAATAAGGAAAGCCACAATTTGATTGTCGGATAGAGTGGATGAAAAAAGGCCTATTGAAGTATAGGTTGAAATCAAGAAAAACAGGCCAAAATATGAACCCAAAACAACGCCCAGATCATAATTCCCTTCGGTAATCCCTAAATCTGAAATTGCAAATACATAGATAATCGTGGGCAATACTGCGATGGTGCATAAGAGAACCGCACCCCAAAACTTTCCCAAAACCAATTTCCAAACAGATACGGGCTTAATCAGCAGTAATTCCAGAGTGCCCACTTTACGTTCCTCCGAAAAACTTTTCATGGTTATTGCGGGCACCAAAAAAATAAAAATCCATGGAGCTAAATAAAATAGATTGCCAAGGTCGGCAAAACCGTAGTCAAAAATATTGAAGTTCCCTTTAAATACCCACAAGAAAAGTCCGTTCAACAATAAAAACAACCCAACAATCAAGTAACCGATTGGCGATGTAAAAAAGGACTGTACTTCCCGCTTAAAAATTGCAAACATATTATTCAGTTGAGAGTAAGTAGAAGTTAGTATTCAGTATAGCGTTATTACTAGTTTTGCTATTTCTCTTATGCCAATTCGATACCATCATTTTCTAATTGCTCAATACTAGTTACTGAAAACTTTTTCAACACTCCAAGCTTCCGGTTTTTCTGAAAACAACATTTTGGTATTGCCCCAAACACCTTTAAAGAAATCGGACTGCCGATAGCTTTCCAGATTAGATTCCATTTCCCAAAAACTATAGGTAAAAAACACACAGGGATTTTTAAGGTCTTGGTACAATTCTACCAGTGTACAGCCTTCAAAGTCCAATATACCAGGTTTGGTCGTTTCAAAAATTTGCTTAAAACTAGCAATATTTTCGCTTTTAAAAGTGAGTTTTACGATGCGAATGAGCATTTACAGAAAATTTATGGTTACGGTATCCCTATAATTTAGACCCAGTAGGGTAGAGGCGCCCCCAACGGTCTTTAGGTCACTTTTGTATATAGCGAGTTCAATGTAACCAGCAGAATTAAAAAGGGCCAATGCGTCCCCAGGTCCTTTACGATTCACCTTGTCCAAATCAAAATCGATGATTCCGTTATACGTACCATGAATCGTTTTAAGCTTATTGGTCCTTGCGATTACCTCAAAATCACGTCCATTGCGATAGGCTTCAAAAAGACTCTTTTGTATGTTGGTGATTACATTGCCATAGTTATCAATATAAATAACATTGCCCGTTATACTTTTTCCGTTATTGATGATTCGAGGTTCAAATTCCCTTAATTCTTTTAAATCATCAAATGGTTTTCCAATGACCTCTAGTTTTCCTCCCCTTGCAATATGGCAAGCCACTTGTGCAAAAATGTTGAAAACCGGGAAAGAACCCGAATTTGAATTTGGAATGTTTATTTCAACAATTTTATCAGGATTTATTTCCGAAGTGATCAAAGAAATTACGCCGTTGTTGGCACTAACAAAATAATGGCCGTCAACTTGAACCGCAATATGTTGGTTTTCAATAGATAACTCCGAATCTACACCGACAACATGAACCGTGCCTTCTGGAAAAGACCGATATGCATTTTTTAGAATGTACGCACACTCTTGAATATTGAACGGACTGATGGCATGCGAAATATCAACAACATTGGTTTCCGGCAGGTTGTTCAGTATAGTTCCCTTTATTGCACCTACAAAATGGTCTTTGTATCCAAAATCTGTAGTTAATGTTATGATTGCCATGCAATACTGTTGATATGTTTTTCCCCGCTCAAATTGAATTTTGGTTAAGTTTGTGGGATAAAATTAAATAAAAAGAACGAATACGAACGTTGCAAAAATAACCTTAAAACATCCCACCCTTTTTGAACGAATTAATCTTAGAACTTACGGAAATCAACCCACAAGACTTTTTTGGGCAACGCAATGAAAATATTGAATTATTAAAAAAGTATTTTCCCAAACTGAAGATTGTTGCCCGTGGCAGTAAAATAAAGGTATACGGGGACGAAGCCCTTCTGGAGGAGTTCGATAAGCGCTTTGATATGCTCACCAACCATTTTGCCAAGTACAACAAGTTGGACGAAAATATGATAGAGCGCGTGCTCACCAGCAATGGAAAAGAAGATTATACCTCATCTAAAAGTAGCGGTGATGTATTGGTGCATGGTGTTAGCGGTAAGCTGATAAAGGCACAAACCGCAAATCAGAGACGTTTGGTCGATGCATGTAAGAAAGATGACATGGTCTTCGCAATTGGGCCTGCCGGTACTGGCAAGACGTATACGGGAGTGGCACTGGCGGTAAAAGCATTGAAAGAAAAAGAAGTGCGCCGTATTATTTTGACCCGCCCAGCTGTAGAAGCGGGAGAGAATTTAGGTTTTTTGCCAGGGGATTTAAAGGAAAAACTAGACCCTTACATGCAACCACTATACGATGCACTTCGGGATATGATCGCACCTGAAAAATTGGATAAATATATAGAGGACGGTACCATCCAGATTGCGCCTATGGCGTTTATGCGCGGTAGAACATTGGATAACGCCTTTGTTATTTTGGATGAAGCGCAAAACACTACCCACGCTCAAATGAAGATGTTCTTGACCCGAATGGGAAAAAACGCAAAGTTTTTATTGACAGGTGACCCAGGACAGATTGATTTACCAAGAAGGGTGATCTCAGGCTTAAAAGAAGCACTTTTGGTACTACAGAATGTTGAGGGGATAAGCATGATTTATCTTGATGATAAAGATGTAATCCGTCATAAATTGGTCAAAAAAGTCATTGACGCCTACAAGAACATTGAGCACCATAATTAAGTACGGAGTTAGAAGTGCGAAATACGAAGTTTGTTTATGTTGAATTTTCATTATACCTCCAGAGCTTTTTATGATGAAACACCTATACTTTAATTCTTGGTGAAAATTCATGTAATTTGTGTCTCTAAAAATACTTCAAAATCATTTATAGAATCGTAGCATGAAAAATACCTTGATGGATACTAATTTTCACTTTGCTGGACAGAAATCCGTCTACAAAGGAAAAGTACGAGAAGTCTATACCCTCAATAATGATATTCTGGTTATGGTCGCTACGGATAGATTATCTGCCTTTGATGTGGTTATGCCGAAGGGAATACCCTTTAAAGGACAGATTCTCAACCAGATTGCTACTAAAATGATGAGGGCTACCGAAGATATTGTACCCAATTGGTTAATGGAGACACCAGACCCCAATGTAGCGGTCGGTAAGGCATGTGATCCTTTTAAGGTTGAAATGGTAGTCAGGGGATACCTATCGGGTCACGCCGCGCGGGAGTACAAAGCTGGAAAACGCATACTATGTGGCGAACCTATGCCAGAAGGTATGAAAGAGAATGATAAATTCCCAACTCCTATTATTACTCCTGCGACAAAAGCTGAAATGGGAGCTCATGATGAAGACATTTCCAAAGCTGAAATTTTAAGTAGGGGAATTGTTTCGAAGGCTGACTACGAAGTACTTGAAAATTACACTAAAAACCTTTTCCAGCGAGGCACTGAAATCGCTGCAAAACGAGGACTCATTCTAGTAGACACAAAATATGAATTTGGGAAAACCCAAAACGGTGAAATTGTATTGATAGATGAAATCCACACACCAGATTCTTCGCGCTACTTCTATGCTGACGGTTATGAAGAACGGCAAGCCAAAGGGGAAGGTCAAAAACAATTATCAAAAGAATTTGTTCGGCAATGGCTTATCTCCAATGGTTTTCAAGGTCTTGAAGGACAAACTGTCCCAGAGATGAGCGACGCATATATAGCATCAGTTTCAGAACGGTATATTGAGCTGTATGAAAGTATCATGGGGGAGCCTTTTCAAAAAGCAGATGTATCCAATCTACAGGAACGCATCTCACTTAATATCTCCAATTATTTAAAGTCCCTTTGATAGGCGAGCGGTTCTGCTTAATTGACTATGCACCAAAAAGTTTCAATCAGTATATTGCCTCATGTGTAGGGTTTATTGAATACCTATAAGATATCATCAAAAGGATACGTCACCCTGAATTCATTTCAGGGTCTCATAAAACCTTATATGATACTGAAATGAGTCCAGTATGATGTCATATTTAGAAATATATTGTTGATTGATCGTTAGGTTAGTGTAATTAAAAACCTTAAAATATTATGCAATTGCTATTTATTTTGCTAAATTGATATATTTATGCAAAAATACTATAGCTGTTATGGACGCCTGCCCTAATTGTGCTTCAACAAAATTTACAAAAGCTGGAATCGTAAATCAAAGACAACGTTATAAATGTAAGTCATGCGGTTATTTTTTTACTGTTGGAAAGCTGGGCAAACAAATTGATGATTATTATGTCAACAAGGCACTTCAGCTATATTTAGAGGGATTGACCTATCGCGAGATAGAAAGAATTCTAGGAGTTTCCCACGTATCCATAATCAACTGGGTACGCAAATACAACATAAAACGTCCCTACAAAACGAATTACCATCCAACCTATAAAATTCTTAATGAAAAAGAACTAAAAACTTATTTTCAGGACTCTTCAAATATCAAGGGAGCAGGTGTGTTGGTCACTGAACTTGGAGATAAGTTTATGTTGATTAAATGGGAGCGTTTCAGGGAATAACTATATCAAGTTACCAGTAAGATATATTAAGTTTTCTTTCACACTATATTTTTTGGATGTTCGTAGTGCATGCAACAAATCACTAATAACAGCTAAAAATGAAAAAAATAATCTTTGGACTGGCACTTTGTCTGCTAGTCATGCAAGCAGTTCATTCGCAAGGTAGTACAGAGTATGATGGAGGTTACAAAGTAAAACTAAATGAAGATGGCTCCAAATATTTTCGAATAATTGCGTGGGGTCAATTTTGGGCGCAATACAACGACAATGTTGCCGATGATGCCAGCAAATTCAACCTTAGTGTACGAAGAGCTCGACTACTTACCTATACACAGTTGAATAAAAAATTCATGATTTTGACCCATTTAGGGTTAAACTCATTAAATGGTGAAAATCAAAGCGCCATAGGAACAGGTGCTAACTCACAATTGTTTTTTCATGACTTTTGGGGAGAGTGGTCTTATGATGACAACCATCAAATTGGAGCTGGATTACACTATTGGAACGGTATCTCTAGATTAAATAGTGCCAGTACCCTAAACTTTATGACCTTGGATAACAACCGACAATCTTGGGCAGTTTTGGGGCTTTCAGACCAGTTTGCAAGACATATTGGTGTATACATCAAGGGAAAATTCGGCAAGTTGTTCTATAACCTTTCCTTGGATGAGGCGGGCACTAATAATCTTCAAGCGGATGTAGCACCTACTCCAGATGGCTCCGCAATATATGCAGGAAGAAGATTGCTGGGCTCCCGAGATGCCGGAAAACTGGTACAAGGGTATTTTTCCTATAATTTTTTAGATCAAGAATCGAATTTCTTGCCCTATAAAGTAGGTTCTTATCTAGGGAGTAAAAAAGTATTCAATATTGGCGCAGGCTTTTTAGTGCATCCCAACGGCTCCGTGATTGCGGATAGTACAGGGGAATTATCTGGAGAGGATGTCTCAATTTTTGCAGTCGATGCTTTTTATGATACGCCTCTAGGGGGTGACGGCAGTGCGATTACAGCGTACGCTAAGTTTCAAAATAATGACTATGGCCGTGATTTTGCCTTGGGAACTACTTACGATTCGGGAAATATGATCTATGGGCATGTAGGCTATTTACTAGCTGGTGAAACGGACGAGACTCGGTTTCAGCCCTATCTTTCGTATCAAAACCGCAGCGTAGACGCTATTGACGACTCAGCAAATCGATTTGGAGTAGGAGGTAACATTTATTTTACGGGACACCACTCTAAACTATCTTTTGAGTACTCTAACTTTAAATACGGAGATGGCGATAACAATGGAATATTTACGGTTCAAGCAATGATTTATTTATAAAACCAACGAATTATGTCAGAAAAACAACAAAAAGCATCCGCCTACTGGAAGGAAAACCTTGGATATCTTTTTATCCTGCTAGCCATTTGGTTCGCTGTTTCCTATGGAGCTGCTATCATTTTTAAAGACGCACTCAATACCATCCAAATCGGTGGCTTTAAGCTAGGGTTTTGGTTTGCGCAACAAGGATCGATCTACGTATTTGTGATCTTGATTTTCGTCTACGTACGATTAATGAACAAGCTGGATAAAAAATACGGCTACGACGAGTAATAACTAACTAAAAAACAATACGATATGAACGATGTTCAAATATGGACCTATGCACTGGTTGCGATTACCTTTGGTCTTTACATAGGAATTGCAATTTGGTCCAGAGCAGGATCAACAAAAGAATTTTATGTTGCTGGCGGGGGAGTTTCCCCTTTGGCAAATGCCATGGCCACGGCAGCAGACTGGATGTCTGCGGCATCTTTTATTTCCATGGCGGGTATCATTGCCTTTGCAGGATATGACGGATCGGTATATTTAATGGGATGGACAGGCGGCTATGTGCTACTTGCGCTTTTATTGGCACCGTACCTAAGAAAGTTTGGTAAGTTTACGGTACCCGATTTTATCGGAGATCGCTATTATTCCAATACGGCTAGAATGGTAGCCGTTTTTTGCGCCTTGCTGGTCTCTTTTACCTATGTGGCAGGACAAATGCGCGGGGTTGGTGTCGTTTTTTCCAGATTTTTGGAAGTTGATATCAATACCGGGGTCATTATTGGGATGGTGATTGTTCTGTTCTATGCCGTTTTAGGCGGAATGAAAGGTATTACCTATACTCAAGTAGCACAATACTGTGTCTTGATATTTGCCTTCATGGTTCCAGCGATTTTTATTTCCATACAAATGACAGGGAACCCTATTCCACAATTGGGAATGGGAAGCACGGTAAATGATGGTTCTGGTGTGTATTTGTTGGAAAAATTAAATGGGTTATCCACTGAGCTTGGATTTGCAGAGTATACCTCTGGGTCTAAAAGTTTAGTGGACGTATTTGCGATTACCTTGGCCTTAATGGTAGGTACTGCAGGACTTCCTCACGTTATTGTTCGGTTTTTTACTGTGAAAAGGGTAAAAGATGCGCGTAAATCCGCTGGGTTGGCATTATTGCTCATCGCTATACTTTATACCACAGCACCTGCTGTCGCCGTATTTGCAAGAACTAACATGATCGAAACGGTGAGTGATAAAGAATATTCGTCTATGCCCGAATGGTTTAAAAACTGGGAAGGTACGGGACTCCTTGCTTTTGATGATAAAAATCAAGATGGAAAAATCCAATATGTTGCGGATAAAGCGAAAAATGAATTAACGGTTGATAGGGACATCATGGTGTTGGCCAATCCTGAAATCGCTAATCTGCCCGCGTGGGTCATTGCATTGGTAGCTGCAGGTGGTCTTGCTGCTGCACTTTCTACGGCTGCCGGTCTGTTGCTGGTTATTTCATCATCGGTATCCCACGATTTGGTAAAGAAAATCTTTGTTCCCAATATTTCTGAAAAAGGAGAGCTTTGGGCCGCTCGTGGTGCTGCAACAGTTGCTGTTGTTATTGCCGGTTATTTTGGCATAAACCCGCCCGGCTTTGTCGCCGCCGTGGTAGCATTGGCATTTGGACTTGCTGCGGCCTCATTTTTCCCTGCCATTGTATTGGGAATTTTTTACAAAAAAATGAACAAAGAAGGAGCTATCGCAGGAATGGTAGTCGGGATTTTACTGATGCTCTTTTACATGCTAAAATTTAAGTTTGGAATTTTTGATGGAGGTAAGGCAGCAGTAGAAGGCTTAAAAGCGTCGTGGTGGTTTGGTATTTCACCGGAAGGTTTCGGTACCATTGCCATGTTGGTAAACTTTGCGGTTTCCTTAGTAGTGAATAGATTTACAAAAGCACCGCCAGAGAATGTCCAGCAGATTGTTGAGGATATAAGAATTCCTAGTGGAGCCGGCGAAGCGTCATCCCACTAATAGTAAATTAGGGTCTTTTAACACTAAACGAAAACCATGGATTTTTTGATGATTTTTTCGGATTCCAAGGCTGTTTTTGGTAAGCATAGCGGGCTACGTGTCAAAAAACGAACGAAGAAATATGGAAAAAGGGCAAAAAAGCCACTTTTGGGCTTAGTGTTAACAGACCTTAGTTGATTGTTAAAAAAGCGGTGCTGGCGAACGACTGTCGCACCGTTTTTTTTGTAAATTCAGCAAAAGCAGATCTTGAAAATGAAAATGAAGAAAAGACATCAGCAAAAATTAGTGGTACTGGCCGTGCTACTCTTCTTTTTATGGAATGTCCCCTTTATAACTATTTTTGATGGAGATGGTCAACTATTCGGTTTTCCTATATTTTACGTCTTTATTTTTTTAAGCTGGTTCGTTGCGATTATAGTCTCATTTTTAATCCTGAAAAAGTACTATGAGTAACTATTTGCTCATATTGATTATCGTTTGTTACCTGGCTTTTTTGTTTTTCATAGCCTTCTACGCAGAAAAAAACCGGAAAAGCAAATGGGTCAACAATCCCTACATTTATGTACTTTCCTTAGCAGTGTATTGTACCGCTTGGACCTACTATGGTAGTGTGGGCATTGCTTCAAAATCTGGAATAAGCTTTCTTACAATTTATCTTGGCCCTGTGATAGCATTACCCTTATGGATTGTTATTATGCGGAAGATCATCCGGATCTCCAAACAACAAAAGATTTCGAGTATTTCAGATTTTATTTCGATGCGCTATGGCAATAATCGGCTCCTCGGTGCTTTGGTTACCGTAACCTGTCTCCTTGCAACGATACCCTATATCTCATTACAATTAAAAGCAGTATCGGAAACCTTTGAAATCATTACTGGTGATCACAGCTATAGCACAACTGGTATTTTAGATGATTCCACATTTTACATTGCATTGTTGATAGCGATTTTTGTAGCCTTTTTTGGTACACTTTCCACAGACGCATCACAACGCAAGAAAGGCATCATAGCCACCGTTGCCCTTGAATCTATTTTAAAACTTGTATTCTTCTTGGTAATAGGCATCTACGTAACGTTCTATCTGTTCAATGGTACGGGAGATGTTTACGAACAAGCATTACAAACCGAGAATTTTAAGCAGTTGTCATCATTTGGTGGATTGGAAAATGGCTTTAATTGGTTGTTCACGATTTGTCTCTCCTTTTTTGCCATATTTCTGTTGCCACGTCAATTTCATGTTGCGGTGGTCGAAAATGAAAAAGAGCAACACTTAAAAAAGGCTATTTGGCTTTTTCCATTATACTTGTTGTTGTTCAATGTTTTTGTGATTTTTATTGCTTGGGCAGGAAATATAAAACTCTCAGAAAATGTAAAT
Source organism: Bacteroidota bacterium (assembly GCA_039030475.1). Lineage (GTDB taxonomy): Bacteria > Bacteroidota > Bacteroidia > Flavobacteriales > Flavobacteriaceae > Flagellimonas. The sequence goes on from JBCCEC010000040.1 coordinate 20,417, forward strand.
CCAGATTATTATACGCTGCTATTACCCTTGCAAGAGGGCAACTTCTTTTTATCGGGACTAGTGTTTATCGGTGGATTTTCTGCGGTAATATCCATGATTGTAGTGTCCACACTGGCACTTTCGACCATGGTGAGTAACAATGTTATAATCCCGTACGGATTTCTAAAGAAAATGGTCGAGGGAAACCCGGAAGACAATTCAAAAAACATCAAAAACATTCGTAGAATAGCGGTTTTTACCCTTATTATTTCTGCTTATTTCTTTTACGTTGAATTTTCTACACAGTTGTCTTTGTATTCCATTGGATTGATTTCTTTTGTGGTTATCTCACAGTTGGCCCCATCCTTCTTTTTTGGGTTATTTTGGCGTAGAGGTACCGCAAAAGCTGCAAAAACAGGTATTGTTATCGGTCTTTTTGTGGTAGTGTATACATTGATTTCCCCAATAATAGTTGATTCAATAAATCTAAGTAGTGCGTTTGAGATACATGGACCTTTTGGGGCAGAATGGTTAAAGCCATCGCAATTGTTCGGAATTGATTATTTGACACCAGAGAGCAATGCTTTTTTATGGAGCCTGAGTTTTAATCTGCTTGGGTTTGTTTCAATTTCGGTATTGTCGAAAGGGAATTATCGTGAACGCAATTACGCAGAAATTTTTGTTCATAATGAGAACTATGAGAATTTGCAAGAGGGGGCTTTTGTCTGGAAGGGAGAAGCGTATGTTACGGACATTAAAGAATTGTTATACCGCTTTTTAGGGGAGAAACGAACCAATAGGGCATTCAACATTTTTAATCGGAAGTATAATATATCTGAAACCGAGGAAAAAGCAGATGCAAGACTCATCAACTTTTCCGAAAAACTTTTGACAGGTAGTATAGGTAGCGCCTCTGCTAAGATTCTTTTATCATCGGTTTCCAAAGAAAAACCCATTAGCCTTGTAGAGGTCTTGAACATATTGGAGGATACAAAAGAAGCAAAAGCGAACAATAAATTGTTGGTAGAAAAGTCGGCCGAGTTATCGAATATGGCAAATCAGTTGAAAATAGTAAATCAAGAGTTGAGGAATCAAGACAAACAAAAAGATGACTTCTTGGATACCGTAGCCCATGAACTTAAAACACCCATTACCTCAATAAAAGCTGCCTCCGAAGTTTTGGAAGACGAAGCAATGCCACCTGAGTTACGACAACAATTTTTGAAAAATATAAGTAAGGATACGGACCGTTTGGCGGTTTTGATTCACAATATTCTTGACCTTGAGAAATTATCAAGTGATAGGGCCGAATTAGATGTAAAAAGTTATAAGATCAATAATACCATTGAAAAAGCCATTAACGGAATTGCACAAATTGCCAATAAAAAAGGGGTAAAAGTACAGTTCGAACATGATGGTTTTTTAACCGGGCTTTATGATGAGGACCGAATTCTTCAGGTTTTTACCAATCTGTTATCCAATTCATTGAAGTTTACTGAGGAAAACAAGGGTGTCATTAAAATTCTGTTGGAAGAAAATGATGAAACCATAGAAGTTGCCGTTGAGGATAACGGAAAGGGAATTCCCAAAGAAGAGCACAATTATATTTTTGAAAAATTTTACCAATCAAAAAACCAGAATACCAAAAAGCCACAGGGCAGTGGATTTGGATTGGCCATCTGTAAAAAAATTATAGAAAGCCACAAGGGAAGTATATGGGCAGATGCTTCGTATACCAATGGTGCCCGAATGGTTTTTACTATTCCTAAATTAAAATAAGCGTGAAAAAAATATTGATCGTAGATGATGAACCCAATATTGTGATGTCCTTGGAGTATGCCTTCAAGAAAAAGGACTTTGAGGTGTTTATTGCCAGAGATGGAAAGGAGGCATTGGAAATAGCAAAGAAACAAACGCCCAACATTATCTTACTGGATATTATGATGCCACAGATGGATGGCTATGAAACACTTCAAAAAATAAAGGAAAACGAAGAATTAAAAGAAACCAAGATTATCTTTTTATCTGCCAAAAGTAAGTTGGCGGATGTAGAAAAAGGGATGAAGTTGGGGGCAGACGGTTATATGACCAAACCTTTTTCCATTAAAAAAATAGTTAAGGACGTGGAGAAATTGATAGCATAACTAAATAAACGGACACTGAAATTATAAAATAACTTAAACGAAAAAATCATGAGTAATTATCACATAAAACATTTTGAGGAATACTATCAAGTCTATCGTAAATCTGTTAGAAATCCAGAAAGCTTCTGGGAAGAGGTTGCCGAAGAACACTTTGTATGGCGTAAAAGATGGGATAGCGTTTTGGAGTGGGATTTTTCCAAACCAGAAATCAATTGGTTCAAAGGTGCAAAATTGAACATAACGGAGAATTGCCTTGATCGCCATTTACCGGTTAGGGGAGACAAAACAGCAATCCTGTTTGAACCCAATGACCCAAAAGAAGAAGCGCAGCACATCACATACAAACAGCTTCATGAAAAGGTATGCAAGTTTGCCAATGTGCTTAAAGATAATGGTATTGAAAAAGGGGATAGGGTGGTTATTTATTTGCCCATGATTCAGAATTGGCAATTTCGCTTTTGGCCTGTGCACGTGTTGGCGCAATCCACTCTGTAGTTTTTGCTGGGTTTTCTTCCACGGCATTGGCGACCAGAATCAATGACTGCGGTGCAAAGATGGTCATCACTTCTGATGGTTCCTATCGTGGCGCAAAAACAATCGACTTAAAGGGAATCGTGGATGAAGCTTTGGAAAAATGTCTCAATGTTGAAACTGTTTTGGTGGCCAAGCGTATAAAATCCAAAATCAATATGAAAGATGGAAGGGACAAATGGTTACAACCTTTATTGGATAAAGCTTATGCGGACTACACAGCGGATGTTATGGATGCAGAAGACCCACTGTTTATCCTATATACTTCAGGTTCAACCGGCAAACCTAAAGGTATGGTTCATACCACTGGGGGCTATATGGTCTACACGGCCTATACGTTTAAAAATGTATTTCAATACCGTGAAGACGACATCTATTGGTGCACGGCAGATATTGGTTGGATTACCGGGCATTCCTATATTGTCTATGGTCCTTTAGCGAACGGGGCTACAACGGTAATGTTCGAGGGGGTACCCTCTTATCCAGATTTTGGTCGATTTTGGGATGTGGTCCAAAAGCATAAAATCACACAATTCTATACCGCCCCAACGGCAATTAGGGCTTTAGCAAAAGAAAACCTCGATTTTATAACGGAGCATGATCTCTCTAGTTTAAAAGTATTGGGTACCGTGGGCGAACCCATTAATGAGGAAGCATGGCATTGGTACAATGAACAGGTGGGCGAAAAGAAATGCCCTATTGTGGATACCTGGTGGCAAACCGAAACCGGTGGAGTACTAATTTCGCCAATACCTTTTGCGACTCCTACCAAACCTACTTACGCAACATTGCCTATGCCAGGCGTGCAGCCTGTTTTAATAGACGAAAACGGCAAAGAAATTAAGGGAAACCAAGTTGATGGTAGGCTTTGTATTAAGTTTCCTTGGCCATCCATTGCCAGAACGATTTGGGGAGACCATCAACGCTATAAGGAAACGTATTTCAGTGCTTTTAAGGGAATGTATTTTACAGGCGATGGTGCGCTCCGTGATGAGGTAGGCTATTATAGAATTACAGGTAGGGTAGATGATGTGATTATCGTTTCTGGGCATAATCTGGGTACGGCACCTATCGAAGATGCCATCAACGAGCATCCGGCTGTTGCGGAGTCTGCAATAGTAGGATTTCCCCATGATATCAAAGGAAATGCGCTTTATGGCTACGTAACTTTAAAAGAGACAGGGGAATCCCGTGATCGTGACAATCTTAAAAAAGAAATAAATCAGGTCATTACGGAGCATATTGGACCTATTGCCAAATTGGATAAGATTCAATTTGTTATAGGGCTTCCAAAAACGCGAAGTGGAAAAATCATGCGCCGTATTCTAAGGAAGATTGCTTCTAAAGAAACCAGTAATCTAGGCGATACTTCGACTTTATTGAATCCTGAAGTGGTGGATATCATTATGAAGGAAAGTATGTAGAACTTAAAAACCATATTTTAAAGGTTGTTGTTTTTTAATAAGATCTTTTAGGTCCTCTGGTTTAAGCCTACCGATGATGTGAAGCAAAGCTATGGCCGTTATCAATGCATCTCCAAGAGCGGTATGTCTGTCCTTTTTGGAGATGCTGAATTTCTCGGCCAAATCATCCAAGGAATAGTGTTCTTTTTTCTGGAGTACCGTTGTGTTGAGCAATGTTCTTCGGTAAAGTAATCCCGTATCCAAAGTTTGGTTTTTCAACTTGGGAAGTTGATGCCGTTCCAATGCCGCATTGATCATATTTACATCGAACATAACATGATGGCCTACTATGACATAATTTTTAACATAGGCTAAAAACCGTTGTATTGCTTCAAGTTCCGTAATGTATTCCACGTTTTCCTTTTTCAGGATTCCATGAATTTCTACACTTTCCACATCATAGTGTTTTTGGGAGAGATAGACTTCAAAACTATCTTTGACAACAATGTTTTTATTGAACAGCTTCAGCGCACCTATGCACAGCATACGATCTTTATCGTAGTTAAAACCTGTAGTTTCGGTATCCAGAACAACATAGCCTAGGTCCTCTAAATTTTGAGAAAGCGGCTTTTCAAAAAGAGTTGTATAATCTTTCCAAAAATCGGGAAGGTCGATAGGTTTTTTCTTTTTAAAGAAGCGCATCATCCCAAAATTGTTTTTACTTGAAAGCGTACCTGCAAGAGTTCCTGTATTTCCTTGATGGTCTTAAAAGTCCGCTTTAGTTTGATTTTTTCTTCTTTGTTCAATTTATCTAAGGCAATAAACCTCCCCGAATCATTGTGCAGTAGACCCTGTATGGTTCTAAATTTCAATAGTGCCTTACTCGCATAGGAACAGGATAGATACAATTCCTTGTTTTGAGGCTCCAGCTCTGCCAGCTTTTCATAACGTTCCGCTGTATTGTTTATTGATTTTATGGCGTGTGATAGGATAAGAACCCGAGCAGCGTCTATCATGGGCATCAAGGCACGTAGTTTTAAATCGAAAAAGTCTTTATGTGCACCATCCTGTTCCACAAGAAAGTTTCGGAAGAATCCCGTGGGTGATGGGTTTTGTAATGCGCCACTTGCTAGGTGTACCAAAAACAATGGATGCTTTTCAATACGTTCAAAAATATGGGAAGAAAGCGCATCGACAAGTGTTTTATCGCCATATGAGACGGTATAATCAAAAAATATTGAGGATAAGAGCACTTCATCGGGGCCAGGATTGCCTATCCAAAAAGAGGTGACTTTTTTCCATTCGTCAAGACTGTGGCACCATAACTGGTTTGAAGCCATCATTTCGGCAGGACAATACTCGTAGCCTATCGTATTCAGTTCTTTGGTGACACGGTTTCCCAACTCCAAAAAGAATGCATTGGTCTCTTGTAACTTTGCTTCGGGTACATTTTCAAATAGGATGGCATTGTCTTGGTCCGTATTCAGCAATTGTTCTGCTCTTCCCTGACTTCCCATGGTCAACCAAGCAAACTTGACAGGCGGTTTTTGCTCCATCTCTTTGATTACAATGTTGATTACCTGTTTAATGGTCGCATCATTTAGTTCCGATACAATTTTGGAAACCAGCCTTAATGGAATGTTCTGGTCCAAGTAACCACGGAGCAAATTGGTCACCCCACGACGGATAGTCCGTAACGTTTTTATACTTCTAGCCCTTTTTACGGCTCGCATCAATACTGCGGGATTGTTTCCCACTGCAAGCATAACATCGTGTTTGGACAGGATGCCCACTGCAGGTGTATCTGGCGTTCCATCTTCGGTAAGACATAGATGACTAATGTTACTTTTCATCATTGCCATCTGTGCTTGTGCAATGGTCAGATTTTTTGGATAGGTGATTACGGGAGTTGTCATAACTTCCTTTGCAGTGCTGGTTATGGGAACTTGGCAGGTAAAAACCTTGTTTCTCAGGTCCTTGTCCGTAATTATTCCAATAGCAAGCTCATCCTTTACCACCAAAACGCACCCTACGTTACTGGTGGTCATGGTATTTGCCAAATCTGTTATCGTGGTATTCTCCGAACATGTGACCAAGTTGGTGGAATACCGAACGGGTTGTAAGTCCAATAATGTACCTTCCGTATTGCTTTCTCTTATATCGGTAATGCCATACAATTGGCCTCTATGTTTTTCAGAGTATGGGTTACGTGTATTGGAGGCAAAGCTTTCTATCAAAAAATTGCCCACTTGCGTATTTTCCAGAGCCAATGGTTTAAATTCTTTTATGGGAATGGCATAGAGGATACTTTCCTCATGGGCCTTTGCTTCCAACTTATAATTTTCGTTTGCCATTAAAGGGCGTAGACCAAAAATATCCCCTTCATCACAAATGTCCATAATAGTGTTTGAACCTTTTTTGGCAAGTGCCACTGCTCCTTTGTGTACAATGTAGAAACAGTCATGCGGAACCTCTTCTTCGGTAAAAATGACGCTATTATTTTCTTTATAGCTGATGGCTACCTCACAAGATAGTTTTTCAAGTTGTTCCTGTTCCAGAATATTAAACGGAGGGTAATGCTTCAAGAAATCGGAGACTCGTTCAGAAATTGTGTTCTTCATACTGTAAATTTAGGTCTAATCCATATAAAATGAATATTGAAATAAAACTGAAAAAGGTTGGGATATACATTTTATCTTAGCTTTCCGAAATAATCATGGTATGGCTGTAACTCTAAGGCCATTTTCAATAGTGATGTGTAGAAAGTTTTTATGGAAGACCCCATTTCTTATTATAAAGAACGGAAAAATAGGTTTGAAGCCTTGCTTCAAAAAAATAAAAAAACCTTGTACTTCATGAGCATGCTCAGGTTGTTGGTCTTTGTGCTAACTGCTTTTTTGGCGTATCTTTTTTTTGACCAAGGTATGGTAGCCTCCACAATCGCGATTGTAGGTATTTCGTTGTTTCTCTTTTTATTGAAGAAATATGTAGCGCACAAGGCGGAGCAGACCTTGAACAAAGAATTAAAAGCAGTCAATGCAGAAGAAATAGAAATAGGGAACGGCGCATATTTAGATAGGTATGATGGTGAAGAATTTGACGAACCAATCCATTTTTTTAGTGCTGATGTTGATTTGTTCGGGAGAGGGTCTTTATTTCAATACCTAAATCGAACAGGGCTAAAGGAAGGGACACAATACTTGGTCGGGCTACTGACTGCTAATAATATTGATGGCATTAAGGAGCGACAAGAAGCGGTAAAAGAACTTTCTGGGTTCACCGAATGGCGGCAAAAGTATACTGCGATATCACGTATTATTAAAAGTGACACCTCTATTAAATCAATTTCAACCTGGCTAAACGGGTATCAACCTTTTATTCCAAGTCCATTCAAATGGATCGTTACTGCCTTTGGAATCATTTCAATACTTCTTATAGTCACGGCAATTCTGAAATTCATTACCATCCAGTTTATATTATACTGGTTTCTGTTGGGATTGGCAATTACATTGTTTTTTGTAAAAAGAGTGAACGACCTAAGTGCCAAGACCAGCCGAATCAAAGAAACGATACAGCAATATGCCATGTTGTTGGATGAAATTGAACATATGGAATTCCGGTCATCACTGTTACAATCGGAAAAGGCGAAAATTGAATCTGGAAAAGCAAAGGCTTCACAAATTTTCAAGACTTTTTCCAAAGCGCTGGATGCTTTGGACAATCGGAATAATCTAATCATTGCTTTATTAGGAAATGGTCTTTTTTTATGGGATTTACGCTGTTCCCTACAGATTGAAAAGTGGATACTCGAAAACCGTGCGGTAGTAGACCATTGGTTTGAAACCGTGGCATTTTTTGATGCATTCAATGCTTTGGCAACTTTTGCATACAACCACCCAAGCTTTACGTATCCAGATTTGGTCAGTTCTGATACTACACTTATTCAGGCAAAATCAATGGGACATCCACTTATTCCAAAAAAAGAAAGAGTGGATAGTGATTTTTTACTGGAGGGCAGCGACTTTTTGATTGTTACCGGAGCTAATATGGCTGGTAAGAGTACGTTTTTAAGATCAGTTTCCTTGTTTGTGCTCATGTCCAATGTTGGATTGCCTATATGTGCCACAGCCAGTTCGTACAAGCCCACAAAGCTGATAACGAGTATGCGCACGAGCGATTCCCTAACAGATAACAGCTCGTATTTCTTTTCCGAATTAACACGATTACAGTTTATCATGGAGCACCTTCAAAAGGATTCGTATCTGGTCATACTTGATGAAATCCTAAAAGGAACCAATAGTGTGGACAAAGCAGCGGGCTCAAAAAAACTAATAGAAAAATTGGTAGGTATGGCCGTTCCTGGAATTATTGCTACGCATGATCTTAGTCTTTGTAAAATAGCGGACAGCTTGGAAAATGTAAAAAACTACTTTTTCGAAACTGAAATCGAGAACAACGAACTGTATTTTGACTATAAACTGAAAGAGGGCGTTTGCAAGAACATGAATGCCTCGTTTTTGTTGCGGAAGATGAATATTACATAAGTTATTTAATGTTCAATTATAAATTCTTCATATTAATTTATACACCTTAAAAAAGACATTTGCCAATCCTGAAAATGGTCATTTTTGATTTTCTATAATATTTGAATTAATTTATAAGAAAATAAAATTTAAAACTTCAATGACTTTTTTAGCTTTTTACAATGCTGTTTTGAAGGAAAATAAGACCTATTCGGAGTTGTCTTTTCCAGTTGAAGAGATAATTTTTGGTAAAGGTGATGTCATCACGGATTATGGTGAGGTAGAAGACTCGGTTTATTTCATAAATAAGGGAATCGTAGAGTTGAGCATTAAAAGCTATATGACAGAAAAAATCATTGATTTCTTTTTTGAAAATGAAATGGTAGCCAGCTTAACCTCTTTCTTAATACAAGCTCAAAGTGATGTGAAATTGACTGCTTTAATAGATTGCGAGCTGGAAATGGTAAAGTATAGCGACCTGATAAAAGCTTATGAACATGATTTAAGCATAAACAAGTTTGGCAGAAAAATAATGGAAGGGGCTTACATTCGCAAATCAAATAGGGAAAAAGCACTCTTAACTAAAACAGCGGAAGAGATATATGCTGAAATGTTTAAAACCCAACCTCAATATATTTCTTCTATTCCAGTTAATAAAATTGCGAAATACTTGGGCATTCACCCGGAGAGCTTAAGTAGAATACGTAAGAAATTAAATTCCTAACATAGGTCAAGTCCAATTTTTAGTTTAAGGTTTTAACTGCATGTAAGTTTGCGGTTTAAAAAAAAATTAAAACTAAAAGTATGGAAAATTTAATTCAACAACTGCCTACGCCATGGGAAATCCTATTGGACCCCATTTCTTTAATCGTCTATGTTATTTTTGGAGGCTTGTTTATTTGGGAAACCATGTTCCCTGCTAGAAAATTGCCCGAAATCCGTTTTTGGAAACTAAAAGGCTTGCTTTTCTTTTTAGCGTACATGCTATTGACTACCTATATTCCATTGTTATGGGATAGCTTTTTAGCCCCCTATCAACTTGTTGACTTAAGTACTATGAGTATACCGCTTCAGTTACTAATAGGGGTGGTATTATTTGAACTGGTCCAATATGGTTGGCACATTAGTATGCACAAATCTGACTTTCTTTTTAGGGTATCGCACCAAATGCACCATAGCGCTGAGCGTTTGGACGTTCCTAGTGCTTTTATGTTTAGCATTAACGATATGATTGGATTGTCTTTAGTGGGATCGATGAGTTTCACATTGATTACGGGCTTAGCGCCCCAAGCAATTACAATAATTATTTTGGTATTGACATTTTTAGGAGTTTTTCAACATGCAAATATCAAAACGCCAAGATGGTTGGGATACATTGTCCAACGACCAGAAAGTCACTCATTACATCATGCAAGAGGAGTTCACGGCTACAATTATACTGATCTACCAGTGATCGACATGATTTTTGGAACGTTTAAAAATCCTAGATGTTTTGAAAAAGAAACTGGATTTTATTCAGGGGCTTCCAATAGAATTTTGGAAATGTTGCGCTTTAAGGATATTACTTCAAAACCTAAACAATGACTTATAGTCCAGATAAAATAAAATGTATCCTAAGTATTGGTATTTTAAATATGGTACTATTTGCTTGTACCAAAGATGACAGTACAACAAAGCTCTATGAAGATGACATTTTCTATTTACCTGTAATAGTTCATGTGCTTCACAATGGCGAGTCTATCGGTGAAGGGGGAAACCTTTCAAGTGAAAGGATTATACACCAGATTACTTTACTTAACAACGATTACAGAAGGAAAATAGGAACAAGGGGTTATAATGAACATCCAAATGGAGGTGATTCTAAAATTGAATTTGTCTTGGCACAAAAAGACCCAGATGGTAATTCTATTGATGGAATTAATAGAATAAACTTGAACTCAATGAAGGTTGAGCAAATGGGATATAATCAAAATCATTACGCGCAATATGCTTACTGGAATCCTAACAGATATATCAATATATGGCTTACTCCCTTGCCACTCGAAGCAAACTGTCTGGTTTTGGGATTGTCCTCCGGACCTAAAACTGATTTGCCTGGAACTGATTTGTTAGCCATACCAGAAGAAGGAGATGCCGAGGGCATATTAATTAATACGGTGCATTTTGGTGAGTCGGATATGGAATGTCATGCCAATTTGGGAAGAACGCTCACACATGAACTAGGACATTATTTAGGGTTGTTGCATACCTGGGGAAACGGTGTCTGTAGTACAAATGACTACTGTTTGGATACTCCGGCAGTAGATACTCCAGTTTTTGGGAGAAACTCGTTCTTAGGATGTGAAGAGAAAATGGTTATGATTTCAAATTACATGAACTTCAGTGATGACGAAATCATGAATGTTTTTACCAATGATCAGATTAGAAGAATGCATTATGTATTAAAAAACCATAAAGGGAGGCATGCTTTGTTATCCAGCAAAGTAATTAATAGGTAGGCTTAATTATAAGTTCAGTAATAAGATCCAACTGTTACAGCTACTACGTATGTTGAAATGTTTGACTTTATTTAAAGAAAAAGGGAAATCCAAAGTTACCTTTAATGCGTTTTAACTTAGGAGTCCGTCCTAGTCGTGATACTACTCTGGCATGGATTCGACAAGCTGTATCTGCTAATGAGCTGTTTCATATTACATCTCTG
>JBCCEC010000041.1:0-31453 GCA_039030475.1 Bacteroidota bacterium
ACTATTACGGTGTAGGGGTCTCTCGTTTTAGACTATCCCCATCAATTATTAAAGATGCCATTCCCGTACATTTGTAATTTTACTTCACAGGTTTTCACCTAGTGCCATTGTTATTGTTTGTTGTTTATCTTTCCATTATTACTTCACCAAACTCGTTTATAGTTCTATAGTTGTCGAAATCATCGCCCAATGCAATCCAAGCAATGTGATTAGAAGGGTATTTATCCACAAAAACCCATTCACTTCCGTTAAAATATTCAAGTGTTACCATACCCTTATTTTGTTATAAGTTGATTTTAAACTTTTAAATGCTCTATTGTAAGTTTATCTTCCATCACTTCTTTTTGTTCCATAGTTTGTAAAATATCCATGCGAAAAGCACTATCATAAATAATCCCAATAGTATACTTGGCTCTGATACGTTGTACTTGTGTTCCATGTTTTATTCCTTTATACCCAATGCTTTGTTTAGTGCTGACCGATTGTTTTTCTCTAACCTATCCCATCCTACTCCATCAAGTTTGCCATACCTTGATTTTATGTATTCCAAAGCAGAATTTGAATCTTTCAAAGCCTCTAAAAGCTCTGGGGCTGCCAATATCAATTGCGCATTTGCTTTACATTCTTGGTTTGATATGCCACAATGAAAGCCTTTTACCTCGGCTATGGTTTTTCCATCACCTTCCTTAATATATATCCAATCAGCAATCGAATCAGGTAAATTTTCAAATAGTGTAAAATCAGATATCCATTCACCTTTAGTTCCCTTAAATTCTTTCTTATCGCTCATCTTGTTTTGGTTTTAGATTTTATGATGGCCCACAACTTTCTCCATAAGCTCCAGCTGGCAAAGCCCATGATTCAGTGATTATTTGACCGTAATATTTTTTTGATTTTGATAGACTAGACATTCTCTCATCTATAAAACCGTATGGATTTCCAGATTGAATTAGCGTTGATAGGTTTTTATCCCTTTTCATCGTAACGCCAAAATAATTTTCCATATCAATCAATACATTTCCTTGCTCTGGGGATACTTTATATGCACTGGCAAATTGATCTGCGTTTCCAAATATGCAGTACTTACAGCTGCACCTTGACCAACCCATATAATAGCATGGATGAACGATCACCTTGTGTTTTTCGATTATATCCCAAACCTCTTTTTCACTCCAATCCCTTATAGGTCTTAACCTATCGATATATCTTTGCTTTTTGATTCCATTCCTTAAATCTGCTCTATCGGCTTCTAACTGGGCGTAGTTCGACCTAGCCTTACTTTCCTCTCCACGTTCACCGGATATTACGCATGTTTTAAGTCCGTCAAACCTTTTCTGGTTTCTTATCCCAGTTGCGCATATATCTATTTTTAAATAGGCACTGCACCACCTTACACTTAAATCCGGGCTTATCTGGGGAAACTTTCTTCTGGTAGACTTTTTACCATGTTTACCACCAACAGTTCTAATAGCATGACCGTTTGCGGGTTTGTGGTCTCCAAATCCTAATTCCCAACCTTTTGTAAATTCTTCATATGGAATTTCAAATACAGTTGGTGCGGTCAATTCGTTCTCACGCAACATTTCCCTTTTAAAACCTCCCTCTTTCCATGAAAAATAAATATCGACCCCAAAATGTTTTGCAAACTTTCTACAGTAATCTTCGGTAACTTCCCAATCCATAAAGGTTTCTTCCTTACCGTCTACCAAATGGTGCCACAATTCTATTTTGTTCTTGGGAATACCAGAATCCAATAAATGCAAAAAGCAAGCTGTGGAGTCCTTACCGCCTGAAAATGCCACTATGTATTTATCATATTCCATATCCTTTCCTTTAACTCTTTTAAATCCCGCCTCGGACGCTCACATGTCTTTGGCGGGAAATGAAACACTGACTATTTGGTTATTTAATTCAAATATACTTAAGTATATGGTAATATGCAAACATAATTTCATATTTACATAGGTATATTGTAACTTTAAGCCGTGAACAAGAACATTACGAAGCTTTTTTCTTGCTGTGTAGATAATAGGGTAGTGGCAATCGAAACCAATTTTTCCCATTTTTACAAGCAACTCCATAACATTGAACCTGAATGCAGTTCTGATAGATACTATCTTAACCGATTTAAGGAAGGGCCTGAATTCTCTCAAGAGATAGGAGGGAAGGTTTATACTTTTCAAAAGCTCGTTTGACATCACTTTACCCATGCCTCTATCTTTTCATGTTCGTGTACCACGACCATTACCCCTTTGAGTTCACCGCCTATCTTTACCAGGTCGCCCTGTTTGGGAGCCGTGATGTAGGTGTACCAGTCCTCTAGCCTTTCCTTTGTTTCGTAATCGTAGAAGATTATCATACGGCCTTTGATTTATTTTTATATCCCCTTCTAGCAAGTTCGTTTTCCAACACGGCAATTTCATCGGGCTTTCCGTTGTCGTCAATTAGCTGTTGTAAGTTGATTTCCAGTTTTTCGGTTTCCGTTTTTATTGCGGTATCCCTCAAAAGGCTCAAATAGGTTTCCCTTTTTTGAATAGGGGGTACATAACCTTCCGGAGTTGAGATTTCATCTTTTTTTCTACTTCCGAGTCCACCTTTTTTGAAATCTGGTTTCTCGTTTCCAGCGTCTTTTAAAATTGATCTGTGAAGTGGATTGTTGGCAGCTTTTCCGACATCCTTTGTTTTTTGGTGCTGGTTTTCTCGCTCTACGGCCTTTAATTCAAGATATGCAGGAACCCACTTATGGAGTACTGTCTGTCCATCAAGTTTATAATCCCTACCATCGCCAATCTTTCCCTGTCGTGCCAATTTGAACATCATCATTACGTCCTCAAGGCTCTCGTAACTGAATATCTCGAATAGATCCAATGCTAAGATTGAAGCTTGTGTGGGGTCGAGTTTCTTGCCTACATTAAAATTGTTGGATAGACGCTGTATAAAATATGCTATGGCCTTCACGATGTTCTTTTTTCCAAGTTGCTTGTCCATGTTTCTCAGAAGAACCCCGTTCATGGCATTTCCAACGGTAAGGTTGGATTCAAACTCCACCATTCCCATTGTATCGGAACTAACCAAGCAGCTCATCAACTGCATGGTTGACGGATTGTTTAATTTCGCTATCTGATTTTGTGTTAGTACTACTCCAGTTTCCATTTTTGTTTTGTTTTAGCTTAAAAAATCCTTTCCATCCATTTGCTAGGCTCTGATGAATTATGGCTATGCCTATTTTTTCATTCCCGTCCGATAGGTTTGCCAATTCCGTCAATGCGGCCTGTTCGCTCTGAACGGTCTTATAATTGAACTTATGCTCTTTTTTCTTGTAGATTTTCCAGTGCTGCCATTGTGCCTTGAATGTTTCGGTCTGCCAAGGAAGCATTACCTCTGGTTCGACAATTTCATAATCGACGAGGGTCTGGTCTACCTTTTCTTTAACCTTTTCCTTTTCTTTAACCTTAACCATATCTTGTGACCCTACCTGTAACCCTATGTTAGGGTCTACTGAGACCCTCATTTTTTCTTCGTCCCATAAACCATATTTGATTAAAATCTTAATGGCTGAAATATGAGCGTTGTTTTTTGGATTAAGTCCGCTAGGGTACTGAAAATCAATAAAATCAGGTATGAACCATCTTCTTCCGTTATCTATTTGAACTATCTTGTCATCAAAAAATTCCAATGCCTTTTTTGGGTCTATTTTGGTTCCGACCAATAAATTTGCCATTTCCATGTCCTTGACCCATATACCAGCGTGGTCTGAGCGGGTAAGCAGTACCATCCAAAATAATTTATAAGGGGTAGGGCAGACCCTTATTGAGGGTCTAAGTAGAGTCTCGGTATCAATAAATCTTTTAGCCATTTTTCAAATTCAGTTCTAGATGTCCGCAACGGACAATGTTGTTCTTAAAATATTCCTTCTCCGATTCCATCAAGTAATGAGATGGGACCATTATGTTCTTTTTAATCTCTACCTTGACCTCCGTTCCAGATTCCCTGAATATGAAAAAGGTGTTCGCATCGTTATCGCTTTTTACTACCCAGAAATTCATGCTACTTCAAGTGATGAGTTAAAGACATCATGTATAAAAGAGCGACCGAGTTCTGTCCAAACCGTTTGCATACTTGTTTTTTGCTCTCCAGTAGTTCCAGTATATGTATAGGTCTTTGTTTTGGTGTAGCCTTTATCTTGGTATTTGGAATACAATAACCATGTGTCGTTCTGTTTGTACTGGATTTTTTTTGAATTCAACATACGGTTGAG
This sequence comes from Bacteroidota bacterium, assembly GCA_039030475.1. Taxonomy (GTDB): domain Bacteria; phylum Bacteroidota; class Bacteroidia; order Flavobacteriales; family Flavobacteriaceae; genus Flagellimonas. The sequence goes on from JBCCEC010000041.1 coordinate 4,259, forward strand.
GGTTATTGCACTTGTTCCAAGCTCCTTAGCTATCTGATTGGTAGTGTAAGTTGATTTACTTGACAATACTTGATCGTGGTACTTTACCTTTGGTGCCTGAATTCTTAGTTCATTTTCTTGAAGCTGAACTTTTTCCTCTGCCTCTAGAGCCATTCTAAGTATATCGGCCCTACTTAGGTTAACAATCGGGTTTTGATTCTCCAATTGTTCCCACCTTATTATAATTTTAGCACGTAAATCATCACTGAACTTGGAGGCTATGTAAAGAAATTCTGTTTTAGTAAGTTCATACATGGGCATATTCTTGTTCTGCGAATTGAGATAGGAGGACTGGGAAAAATTTCCCTGTCCTAACATTACCCATGAACTTTCCATAGACCTAATTGCTTTCAATAAATCGTTGTGCGGTTTTTCGGTAAATTCCGATAAACTCAAGCTGCTTACTTTTCCGTTTTTTATCTGTAAATCTTTCATAGTGGTATAGCAATTTGATTCGTGTTCTGTTTTATTCTTTTTATTGCTGATTCGTAATAATCCTTATCAAGTTCACAAGCGGTAAGGGTAAGGTTCATTTGCTCTATCTTGTTCATTCTGTCAAGGGCTATGGCTATGCTTCCGCTCCCTAAATGGGTGTCAAGTATCCTATCACCATTTTTAGCATATTTTCTAAGTATTGCCTCATAAATCCTAACAGGCTTTTGATGTATATGAATGGTTTTCTCTTGTTCACATTTTACAGCACCGCACCAATGCAGATAAAACTTTCTCATTCTGGATGGTTTTGAGTAAAAAGCAACATCACAAGCATCCATGTTATGTAAGTCTGCGTCAGCACCTTTATCCCAAATTATCATTGAACCATCAGGAGGTAACATGTGATACATGTATTTCATGCCAAAAACAATAAATCTCTTGGAAACCCTAGCAAGCTCATCGAAGTATGATTTATCGGGTATAGATGTATTTGAATAAGTAGTTCCCTTTGAATCGTGAGCCTGAAACTTATTTTTCTTTAAAATATTTCTACCATAAGGTGGATCTACAATAGCAAGGTCAAAATGATTGTCCTCGTACCTAGCCATAAGCTTAATGTTATCTTCGTTGGTAATCTCTATTTCAGGAGTGACTTGCATTCTCGCAGCTTTTTTTGATACTTCGTTTTTATTTCCCTTAATTCTTCCCTTGTAAACTTGTAGCTTCTTAAATGGTCTGATGAAACCTCCATTAACGCTACCATTTCCTCACCATATTTTTCCACCAGACCTTTTCTATATTCACTTTCGTTTCCACCTAAAAATGTATTGCACCGCTCACATTGTTTGTTTACATTGATTTCATTGAATATGAGTCCCGTGAACAGTTCCGCTTTTTTGTAATGTCCGGCGTGCCATACCTTGGGATTGGTTTCGTTACAACTGATACAACCTTGGTTAGCATCCCTGTACCTTATCCATTTTTGAAAGGGAACCCTTGCCTCTTGAATCAATCTCGAAATACTTTTAAGGCTTTCTCGCTGCTCCCTTTCCTTCTGCTTTATTACCTTTTTAGTTGTTCTTTTCACTTTTGGTTTAAAGTGTTTCTGATAATGTATTTTTCCCCCTTCTTCGTTCTGCATCCAATCCCAAAGACAATGACTGCAAAGTCCGTATTTTCTTTTCTTGACATCGGTAGGTTTACCGCATCCAGAATAACCATGAGCTTTAGTTTGTCCTTTACAGGGTTTGGTCTGAATCATTTTAATTCTAGAATGTGAATTAATTATTTGGCAAAAACTCTTGATTGTTCCACTGTGGTAGATGCATCTGGATAAGTCCAAAATCACCGCTTTCAGAAAATGAATCATAACCTGGGAACTCATTGCTGTCAAAGGCACGTTTTGTTATTTCGAGAGCGGTACGGTACTTGTACTTTCCAGTCTCTATATCCTCGGGCGACCATACCATTACCGCAACCGCAAAAGGCGCGACGGTCTGCAACATTACAGTTATGGTGGTATTGAAATCCCTTCCCGTAACCTGTGTGGCTACTTGTTGGTACATTCCCTCCGATAGATCGTAATGGAGTTTTGCCGCCTGATAATAGAAGGCCCTCAAATCCTCTATACCTGAACTCTTTACCGAAATGACCGCATCTACCCCGATATTCTCTTTGAACTGAAGTGCGTCCGGTCTTACCTTGACATCCAATCCGGTTGTTTCGTCCTTTCCATAGAGCGAAATTTCCCTTTTTGAGTGCAGCAGCAATCTTTTGAGTATACCGCCACCATATTCTTCATAGTGATTTTTGAGTATCTGAATCTTTAGGTAGTTCTCTTCTGTTACTGCTTCCAGTCCAGAAAAACACTTTAAGGCTTTTAGGTAGGTTTTCTTCCCGTCCTGCTTTTCGATGTCAAGACCTAAATCAGTTACATCTTTAATGGCTAGGTCAAACACCTCTTGTGATGTTATTGCCTCTCCTTTTTCATTTACACCTTCCTTTCTGGATTCAATTTCCCTTTCCCAAAAATCGATACCGACCTTAACACCTTCTTTTGATGCAAGGCTGTATTTCGGCTCTACTATGGCCCTAGAGAACTTTGTAGGTTCAAGTATAGCTTGGTGCAAATAGTTTCCTAAATTGAAATGTGCCTTTTCACCTTGCAGTTTTTCAAGTTCTTTCTTGTCGCCTTCCAAGGCGAATGCCAGATGTAAAGGGGTTTTTAACGACTCCTTCAGCATTCCAGAGCTTAACGATGGGTTCGATAGATAGCTTTCCATGCTATCCTGTACAGCTACACCGCCCTTGTTCAAACTATCCGTGTAAATGTGCCGTGGTCTTTCCCCTAGGCTTAGGTGGTCTATTATATCGCTAATGGTAGGGTATTCTCCCAATGGCCTTGTGTAATCAATGGCCCTGTCCATTAGTTCCGTTTCTGAAACAGCTGCCGAATGTAAGTTCGGCAAGCTGCTCTTCAATGCTTCTGTATCCATGATCAAAGGATGATGGGTTTAACGCTCCATCTGTCTGACAGATAGCTGTTGGTCTTGTTCTTGGTCTTGCCTAGATACGTAATCCGTACAGGTGTCTTTTCCAATACCATTTCCCCTGTTTCCATTGCAGCTTCGATAGTTGCCACCAACCTTTTTGAACCGTTTCGGATGGTACTGAAACTGCCGTCCTCTTCCTGTGCCAACATAATGATGCAAGGAAGCTGGATAACTTCGCCCGTGGTCTCGTTCTGGTAGCTTTCTTCCTTGATTGACATCACTACGCCTACCTTGTACTCGCTTTCCCTGTCCGGAGTCCAATAGGTAGATGACATTTCCCTTGGCGATACCTTTGCCTCATGAAGGTTGGGCAATGACTCCAATGTTGTCAGTTCGTTCTTCGCTGTTTGCATTTCTTCTGCTTCTTTCATAATTTTGATTTGTATTAATTTATAATTGGCCTTGTTAGCGCAAGGCTTTTTTTATTTGTACTTCTCTTTCCATTCGATTGCCAGCTTCTTCATTTCGTTCCTGAAATCCTCCTTCATCCAACCGTTTTTTTTTTAGGCTTTGGCGCAACATCCTCCCTGAGAACCTTTGCCAGTTCCCTAAGCTCCGAGTCGGTAAGGCCCAGTTGCTTTACGATGTTATGTGCTACCTCTATGCTCATTGTTCTTTTTTAGAAAGGGGGAGGAACAAAACCTCAATGACCTCCCCCTGACTCAACTAACCAACCTAAAACACTATCTTCTCTTATTATCTATGCGGTACAGTATGTATACCGCTATGGTCCATGATGCGCAGTAGGCTATCATGCTACCTTTTTTTCTTCAATAATATCCTTATAGGCCTGAATCAAACACTCCATCTTTTGATGTGTGTTGGGGTCGTCCTTTATCCAAAGTTTCCGTTGCCTTACCTTAAGTTCTGCATCAGGCCCTATTCCGACTCTTCTAGCTGCCTCGAAATGCGCTCCTTTTGGCGAATTGTTGGCCACCTTCAAAAGCTCGATTCCCAAGGACTCTATTATTGTTACCTCTACTGTTTTCATAATTCTACTTTTCTTGATTCTAATTTTGCGAAGGGCGTTTCATGAATCGACAATACCCTTGCTTGGTTGTCCTGCTCGGCATCGAAGCTTTGTCTCCATTTCATTGTCTGCTGCCTTGCATCATCATCGTTTTCCGCATAGACATAGAAGTCTGCCATTACTGCGTATCTTTTGGTCTTACTCATCTTCCTTAAGTATTGCTTTGAACGTGTACCATCCAGCGACCGCAACAATTGCGTATGCTATAATCACTGCGATTGCCTTGAATAGTTCCATTAGATTATTTTTAGTGCGTTTTCGATTTCCCTTTCTATACGGCGTTTTGCGTCGTCGCTCATAAGAATGACGCTTCCATCGTGATCGGTACGTATAAGGTTATGTATGCTTATCGTAGTTGTGCGTATGTGGGTGTTGTCCGGAACAAAGTAGTTTCCCTTTATGATATCGACCTTTTGGTAAACCTCTAAATTGAACGTCAAGTAATCCTCACTGTAGGATATTTCGTGCGGGTACGGGCCATATTCATGGCTTTCATCCAACTCGATAGTGATGCTGTCGATATGTTGTGTTAATGTTGCGGTGCTTTTTAATGGAAACATTATATTTGATGGTTTTGATTTTGTATTGCATGACAAATATAAGACACTTTTGGACACAAAAGATAATAAAAAGACACTTATTTAGATATTTTAACACTTTTTGAGAATGATAGGCCAATCAATCAATGCTATTTTAGTAGATTTAACATTGACTCCTGAAGAGTTTGCTGACCAAATCGGAGTGGGCAAGAGTACTATCTATAAGATAATTAGAGGTGATACCAAGAAGATAACGAAGAATATGGCTGAAAAAATATCAAATATATTTCCTCAATATAGTGTCCATTTCCTAATGTCGTTAAATAGTCAAAAAAGCTATCCTGCTAATGAAGATTATTTTAAAAGTCTCAAAAATGGTGATGAGAATTACACAAAATCAACTACAATCACCCTAGACCAAGACTTAATAAACAGGGAGCAAGAGTTCGATATGTTGGCAGCTTATCTATTGAAGATAAAAAACGATGTGCCCGACAACTCCTTATTAAGTATGCTGTTCGAAAAGTGCAGGGTAGAGGGTGAGAACAATTTTATACGCAAGCTCTTGGCCTCGGTAAAGGAAATGAACGAAGAAAAGGCCGCTATACTGAAGGAAACGGTTTTGAGCCTAAAGATTGCAACGGAAGATTAGATACGCACCACATCTATCAAAAGACACTCAAGGTCGTTTGGCCTGCTTCCAGACTTTAATTTTCCCTGTAGCTTGTTAAGCTCTCCCTTTTTGTTCAGTTCGTTACGCAGTTCGTATCTCAGTTTTTTATTGAGTTCAATTTCTTCGTTGAGTTCTGCTTCAAGTTCTTCACGGGCTTCCGCCAATGATTCATCCCATAGGGATATACCGTTGCTCAGGTCAACGGGATTTTTTCTTTTCCAGAACCTTAAATGTTCAAGAATCGATTTCAAAGCTTTTATCGTGTAATCTCTTTTCAAAGTCGTCGGTTAGTTTTTTTCTTTCTTTTCTTAGCTCTTTTTTAATGTCCTCGCGCGCTTCCTCCTTGAGTTCGAACTCATCAAGTATATCCAGTTTATGGGAGTTTTTTAGCACTCCCTTGAAGTGTACGTTCCTTATTTCTATAAAGAAGTCGATTATACTGTCCTTTACCTTCCTAAGCCTTAGAAGCTCGTAGAAGAAGCCGTTTATTATCAGTCGTGTAGAAACCGTGGATAACGTTGCTATAAGTATTATAGAAAGGTAGTACATGTACTTTGGAAAGTCTTCACTGGTCTTGTAAGCCCAGATTGTCCAAACTATAAAGTAAATTGAAGTGAACTGAAATAGAGTTCCACCAATCGCCATTCCCTTTTTAAATTCCCGTTGTTCGATTCTCTTTGAGGACATTAATAAAAACAGGGAACAGAAGAAAAGTGACACCGGAAGCCCGATAGCGAACATAAACCTTCTCTGGTTGGTAAACCCTGCAAATCTGTATTTGGCCTTTAGTTCGGCTTTCTTGACCTTGTAGGTATCCAGATCCACGGCACCGGATTCAAAGTCTTCCTCCAATTGTATCTTTTCCTTAGCTGTCTTTGGATATAGTATATGCACAAAAGGTGCCACAGCTCCCGCCACAGCACCTATTATCAATAATGCGGTTACAATCGTTTTTTTAACCGTTGCCCCTGTCGTCCGGGTCTTCGACTTCAAGGGGGTCGACCGAGAGTCTATCTCCTGGGTCTTCAACTTCGTCCGGGTCGATGAGCTGAAGCTCGATTTCTTCTTCTGTTGTTTCATTCTCACATGATTGGAAAGCGAACATTGCCGCTACGGCGAACATCGCCAAAAATACTTTTTTCATAATAGGTAATTAAAAGGTTAAAACCTGAAATTACCTCGTTTCCAGTTACTTGTAAGCGTTCAGGGCAAGAACTTATCAAGATTTTGTTTACATAAGCGGGCGTACAATATATGAGGTTTTTTAAAAATTACATTGCAGGAAAACCTTAAAAAAAACTGGGGGTTTTACACAATCACCAATCGTCTTCTTGTTTTGATTTCATGAAGCTGAATAAACTGTTATCTATATCATTCAGTTTTTTCATGATTTGTTTAATGATGCTTTTAGAATAACTAAGCTGATTTTGATAATCGGATTCAAATTTTTTATCGTTGTTAACCCTTTTTATCATAGCTTTCTTTCCTGGACCTTCATAATCTTCCGCTATTTCCCTTGAGTAATCCCTGTATTCTTCCTTTGTCCATAATGCCATTAAGATATTATGATAAATTCCTACATCAAGATTTTCAATTTCAATTTTATATTTATTGTCTTTGAAGTCTAATTGCAAAACATATTTTATAGTTCTTGGAACTACAACGGTATGATTGTATGATGTGAATGGAGAAGAGACTTTAAAAGAACCTTTTGTTATTATTTTACTTTTATCGTTTATTCTAGTTACGTAGTTGGAGTTATTATAAGATTTAGCCACCCATTCGTAAGCTCTTTTTTTGAGTTCATCATATTTGCCGTCAACTTCTCTGATTTCCTTTAGGTATATGGTGGCGTTATCTGAATCTATACTTGCTTGCGAAAAGCATTTAACTGTAATTAGTGATAAAATTAAAAAACTAATGGATTTCATATCATTTGAGTTTGGTCCTTAAATATATGTAAGTTTTTTCTTTGTGAAGATGGAATTTTCTATATTGCCGTTCTCCCCAAATATTTTTAACATTTAATATTTTTTTATGACAGGCAATTTAGGTTTGGATATTGCTATAAAATTTTTTGTGGGAATATTTTCATCATTGGTTTTTGTATTATTGATTTTAAGGTGGTTAAAGCCAAAGTTGGCAATCTCTGATAAGATTTGCTGGAAACTTGACGAAAAGGGAAATAAATTTTACTTTTTTAAGATAGTCAACATGTCTATTCACAATGCTTATACAGTCGAGTTTGAACTTCATAAAAAGACTCCTTATGTAGTTGATAAGAGAAAAGTCAACCACCATGTGGAAGTCATAAAACTAAGCAGGGAGGGTATTTACTCAATTCCCAGGAGACACAAAAAAATCGGCTATGGTGAACATGCGGTACTTGTAAGGACATTTGAAGATTTGGCAAAAGATATAAATGAAGACAATTTAGAATACGTATTATTCGTTAGCTCTAAACACGGCCTATCAAATTTAACAAAGGTCGCAACTAAGAGTTTTGACAATTCTGGTAAAATACACAAAGGAAATTTTAAATTTGGAAGCAACCTCGATGTATGTTAATCATCTATTAATTAAGTAATTTGGCATACTATTGGCATTAAAAACATAAAAAAAAGCATATATTTAAACTTCAAAATTAAGCCCTATGAAATTAAACGATCAAATTCTCTGGTAACCGAACTATTAAAAGATTTAAAAAAATGGCCCTCTACTACGGAGGGCTTTTTTATTGGGTACAATACAGTTCATCCGATTTCTTTTGATTTCTGCAAACGATCCGTTATAATTGCGTCAACCTAAAAGTACACATTATGAAAAAAAGAAACCTTCGGGAAGTACCGTATTTACTGGTGCGCTCCCTAAAAAACCACTTTGACAGGGCAGAGGTCACTGGTTCGAATCCAGTATGACCCACTTATTTCCCCTAAAAACTTACAGTACAGGTTCTTGATCTTCCAAACCATTTAACGCGGTTTTTGGAGGCAATGTTATAGATGGTATCCCTAATTATTCTTGGAACAAAAGCTAGTAAAGCGGCCACTAATTTCCACTTGGGTATTTTTGCGATAATTTTTAGAAAACCATCGGAATGGGTATGTTTCCCGTTTTCATCAAAAAGAATCACAGTTTCCAGCTGATCTGTTGAGAAGCCATGTTGTTGTAATAATTCCTGACCTGTGGGAGATTGAAAAGGAACAAAATGGAAGATGTCTTCGGGAGCAAATTTTAATAACCAACCTACCACTCCATTACAAAGGTTGCACTCCCCATCAAAAACGATAATACTTTTTTCCATGACCTAATGTATTGTACATAGGCTTGGTCGAGAAAAAATCGAAGTCATTTCAACACAATGATCGGAAAATCTATAAAATTTTACAAGAAGTCCAGTGTTCGCTCTAAGGCCATCCCCCGTGACCCTTTAATTAGCAGGGCTCCTTTGGCCAATGGGTTTTCTTTTAAGGCCGCTTTAAAATCATCAAAAGATTTATACTTTTTAGATGTGGTAGTCGTTTTGAAGAAGTTTTTGCCTACTAACATGACATTGTCAAATCCAATATTTTCTGTTAAATCAACTATTGCTTGATGCTCCTCTTCGGCAACGTCCCCAAGTTCGAACATATCACCAAGAACCAAAGTTTTTGGTTTGGCCTCTATGATTCCGAAATTTTCCAGAGCCACTTTCATACTGGACGGATTGGCGTTGTAGGCGTCCAAAATAATTTTATAACCGTTCTTCTCAATAATTTGAGAACGATTATTTTGTGGTTGATATGATTCAATGGACTTTTTTATATCCTTTAAAGGGACATTGAAATATTTTCCCATAAGTATTGCAACACAACAATTTGAAAAATTGTATTTGCCCACAAGTTGTGTTTCTATTCTGGTACTTTCTACTTCAATGATTACAAAAGGGTTGGACGCAACAAAGCTAATTGTATAATATTGAGGATCTTCTGTGCTAAAACCTATTTTTTTGGTATAGGTCTTAAGTTTTTCCTGTTGGATTGGGTCATCAGCATTTAAAAAGACATGTTTGCCCTTGGATGTAAGATAATCAAACAGCTCACTTTTCCCTTTTATAACACCCTCCACACCTCCAAAACCTTCCAGATGCGCTTTGCCAAAGTTGGTGATGTATCCAAAATCTGGCTGGGCGATACTGCTCAAAAAGGCGATTTCTTTTTGGTGGTTTGCCCCCATTTCAACTATCGCTATTTCTGTGTCTTGCTCAATGGATAACAAGGTCAAGGGTACACCTATATGATTGTTTAGATTTCCTTGAGTGGCAATGGTCCTGTATTTTTTTGAAAGGACAATGTTAATCAATTCTTTCGTTGTTGTTTTTCCATTGCTTCCGGTTAGGGAAATCACTTTTGCAGTGCTAAAATTTCTATGGAAAGTAGCAAGTTTTTGTAACGTTTCCAGTACATCATCGAACAATAAACATCTTTCTGAAGTTTGGTAGTCCGCCTCATCAATTATGGCATAAGCAGCTCCATTTTTAATTGCTTCTGCAGCGAAGGTGTTTCCATTAAAATTTGGACCCTTTAAGGCAAAGAACAAACAATTTTCGGTAATTTCTCTAGTATCGGTACAAACATTTGGGTGATCCAAAAAAAGGGAGTGCAGTTGTTCTAAGGTCATAAATCGAAGATAAAAAAAAGCCCTGACTAAAAATCAGGGCTTTTCAATAATTTATAACAGAATATTATTTCGCTTTTTTATGTCTGACCGTTTTGTTCTTGGTTTTAGACTTGGAACCAACTCTGGACATTGCACATCTAAATCCAATATCGTCCGTTGCCATATATTGTGGCATGTATCTTCGTTGTGCAGGGTCTAACCAAAAGGCTCTATCTCTCCAAGAACCACCTTTATAAACTCGTACTTCGTCATTGATAAGTGAAGTTCTGTAGTTTGATGTATCGTACTGACGAAGGATTTTGCCAGTGGAATCACGCTCTACTTTATGCTTGGGCGAATCATACATTTTTCTACCTTCAGACTCATCACTAAATCTTTCGAAGAATCTTGAAGAACCTGGGTCACCATCTCTATACCCTCTGTTATCACTAGAAGAGAAATTTGTACGTAAATATGTTTCTTCTTCAGTTACAGGAACCATTTCGATTTCACCGGGTAAGTTCATGGCCACTATTTTTCCATTAGGTAGTGTATCATAAACAATATCATCACGTAAAACTTTTACTTTACCATCTTCTCCAATGGCTTTTTTCATAAAGACATTCCCTCTATAGTAATTAAAGTCACTTATTTCGTCATCAACTATTGGACGATAGACATCAGCTACCCATTCAGATACGTTTCCGGCCATTTCATAAAGACCAAAATCGTTGGGCTTGTACGATTTTACCTGTGCGGTAATATCTGCACCATCATCCGACCATCCTGCAATTCCGCCGTAATCACCTTTGGCCTGTTTAAAGTTTGCTAATTGATCTCCACGACCTACACGCTGTCCATTTCTGGTATAATCACCTTCCCATGGGTATTTTTTTCTACCTCTGTAGTTGTTATATTCTCTCGATCCAATCAAAGCCTGTGCAGCATATTCCCACTCAGTTTCTGTTGGTAGTCTATATTCTGGCATAATGACACCACTACTTCTTTTGGCAAATGTGCTTATAGAATCTTTCTTCTGCTTTCCTTGTAATGAATCTATTTGACCTGCGTAGACAGACTCAGGGTTGTTTAGGTAAGCTTCAGTACTGAAAGTACCTTCAATTTCACCATTTAAGGCTTTGTATTTTGCATCTTCTGCCAAATAACCTTCTCTTTCCAACATGGCCTCGTTCACCCTATCGGTTCTCCACTCGGCATACTGGGAAGCTTGTACCCAATTAACACCAACAACAGGATATTCTGCATAGGCTGGGTGCCTTAAATAATTATTGGTCATGGTTTCATTAAAACCTAGCCTATTTCTCCAAACAAGAGTGTCTGGTAATGCACCGTTGTAAATATTCTTGTAATTTGGATTTTCTGGTGGATATACCGCTTTCAGGTAATCCAAATATTCCAAGTACATAACATTGGTAACTTCGGTTTCATCCATATAGAATGACTGTACATGCTGCTGGGTAGGCGTGTTGTTCCAGTCATGCATGATATCATCTTGAACCTTACCTTTGGTGAACGTTCCACCTTCAATAAATACGGTTCCAGGAGGAGTTTCTTGCTCTTTAAAGTCAGAGTTATATTGAAACCCACCTTCTTTGGCATTTATTTTCCATCCTGTGGCTCTCGAAACATTTTTCGAAGAAGAAGAGGAATTTTTACAACTAGAAAAACTTCCCACAATAATAGCGCAAGAAAGTACGACTTTAACAAAGTGTTTTTTCATAATTTGGGCTTGAGTACTTTAAAAATTAAGGGTTTAACCCTTAGTAACTTTAACTTGATTTTGATTTTTTAAAATCCTTCAATGGCATTAAAACGGTGTTTTGGCCATTATATTTTATGTGGACAAAAAGAATTGTTAAAATCCTTTTAAGCACACAGGTTACAATCTAAACGTGATTGAATGTAAAATAGTATTCTTATTCCATAGTTTTAACGGTAACATATGGTACGGAGCCCATATTTCTTTTATTTGGTATGAGTGGATATCTTAAAGGTTTGTGAAAAAAAAGCACTTCAATTACAAGAATTCTCTGAAATGTTCGTTTACATGTAATACGTTTAAGGATATTTTATAGTTTTAAAGTATCGACGACCTCAATTTTACTAAACGATAAACGCTTAAAATGAAAAACTTACTGGTATTGGCAATATGTTTTACAATCGCCACTCAAATAAGTGCTCAACAAGAAAGAGTTATTACAACAGCCGTTCCTTTTTTAACTATTGCGGCAGACGCTAGGTCTTCCGGTATGGGTGATATGGGAGTAGCTACCTCTTCAGATGTATTCTCACAGCAGTGGAACCCGGCCAAGTTCGCTTTTGCAACTCAAAAAACAGGAGTTGGTGTTAGTTATACGCCATATTTGGAAAGCATTGTGAACGATGTTTCCTTATTAAACGCAAATTTCTACAACAAATTAAACGACCGTAGTGCTTTCGCTTTTAGTTTGCGCTATTTTGGTCTTGGTGAAATAGAACTTCGCCAAACCATTGAAGAGGATGCAACCTTGGTAAAACCCAACGAATTCGCGTTTGATGGTTCTTACTCGTTAAAACTTAGCCAGACATTTTCTATGGCAGTAGGAGGAAGGTTTATCAGTTCAAACCTAAGATTTCAAGATGGTGTCCAAGATTCTCAAGCAGCTAATGCATTTGCTGTGGATATTGCAGGATTTTATCGATCAAGAGAAATCGCATATGAAAGTTTTAGTGGACGTTGGAGAGCAGGTTTTAACATCTCTAACCTTGGAGGTTCTCTGCAATATGATGCAGGTGGTCAGGAAAACTTCTTGCCGACGAACCTGAAAATGGGTGTTGGTTTTGATTTTATTATAGATCAAGATAATATTTTAGGGCTGCATACAGAATTCAATAAACTGTTGGTGCCCACGCCAAGAGATTTTAATGGTGATGGTGAAATTACAGCAGCTGATAATGATGAATACCAACAAATTCCATTTTTTGATGGTGTCTTTGAATCTTTTGGGGATGCTCCTGATGGATTCAGTGAAGAATTAAGGGAAATTACATGGGCACTCGGTGCTGAATATAAATATCGAGAGGCCTTTATGTTGCGTACAGGATACTTTAATGAAAATCAGGAAAAGGGCGCTAGACAGTTCTTTACTTTAGGTGCGGGATTCAAATTTAAGGCAGCTCAGATAGATCTTTCCTATTTATTCTCAACATCCCAAGTTAGAAACCCCTTGGAAAACACATTGCGTTTCTCCCTCACCTTTAATTTTGGGGAAGAATTCTTAAATGATTAAGTAAAAACAATATAATTATAAGAAAACCTGCCCATCGGCAGGTTTTCTTATTTTTGGTCAATACCAAAATAACAGCATGAAAAAACAGCATATTGGTTTTGAACTTATCGTCTTTAAAGCCCCGAGCGAATTAGCACTTGAAGAACAGAATTTGCTTAAAGTGGCCAAGGAAGCTAGGGAAAGTGCTTATGCTCCCTATTCAAATTTTAAGGTTGGGGCCGCAGTTTTGTTGGAAAATGGAGAAATAGTTATTGGAAACAATCAGGAAAATTCATCATATCCCTCTGGGCTTTGCGCCGAACGCGTTGCTGTTTTTCAAGCTGGGGCCAGATACCCTGGGGTCGCTATCATAACAGTAGCCATAACGGCAACATCCAATGATTATGAAGTGACTGTTCCAGCCGGCCCATGTGGCAATTGTAGGCAGGCTATAATAGAGTATGAACAAAAGCAGAAAACACCTATTACCTTGTTGTTACGTGGTGAATCTGGTCCAATATACAAATGCGAATCAGTGGCGGATATTTTGCCTTTGGCATTCAATAGTTCATTTTTGAGCGATTCTTAAACCAATTCTTTTTCCAAAACAGATATATATGTATTTTTGTTTTTCTTCAACACCGAAGAATTTCATATAATACAACCGTTAATGAAAAAAATCACCAAAGAAGTTTACCTAAAATGGTATGAGGACATGTTGTTCTGGAGAAAATTCGAGGACAAACTTGCCGCAGTTTATATTCAACAAAAAGTTAGAGGTTTTCTTCACTTGTACAATGGTCAAGAAGCTGTTTTGGCCGGTTCATTGCACGCAATGGATTTGACTAAGGATAGAATGATAACAGCTTACAGGAATCACGTTCAGCCCATTGGTATGGGTGTTGACCCAAAACGTGTAATGGCGGAACTTTTTGGAAAGGTTACGGGTACCTCCAAGGGTATGGGAGGTTCCATGCATATCTTTTCCAAGGAGCACAGATTTTATGGTGGCCATGGTATTGTGGGCGGACAAATTCCTTTAGGTGCTGGATTGGCATTTGCGGATAAATACTTTAAAAGAGATGCTGTAACACTTTGCTATATGGGTGATGGTGCTGTTCGACAGGGTTCCTTGCACGAGGCTTTCAATTTGGCTATGTTGTGGCAATTACCCGTAGTTTTTATTTGTGAGAACAATGGGTATGCTATGGGAACATCAGTAGCAAGAACCTCCTACTCAACCGATATTTGGAAACTAGGTTTGGGATATGAAATGCCTTGTGGTCCTGTAGATGGTATGGATCCTGCAATAGTGGCAAAAGAGGTGGACAAAGCAGTTGAGCGAGCCCGTACAGGTGGTGGTCCAACTTTCTTGGAAATGAAGACCTATCGATACAGAGGGCATTCAATGTCCGATGCACAACATTATCGTACCAAGGAAGAAGTTGAAGAATACAAAAAAATAGACCCAATAACCCAAATCAAAGAAGTACTTCTTGAAAAGGGATATGCCTCTGAAGATGAAATCAAAGAGAAGGACAAAAGGGTAAAATCATTGGTGTCCGAATGTGAGAAATTTGCTGAAGAGTCAGATTTCCCACCAATACAGCAAATGTACGATACAGTATACGAACAAAAAGATTATCCATTTTTACAACATAAACTTTAAGTAAATGGCAGAAGTGATTAACATGCCTAGATTGAGTGATACCATGGAGGAAGGAACCGTGGCAAAGTGGCTCAAAAGCGTAGGGGATAAAATAGAGGAAGGTGATATCTTGGCCGAAATTGAAACGGACAAGGCTACTATGGAGTTTGAATCCTTTTATGAGGGCACACTGCTCCATATAGGTATACAAGAGGGAGATGGTGCCCCAGTTGATTCACTTTTAGCAATTATTGGGGAAGACGGTGAAGATATCTCTGGATTGTTAAATGGAAGTGCAACGGAAGCAGAAGCAACCGCTAAAGAATCTAAAGCAGCAAGTGAAGCACCAGAAGCAAGTAACGATGTAGCTTCTACTGGTGGTGCAGTTCCCGAAGGAGTGGAAGTTATAACAATGCCACGCTTGAGCGACACTATGGAAGAAGGTACGGTCGCTTCTTGGTTAAAGAAAGTTGGAGATACTGTTGAAGAAGGAGATATTTTGGCTGAAATAGAAACGGACAAGGCCACAATGGAGTTTGAATCCTTTTACTCGGGAATATTACTGTACATAGGTATTCAAGAAGGAGAATCTGCACCAGTGGACGAAGTTTTGGCAGTTATAGGACCAGAAGGCACGGACGTAGATGCTGTTCTTGGCGCATCGTCAGGGTCAGGTGCTGCGGAAAGTGCTCCAAAAGCAACGGAGAGCGTAAAAGAAATGAATGCCCAAAAAGAGGAAGAAGCTGCAAATGCGCCAGTTACCTCGCAAAATGGACAACGAATATTGGCATCGCCTTTAGCAAAGAAAATTGCCAATGATAAAGGTATAGATTTATCAGCCGTAAAAGGTTCTGGAGACCATGGAAGAATTGTAAAGCGCGATATTGAAAATTATCAACCTTCACAAGTTGCGACTCCTGCTCCTGCTCCCGAAGCGGATAGTACTGCGCCAATTGCTGCACCTCAAACTGAAGTTTATGTGCCTGCTGGAGAAGAGCATACAGAAGAAGTTAAGAATTCTTCAATGCGAAAAGCGATAGCAAAGCATCTTGGGGCGTCTAAATTTTCAGCTCCACATTTTTACCTTACCATAGAGGTTGATATGGAGAATGCAAAAGCTTCCCGATCGCAAATCAACAATTTGCCCGACACAAAAGTTTCTTTTAATGACATGGTATTGAAAGCATGTGCCATGGCGTTGAGAAAACATCCGCAAGTAAATACATCATGGACCGATGAAGCAACTATTTACAAAAAGCATATTCACATGGGAGTGGCAGTGGCAGTTGACGAAGGGCTTGTAGTGCCTGTTGTAAAATTTGCCGACCAACTTAGTTTAACCCAGTTGGGAACTGCTGTCAAAGATTTGGCAGGAAGGGCAAGAACCAAAAAGATAAAACCAGACGAAATGGAAGGCAGTACATTTACTGTCTCTAATTTGGGAATGTTTGGAATATTGGAGTTTACCTCTATTATAAACAAACCAAATTCGTCCATTCTATCCGTTGGAGCCATTGTTGAAAAACCAGTGGTCAAAAATGGTGAGATTGTAGTGGGAAGCACTATGAAAGTCACTTTGGCCTGTGATCACAGAACCGTTGATGGCGCAGTGGGCGCACAGTTCTTGCAGACGTTAAGGGCATATTTGGAAAACCCGGTTACAATGTTGGCTTAGTTGATATAAACCCATTTTCATACTGAGTCTATCAAAGCAGGACAAATAAAACAATATAATACAGAAGCATCCTTTTTAAAGGATGCTTTTTTTATCTTTAAAAACCAAAATAAACATCAAAATGAGTAAAATTCTTAGCTTTTTCGGGATACTGATACTAATGAGTTGTGGTTCTGCCCAATTGGTCGAAACAAAAAATGTTTCGGGCCAAGTAGACCCAGATGGTCCAGAAGGTGTTAAAGGAAGTGTGATTGAAGAACCTTCAAAAGC
Source organism: Bacteroidota bacterium (assembly GCA_039030475.1). Classification (GTDB taxonomy): domain Bacteria; phylum Bacteroidota; class Bacteroidia; order Flavobacteriales; family Flavobacteriaceae; genus Flagellimonas. The sequence goes on from JBCCEC010000041.1 coordinate 21,027, forward strand.
AATAAATACTGTTAGTAAGGAACCAGGGTTTACAAACACCGAGCGTGTAGGCGATATCATGAATTATTTGGCATCGGACGACCTTAAAGGAAGAGATACAGGTAGTGAAGGAATCGAGATGGCTGCAAAATATATAGAGAACTATTTTAAATCTTATCAAGTAGCTCCCTATTTTGATACGTATCGAGATACACTTTCCAATCACAAAAAAACTTCTTATAACATTGTTGGCATAGTTGAAGGAAGTGACCCGGTCCTTAAGGACGAGTATATTCTGGTTGGGGCACATTATGATCATATAGGAATTATAAAAATTGAAAATGGAGATGCTATTGCCAATGGTGCAAATGATAATGCATCGGGTACAACAGCGGTAATGGAACTAGCCCGTTACTTTGGAAAGAACAGAACGAATAAAAGAAGCCTGATTTTCGTCTTGTTCAGTGCAGAAGAAAAGGGACTTCTTGGTTCAAAGCATTTAGCTAAAAAGCTTAAGGAGCAAGAACTTAACCTCTATACCATGTTGAATTTTGAGATGATCGGTGTTCCACTTCGCGGGAAAGACTATTTAGTATATGCTACAGGGTACAAAAAATCCAATTTTGCAGATGTGAACAATAAACATGCAGGTGAAAATCTTGTAGGTTATCTTCAGAGGGCCAGAGAATATGGTTTATTTCAACGGTCCGATAACTATCCTTTCTTTCAACAATTTGGAGTGCCATGCCATACCTATTGTACTTTTGACTTCACCAATTTTGAACATTATCATAAGGTAAGCGATGAAGTGGAAGAAATGGATTTTGACCATATGGCCACATTTATAAACAAAATACTTCCTGTTGTAGAAAAGATTGCGAACGCTCCAACGAAAGAGATTACAATGAATTAAATATCAATATATATTCGCTCTTATTTTAAATACTATAAGATTTAATGCTGAAAATGCTATGGCAAACATTATCATAACCGGTACAAGTAGGGGAATAGGTTTTGAACTGGTGCAATTGCTCGCTCAAGATGGGCACCGTGTTCTAGCGTTATCTCGCAATGAACAACCTATTGCAGAACTTAATATACAAGGTGTAAGTAGCATGCCCTTTGATTTGTCCCGTCCAGAAGATTTTGAGAAAATAACATATTTCCTCCAAGATTGGGATACCGTGGATGTACTTATAAACAATGCGGGCAGTTTATTGAACAAACCCTTTTTGGAAACTACCCAAAGCGAGTTTGAAGCCGTCTATAAAGTAAATGTATTTGGCGTTGCCGAGATAACAAAAACCGTATTGCCAAAAATGGGTAAAACCGGTCATGTTGTTACTGTTAGCTCTATGGGCGGTGTGCAAGGCAGTATGAAGTTCCCAGGGCTTTCAGCGTATAGCTCGAGCAAGGGAGCGGTAATTACGCTAACGGAACTATGGGCGGAAGAATTTAAAGAAACTGGCCCTAGTTTTAATGTACTGGCGTTGGGCGCAGTGCAGACTGAAATGTTGGAAGAAGCTTTTCCAGGATATGAAGCACCGGTACAAGCCATAGAAATGGCAACATATATTAAAGAGTTCGCTTTAACCGGACATAAATTGTATAATGGTAAAATGCTACAGGTTAGTAATAGTACGCCTTAAAAAAGTAGATAGCGCAAAACTAATCCTGAAAAAAGAATAAGTATTGGGCTGAAATCTTTTTAATGGTAATTCATTTTCTTCGATTCCAATTTCATCAATTTTTGATGCTAATAAGATTGTGAATGTACCTTAAGACACAATAATCGATTTTATTCCTATATTTTTGTTAGTGTGAATACTACCCTTCAAAAATACCTTCCGGAGCGATCGGTAGCGCCTTGCTTTGATTTGATAGAGCGGCATGGTGTGCACTTGAAAATTGTGAATCATAGAGTTACCAGGCATGGTGATTATCGAAAATTGCCCAACGGATTGCATCAGATTACCGTAAACGCATCACTTAATAAATATCGATTTCTAATTACACTGATTCATGAAATCGCGCATCTAGTGGCATTCGAGAAATACGGTCGGTATATAAAACCCCATGGGTTGGAATGGAAGCGAACATTTCAACATTTGATGATTCCCTTCATTCGACCAGAAATTTTCCCATCCAAACTTTTGCCAATATTGGCCAACCATTTTAAAAACCCCAAGGCAAGTAGTAGTACAGATGCTAAATTGTCCATTGCTTTAAAAGCATTCGATGAAACGGATAATAAGGGAAACACTTATGTTTTTGAACTACCTTTTGGGAGTACATTTCGCTTGTACAACGGAAAGCTATTTAAAAAAGGTAAAAAAAGAATAAAACGATATGAATGCGTAGAATTGGCCACTGGAAAAGTATATTTGTTCCAGCCCAACGCAGAAGTTGAACTGATCAAAGACTAAAACAAATGAACCAAAATTATTACGCAGTGTTAATGGCAGGAGGAGTAGGTTCCCGCTTTTGGCCAGTAAGCACTTCTTCCTATCCCAAACAATTTCACGACATGTTGGGAACAGGAAAAACCTTGATTCAAAAAACCTTTGATAGGCTGAACAAATTCATTCCTACGGAGAATATTCTGATTCTTACCAATGAACGTTATAATGGATTGGTTTTGGAACAGTTACCCCAAGTAAAGCAAGAGCAAGTGGTCTTGGAGCCTGCCATGCGGAATACGGCCCCCTGTATTCTTTATGCTTCCTTAAAAATTAAAAAAATGAATCCGAATGCCGTGATGATCGTTGCGCCGAGTGATCATTGGATTGAGGATGAAGATGCTTTTGAGCGAGATGTGATTACATGTTTTGATAAATGTGAGAAAGAAGATGTGCTATGCACACTTGGTATTCAGCCAACATTTCCAAATACAGGTTTTGGATACATTGAGTTTGAAAAGGAGGATATAAACCCAATTAAAAAAGTGTCCCAATTTAGGGAAAAGCCCGATTATGAAACGGCCAAAGAATTTCTAGCGCAAGGTAATTTTCTATGGAATGCAGGTATTTTTATGTGGAGCGTCACTACAATTGTGAACGCTTTTAAACAATATCAACAGAATCAGTATGAATTATTTGAGTCGGGATATGGGATGTATAACACCTCTGATGAACAGACTTACATCAATGAAAATTACCCAAAAGCAGAAAACATATCAATAGATTACGCTATATTGGAACGTTCAGAATCTATATTTACACTGCCCGCCACTTTCGATTGGAACGATTTGGGAACATGGGGAGCACTATACGATAAATTAGATAAAGACGAGGAAAAAAACGCCACAGTCAATAGTAAGACATTGCTTCAAGATGCCAAAGGCAATATGATACGGTCTGAAAAAGGTAAGGTGGTCGTAATAGATGGATTGGAAGATTATATCATTGTGGATAAAGAAGAGGTACTGCTTATTTACCCTAAATCCAAGGAACAGGACATCAAAAAAGTTCTTGGTCAAGTAAAAGATAAATATGGTGATCAGTTTGCATAAATTATGAGTGAACATTTATTTGGTAGTGACACACCCAATCAAGATAGTGGAGATGAGGTAAAAAAAGACCTAAAGGGTCTTCTTGCCAGTGTAAGAAAGTTTCTCTCTGAACTCTTGGAGATACGTTCCAATACAGATGCAGCGGCTACCAAAGAATCCATAATTGCAGATATTCCCTTTAAAGGCCATACGTCTTGGATTCTCATTTGTTCCATATTTATAGCTTCTATTGGATTGAATGCCAACTCTACTGCCGTCGTTATCGGAGCCATGTTAATTTCTCCCTTAATGGGCCCCATTTTAGGAATGGGGCTATCCTTGGCGATTAATGATATAGATACCTTACGCAGATCCCTTAAGAATTTTACAGTAATGGTGGTCTTGAGTGTATTCACCGCTTTTTTGTTCTTCTATCTATTTCCGTTACGTGATGAATCATCAGAGCTTTTGGCGAGGACCAAACCAGATATTCGGGATGTTCTGATTGCCTTTTTTGGAGGACTGGCCTTGGTTATCGCCAGAGCAAAGAAAGGAACCATTGCCAGTGTTATCTTTGGGGTTGCCATTGCTACGGCACTTATGCCACCGCTTTGTACCGTAGGTTTTGGCTTGGCCATAGGAAAATTGGAATATGCATGGGGGGCAATGTATTTGTTCATCATTAATACTATGTTTATTGGTTTGGCGACCTTTTTGGTGATCAAGTTCTTGCGATTTCCGATGGTGCGCTATGCCAATTCCCAAAAACGTCGCTTTATTGCTCGCATGGCATCTATTACTGGAATTGCGGTTATGATTCCAGCAGGATTTACCTTTTATCAAGTCTTTCAGGAATCACTTTTTAAAAAGCAGGCACAGGAATTTTTAAAAGATACTATTGAAGTATATCAGTTTAATTCATCTGGACGCTATGTAGATAATCTAACAAAAATTCAGTATGTAGATGATGGGACTTCCTTAATAGAACTTGTTTGTATGGGCGATGAACTGATTCCCGATAACGTTATCAATACATGGCGTGCCCAAAAAAATGAATTTTCTAGATTGGAAGATGCCGAGTTTAGGGTTTTACAAGGCGGAAGGGATGACTCTGAAGAAAAATTCAATTACGTGAGTGAACTCTATGAACGCAATAAGGCTGATCTGCTCACAAAGGATGAACAAATACGCTTGTTGGAAGCAGAACTGGCCCACCTAACCAAAAATGCTGAAAAACAAATTCCATTCAAGGATATAAGTGCAGAGGCCAAGGCTAATTATGGGAATATCGCTAGTTTGGGATTTTCTTACCAAATGCAAACAGACTTCAATAGGCTTGATACCGTTCCCGTTTTTGAAGTAAAGTGGAAAGAGAACATTCGCAAAAGCCAAAAAACCTCTGATCATCAGAAACTCTCCCGATGGCTAAAGTTAAGATTACAAGATTCGACCGTTGTTGTCCGTGAGACCAATTAATTAAGTTATTCTTTAAATAACATTCCAGAACCCGGAATATCGCTTTCATCATTCCAAGCTGGAAACCAAAAATGATACGTTGGATCTTCATCTTTTGAGTCATAGTCTGAATATCCTATTCCAAAACGTAGTGAGGACCAATCATCGCCATATTTACCATTAAGATATGATACTGGAATAGAAAATTCCATTTGCATTCCTTTATCCGTCTTTTTTTGTGCCGCTGATATCTTAACAGGAAGTCTTTCTTCGCGATAAACGGGTTTGTCCTTCCTAAATGTACGCAAATACGATATCCATTCACTTCCCCTACCTTGTCCTTCATTAAAAGCACTTAGATGGATGGGTCGGCCGTCAAAGCCTAGTATCAAGCCATCTTGTTTCCAATATGAGCCTTCCTCGTTGACTAAAAATTCGTCATCCTTTAAATCAACCGCCACGTAAAAATTCTTATCGTCAAATGCCGTGGCAAACTTCAAGGAGCAATCATCCTTGCCATCATAATCAAAAGGAGCCCCATCCATATTGTCGATACTTATCCAATCGGTGGTGTCCCATTCTTTGAGATTTCCATCCAATTTTATCTTTGAAATTGCTGGAACTTTGTTTTTAAAAAATGGAATGAATTTCAAGTTTGAAGCAAAAGCTACATTTGGCTTATCCTTAAATTCATAAGTAATTTCGGTTTCAATATCCAATCTGGAAAAGGCATCCAACATTTTGTTGTTGAGATTACGGATGCTAAGGTTGAAAATAGTTACATCATTAGGTTCAACTACAAATGAATCTTTTTCCAATTCATAGAAAAGGTCATTATTGGCATGACCCGTTAATTTCACATGCATTCGGGTATCCGTACTGTTGGTGGCCTTTACGGTTGCCTTAATAGTCTCGGGTTGGTTTTCTTCAAGATAAACGGGTTCTATACGAACGGGAAAGGGTCTGTTCCTTACCAAGTCTACCATTTCTTCCGTGGTAATATCTTCATCCCAAATTCCATCCAAAAACAAATTGGCAAAGATAGGTCCATCGTCTGTCATGGTGGCCCATACCACATGATCAAATTCACCATAAGCCTTACCTCTGAGCCTACTGCCCCCACCAGTAGTGGCAAGTGCTATGTATTTACCGTTGTTTCTTTTAGATTTCCAATAACGGTGATAATGTCCTGCAAAAACATTATGATTTCTTTTTTGCAAAAGTGCTTCCACATCTTTCCATCGTTTGGTATCCTCTTGAACCCATAAGGGTTGATGTAAAAAAACAAGGGTCCATTTTACATCTACGTTGTCTTCCAAGGTTTTTTTGATGTAGTCATATTGCTTGTCATCAATGGTCCCTCTGCCTGCACCGCGAAGGTTGTCCTCGGAATTTAGGCAAAGAAAAAGAACATCTTTATATACAAAATGGTAGTAAGAGACCCCAAATAATTCATTCCATTTTTCTTCCATGACCTCATTGGTGATATCATGGTTGCCAGGGACATAGAAAAAGGGAGATTTCAGATTTTTAATGAAACCTTGAAATTCGTTCCATTCTGTATTCAGTCGTACGGTATCGCGTGTATAACCATCTATCAAATCACCTACGCTCATTACAAATTCTGGTTGAAGTAAGTTTAGTTTTTCAACTCCCTTTGCAAAGATTCCCGGCCTTCTTCCCCCGGTGCGGTCCGTTACAATGGCAAATTGAAATTGTTCTGGCGAGGCATTCCAATTTGTATGGTTCCAAGGCTTTTGTTCCGTGGGAATGTCAATATAGATTGTTGGTTTGTCCTGTGCGTGGCTAACTGACAAACAGAATAATAAGATGGGAACTACTAAATATGGTTTCATGCTGATGTTTTCCCCTAAATTCTACAATCATCCTTAACAAAACCACTTTTTAAGTTTAAGGTTGGGTTACGATTTGAACTTGGAGCATCTAATTTCTTTCCTCAATATACATTTGGCGTACTTTTTTGAAAAGCTCGGATGAGTATACAAAATCAGTAACAGCAGTATTATCAGTTTTAAAGATTTCTTTGTTGGTGCCTTCCCATTCTTTAATTCCGTCTTTTAGAAAGATGATTTTCTCGCCGATTTCCATAACCGAGTTCATGTCATGGGTGTTAATTACAGTAGTAATGTTATATTCCTTGGTAATTTCTTGAATAAGGGTATCTATTAAAATTGCCGTTTTTGGGTCTAGGCCGGAATTAGGTTCATCACAGAACAAATAACTTGGATTCATGACAATGGCTCTTGCAATGGCTACTCTTTTTTGCATTCCACCGGAAATTTCCGAAGGATATTTTTTATGGGCGTCCACAAGATTTACACGTTGAAGTACAAAATCCACACGTTCTTGCTTTTCCGCTCTTGATTGCTTTGTGAACATGTTCAAGGGAAACATCACATTGTCCTCGACCGTCATAGAATCAAAAAGAGCACTTCCTTGGAAAACCATTCCCATTTCTTGACGTAAATCTCTTTTTTCTGCCGTTGAAAGACTGGAGTACATACGTTCATTATAGTTGATATTACCCTGTTCGGGTTCAAAAAGCCCCAAAAGACACTTTAAAAAAACGGTTTTTCCCGATCCGCTTTGCCCTATGATCAAGTTGGTTTTCCCGCTATCAAAAGTTGCGCTTATACCTTTTAAGATATGGGCATCTCCAAACGATTTATGTATGTTTTCCACCTTTATCATTAGCCTAGCATTAATTGGGTAAGAATGTAGTTGAGGATAATGATAACAACACTGGTCCATACAAAAGAAACAGTACTGGCTTTGCCCACTTCCAGGGCACCGCCTTTCATATAAAATCCGTGATAGGAGGGTACGGTGGCAATTACAAAAGCAAATACCAAGGTTTTTATGAACGCATAGGTTACATGGAATGATTCAAAATCCATTTGCAACCCTTTTATAAATTCACCACTTGGAGCATATCCACCAAAAACAGCAGCTATCCAACCTCCTAAAATCCCTATGAACATAGCGATCGCAACTGCAAAGGGATACATGAACATGGCTATAATTTTTGGAAATACCAGATAATTTAGAGAATTTACTCCCATGACCTCTAAAGCATCTATCTGCTCAGTGACCCGCATGGTCCCAATACTGGACGTAATATAGGAACCGACTTTCCCCGCCATGATTATTGAGGTGAAAGTAGGTGCAAATTCTAGTATGACAGATTGCCGAGCGGCAAAACCAATCAAACTTTTAGGTAGAAATGGATTGTTGAGGTTTAAAGCGGTTTGAATGGTAACCACCCCCCCGATAAAGAAGGCGATAAATATAATAATACCCAAAGAGCCAAAAATTAACTCATCGATTTCTTTTAAAATAAGGGATCTCATAATTGGCCATTTGGTAGGCTTTTTAAAAACCTCCCATGCCATAATGAAGTATTTTCCAATCGCTTCAAGATAATTCATGCGCTAAAAGTAGACTTGCGGACATAAAAATAAGAATATTGGCGTGCATTTAACCTTGATTTAAAATTTAATAGGTTTTATTGAATAGTTTTGTGCTCGTTTATAAGCAAATCTTTTCCATGAAGAAATATACATTTTTACTTGTTTTAGTTGCCCTTTCCGTATCTGTTTGTACTATGGCCCAGCGCAAAAAAAGGAATGCAATTGTTGAGGAAGAACCTGTTCAAATTGCCCAAGCACCAAAACTAGTTGTGGGTATCGTTGTGGACCAAATGCGCTATGACTATTTAACACGTTTTTGGAATCATTATGGTGAGGGTGGTTTTAAGCGTTTGGTAAATGATGGATTTAACTGTAAGAACCACCATTTTAATTATGCGCCCACCAGCACGGGGCCGGGGCATGCTTCTGTTTACACGGGAACAATTCCTGCAGTTCATGGTATTATCGGGAACAATTGGTACGATAAGGTTCAAGATAAAATGCTTTATTGTGCGGGAGATGAAACCTACAACTCTATTGGAACGGTATCTACCGCTGGGGAAATGTCACCACGCAATATGCTGACCACTACAATTACGGATCAGTTGCGCTTACATACACAGAAGAACGGTAAGGTAATAGCTATAGCACTTAAGGATAGGGGGGCGGTCCTGCCCGGTGGTCATATGGCCAATGCGGCTTATTGGTTCGAAGGTGAAAATGAAGGTAAATGGATAAGTAGTTCTTATTATATGTCAGCACTTCCTAAATGGGTTATGGATTTTAATGCTTCAGGTAAAGTAAAGGAATACAAAAAAGCATGGGCAACATTAAAGGATATCGCTACCTACAGGGAAAGCGGAAGTGATAACAATATCTATGAAGGTCTATTTGAGGACGAAGGAGCACCTACTTTTCCGCATAGCACCCCAAATTTATTGGATAAGGACAAGGATTTTGAAATTTTGAAATATACGCCTTATGGAAATAGTATTACTGCAGATTTTGCATTGGAAGCTTTGGAAAAAGAGAGTTTAGGCGTTGATGCCATTACTGATTTTCTAGCAATTAGTTTCTCGAGTACGGATTATATCGGACATAAATTTGGAGTCAACTCTAAAGAGATTCAAGATACGTACTTGCGATTGGATTTGGATTTAGAGCGAATCCTTACCGCCTTAGATGAAAAAGTTGGGCAAGGCCAATATACTGTATTCTTAACTGCAGATCATGGAGCTGTACATGTTCCAGCATACTTAAAAGATCAAAAAATTCCAGCAGGGTATATAGATTTTGATGGTAACAAAAAAAGATTTGATGAGTTTTTGAAGTATAAATATGGAACTACGGACATTGTCAAAGGGATAAGCAACTCTCAAGTTTTTCTGGATAAAAAAGTGATTGTAAACCTCGATATGGACTTAGATGATGTAGAGGAGGAAATAGCCGCTGAAATGCTTACTTATGAAGGCATCGACAAAGTATTTACAGGTTCTCAAATGTGGAATAACGCCTATACTTCTGGTTTGCCCTATATTTTGCAAAATGGTTGGAACCAAAAGAGATCTGGAGATATTCTTTTTGTTCATCCACCGGGATTCGCTTCTTATGGAAGAACTGGTTCTTCCCATGGCTCTCCAATGATTTATGATACGCACGTGCCTTTGTTGCTCTACGGAAACGGAATAAAAAAAGGAAGTACTACCAAAAGGACTGAGATTCCCGATATTGCCCCAACCATTGCGACTTTATTGGGTATTGCTTTCCCAAATGGAACAACCGGTAAACCCATAGCCGAGGTGCTGGATTGATTTGAATGAAAGAATCCTGTATTTTGATTACTTTAATATCGTTCTAATATAAAGGCATAGTTTATTTATAAAAGGTGTTATTTTTTTATAGCTATTTTCCTAATGATTTCTTATGGAATTCTAATATCAGCTAAGGGTTAAGTCCTTTTGATATGAGAAATTAATTTATACCGGAAATTCAAAGCTCGGACGTGCCGGTCTTCCTCGCCTATCCTTCAGAATTGCGCCATTCCCAGCGCATCGCGGCGTTTCGGGATTTCG
>JBCCEC010000042.1:0-31113 GCA_039030475.1 Bacteroidota bacterium
ATACTTCCCAATTATAAGTAATAAGAGGGCTTGTAAATAATAGACTGTTTTCTAAAATCTCAAAACTTTTATTTGCGCAATGGATTTTACCGTTACCAGTAACAAAGCATATTTATAATAATCTTTAATCCGAAACCATTAAAATGTCCTTTTTCATGACTCAAATCAACCGATTTAAGAAAAGGTCTATTGGCGTAATATTCTTCTAATGTTTCTTGTTTATCCATTTTGCACTATACGTTTAACCATTTACTGAAAATAGTAAAGTTATTGAATAGCCTCATAGCTGATAATTTGTTGAAATAGAAAATAGCCAGAATTGGAATAAACCAGATTCTGGCTATTTTTGCGGATATTTATTATGAAATAAACTTGGTCCGAATCAAGTCCACAAGGGTAGTTGGAGTATTTGCCTCTAGGGTTCTAGGTGTGGCATAAGCACCATTGGGATCTCCTAAAGCCTTATATAAATCAACTAATTCTTTCTGAACAGTATTGTTAGCACCAAACTGGGCGAATTGATTTTTTACCTCTTCATAAGTCACCTGCTTATATACAATTTCCTGCCCTAATTCTGCTGTGAAAATATCAGCTGCCTTTTGAAGCGTGATGTTGTTGGGGCCCATAATGTTCCTGGTCCATTGTCCTGCCCAACCCTCGTCCATAAGATATTCGGCGGCCACATCCCCGATATCATCTGCACTTACAAAGGGAATATCATGATCCACGGCATACGGAAAGGAGAAATGACCGTTTTCAAGAATGTCGTTCTTTTGCAAAAGGAAGTTTTCCATAAAATAGCCAGGCCTTAAGAAAACAACATTCGAGGACACTTCTTTGAAAGCGCTTTCCAAATTCCCTACATAAGTCACCGTTCCCAGGTTATCTGAAGCTCCGGCACCGAGGGAAGAAAGAGCCACTACACGGGGAATCTTGTTTTTTTTGATAGCAGCTACCCCGGCAGTGATAATGTCATCGTACCACTCTTTTAGGCTTGATACTCCAAGTGCTGGTGGCACAAGCCAGAAAAATGCATCTGCTCCTTTTGTATGTGCTACCACCTGTTCTACGTCACTCATATCTACTTCGTAAGATGATGAGTTAGGGATGTTCAAATTTTCTAAAGAGTCCAGCTTGTTCCCTAATAATACAACTGAATGATTTGCTCCTGCTACTTTTTTTGCGATTCGGCTGCCTACATTACCTGCTGCAGCCCCGATTACTATTTTCATAATTTTATTATTTTGATTTATCATTAAACACTTTATTAACTTCTTTGTGATCTCCCATAGCCGATACCGCCATAGGGTTCCAGTACTCCCTGTAGTGGAGGATCTTTCCGTTTTTTAGCATTATGCGGGCGACATAGTCTTGTTTATATAGTTGATTTGTTGATGGTATGACTACCTCCCCATGAAACTCTGCCCATACAACATGGTTTTGTGCCGTATAAGTGTTCACTTGTGAGAATGCTATATCAGGCATATTGGCAAGCGCACCTTTCAAATAATTGCCATACTGGATTTTATTCAATGGGGAAGGTGTACCCAGTGAGTGGGCATAGGGATATTCAATAATGGCTTCTTCATCAAAAAGTTCAAGTACGTTTTCGGCACCCAGGTTGAAGGCTTCCAATAAATCATGAACTATTTTTTCTTGATTTTTTTCATTAATTGTTATGGCATTGTTCGTTGTTTCGGTTTGGCTTTTTTGAGCTTGGATCGAATACATATTTGTCAGAAATAAGGCAATCAAGATTGCCATCATCGGGTTTAATGTTTTTGTTTTCATTGTATTATTTTTTAAATTTCTAATTATTACCACAAATTTATGTGCTATACTTGTATGGCGCAAGAGGTCACTAAATAGTGCATAACTTACTTTTAGGTAGTAAATGAATAAACAATAGTAATGGAGGCTGAAAAAAAAATAAAAAAAATTTCATATCTGGAATCTTTAAGCGCTAGAAGCGTTTTTGACGAGAACTGTATTATACAGGTATCCTTGGCTTTGATAGCCGATAAATGGACGTTGTTGGTCTTGACTACTTTGATGCAGGGAACAAAGCGGAATAGTGATCTGCAGCGGCAGGTCATTGGCATTTCCCCTAAAATGTTGTCGCAGACGCTAAAAACATTGTTGAAATATGGAATGATCTCGCGAAAAGTATATCCCGAGGTGCCACCACGAGTAGAATATACCTTAACGGAGTTTGGAGCGAGCCTTGTTGAACCCTTATCCAGTTTTTACGATTGGTCCGTGGATTGGGAGGATCAACTTCGAACTATTTACAAAAAAACCAAAGGGAAAAAATGAGATGCTCCCTAAACTTAAAGCCTGTTTTTTGACACCAGTCTTTAGTTGAACGATTGCCTGAATTCCAACGGGGTGAGTTTAGTTTTTGATTTAAAAAACTTACTGAACGATTGGGGGTGCTCGAACCCCAAAACATAGGCAATCTCACCCACCGATAGGTTTGTTGTGGATAATTCTTGCTTGGCTTTTTCTATCAACTTAAGATGTATATGCTGTTGGGCATTTTGCCCTGTCAACGAGCGCAACATATCACTTAGGTAGCTTGGGGACACGTTGACCCGGTCAGCTAAATATTGAACGGATGGCAGGCCCTCATTCAATGGTTTTGAATCGTTGAAATAATCTTCTAAAATGTCCTCTAACTGCAACAGTAGGTTATTGTAAACAGCTTTGTGTGTAATGAACTGCTGGTTGTAAAATCGATTACTGTAGTTCAACAACAATTCTATCTGTGAAATGACCACATCGTGGCTAAAATTATCTATTCTGCTTTTCAGTTCATCGTCAATGATTTTGAAAATGGACATGATGGTCGTTTTCTCTTCAGCTGAAAGATGTAATGCTTCATTGGCAGCGTATGAAAAAAAGCCGTACTGCTTTATTTTTTTGGCCAGCGGATACGAAAGTAAAAAATCGGGGTGGATAAAAAATATATAACCCGAAGCCGAACTTTTTGGACTTTCGAACACTTGGTTTGGGGCGGTGAAGATTAGACCACCCTCGCCAAAATCGTAATAATTTTGCCCGTATCTTGCTTGTCCGCAAAGTGTCGTTTTATAAGCAATCTTGTAAAAGTTCAAAATAAAGAAATCAAAAGACTCCTCCGTTGGAATAGAGATCTCCTCAATATTAATAAAACTTATCAAGGGATGAGCAGGCTTAGGCAGCCCGAACGCACTGTGAAAGTCCGATAACGAATCAAATTTTCGAGGTATGTTTTCTTCTTTTTTCATTTTTTGTTGCTGGAAAACGACAACCGATAAGATACTGAATATCGGTCATCGTTTACATTAATACATTGTGTTTTTTAGCCCTGAGCGGCATTGGACACCTCTTTCCAAGCTTCCCATGTTGCCAGTCGTTCATCATATACTTTGAGCACAGAAGGCAATGTTTGATTGCCCAGGAAAAGTCGCAGCGGTGGCTTTTCTGCATCTACCACCTTGAAAATAGCTTCGGGAGTGGCGTTCGGATCTCCTCTTTCCAGGTTTCGCAACCCTTGAACAAATTGTCCTTTAAAATCCGCATAGATGTCGAGTCCATCTGCCATTTTCAAGGAGTCTGGACTGCCGAACTCGGTCGCATAGGCGCCAGGTTCAATAAGTGTTACCTTGATGCCAAAGGAACTTACTTCCGCCGCCAAGCTTTCATGAATGGCTTCGAACGCCCATTTTGTGGAACAATAGTACCCGATTACAGGCATTGACTCAAGGCCCAAACTACTCGATACACCCAAAATGTGACCACCACCTTGCTCGCGCAACAAAGGCAAAGCAGCCTGGATAACGGAGAGTGCTCCAAAAATATTGGTCTCGTAGAGTGCCCGGACATCGTCCAAACCTGATTCCTCGATAGTACCAACAAGTGAATAGCCAGCATTGTTCAGAATGACGTCCAGTCTGCCAAAATGATGATACCCTTGCTCAAGTACAGTCTTTACCTGATCAGTCTTTGTTACATCGAGCGCTAGCGTAAGCACCTGTTCCCCGTATTTTTCTTGTAAATCGGATATACTCTCCAATTTGCGGGCAGTAGCTACAACTTTATCTCCTCGCTCTAGCGAGGCTTCCGTCCAAATACGCCCAAATCCACGGGAAGAACCCGTGATAAACCAAACTTTGTTACCTTTTTGATATTCCATGATTTTAAATTTTAATGTTAGAATATCACAAAGGTCTATCATCACTTTTGCCTCTTTGTAGCCGAATCAGGGAAGGATGTAGCCAAAATGAGGAAGTTGGACCTAACTTAATCTATCCCGTGAGTAATTCACTTCAATTATTGGTATGATTTCATTGTGTTGCGCCACCATTTACCAATAGGTGCTGTCCGTTTACAAAGGATGATAGATCACTTGCAAAAAACTCTGCCAGATTTGCCACATCTTCAACCTCTGCCAACCTTCCCATGGGACAACTTTCAATCAAAGATTTTCTTAATTCAGGATAGCTATCTTCCTCTGTAAAAATACCAGCATTGTCAACGGCAAATGGAATAATGGAATTTACCGTAATACCACGATGTGCTATTTCTTTTGAAAGAACATCGACCATATATCGCGGTGTTGTTTTACTCCCTCCATATATAGCCATTCCAGAAACAGGGAAAGCTGTTGTACTTGAGGCTATATAAATTATACGCCCATAATCTTCAATATACTTTGCAGCTTGTTGCATCGTGAAATATGCTCCTTTGGTATTTATTGAAAAAAGTTTGTCAAACTGTTCTTCAGTGAAATCCGTAACTGGTGTTTCCACCATTTCTATACCGGCATTGGCAACGACAATATCTATTTTTCCAAAAGCTTTTTTTGTTTCATTAAATAGTCTTTCAATATCAGTTACTTTACTCACATCAGCTTGTATGGCCATAACTTTTACTCCCATAGCCTCTATATTGGATATTGTTTCATCAGCTGATGCTTTGTCTCTAGAGTAATTGACAACGATATTGGCTCCAAGTGCTGCATATCTTTCTGCTATAGCTTTTCCTAAACCTCTTGCAGAGCCTGTTATCAATGCTGTTTTATTTTCTAATGTGTTCATTTTTATTTTTTATATGTGTTATACTATTAATATACTTTAGTCCCGTATCGTTGATCAATGCAAAAACCACCCCAGCAACTATGGGGACGAGTAATTCCAATACTGGTATTACTTGTAGCTCCGGGTGTACCCCAAAAAAGATGATCAGACCCAGAAACCAAGCAGGGATATTGTTCAGCCCATTGATCTTTGATACGTAGGCCAGTGAACCTATTAGGACAAAAACGGTCACCGGAAACCCCAAGGCTCCAATAGCAGGGACAAGTAGACCCGATATGGACTGTATGAGTACGCCCATTACTATTCCTGCAATAATCTGCAAGAAACTGGGGATATATACTTTAATCGATTTCCCGAATAGGTAATAACTTACCCAGGCAAGAAACATGACCCAGGTGGCCCATCCCATGGAAAATGAGACAAATACCGCCAATGCTCCGCATAGCCCCATAACGAGGGCTGTCAAAAATGTTTTCATAATATGTATTTATTAAATGATCAAATGGGTTAAGCCATTGCTCCGTTAGCACCTATGTTCTGGGCAGAGATCCACTTGGCTTCATCACTTGCTAGAAATGCTACAATTTTGGCAATGTCTTCAGGCTCTCCAATACGATTGAACGCTGATAAAGAGGCCAATCTATTGATTACCGCTTCTGGTTTTCCTTTTGTAAATAACTCGGTGTTTGTAGGTCCGGGGGAAATTGAATTTACATTGATGCCCCTACTTCCAACTTCTTTAGCAAATACCCGGGTCAGCTGTTCTACGGCTGCTTTGGTGGCTACATAAGGCCCATAGGTGGGCAACATGATTCGATTTACCGAAGTTGAAAAGTTGATAATACTTCCGTTTTCTGCTAATTTTGTGGCAGCTTCACGAAGGGTATTAAATACCCCCTTTACATTTACATCCAACTGTTTTGCAAAATCCTCATCAGTGGTATCCTTAATGAGTGTATTGATCATAATACCTGCATTATTGACCAAAACATCAATTTTTCCGTAATGGGCAATGGCAGTATCGAAAAGGTTTTTTACATCTTGCGAGTTACTTACATCAGCTTTAATAGCGATGGCATCCCCGCCACTTTTCTTGATTTGTTTTACGACCTCTTCAGCTGCTTCTTTACTGCCCGAATAATTAATAATTACTTTTGCTCCAGCTTTGGCCAAATGTAGTGCCACCTCCGTGCCAATACCTCTTGATGCACCCGTTACAAGTGCTACTTTGTTACTTACATTATTCATTTTTCTATCTTTTTAAATTTAATAGACCAAAGATATTTAGGTACTATCCCTTGTTTATTGCAAGGATTATAGCATTACTTGTAAAATTTAAATAAAAGAGTAGAATAGAGAATTAACTCATTAATTAGCATGCTCTTTTCGATACTGGACAGGGGATATTTTGGTATGTTTTTTAAAGAAGTTGCTAAAATGAGCAGTTTCAGAAAATCCTAGTCTATAGGTTATTTCCTTGATGGGTAAGGATGAATTTTGCAAAAGTGATTTTGCTTCAGAAATAGTTTTATCTGCAATCCAGGTCGTAACAGGTTTTCCTGTTTTAGTTTTGATTATGTTACTCAAATAGTTGGGATGTAGATTTTGTGCATTAGCATAGTCTTGAACCCTAAAAACGGTTTCTGTTTTTCCAGTAATTAAATCGCGATAGTGTTTTTCAAGCAATCGTTTGAACGATTTAACGATGTGTGAACTTCTGTTTCCTTCATAAATAGGGTTGTAATCTTGCCAAAAATAGGCTTTGATCTTATAGAGCAACACTGCCAACAAATGCCCAATGATTTTATATATATCATCAGACTGATTCAGGTATTCCGCATGAATGTTTAGATAAAGAGGTTCCACTTGGTCATAAAATTCGTCACTTACAATTTTTGGGCTGATTGTTTCGGTCAATAAAAATGGAAATGCAGAGAAGATATCTTTGCTGATATATTGTTTTAGAAATGTTTCGTCAAAAGTTATCAGATAAATTTCTTCAATTTTTTCCCAGCTGAATGTTCGGTAATTACTAGGGTTGGTAAAGTAGATGGAATGCGGTTGTACCATAAAAGAGTGTTCATCTATGGTATACTTTCCCTTGCCATTTTTTACAAAAAGAAATGAAAAATAGTCAGGACGGAATGAGGGTGATTGATATGGGAGTGTAAAATTAATATCTTTCAAATTAAGGATAGCGAATCCTTCTGAAGGTTGAATTAAATCCACAGGTAGTCCCAAGTGAAGGTATAACTCGTAGAGTGATTTTGCCTCTGGATTTTCGTTTTTCATTTCTTGGAATTTGCCTTAAATGCTGTGCTATATCGGTAGGTGGTTATTGGCAAATTTAAAGAATCATGGATAAAGGTGAAGTTAGATGATGACATAACCGAGATAAAGATAGAAGCTCTCATTAGAAGGCTGTCTTCCGTTTTTGCTATGAGCTTAAAACTCAAAAGTTGGACAAGCAACAGTCCATAGGTTATAACCTTTGTTAGTTGCTATTTTTGAATCCTTGGGTTAAATCATAAATTGATGAGCAATGAATACTTAAAGTGCCCTTATCATTTTTCGAAAACCATAGCCATAGGTCAATTCCCGGTGCATAATAAAAACCTGAGTCCAACTTAAAAAGCTCAACGGATTTATTATTTATTTCAATTTTAAGGATACCATTAGGATTACTGATATGGGCAATCTGGTCTTTATGCAATTTATTATTTGATCAACCCTTCTCTTAATGCTTTGCTAATGGCTTCTCCTTGGGACTGTACATGTAGTTTTTCATAAACGTGTTTGATATGGGTTCTTACGGTATCTATACTAATGGTAAGATCATCGGCAACCATTTTATAGCTATTGCCTTTTGCAAGCGAGACCAATACATCAATTTCACGGGATGTTAAATTGTAATCCAGTGTGGATTTTGGAACCCCTTTTTGTTTGATACTATCGATTATCAAACGTGCTATTGCTGGGCTCATGGGTGAACCACCTTCCAAAACATCTTTGATTGAAGTTACCAATCGTGTGGAAATATATTTTTTTAAAAGATAACCATTGGCCCCGGCATAGAGTGCATCGTAAACCGAAGAGGTATCGTCAAAAACAGTGAGCATTAAAACATGGATCATTGTATTTATAGAACGTATTTTTTTAACTCCATCGATGCCGTTCATCTCGGGTAGGTCAATATCCATTAAAATAACATCCGGACTAAGATGTATCAAATGGTTTTCTAAATCGGTACATTCGGGATAATCTCCAACAATGTGAAATCCCTTTTCGCGAGAAAGTAGTGCGACAAGGCTATTTCTCAAGCTTTCATTATCTTCATATATCAGAACGTTTACATCCATGGCTTTTAAGTACTAAGGGGTTGTTCAACAATAAGGTTTTCTTTTTTGATCTTTAAAAAAACTGATGCCCCTTTATCCTTTTTGGATGCTATCAGTAAGGTAGCATCGATTTCTTCAGAGCGCTTGCTCAAATTTTTTAAACCGTTCCCTTTAGTATTGGACGAGGTTTCAAATCCTTTACCATCGTCATCTATGCTCATGGACAAAAAAGCATCTTTTGTTGCAAAGGTTATAACCACTTGTGTTGCCAGACTGTGTTTTACAATATTATTGATAGCTTCTTTTGCGATGAGGTAAATGTTCTTGCGTTGGGCCGTGTTTAATTTAATGCTATCCGGATTTTCAATGCTTTTAAAACTGAGTATTATGTCCATTGGTTCCAAGACCTCAACGGCATATTCCTTTATTTTAAAAATCAGTTTATCCAAACCATCGTTTGCAGGGTTGACGACCCAGACCATATCGCCCATTTTCTCCATCATTCCAGAAGCATGCTTTTTAATTTGACCGAATTGTTTCTTTATAGTGCTGTTTTCAACGGCGTCTTGTTCCGCTATTTTACTGATAATATGGATACTTGTTAGTGTAGAACCCATTTCATCGTGTAAATCCCTGGCTATGGTACCCCTTAATTTTTCTTCGGAAAGGTATTTGGTAAGCCGTTCAGAACAGATGGCGGCAATTTTTTTCAACAATTCTAAATGATGCTTTTTGTAAAAATTACGCTTAGGGTGTTCTGAATCCAAGACGGCAAAAACCCGGCTGTCCACATATACTGGAACCGTTATTTCGGAAAGTCCCATTTCGATATCCATAATATACCGGGAATCTTTTGTTGTGTTTTTTATACGTTCAGCGGTTCCGGTATGGGCAACGGTACCCACAATGCCTTGACTAATTGGAATTTCAATCTTGTTAATGATTTTCTTGCCGTAGGGATTTTTTATCCCAAAAGCCGCTTTTTGAAGCAAGAGTTCACGTTTGTTGTCCAATAAGTAAATAACGCAATCGACAAAGTTCAATTCTTGTACACAATAACGTGCAGTTGCCCATAAGATGCCGTCCACGGTATTCTGTCCATAAAGTGAGGTGGCAAATCCTTTTAGTTGTTTTTCCATTTCCAATTTTCTTCGTTGGAAGGCAAATAGCAGAAACAGTAGATATAGTGCAAGAAAGACTAATGTCGCTTTGAACCACCAACGTTTCCAGAAAGGTGCTTCTATTGTAAAGTAGATAGTATCGGATGAATTGTGCCAAACACCTTCCTCCACTGAGGCGGCCATCTGAAACCTATAATCTCCGGAAGGTAACCGCCAAAGGGTCACATTGCTGTTTGTGCCCAGATTGAACCAATTCCCATCTTCTGTCAGGCGATAGCGGTATTTAATGTCCGATAGATTTCCATAGTAGGGCGTTGCAAAAGTGAGTGTCATATTTCGCTCGTGATACGCCAACTCTAATTTTTTGAATTCGTTAATTTTCTTAGAATTGTCCAATAGGGTGATATGCCTTAGATAAGGATGCAGTTTTTTTGGACGCACGGTTATCTTTTCTGGATAGAAATAGTTGATTCCACTTATGCCACCTATAAATACAAGACCTTCCTCATTGCGGTAATAGCTGTTGGGATAAAAGTAATCCCCAAAGATATTTTCGGCATGACCAAAACTGACGGGATGGCTTGCTCCTTGTTCCAAACGGTACAATTTACTTTCGCTGACCAACCAAAGGTGTTCTTGGTCATCCTTAAAAAGGGACTGTACTTTAGCATCCTGGAGTTCGGGGATTATTTTTTTTATGGATACCGAATGCCCTTCAACGGCAAAGAAATATACTCCACGACGTGTGCCAAGATAATGGCCGTTCTCATGTTCCAAAACGCAAAAAGCAGAACTGTTCTCGATTTGTTCCGTTATTTCATATTTAAATTCGTAATTGGCATCCAGACAGAAAAGTCCATTTAAGGTTCCAATAAAAATAGAACCCTTACGATCTTCATAGCTAAATGTAACGTTATGGGTACTACCGGGGAAATCGATTTCACTGATGGTATAGGTCGTTCCGTCCATCAAATAGGCACCGTCTCTTGCACTGATAATATGGTCTCCGTTGCGAAGGGTCTTAATTTGATTTATAAAATCTTGAGTTATCTTTTCTTTTAACATGCGATCCACTTCATTGTTTGTAAAGGGGGGTCTTTTAAATGTTTTCTTTTTTGGATTGTATAACCAGATACCCTTGTTGGTCTGCCCTATAATAAGATGGGTGCCGTCGTAGACCAGACCTCTAATAGACGCGTGATTAAGACCATTGGTACTGCCTTCCGAAGCTTCAATGGTATGAAAGGTATTTTTCTTGATGTTCCATTGTGTAAGACCATGGCCAGTGGCCAACCACAAGTTTTCGTAGTCATCGGCCGCAAAATTCCGTACCCGGTTATCAAATTGCTGAAGGGAATCATAGTGGTTGCTACGAACATACCGAATATGTGCTTCTGATCGGTCTACATGGAGAAGACTGTTTTCGGTCACAATCCATAAATGACCTTTTTGATGTTGGTAAACACTTCTAAAAACGGTCTCTGGAAAAGGAAGTCCCTCAAACGTCAATACCATTTTTCGTACCTTTTTTGATTCAAGGTCTAATTTTAATAGGCCTTTAGAAGACGCCAGGTAAATAACTCCATTGATCCCGTCAAAAGTATCGTGCACATAAAGAAAAGAGTCCGGTCCCGAAAGTTTTAACCGTATGCGTTCAAGGGTGGAAAAATTATAGTACCATGTTTTGGCTTCCCAATTGGTAGTAATTATTTCATCTTTGGAAATTGCATGTACCCATCCCACATGGTCAACCACTACAGTATCCTTCTTTCCGGATAGTAAATTGTGCCGCCAAACCTTATTTTTATAGGTATAATAAAGCGTATGTCCAAAGTTGGCAAAACGCGTAGACCGAAGCGTTACGTTTTTCTCCGGTTCTTCCTTTAGGTTTTGCGCAGGTCTAAAGGTATTTGTATCCCGATCATATTCAAATATGCCTGATTTGCCCATATAATGCAGGGGCAATCCATTGATATGAAAAAGTAGTTTTGGGTCATCGTTAGGGTCCGTTGTGGGAATATGGAAGAATTTCTGTATTTGGTGGTCATATTTGTAAACCCCTTCTATAGTCGATACCCAAATGGTATTATGACCGTCAAGCAACAATGAAACGATTTCTTCCCCCTTAAAATAATCATCGGTGTGCGTTCCATCAAAACGTTGTATACCGTACTCGTACATGATCCAAACAAAACCGTATTCATCTTCCAATACTTTTTTAAAACTATGCGTATGAAGCCCTTGTTTGGCATCAAACTTTTTAACGGAGGCTTCTGGTAATTGCCCAAAGTTGGCAATGGAAGTAAGTATTGCCAAGAGGGTAACGGACCAATAGTAAGGTGAAAAATCCATTGCGATTCATGCTTGAATTAGCCTTTACATCAAAAGTAACTAAAGTATACCATACTAAATATCACATATTTATGGGATTGTGCCAGATAAGTATGTACTGCAACTTTGTAGTGAAATTATAGACCTCATGAATACCTTAATTCCTTTCAACGATATTCAAGTGTTGAGAACACGCATTTATACCGTCACTATTACTATCCTTTTTTTATTTTTTTGTGCATGTGATTCCAATGAAGGAGTGGATGATGAAGATCCTGTTTCAAATTCGACCGAATTTGAAATCGATGTTTCCGGAAGTTTTTCAAGGGATATGATGGGAACCAATGCCACCTATAAGTTTATTGAAATGCCAAGCAGTTTTGTGACTTCCCACCAGTTGGCCATTTATTTGACGGATAGCGAGGGTTACACCGTTACTGCGACCATTTTATTGAATGGGGCTTTCGTTCCCGACAAGGGAAAGTACAATGTCACCGATTGGTCCAGCGGTTTTGGGCTTCAGGAATTTGACGGAGGCTTGATTTTTGGGCAAAATGGTGTTACAAGCCACAACACTATAGGCAGTAGTATTGGCACTATCTCCATTGAACAAACCATCGAAGGTTTTATCAAGGGTACTCTGGCAGGCGCATTGTTAGCTACAGAAAACAGTGCGGGAAGCATTACCATCAATGGTTCTTTCAACGCAGAATATGTTCCGTAGAAAAAGCATATTTACGAAAAATCAAAAACTCGACCATGTTAATCAATTGGAGTAGTAAATATTACCAGCCCTAAAACAATAAAGAAAAATCTTGAAACAAATCAATAATGAAAATTACAGTTAAAACACCAATTATCCTTGTAATCGCTCTAATGGGAATTATGAAATATCCAGTTTTAGCACAAAGCACAGGGGATGATAAAAAAGCAATCTTTAAAGCTATTGAAAATAGCGCATTGGGTTGGGAACAAAAAGATGTGGAACTCGCTACAATGGACTATGCAGAAAAAACTGACTGGACAAATGCCTTTGGCGACCGCTGCCAGAGCAGAAAAGAATTGAAAGAATTTTTTCAGTTCCTCTTTAAACTGCCCACCGTGATGGCCGGCAATACCAAACAGTTGGGGCACGATGTTACGTTCCTGGGCAATACCGTAGCATTGGTTAGGAGCAAATCTAAACGAATAGGACAAAAGCTTGACGATGGTTCACCTCACGGTGATCGTAATATTACGCACCTACGTGTATTTGAAAAACGAGCTGGGAAATGGCTTATCATTAGTCATCTCATTGCACAGGAACTGGATGATTCAAAACGATGAAATAGCTTCTAATCAAAGCATTGTCACATATAAAAAATTATAAAAATGATAAAGACAGTAAACCGTTTTTTAGTAGTGGCATTCGCATTATTTGCTTTTTTTGCATGTTCCAAAGACGATGATATCGTTCAATATGATACTGCTGAGGATGATACATCTGTTGATACCCCAAACCCCTTTACCACCAGATGGGAAACCAAGACGGACAATGAAGCCATTACCATCTATGCCAATGATGCCGTAACTGGCTATAACTATGAGATAGATTGGGGAGACGGGAATACGGAAAGTAACCTTACCGGTGATGCGACTCACGAGTATGCCTTGGCAGGAGTCCATACGGTCATTATTTCGGGAGATTTCCCCGCCATTTATCAAGAAGACGAGACCAATGCGGGCAAACTGGTAAGCATAGAACAGTGGGGCGATATGGAATGGGAAAGCATGGAAATGGCCTTTGCCAATTGTACCAACATGACCCATGGGGCCAATGACGTACCCGACCTGAGCAAGGTAACAGATATGAGCAATATGTTCAGGAGTGCCGCTTCCTTTAACGGCAATATCAACAACTGGGATGTAAGCAATGTTATCAACATGCTCGCCGTCTTTTTTTTCGCAAGTGCCTTTAATCAGGACCTAAGTGAATGGGATGTTAGCAATGCAATGGATATGCGCTGGATGTTTTCCAACGCCACGGCCTTTGATCAAGACGTGGGCAATTGGGACGTCAGTAAGGTGACCACCATGCGCTCCATGTTTTCGGAGGCTACTTCGTTCAACCAAGATATTGGGAAGTGGAATGTCATCAGCGTAACCTCTATGCAGACCATGTTTTTCGGGGCCACGGCCTTTGATCAAGACCTATCGGATTGGGAAGTGGATAATGTCACCGAATGTAACAATTTTGCCACGGGATCGGCGATAAGCCTACTTCATATGCCTTCCAATGGTAGTTGCGTGTTCGTGATATTTTGATGGCGACAAGATTAAAAATGATTCCTAAGCTAAGCGATATATTAATTTAAACTAGAAATTATGAAAAATGATACGTACAGGTATTTTGTAAAGAGTCTAACCGTGCTGTTGCTCTTGGGCATGGTAACGAGTTGCAGTCAGGATGATGATAAACCGTCTAATGCTGTTGTTTTGGAAGATAATCTCATTGCTGAATTTCAAGCCCTATGTTGCAACAGTGCAGGGGGGTGTTATGATATTAATATTCTTTACAGTGTTACGCAAGATGATGCCTTAAAAAATATTTTTTTTGAAGGCACCTTGGATGATGGTACCATAGCATTTAGTGTTGTAAGAGATGATTTTGAAGGAACGGAATTGTCTGTGGACAGAAATGTTGAAGGTTTTCCTTCCAATGCGCTCGCTTGGGGGAATGTATGTATGGATTTTGAAGGTTCTGAGTGGCTTGATATAGAAATTCAAATCGAGACCGCGAGCGGCGTTTTTAGTAATTCCTCTACCGCTCGGCTCAACCGAACAGATTTTGATAATTAGCCGATGGGTTTTGAACAAACAGCTTTTACACTAAACAGTAAACTGAAACTAATCAAAAGATATGATACCAAAAAGAACCATGTTTTTCATCTGCCTATGCTGTAACCTGTTTTCATGCAGTACCGATGGGAACCTTACCGATAACAATGATGCAGATAGCATTGAGCAACCTCCCACCACTGGGGATAACGATACAGAAGATAACAGCAATGATGGTACAACCGAAGAAACGTCTTTGCCTTTTATTAGCACATGGATCGTAGGGGATGCCAACTACGGAGATGGCGATTTGAATGTTGGTATACCAGGGGGTGCATCGGGCTATAATTTTATGGTGGATTGGGGAGATGGGGAAACAAGCACTGATGTGACTACAGATATTATACACACCTATGCCAGTGCCGGCACCTATACCATATCCATATCGGGTGACTATCCGGTCATTACTTTTGGCACTGCGAGCGATAGGGATAAGGTTGTAAATATAGAACAATGGGGCAGCAATGTATGGTCATCTATGTTTCAGGCTTTTAAGTGGTGTTCCAATCTTACCTGTAATGCCAATGACACCCCAGATTTAAGCAATGTATCGGATATGACGTCTATATTTGAAAACGCCAGTTCGGTCAACGAGGGCCTAAGTGATTGGGATGTCAGTCAAGTAACTGACATGCGAGGGGCATTTTATGGGGCGACCGCTTTTAATGGGGATATTAGCGCTTGGGATGTTGGAAACGTGACCATTATGGCTAATATGTTTCAATATGCGGAGTCATTTAATCAAGACATTGGCAGCTGGGATGTTTCCAATGCAACAAATGTTAGCCAGATGTTCTATGATGCCATATCGCTCAACCAAGACCTGAGCGGTTGGGATGTGAGCAATGTTGAAGGTATGAATGGCATGTTTTCAGGTGCAAGTGCTTTCAATCAAAATTTGAATACCTGGAATGTTTCTAATGTAAAATCGATGAAAGGAATGTTCTTGGGTGCCGTTGCCTTCAATCAGGATATCAGCAATTGGAATGTAAGTTCCGTGGAAAATATGGATTATATGTTTGATGGTGCAAGCTCTTTTGATCAAGACCTGAGTGGGTGGGATGTAGGTAGCGTATTTTATATGGATTTTATGTTCCGAAATGCTAAGTCGTTTGACCAGGACCTAAGTGGCTGGAATGTAAGCAAGGTTATCGATATGAGATCCATGTTTCTCGGCGCCATTTCCTTTAATCAAAACATAAGCGGCTGGAACGTAGGTAATGTAGAAAATATGGGAGCAATGTTTTACAATGCAGCAACATTTAATCAAAATCTAAGCAGCTGGAATACGACTAATGTAACTTCCTGCGATTTCTTCCGAACAGGTTCTTCAATGTCTGTTAACAACATACCCACTGCAGGTTCATGTGATTTTGATTACAATTAAGAATTGATATGTAGTTTTCAAAGCTTTTGAATACTAAAAAACTATTGATGGTACGATTAAATAACTTACAGTAGGTCTTTTAGCTGTTATATCCACACTACAGATTATAAAGTTAGGATATTCGTACATTATAATGCCACCTCCTTCCTTCTTATCTAGAGAAGAAGCGGAAATAGTAAAAAAATGAAAGTATGAATATCTTAAAAAAGGTTTGGCGATTTTTAGTTATCTGTTGCTTATGTTGCTTTTCAACATTTGCTCAGATAGCCACCCCTTTGTCCCCGAATGATAAAGCGCTAGATTCCATAGGCGCTCGAATACTTAATGAAGATACTATTCTTGGTTTTTCAGTGACCATTGCTTCGGGAAATCGAATAGTGTACAACAAAGGGTTTGGCTATATTGATGTTGATAAAACCAAGCCCATTACCAACAAAACACGGTTCGATATTGCTTCCATATCCAAGCTCATTGGTGTGAACATTATTATGAAATTAGTGGAGCAGAACAAACTTAACCTTGATTCCACTTTAGATATGTTGATGCCCGAATTTCCGGAAAAAGAATTGGCTAGGAAAATACAGCTCCGGCACTTGCTTTCCCATACATCTGGATTATACGATTATGCTTTGGAAATTGATAATGTCTTTAAGGCTACTGGGGTTTTACCAAAAAAGGAAGATTTTCTTGCCTTTTTTAAGGGGAAGCAACTGCTATTTACTCCAGGGGACAACTACCAATACTGTGACTCTGGATTTATGTTGATGGCCTATATCGCAGAAAATGCCACAGGTAAAGACTGGCAACAACTTATAGATACATACATCAATAAACCTGACCAACAGAACTTTCAGCTTATAGAATTTGCTGCTGAATGGCCAGAAACTTCTCCTATCAATGATTTTGTTATGGATGGTTTCAAAACGGTACCGACATGGACTTATGTGATAGGGGATGGGGGATTGACTGCAACCTCAGCTATGCTAGCGTTGTTTCCTTCGTTCTGGACCAAAGGAAAAATCATTACACCATCCAGTTATGATGAAATGATCGTTCCAAAACAACTTAATGATGGTACTACTATAGGTTATGGTCTTGGGGTAAGAAATGGTGAATTCCTTGGCGAACGGATAATTGGTCATACTGGAGGATGGAAGAACACATTTGCTATTATGGCTCACTTTCCGGAAAGGGAAATCACTTTTGTAGGACTAATGAACACAGATGATTCCCCTACAAGCGTAAATACGATATTTTCAAAATATATGGCTGAGGTACTAAAGAAATCACGTCCGGACTATACTACTAACGCCATTATTATTTCAAATGGGCATGAGTATAGCGGAACGTATCATGGTTGGGATGTCCAATATAATAATGAGGGAACAAAAATAACCATTCAACAAAAAGAAGAGGGGCAATTGTTTTACTGTTTAAAGGGTAGTTGCGAAAAACTATTTCCAATGGGCGATAATAGATTTTGGTTAAAAAATTACCCCTATGATTTTATTGAGTTTCAGATGAATGATCAAGGCCAGGCTTTGGCAATCAGAGAATATTATTATGGTTTTTTTCAAGTGTTGCGCAAGAAGGTTCCCTAGAAATCTTGAATGGGACAAATGACAATAACATGTTTTGATTTCCAGAGGATTGCTAAATTCAGATATTGAATGGTTGGGAATAACTACAATATGGGAAATCAATTTCAATATCGGGTATTCGTTTGTTAACCAATATGTTTTGGCTGATTCCAGTCAAGAGGAGATTTATAACCTCAATATAGGCAAAGCAGCAGATAGAAAATAAGCTTTTTTGACTTTTAAGGTAGCTTTAAAATCTACATAAGAAAAGTTATCAAATAATAATTATTGGTTTTTAACGATACCAAAACTCCAAATTACATTTAAGTAGAGTAAATAGAAATATCAGTGTTGGAATCTACAAAGCAGAACTCCATACAATTTTCAACCAACGTAACTTTAACTTCAAAACGACAGATTTAACTCGTTCTGTATAAGCATAAAGCAATGTTTATAGGGTATTGTTGAATAGTTCTGGAAGAGCCATTAAACAAATTATTTAGAATTCATCCAAATAAATATGAATATGGTATTTTTTTTGCCAAAACAATGTAATATTCATAATTTGAAGTTCTTATAAATAAATACCAAACAATTTATGGCAAATGTTTTATGGTTACAAGGGGGTGCATGCAGTGGCAACACCATGTCCTTTTTGAACGCTGAAGAACCAACAGTGGTAGAACTTATTACGGATTTTGGTTTGAATATTTTATGGCACCCAACTACGGGATTACAGATTGGAGATCAAGTACAGGACCTCCTAAAAGATATTCTGGAAGGAAAAGTACAAATGGATATTCTTGTTTATGAAGGATCATTAATTCAAGGGCCCAATAACACAGGGTCAATGAATTTCTTTGCGGACCGTCCTATGATGGAATGGATTAAAGAATTATCCGAAGTAGCGGGTTATGTTGTCGCTATAGGCGATTGCGCCACCTGGGGCGGCATTCCTGCCGTACCACCAAATCCAAGTGAATCGACTGGTCTACAGTTCCATAAAAAAGAAAAAGGTGGTTTTTTAGGAGCAGATTACGTTTCAAAAGGTGGCTTGCCTGTTATCAATATACCTGGCTGTCCTGCCCATCCAGACTGGATTACCCAAGTGCTTGTAGCCATAGCCGTAGGTAGAATAGGTGATGTCTTAATAGATGATTACCACAGACCCAAAACATTTTTCACGGACTTTGTCCAAGATGGTTGCACCAACGTCACCAATTTTGCGCAAAAGGTCGATGGTGGATTTGGACGTAGAGGAGGTTGTCTGTTCTATGAAGTAGGGTGTAGAGGACCAATGACACGCGCAAGCTGTAATAACATTCTTTGGAATCGCCAATCCAGTAAAACCAGAACAAATCACCCATGTTTAGGTTGTACAGAACCTGGTTTTCCACATCATGATCTAAAGAAAGGCAGTGTATTCAATACAATGAAATATTTAGGTTTTCTACCACGGGAAGTACCCGAAGGAAGAACCAAGTTGGCCTACTACATCGAAGCAGGCTTTCAAAAAGTTCTTCCCAAGAACCATAAGGTCATGGAAACTTCAAAATAATAGCAACGAAAAAGAAATAAAATGTCAGTTAAAGAATTAAACATATCTCCCGTAGGTCGTGTTGAAGGTGATTTAGATGTCAAAGTTTATATTGATAATGGCAAAGTCACTCGTGCACATACACAAGCAGCAATGTTTAGGGGATTTGAAAAAATAATGGTGGGCAAAGATCCGCAGTCGGGATTAATTGTTACCCCGCGAATCTGCGGAATCTGTGGAGGTTCCCATCTCTATTGTGCTTCGTCTGCACTGGATACGGCTTGGGGAACAAAATTGTCCCCTAACGCACTTTTATTAAGGGCGATAGGGCAGGCTTCCGAAACATTACAAAGTATTCCACGTTGGTATTACGCAATCTTTGCTACCGATTTGGCGAATAAGAAATATGCCGACAAACCATTGTATAAGGAAGTCGTAAAGCGTTGGAGTGCCTATGTTGGTGAAACCTTTCAAATTGGTTTGACAGCGAGTGGACTTCCCGTTCAAATCTACGCTTTGTTCGGGGGGCAATGGCCACACTCAAGTTATATGGTGCCCGGTGGTGTAATGTGCGCTCCTACATTAAAGGATATAACCCGAGCGCATGCTATTCTAGCACAGTTCAAAAATGATTGGTTAGAACCCGTTTGGTTGGGTTGTTCCATTGAACGCTACATGGAAATTAAGACTTGGGACGATATGCTTGCTTGGGTAGATGAGAACGAGTCGCAACGCAATAGCGATTTAGGCTTATTGATCCGTGCAGGATTAGAATTTGGCTTGGATAAATTTGGTCAAGGTGTTGGGAAGTTTTTGGCAACGGGAACATATTTGCACAAAGACCGCTATAATAATCCTTCCATTGAAGGTAGAAATGATGCGTTGATACAGTCCAGTGGTTTCTTTGATGGTGAAAACTATCACGAGTTCGATCATATGAAAGTAAGCGAACATGTGAAACATTCATGGTACAATGACCAAGAGGATGGACTCCACCCATGGGATGAGCCGCTACCGACCCCAGCAGAATCACAAACATTACATGACAGTGATTTTGACTCGCAATACAGTTGGTCAAAAGCACCAAGATACGATGGGCATGCTGCCGAAGCAGGGCCCTTGGCAAGAGTGATCATGAACGCAAACCCAAATAACAAGGATCATCAAATTAAAGACCCTTTGTTCGGTGATATCATTAAAAAACTGGGCCCTAGCGTTTTTACCAGAGTATTGGCCAGAGTGCACGAAGCACCAAGAATCTACAAGTTCATAGAGCAATGGCTTTCAGAAATTGATTTGGATGGCGAATTCTATACAAAACCAGTTGAAAAAGACGGAAAAGGTTTTGGTGCAACCGAAGCTGCCCGTGGCGCGTTGGCACACTGGATAGAAATCAAGGATGGAGTTATCAAAAATTATCAGGTCATGGCGCCGACCACTTGGAACGTTGGCCCTCAAGACGGTAATGATAACCCTGGTCCTATTGAAACAGCACTGCTGGGTACCACGATAGAGGACCCGTTGGACCCTGTTGAAGTAGGCATCGTGGCTCGTTCTTTTGACTCATGCTTGGTGTGTACGGTACATGCCCATGACGCACAAAGTGGAGTAGAGCTATCAAGATTCAAGTTATAACCAACTATTCTATATTTTTAAATAAGACCTCACAGGTTTCTAATTCCTGTGGGGTCTTTAGTATCAAAAAAAATAAAAATGAAAATTGCGATAATGGGTTTTGGAAACCCTGTGCGTAGCGATGACGCTATAGGTATTTATGTAATTGAACAGTTGCGGGAAAAACTCCCGGAATCAGAGAACATAAATATTTTTGATATGGGTACCGCTGCTTTTGAAGTACTCTTTGGACTAAAAGGACATGGTAGAATTGTTTTGGTAGATGCCGTTTTGAACAGTAATGAACCTGTTGGAACATTGTTTAAAGTGCCAGCTGAAGAAGTAATGAAAGCACCGCAAGACGACCCTATGGTTTTTTTACATGGAATGAAATGGGACCAAGCCCTATCCTATACCAAAAAGATTTTACAAGATGAATACCCCAAGGACATTCAGGTGTATTTGGTCGCTATTGAAAATACCAAACTGGAAGTCGATTTGAGCGATGTTGTGAGAAAAGCAGGAGATAAAGTTGTTCAGCACATTTTAGAAGATTTAAACCAATCGATTCCCACGTGAATACTAAGGTCAGCTTGAAATCTTCACACATCTATCTCGATAGTGCTTTGGTAGAACGTATTTTCGGAGAAATCCACTATGCCTATGTCACCTATGTAAAAGAACAACATAAAATATTAATGACCCCTGTTAGTAGTCAATGGTTTGTTAAAATCTACAAACCCACTCAATTTTTATTAAAATCACGTAACTTGAAGGGAGACAAAACAGTGGCCATTCGCGAGATTTTAATCGATAACGATTTAGATACCAAAGACAGGGAATTGGACTATGAAATCATTGAAAAGACGCAATTGATAAAAGTGAGTATATGATGAAGGCGAAAAACACAAATAGTGATTGGTTGCTCGATGCGGAAGTTCAATATAAGGTCACTCCCGTAAAAGGGCGATGGGAAGTCTCCTTATTATTTATAAATACTAAAAACCCCAATCAGGTTTTGGTTCAGACGATTGGAGATTATCGCTCAGAACGATTGGCTGAAATCTATGGAAAGAACATGCAGCAGACGGCAGCGAAAGACCCAAGGGGAACTCAAAAAATAAATAAAGATGCTTACGATATTAACAACAACTAACAAAGTCCAGAATGTAAAGGATGCAGTTGCCTCTGTGGAGCGATTGGATGAGTTGGTTGCCATAGTTCAAGAAGGTGATTCCATTCAGCACCTAAAAACCGTAGTGGTCGAAGAAAATGAGATTGGTATTCCTTTGGATTGGTATGATTTGGAACCTCCCTATGTATTTCCAAAAATTGCTTTTTCACGAGAAAATTTGCTTGCATTGATTTTCTACAAGCTGGGAAATCATCAAAGAGCTTTCGAATATGTATTGGAAACTTCAGACTTGTACCATCACCTTTTAGTTGCAACACATCTACAGTTTGCTTACGAAATTTCGAATGCGATGTTGACCTTTGTCCAAAATACATCTGCCCACAATCATGCAATCTTAAACTATTACGGAACTATTCAGAACCCCTTGGATTATTCCGGACTCAAAAAGCTATTCACAGCAGCTTTGGATAAGGCCGAAAATGAGGAGGTAAGGGTGTTTACCGCAAAACATTATTTAAACCTATTATTGGATGGCGGAGAATTGCAAGAGGCAAAGCAGCTTGCGGAACGACACCTGCCCATAACTGTTTCCGAAGATGCAAACCATGCCATAAAAACACATTTAGCGGCCATTTTAATGGCGTTACTAAAAGTGCCCTATGATTCCAAAGCACTTGATGCGGTTCAAGATTTACAGATGGAATGCATCAATTTTTATGAATCCAAAGGTTTGAACGTACAAGCAGGGCTGTTGTTAATTGAAGCTGCTGAAGTTGCCAACTTCAAAGAAGATTTTATAGCATCAAAAGAGTTGATCAACCGCGCTATTCAATACTTTAAACAAGAAGATATTCCCGAGTTTTTAGGGGAAGCTGGATTAAAAAAGGCAATTCTGCTGTACACTTGGTCAAAAAATGGAAGTCCACAGTATTACAAAGCAGCAATTAATGCCTTTCAGGATGTTTTAAAGGTTTTTAAGCGAGATACACATCCACAGAAATTCGCGGACATCCACCACAATCTGGCTTTGATTTATTCAGAAATTCCTGTGAGTTTCGAAGAAAAACCCATGTGGACAGCCTTTTGTGCATCCTCGTTCAAAGAGGTATTGGCTTTCTATACTAAAGATAAGTATCCCTACCAACATGCGATGGTAAGCCATAACTACGCCACTGCATTAATGCATTTCCCCCCTGCTAAAATTCATGATAATCTAGAAAAAGCTGCTGGATTGTTCAACGAAGCACTTGAAATAAGAACAGCCGTAAAATATCCTTTTGAAAGAGCATTAACACTTTTGAATCAATTGGAATTGGCCTGGTTGACACATAATGCGAACGGGGATGAGGAACAAAAGAAATACAGTT
This sequence comes from Bacteroidota bacterium, assembly GCA_039030475.1. GTDB lineage: Bacteria > Bacteroidota > Bacteroidia > Flavobacteriales > Flavobacteriaceae > Flagellimonas. Next base: position 23,369 of record JBCCEC010000042.1, read on the forward strand.
TCATGAAGGCAAAGGCCGAAGAAATAAAAAGTTTGGTACGTGATGAGAATTTGATAGCAAAGGCTGAAGAGCATTTACAAGAATTGGAAAAAGTTAAAAGTTTAATCTAGTAAAAGTTATGCACGAAACCTCCATTGTAAATAGTATCATGCGAACGCTTGAACAAGAGTTTGAAGCTGAGAAGTTGAATAAAATGAAAGCGATTCATTTAAAGGTGGGTATTTTGTCCAATATAGAACCACGGCTCCTGCACAATGCGTATAGCGCATACCATTTAACACACCCAGAGTACCATCATATCGCCTTGCATATTGAATCTACCGATTTAAAAATTCAATGTGAAGTGTGTAATCATATTACCAACGTAAAAAATTATAGGTTCATTTGCGAGCACTGTGACCGACCCAGCAAAAACGTGATTCAGGGGGAGGAAATGCTGATTCATAAAGTGGAATTTGAAGATTGACTAAAGAAATTACTATGATAGAAAAATCAACAAAAGCGGCGCGCGGTACCGTGCAATGTGAGAACACAAATATCAACTTGCTCAAGGCAAATGATTTTGTTGCGGACATCATCAAGAAGGAAATGGCAAAAACCAAGACCCTTCTCATTAATATCACCTCTTCTGCAGGAAGTGGAAAAACCACCTTAATGCAAAAAACGGCGGAAAAGCTGAAGGACAAAATCAAGGTTGCGGTTATGGTGGGCGATTTGGAAACCGAGCGTGATGCAGAACGTATTCGCGAAACTGGAATCCAAGCTTTACAGATAGTCACAGGTGGAATTTGTCATTTAGAAGCTCAAATGATCCATCAGGTGCTTGACCAATTTGATTTGGAAAATATCGATTTGTTGTTCATAGAGAATGTGGGCAATCTGGTCTGTCCTTCATCCTTCGATTTAGGGGAAGACTATAGGGTAACCTTAATGGCAACTACGGAAGGTGATGACAAACCAAAAAAATATCCAAAGATGTTTTTGACCAGTGATATGATGTTGGTTTCCAAGGCCGATTTATTGCCCTATGTGCCTTTTTCCGTAGAAGCGGTAACCAAAGATGCTAGAGAGGTCAACCACGAATTAGAAATAATCCAAGTCTCTTCTTTAACGGAAGAGGGCATTGATACTTGGTGTGATTGGTTGTTGGAAAAAGTTCAACAGAAAAGGGGGTAATTCCTGAATGCAGCAAACCTTTCAAATTACAATCTCAGGACAAGTGCAAGGGGTGGGTTTCCGTCCCTTTGTTTTTAATCTTGCGCAAAAATTAAAGTTGAACGGTACAGTCTGCAATACTAAAAATGGAGTGCAGATTCAAGTGAATACCTCTCAAAACCTAGCGAACGATTTTCTCCAACTCATTTTAGAGAACCCTCCCGCCATTTCAACTATTCAATTGCATTCCCTTACCGAAATTCCGTTTCAAAAGTATGGTGACTTCAGTATAGTTATTTCTAAATTAAACAATACAATAAATATTCCGCTTACTCCAGACTTTGCGATATGTGAATCCTGTAAAACAGAGATTGGGAACAAGGAAAATCGAAGGTTTGGCTATGCGTTTACAACCTGCACGAACTGTGGACCAAGATATGCGATAACAATGAAATTCCCTTTCGAAAGGGCAAATACTACAATTGCCAAATTTCAAATGTGCCCTTCATGCGAATCGGAATACACAAATCCAACAGACAGAAGGTTTCATTCCCAGACGAACAGTTGCATGGATTGTGGCATAGCACTCACTTTGACCAATGCAAATGGAGAACAAATTGAATCTAATCAGTCCAAGATAATTCAAAAAGCGGGTGAACTTATTTTGGAGGGGGCCATAGTTGCCCTAAAAAATATAAACGGTTATTTACTGTGTTGCGACGCTAAAAATAAAACTGCCATTGACCGTTTAAGGGAGAAGAAACAACGTCCTTCCAAACCGTTCGCACTTTTATACCCTTCCCTAGAAAAAATTAAAACTGATTTTGAAGTAAACAGGGTAGAAGAACAGGCTTTAAAATCAGCTGTTGCACCGATTGTGATTTTGAATCCAAAGGATACGGTTAAGGAGTTGGAAATAGAAAGTATTGCTCCAAAATTACATCAACTTGGTGTTATGCTGCCCTCTTCTACACTTTTGACGCTCTTAATGGATGTTATACAGATTCCAATAGTTGCCACAAGCGGGAATATACATGGTTCACCCATTATTTCAGAAGAAAAAAATGCAATTGAAAAGCTAGCTGGTGTGACCGACTATTTTTTGCATCATAATTTGGGCATTGTATTTCCGCAAGATGATTCGGTATTTCGTTTTGCTGGGAATCATCAAATAACACTAAGGCGTTCCCGTGGATTGGCCCCAAACTATTTGGAAAGCAGTAGCGTGGGTGATGAAAAGATTTTGGCAATGGGTGCACACCTCAAAAGCACATTCACTTTTGTTCCGAATACGCATACGTATGTGAGTCCGTATTTTGGGAATCTGTATAACTTCGATGTTTTAGAAAGGTTTCAACAGAGTTTAAATCAATTTGAACAGCTATTTCAGACAATACCAGAGACCATTTTGATTGATGCCCATCCGCAATATCAAAGTACCATCCTGGGCAAGGAATTATCCGAAAAATGGGATACCGACCTCATGACTGTCCAACACCATAAGGCACATTTTGCGAGCGTTCTGGGAGAACATAAGTCGTTTGGAGCTACAGAAAAAATATTGGGTGTCGTTTGGGATGGTACAGGACTTGGTGACGATAATGCCATCTGGGGCGGAGAATTTTTTATCTACAGGAATCATAGTATGGAACGTTTGACCCATTTTGAGTATGTGGATTGGCTGGCTGCCGATAAAATGGCAAAAGAACCCAGATTATCCTTGCTCAGCTTGCTTCCAGAAAAAGAAAGAAACAGAGCTAAGGATAAATTTACCGAAACAGAGTGGAAAGTCTACAATACGATGTTGGCTGGAAATATGTTGAAGACCTCTTCGGTAGGAAGGTTATTTGATGCAGTAGCATCTTTGTTGGATATTATAGATAGTACTTCTTATGAAGGTGAAGCTGCAATGCTTTTAGAAGCCAAAGCTCGAGCATATACAGACGATGATTATATAGATTTTTTGGAAGATTTGGAATTTGATACGATTCCTTCAAAAGATATTTTGCTAGGTGTATGCCATGCATTGGAAAGAGGTATTCCCCTTGCGCAAATCTCAGGTAGTTTTATACACACGTTGGCATTGGTAATTATTAAAATTGCCAACCAAAACGGTTTTAATACCATTGCTTGTAGCGGTGGTGTTTTTCAGAATGCGGTTCTTGTGAAGAGGCTCATGGTATTGGCTGAAAAACAAGAAATTAAGTTAAAATTTAATCGTATATTGTCTAGTAACGATGAGAACATTTCGTTCGGTCAATTATGCTATTATCAACATATTAAAAATTGAATTATGTGTTTAGCAATTCCAGGAAGAATTAGGAGTATCGAGACCAAGTACAATGGTCTGGTGCGTATGGCAAAAGTATCTTTTGGCGGTATCACCAAAGAAGCCAGTTTAGAAATGTTGCCCGATGCCGATATTGATGACTATGTGTTAGTACATGTGGGCGTAGCCATAAGTAAGGTCAACGAAGAGGAGGCACAGAAAACGTTTAAGTATTTGGAAGAAATAGGGGAACTGGGAGAGTTGGAAGATGTGGATGAATACCTGCCTAAATCGGAATAATTATGAAGTATATGTCAGAATACCGCGACCCCGAACTCGCGAAAAAATATTTGGAAGAAATCAAGAATACCGTTTCAAGGCCTTGGTCCATTATGGAAGTATGTGGTGGCCAAACGCATAGTTTGGTCAAAAATGGTATTATTGATATGCTGCCCGATAAAGTCACTATGATTCATGGCCCGGGCTGTCCCGTTTGTGTAACACCACTTAATTTAATTGACAAGGCTGTCTTTTTGGCTCTTGAGAAAAATGTGATTCTTTGTTCATTTGGTGATATGCTCCGTGTTCCCGGTTCACAAAAAAGCCTGCTTGAAGCCAAGGCTGAAGGTGCTGATGTGCGTATTCTCTATTCTCCGTTGGAAGCGGTAAAAATTGCCGAGGATAATCCAGATAAGGAAGTGGTATTCTTTGCGGTCGGTTTTGAAACTACTGCTCCTGCCAATGCCTTGTCCGTTGTTCATGCACACCGTAGCGGAGTGAAAAACTATTCTATTTTGGCATCTCATGTCCTTGTACCACCAGCAATAAAGGCGGTTATAGATGATGAGGAAAGTAAGATCGATGGATTTTTGGCAGCTGGGCACGTTTGTACCATTATGGGCAATACGGAGTATCATCCTATTTCCGCGGAATATAAAGTTCCCATTGTGGTCACGGGCTTTGAACCGTTGGATGTGCTCCAAGGCATTTTAATGGTCATACGCCAACTGGAACAAAGTAAATCAGAAGTAGAAAATCAATATGTACGTATTGTACGTGAAGAAGGAAATCCAGAGGCACAAAAAGTGATTAATGAAGTTTTTGAGGTTCGTAATCAAATGTGGCGAGGTATAGGAGAAATTCCAAATAGCGGTTATACAGTCCGTAAAAAATACGAGGCATACGATGCCACCAAAAAATATGAGGTCAATATTGAAGAAGCACCTGAAAACCCAAATTGTATTTCGGGTCAGATTATGAAAGGAATTAAAAAACCTTTTGAATGCTCGCAATTTGGAAAAACCTGTAAACCTACCAATCCGCTTGGTGCACCAATGGTCAGTAGTGAAGGGGCCTGCGCGGCCTACTATCACTTTTCTGGAATGGTTGAAGCTTAATCAAACTATAAATGTTGGAGAATAAAAATTTACGCATGCAGCTGCAATGTCCCATGCCAAAGCTAGATTTTGATGTAATTACTTTGGGACATGGAAGTGGGGGAGTGCTCACCAATAAACTTTTGGACAGTGGGGTTTTTGACCTTTTGAAAAACGATATTCTAGAGGAACGCCATGATGGTGCTTTCTTGGAGTTGGATGGTAAGACAGCGTTTTCAACAGATAGCTTTTTGGTTTCCCCTATCTTTTTCCCTGGTGGAAATATCGGAGAATTGGCCATCAACGGTACTGTCAATGATTTGGCGATGTGCGGTGCAATACCCAAATATTTGTCGTTGAGTTTTATTATTGAGGAGGGCCTTCCCGTAAAGGAGTTTTGGGAAATTTTAGTATCCATAAAACTTGCATGTGAAAATGCAGGGGTACAGGTTGTAACAGGCGATACAAAAGTTGTTGAAAAAGGCAAAGGAGACAAAATTTTCATCAATACTTCGGGGGTTGGTGCTATACATGCAAAGGCACTTATTAGCTCAAAAAATATTAGGGTTGGTGACAAAATCATTATCAGTGGAAATATAGCTTCCCACGGAATGGCTATTATGTCGGTTCGTGAAGGTTTGGAATTTGATTCTGAGATTCAAAGCGATACCACCAATCTGAATCATTCCATTAGCAACCTTATTGATGAATTTGGTTCGGCTATCCATTTGTTAACCGACCCGACTAGGGGAGGAGTGGCAACAGTTTTAAAGGAAATTGCTCAGTCTACTAAGTTAGGCATCGATATTTTTCAAAAAGATTTTCCAATTGATGATCAAGTGTCGAGTGCTTGCGAATTATTGGGCTTAGATCCGTTATATGTGGCCAACGAAGGACTTTTTATCGCATTTGTCTCAGAATCGGAAGCAACTGCAGTATTAAAGACCTTACGGCAAGATGAGAACGGAAAAAATGCCAAAATTATAGGCAGTGTGGTTGGTGCACATCCAAAACAGGTAATCATGGAAAGTGCCATTGGCGGTAAACGTGTTGTTAGCATGTTGCCAGGGGAACAATTGCCTAGAATTTGTTAGCATGAACTTTAGCACCCTTGGTCCCCATGTCAGTAATTCCTATGTTTTTAAAGGTTCTGAACAAATCCCTTTTTTAGCACCAAGAGGTGTTTTTACGGCTAAAAATCAATTGTTTGTTTCGGACACGGGTCGTAATCGCGTTTTTATTTGGCACCAGATTCCAAAAACGGAATACGAAGAACCAGATGTTATTTTAGGGCAATCCGATATTTTGGAAACTGGCAGAAATTCCGACAGTAATGTAACCTCTCAAACTTTGCATTACCCATCTGGTATATGGAGCAATGGAACTATCTTGATTGTTGGTGATGCATGGAATCATCGCGTGTTGATTTGGCACTCTTTACCAACACTAAATGGGCAACCTGCGGATGTGGTTTTAGGCCAACCCGATTTTGAATCCAATCAACCCAACGTGAATGGTATTGGAAATGACCCTTCGGCAAAAACCCTAAATTGGCCGTACGGTGTTTTTTCCGATGGAAAAAGACTATGGATTGCAGATACAGGAAACCGAAGAATCTTGTTCTACAAGAATATTCCAAAAAGTAACTTTTCTGCCGCAGACCAGGTTATTGGAAAACCGGACTTTACGACGCGTGACTATGAAAACAATGAGCCTGTTTGGCCATATTCTATTAAGGTAAACGCAAAAAATCAAATGATTGTTGCCGATACGCAATTCTATAGGAACCTGCTTTGGAACAATGCAGATGAAGCATTTGCAAAGCCAGCAGGTACAATTATTGGTCAGCAGAATTTTGATGCCTGTGGACAAAATCAATTTGGTTTGTTTCCCTCCTCCAAATCTTTGAATTGGACGTATGACGCCTGCTTCTATAAAAATGGATTGTTGGTCAACGATACAGGAAATAGCAGAATTCTTTGGTTTGAAGAAATCCCGAAGAGAAATAATATGGAAGCCACGGCGGTCATTGGAAAACGCGATTTTAAAACAGGGAGTGAAAATAAAGAAACCTTAATGGGTACTTCAAGCTCTTTGTATTGGCCTTTTTCAATTACTACAAACGACAATCAACTCATTATTGCCGATACAGGAAATCATCGTATTGTAATTACCGATTTGAACTTTTAAAAGCTGAGGTAAATCCAATAAATCCCAATTGCAATGGCAAAAAGCCCTCCAGATAAGCGAATGGTTCTAAAAAGGGACTGGTTGTTTTTGTTTTTCGAGTAGTTGGCAATCAATCCTAATAAATACGTATATATGGTCATGGCCAGAACCGTGCCCAAAGCAAACCCCACAATGTACTGGATACTGTCAAATTGATTTTTAAACCCAAGAACGGGAAGTAGTAAAACAAAGTGTGCAATTCCTGCAAGACCATGTAAAACTCCGATTCCAAAAGAGGACCATAGGTTTTGTTTCACCTTTTTTTGATGCGAATGGCTATGATTTAAGTGGCTTGCATCGTGTTCATGTTCGTGAACATGAATATAGGGTTTTTCACCGTCATGAATGTGGGGATGTTTATGATGTTTACTTTTATAAAAAATACGGAATAGTGCCCAAAGTCCTACGGCAACTAAAACCAACCCTACCAATTGTTCGCTATGTTCAGAAATCTGCTCAACCGGTATAAATTCTTTGAACAAGAGCAATAATACCCCAATAAGTAACATTCCCGCTAAATGACCAAAGCCCCAAACCAAGCCAACTTTCCAAACTTTTCGTCGGGTCTCAATAGCCAATGGTGTAACGGCCGCCAAATGATCTGGCCCAGAAACTACATGTAGTAACGATGCAAAAAAACCTGCGAGTATAGGAAAGCCCATTAGTTAGTTTAGAAACAACAATTTAGGGATTTCTATTTTAGAATGATATCAACA
>JBCCEC010000043.1:0-30898 GCA_039030475.1 Bacteroidota bacterium
GCAACTGGAAATTTAGATACATCCAGTCCGGTGATCAAAGAACCATCTGGAGTTGCAGTTTGTGTCTGTTCCACCCAATTTACTGTTGCTTGCGCATTGGAGAATAAAGGAATTTCATCCAAATTGTTGTTACGCCACATACGGTCGCCCGCAGGCATGTACATAATATTATCATTGATAGGGTCTAATATAAAGGGCGCTACAAAATCAAAACCGGTTGCCCCAGCAGGCTGTACTCTCGTAAAGGATTGGAATTCATTCGCTTCATCGAAATTTAGACGATATACGTTGCCAAATTGCGATGAAACATATCTGGTAAGACCTCCATCGGCTATAGCATTGTACGATCCGTCACCACCAAAATCACTTTCCCATGGGTCATTACCATTGGTTGAGTTTGTAAACCACGTTCCGTTATCTTGGAAACCTGCTACTACATCTTGGCTGTTACCTTCTGGATCTATTGCTATTGCGTAGGGCTGAGTAGTTATATATCCATTGTTCAAAGAAGTCCAGCTTACAGGTTCTGTTTCAATGGTAATATCTTCTGTTACCTGTACACCACCGTCATTTCCAGTAATCACCTTATCTGGATTGGAGGGTAAAAAGACCATATTATGCTGATCTGGATGATGATTGGGATATAACGCAAAACTATCTTCAAAAATGGTATATCCGCCTATCCATCCTTCACGCCCTGTAGGTGTAGTGTAACCTGTAGTAGATCTGTACAAATTGGTTCCGCCCAAAAAGACCAAGTCTGGCTTTGTAGGGTGTACCTTGATAATCATGTTATAGGCACCTTGTAGATTCAAATTTCCGGCCCTGCCACCAATATTGGTGGGAAGGTTTGCCGTAAGGTCTACCCATTGTTCTTCTGGAGTTTCGGCATCTGCCTGATATCTCCAAAGGAACGCTTCGCCTGCATTACTAAGATCATAGGAGAAAAAGTAGATTCTGTTTTCATCAGAAGGATCATAGGCCATTACCGTTCTTCCAAAAGATGGAAATATTCCTTCGGGTGTAATATTGGTCCAGGTATCTCCGTCTTGTGAGGTGAAGAAACCTGCATTTTCACCTCCAAAAATATCCACGGTTCCATAGAGGGTTCCGTTGGGTGTAATCATGATTTCTGTTTGACTGTCGAACCCACTTGGTAGAACTTCTTCAAAAGACCTTGCCCCATCTTTAGAACGAAACAATCCATCAAAAGTAGCGGCATATACATTTCCGTTTGAAGGATGAACTGCCAAACTGTTTATAATGTCAAAAGAAGAAAGTGTGGTAACATCGTTGTCAGATACATTGTCACGCATTCGTATCCAGCTTCTTCCGTTGTTGAAGGATTTGAAGATTCCTGAACCTTGATAGAATGCCCCGGTTGCTCCGGCGGAATTTCCGTACCGTTCTCCAGAAGCGTAGTACCATACATTACTTCTAAATTTTCTAGGGTCTTGCACGATTGCGGTTATACTTGGTGATTGCCATTTTCTGGTAACCCTGCGCCAGTTTTGTCCTGCATTGGTCGAGCGCCAGAGTCCACCAGAAACACCACCTGCAAGAATGGTATTTTCGTTACGTCTGTCAAGTGCCAGGGCTCGTGTTCTGCCTCCTACATTTGCGGGGCCACGATTTCTCCAGTAAAAGAATCTTTTTTTGGAAACCGCACTTCCGTAACTTTTTGACATTTGCTGTTGAATGTCAGTAGAGTCTATTTTCCCAGAAAAAGTAGCTTCTTTCAACCGAATGTTATCGGGTATTGTTTTTGTGAAAGGATCTTGTACTTGTCTAAATTCATAGGACAAACGGTCCATTGCACGATCTCCAACCGCTTTTGGTTTTACACCTGTTGGCCCTTTTTTACTATCATAAAGTTTTGATTGTTTGTAAAGATTGTGGCCTTTTTGAGGTGCGTCGTCGTGAGTGTTTTTTAGGTTCTGTGCCTTTAAGTTCGAAATACTTAGCATGAGGCAGCTGCAGAAAAAAAGTGCAGCTCTAGTGAGTAAAGATTTTTTCATATAGTTGAGGTTTAATTGAATAGCTTTTCAATATAACAAAAAACTTAAGGTATTGTTAAAGTGTCTTACAAAAATCGATGAAATACATTGTTAATTCATATTTAGAGCCTAAACAGGAATCTTTGGTTTTAACTTTATATTCTTTTTTAATGTGGAGAATCATTTGTTCCGTATAATTGCCCAAAATTTAGTAGATGCGAACGTTGGTAGTAGGGGACATTCATTCTGGGGTAAGAGCTTTGGAACAGCTTTTGGCAAAAGCTGAAGTAGATTCAGATGACCACCTCATCTTTTTAGGAGACTATGTAGATGGTTGGAGTACAGCTGTAGAGACCGTTGATTTTCTCATTAATCTAAAAGATGAGTTCAACTGTACCTTTATCCGTGGTAACCACGATGAACTCTGTAGGGAATGGTTATTGACCAAAAAAGAGAACCCACAGTGGTTGGCCCATGGCGGAAAGGCCACAAGGGATTCTTATTTGGGCGTAAAAAAAGAAAAATGGGAAGAGCATTTGGAATTTTATGCCAGGCTAGAAAACTATCATTTAGATGCGAACAACAGACTTTACCTTCATGCAGGATATACCAATCTAAAAGGCGTGGAATATGAGTACTTTCACCAAACCTTTTATTGGGATCGTACTTTATGGGAGATGGTACAAGCGTTAAATCCTGAATTAAACCCTGAAGATGAAAACTTTCCAAAAAGATTGATTCACTACAAAGAAATCTTTATTGGTCACACACCGGTTTCAAAAAAGGAACTGGTGCCTCCTAAAAACAGGGCCAATGTTTGGAATGTGGACACGGGTGCCGCTTTTATGGGAGCATTGACCGTATTGGATGCAGAAACAAAAGCTTTTTGGCAAAGTGATCCCGTACATGCTTTGTATGAAGGAGAAACAGGAAGAAACTAGAATAAATCCACGCTTTATTGAATTTTAATGAAGACCTTTACTTAAAAGAAATGCTATGTCGTTAAAAAATATAAGATTAGAGGTAATGCAAGCCATAGAACCTAAAGTTAAGGGTTTTATGGATTCATTTTTGGTACCTATTGAAGAGATATGGCAGCCTAGCGATTTCTTACCAGATTCCCGAAGTGACAACTTCTTTAATGAAACAGAACAAATAAGAGAAGAGGCCAAAGAACTTGGTTATGATTTTTGGGTTACGCTCGTTGCTGATACCATAACGGAAGAAGCTTTACCAACCTATGAATCTTGGTTGATGGATGTTGAAGGTATAGACCAGCACAGCGGTAAAGAAAATGGATGGAGCAAATGGGTAAGGGCCTGGACAGCAGAAGAAAATAGACATGGTGATGTGCTCAATAAATATTTATACCTATCTGGCAGGGTGAATATGAGGGAGATTGAAATCACTACCCAACATTTAATTGCAGACGGATTTGATATTGGTACGGATAGAGATCCGTATAAAAACTTTGTTTATACTACCTTCCAAGAATTGGCTACCAATATCTCTCATAAGCGTGTGGGTAAAATGGCAAAACAAAAAGGAAATGCCGTCTTAGGAAAAATGTGCAACATCATTGCTGGTGACGAAATGAGACATCATCTTGCCTATCGCGAGTTTGTAAAGACGATTATAGGACAAGACCCTAGTGGAATGGTTCAGGCCTTTGCCGATATGATGAAGAAAAAAATTGTAATGCCGGCACACTTTTTAAGAGAATCTGGGGATAGTATCGGAACGGCTTTTGAACTTTTTTCCAATTGTGCACAACGCCTTGGGGTGTACACGGCACAGGATTATATTGAAATCCTAAAAAAGTTGAATGACTATTGGGAAGTAGGGAATTTAAGAGGACTTTCTGACCAAGCGGAAAAGGCTCGTGATTATTTGATGAAATTACCTGACCGACTTCAAAGAATCTCGGAACGCATGCAATTTGGTCAAGATCAGTACAAATTTAAGTGGGTCGAAGCAAACGGAACATTGTAATCGATATTTTTTTTAGATACATAAATCAGAATTTACCTGATTTATGCTTGTCCTGCCATTTGGCCAATTCTTTCCAATGTCCCTCGTAGGCCATTTTAGCTTGCATGGGCCAAGATGCGGGGTCGTGAATTCTGTACCTGTCTCCTCCAGAGTTCAATACCTCTTGGCACTTATCCGTGGAAGTTTCGGCTAGAGCTTTCCAGGTTTTTATGTCAAAATTGTGGAAAAGGCCTTCAATTTTTGGACCTATACCTTCTACTATTTTCAAATCATCTTCCTTCACCTTTTTTCCAAGCGCAATTTTTGCGGCATCTTTATCAAAACCCAATGTTTCGGGTTCAGAAATAGTAAGAGCAGAAATGACTTGGTCTTTAGGTGTATTGGCAACGTCAAGTCTTTTGGTACAGATTTCTAGGTCTGCCTTCAGTTTTGCATTTTGAACCTCTAGGGCATTTATATCGGAAGAATAGTCTACTGAAGGAGCGGTTTTTCCTTTTCCAATAAGATATCCTAGAATACCAGCGAAAATCCCAACTAATATTGGGATGATCCATAGCCAAATATCAAAATCTTCAAAATTCATTTTCTTGGTGTTTTGGTTAAACTTTTAATTGAAAGTTGTATTGGTTCTTTTGGCTGTTGCTTCCCTAATTGTCTTTAAAAGTAATACTCACCATTACCAAGAGTAATTCTTTCAAAACACCAAAATATTAAAAAAATGTTAAAAAAAGAATTTAAAGCGAAGAATATAAGGTTATTAGAGTGTTATGGGTTGGAAAAGTAAGATTTCTTAAAACTGAAGATGTACATAAAAAGACCAATCATACACTTTTTAAGACCAATCATACTACAGTGTTTAAATTCTTGTAGAATTATGCTGAAATTTGAAACAAATATTAGGTAATAAACCCTATTTCTCCCGACAAAGATCCGGCATTGAAATAGGGTTTGATTTAAGTTTGAGTTAGTTAGTTAAATTGTTTGAAAGGTCGTCTATTTTGTGTTCATCCAGAATAGCGACCTTTTCTCTTACAGATCAAATTTAATGCCTTGTGCCAAGGGTAATTCTGTAGTGTAATTTATGGTGTTTGTTTGCCTTCTCATATAAACTTTCCAAGCATCGGAACCACTTTCTCGTCCACCACCTGTCTCTTTTTCACCTCCAAAGGCTCCGCCAATCTCTGCTCCAGAAGTACCAATATTTACATTAGCAATACCACAATCACTCCCAGATGCTGATAGAAAACGTTCGGCTTCACGCAGGTTATTGGTCATAATTGCAGAAGAAAGCCCTTGTACGACCCCATTTTGTTGCGCAATTGCATTTTCTACTCCGCCAGAATATTTTAAAACATACAAAATAGGGGCAAAAGTTTCTTCTTGGACTATGTTGAACGAATTGTCGGCTTCAACAATAGCTGGTTTTACATAGCATCCACTTTCATAACCGTCGCCATCCAAAATGCCTCCCTCAATCAAGATACTTCCACCTTCTGCTTTAGCTTTTTCTAACGCACTGTTGTACATTTTTACGGCTTCAATATCTATCAATGGCCCTACATGGTTGTTTTCATCCAGGGGATTACCAATTCTAAGTTGTTTATAGGCATCGGTTACAGCATTCTTCACTTGGTCATAAACAGATTCATGAACGATCAAGCGTCGTGTTGATGTGCAGCGTTGCCCTGCGGTTCCCACAGCTCCAAAAACTGCACCTATTACCGTCATTTTGATATCTGCATCAGGCGTTACAATAATAGCATTGTTACCACCCAGTTCCAACAAAGATTTTCCCAACCTTGCAGCAACTGCTTGCGCCACAATTTTTCCCATGCGAATAGAACCTGTTGCTGAGACCAAAGGAATTCTATTATCGCTGGTCATAAGCTCACCTACTTTGTAATCGCCATTAATTAGACAAGAGATGCCTTCGGGAAGATTATTTTCCTTTAAGACTTGAGCTATTATATTTTGACAAGCGACACCGCACATTGGTGTCTTTTCCGATGGTTTCCAAACACATACATCGCCACAAACCCAAGCTAGTGCCGTATTCCATGCCCAAACTGCCACTGGAAAATTAAAGGCGGAAATAATTCCTACCACACCTAGGGGATGGTACTGTTCGTACATTCTATGGCCCGGTCTTTCAGAATGCATCGTCAATCCGTGCAATTGTCTGGAAAGTCCAACGGCAAAATCACAGATGTCTATCATTTCCTGAACTTCACCCAGTCCTTCTTGATAGGATTTTCCCATTTCATAAGAAACCAATTTTCCAAGAGGTTCTTTAAGTTCACGAAGCTTTTCCCCAAATTGCCTTACAATTTCACCTCGTAGTGGGGCGGGTTTTAAACGCCAATCTTTAAAAGCAGCGGTAGCGGCATCCATTACATTCCCATAATCGGCTTCGGTCGTAGTTTTTACCTTACCAATGAGTAACCCATCTACAGGGGAATAAGAGGAGATTGTTTCACCTGAGCCAAAATTCTTGGTACCTGTGGATGTACCTTCGTTTATTTCACTTAACCCTAATTGTTTTAGTGCTTCGTGTATTCCAAAAGTTGTTGCAATATTTGACATTTATAACTTTTTATACGTGAATTGTTATATTTCTTCAAAACTACGAATAATCCTGATGTACCAAGTAGGGATTTTTCAAAGGAAATAATGAACTAAAAGTGAGAGAATACCAAAAATTGCCGGAACCGCCTGTACCATAAATATTTTTTTGGAAACTGAATAGCCACCATAAATTCCTGCAACCACAATACAACCAAGAAAAAATAAGGCTACATAGATTTGCCAATCTGGATTTTGGATAAGTAAGGACCATAACAACCCAGCCGCTAAAAACCCATTATACAATCCTTGGTTGGCTGCCATGGCCTTGGTTGGCTCAAACAAATCTTTGGGAAAATTTCGAAAGACCTTTTTTCCTTTTGTTGTCCACGCAAACATCTCTAGCCATAAAAAATAAAAATGCATAACGGCTACGAGGACGATAAAAACTTTTGCAACGTAAATCATAGTGATTATTCTTTAGTTATAAATCGTTTATCAACCGGCATTACCGTACCACAATTAGTACAGGTACGTAATGTTTTTGAACCGTAAAAATGCTTAAAATGACTCAAAAAATCCTTTTCAATATCATGCAGTGTAAAATAAGCTTCATAGAGTTTGTTATTGCAATTATCACAAAACCATAGTAGACCGTCATCTACATTCATATGGCTCCGTTTTCTCTCAACGACAAGTCCAATAGAACCTTCATAACGCACAGGAGAATGCGGAACTTTTGCAGGATGAAGGTACATATCACCGGGACCCAATTTCATGGTTTTTTTTTGTCCGTCTTCTTGGATGTGGACTTCTATATTTCCTTCTAACTGATAAAATAGCTCTTCGGTTTCGTTATAGTGATAATCTTTACGTGCATTGGGGCCTGCAACGATCATTACGATATAGTCTCCAGCATCTTTATAGAGATTTCTATTTCCCACGGGGGGTTTGAGCGTATCACGGTTTTCCTCAACCCATTTGTTTAGGTTGAAGGGAGCTTTTATGGCCATATCCAAAGATTTTAAGGAAAGGTATAAAAAACCTTTGGGGCTGCATAGGGCATTTAACAAAAAAGCCCTTGCACAAGCAAGAGCTTTAATCATTTGATTCGATATGATTTTTGATGTAACCTTAATTCACCTTCATAAAAATCTGAGTAAAGTAAGGTCTACCTTCTTTATCCAACTGCACACTCAAAGCCGTATGAGTATAATTACCTTCAATGGTTTCTTTGTGTGAAGAACTTTTCAACCAACCTTCTAGCGCAGATTGTGCCGTAGCATAATGTCTCGCTACATTTTCTCCAATATCTACTGCATTGATGTCGCTTGCTATTTTTGAAGCTCTTAAGTCAAAATTATCATGGCTCAATTTGTTTTGACTGATCATATAGACGTTATGGTCCTTTGCGTACTTGTAAGAAGATGCACTGGATTGTAGTTTGCTAGCTCCTGTTTCTGCTCTATACTGATTGATTAAATCAAGAAGGTCCTTTTCCATTTCCGTGGCATCTACAACGACTTTTTCGCTTTCGCCCAAACCTTCGGTTAAAATGCCCTCCTCTTCTACCGATGCACTTTTACTGCATGTGGCGAGTGCCATGGCTAGCGCCACAACACACATAGTGTAATATCTTTTTTTCATTTTCAGGGGTACTAACAGAAATCTGTTCTAAGGATTTCTTGTGTTCTAGAGACTAAACTATGGAGGGGTGAGAGCTAGACCATAAAAGTTCCATAGGATTCAGAATAATCCGATAAGCGGCAAATTTGAATCTCTTAGATCGATGAATGGTAAACGTGCCTTCCTTTTATCGATAAAAAGAATCCGTTTATAGGGGTGATGAATCTTCTTGATTATCAAACTCATTGGACGCTTCTTTTTTATCTTGGAGTACAAGTCCAAAAACGATAGCACCAATTTCCTTTACGGGTCCGTAAAAGATGGATTCTTTCTTTGTATCCTCATTTATAAAGTTGAAAGAAGAATTGAGTCTTTCGAAAAAAACCAATAATGCACCTAATATAATAGCAATCTTTAAGGCTCCAAAAATACCACCTGCGATTTTGTTTAAAAGGCCCAGCATGGCAAAATCGGCTATTTTGGTCAAGAACTTACCAGCAAAATGAACCAATAGAACAATGGCAAAGAAAGTAATGAGAAAAGCGGCAATTTTTAGATAGCGCTCACTCCAGTTCATGTTTTCCGAAAGATAATCCCCAGCAATGTAGGAGAAATGTATTGCTCCATAAATACCTGCTATAAGTGCCACTAGAGAAGCTATCTCAACAAAAAGTCCGTTTTTAAGACCTTTGTAAAGACCCCATACCAAAAGTATACCTATAACAATATCCAAAAAGCTCATATACGGGTTTTCAACAAATATAGGATATTGATTTGTACCTTTGAAGCTTCTAAAAAAGCACATGTCTAGAGACGAGAAACTCAAGGAAAGATGGGATTTGTTGGTAGATAAACTGTCGAATCAGTTTTCTGATGGTGACCCCTTGGAGATCGACGGGATTATCTACTTGGTAGGGGTACAGGAACTGGGTAATTTTCATAGAAGCTTTAAAAAAGATGAGAAAGTTAACCTGATGCATATTGCCATTTGTAGATTGCTGGAACCTTATGGATATTATGATTTTGATTTCTTTGATGAGGACGGTTGGCCACATTACAAAGTCAAAGAGCAGTTACCACCTTTAAAAGCAGGAGAGCAATCTGTTTTAATGAAAGAAGCCTTGGTTCAATACTTTCTTGAAAAAAAATACATAAGCTAAATGGAGCTGCAAAAACCATACTATGCGGTAATTTTCACAAGCAAACGAACGGAAGGTAATGATGGGTATGCAGAAATGGCATCAAAGATGGAAGCGCTTGCTCGCCAACAGCCGGGTTTTTTAGATTTTGAAAGTGCCAGAGATGGCTTGGGCATAACCATAAGTTATTGGAAGAGTTTGAGGGCTATTGCCGACTGGAAATCAAATATAGCGCATCAGTTTGCACAGCAAAAAGGGATAAAAGATTGGTATTCTTGGTATAAGGTCAGAATTTGTTTGGTAGAGCGAGAGTACGATTTTTCCAAACAGATTTAATGCAAACTTAATTCAACAGCACTGTAAACGTTTACATTTTGTGTAATTTTGACAATTACGTTTTACAAATTGCTATACATATGAAAGAGAATATGCGATTTTCCAATCTGGATAGAACAGCGACCATCCAAAGAATTTCCAAAGAACAGTTTGACCTTGTTGTCATAGGAGGTGGAATTACCGGAGGTGGAATTGCGTTGGATGCGGCTTCAAGAGGAATGAATGTGGCCTTATTGGAGAAGGGCGATTTTGCTTCTGGAACAAGCAGTAAATCTACCAAACTTATTCATGGTGGTCTAAGATATTTAAAGCAGTTCGATTTTTGGTTGGTTAAGGAAGTTGGTTCCGAAAGGGCCATTGTGCACAAGTTAGCGCCGCATTTAGTACTTCCGGAGAAAATGCTCTTGCCACTTATTGAAGGAGGCTCTTATGGAAAATGGCTGACATCCATTGGTCTAAAAGTGTATGATATTCTTGCACAGGTTACAGGGGATGACAAAAGACAGATGTTGGAGAAAAAAGAGGCTCTAAAACTAGAACCATTGCTTCCAAAGAAAATATTAAATGGTGCGGGGTATTATGCCGAATACAGAACGGATGATTCACGACTGACCATTGAAAATATAAAGACAAGCCTTCAACACGGCGCCGAAGCGTTGAACTATGCAAAAGTGACAGGCTTCCTTTACGAAGACGATAAGGTGGCCGGGGTCACTGTAAACGATGAAGCTACAGGGGAAGCGTTTACAATTAAATCAAAATATGTTATTAGCGCAGCAGGGCCTTGGGTAGATGAACTCAGGAGCGTAAATAACTCAAAAAAAGGGAAACGTTTACACTTGACAAAGGGGGTTCATCTGGTTTTTCCTAGAGAGAAACTTCCCGTAAAGCAGTCCGTATACTTTGATATACCGGATGGCAGGATGATGTTTGCCATTCCAAGGGGTAAAATCACCTACGTTGGTACAACCGATACCAATTTTAATTTGGATAAGGACAACATCAAAACCGATTTAGCGGATGCCATTTATTTGATTTCTGCCGTCAATAATATGTTCCCAGATATTAACTTGGAGATGGAGGATATCATTTCATCTTGGGCAGGTCTACGACCGTTGATTCATGAAGAAGGAAAATCTGCCTCCGAACTTTCCAGAAAAGACGAAATTTTTACATCGGATACGGGACTGGTAAGTATTGCCGGGGGTAAACTTACAGGCTATCGCAAGATGGCGGAACGCGTGGTGAATAGGATTACCAAAAAAATGGAGGAAGAGGAGAAATTGACCTTCAAACCTTGCAGCACAGATAAAATTGCACTTTGCGGAAGTGATTTCAAAAAGTTCAAACATGTGAAAAAATATATTGATGAGGTTTTTGAACGTATCAAAGCTTATGGATTCACAGCTTACGATGCTTGGTATTTGGTGACCAATTACGGAAAACAAACCGAAGCTATCTTAAAAAACTATGCTGAGCTAAAAGAAGAAGATGTTGCCTTAAAAATGCTTCTTGCCGAAGTACAGTTTTCCATTGCTCACGAAATGGCATTAAACCCAATGGATTTCTTTATCCGAAGAACGGGAAGGCTATATTTTGATATTGAGAGTATTCGTAACTATATGCAACCTGTTCTCGAAGAATTCAAAAACGCCTACAAGTACGACGATGAGCAAATACTTTCCTTTAAGGAAAAGCTGGAAGAAGAATTGGATTCCCATTCCAACTTTTCTCTTGAAAGGGTTTAATCCAGTTTTTCGGTTAGTTTTTTAAAGATTTTTTTCGGGTTTTTCTCCTGATAAAGTATACTGTAAACAGCTTTGATTATAGGCGTTTTGGATTTTTTTTCGCGGTTTTCATTGGATAAATAAGCACTTTTGGTAGCATAATACCCTTCGGCGACCATATTCATTTCCATCATTGCACTTTTTACAGTGTATCCTTTCCCAATCATGTTGCCAAACATTCGGTTGCGGCTAAAAGTAGAATATCCAGTCACCAATAAATCGCCTAGATATGCTGAATTATTGATATTGCGCTTCATTTTGTAAACACCATCTATAAAACTCTTCATTTCACGAATGGCATTGCTCATCAAAACACTTTGAAAATTATCACCATAGCCTAAACCATGTGCAATTCCAGCCGCAATGGCATATATATTTTTCAACATTGCCGCATACTCCGTACCTATGATATCATCGGAAATTTTTGTTCGGATGTAGTGACTTTTCAATTCGTCAGCCACTAATTCAGCTTTATCAGAATCGGCACAAGCGATCGTGAGATAGGACAAACGTTCCATGGCCACCTCCTCAGCATGGCAAGGCCCGGTAATGACCCCTATATTTTTAAAAGGAATTTCATATACATCATGAAAATGCTCTCCTACGATCAAACCACTTTCGGGCACAATACCTTTAATAGCGGAAAAAACTATTTTATTTGATAAGGAAGCTGTTAATTTTTTGAGTTCACCCTCCAAAAAAACAGAGGGAATTGCAAAGATTAGAATATCAGAAGCTTCAATAATTGTATTCATATCATTGCTTAATTGCAATCTTGAAACATCGAATTCTGCAGAACTTATGTAATTTGGATTGTGCCCTTCTTTTTCTAAATGTTCAATAGCAGATGCACTTCGCATATACCAAGCAACATGCTCTAAGTTTTCAGAAAGCATTTTTACAATAGCCGTTCCCCAGCTACCGCCGCCCAATACTCCAAACCTAAGTTTTCTTTCCATTCGTCAAATTTAGCTGGCAAAGCTAAACAATATATCAATTTTAATATTAAATACTGATTATCAAAAAGTTATAATTTTTGGCATGGTGCTTGGTTTTAATTGATTGAACCCAAAAACCAAAGCGTATGAAAAATGCAAAACTACTATTCGGAATTTTATTCATTGGACTTTTAGCAAGTTCATGCTATACAGAAGTTATAATTGAAGATGACTTTATCGAAGAGTCACCTTTAAACACTGCATTGGTATTGGAGTCGTACGATTTATGGTATGTGGATATCAACGCAACAAGGGGAAATGGAGAGGTGCCTTTTTTACAACGCGCTTTCACGGTTTCTTTTAACAGAGGTGTTCTGTATGCCAATAATAACATTGTGGGGATTGGAAAAACTGGAAATGGATTGGGTATAGACGTTGGTTCCTACGCAACACTGAATGGCGTTGTTGAGATTGATCATGATATTGACCAACTTTGGTTGTTGGATGTTTTTGCAGTAAATAACAATACATTGGAGCTGTACGATTCACGCTCGGATACCTCATATATTCTAAGGGGATTTCAACGTAACAATTTTGATTATGACATGGTGTTTTATGACAATATCAATTACTTCCTTCAGGAATATAGTGCATGGGAAAAAACGTTCACCAGTGAACTGGGAGCATTGAATGAGTTTGATACTGAAAACTATCTTCAGTTTTTACCCGATAACAATAATGGATTCTTCAGGTCTTCTGTGGATAATATAGGAATCCCTTTGGCGAATTTGCAATGGGACTATGAAGGTGACTACAGGGTGTTCGATGTAGCCAATGATGCAACCCTCAAAACTTTAACACTGGATTATGACTTCTTGGGCAATGATTATTTTGAGCTTTACGTTATTAATGATAGTACGATTGAATTGTATCATGTTGCAAGTGGAACGACGTATGAGTTTACAGGAAGAGGATATACGCAATATTTAAAGTCGAGTTCTGCTGTTGAAAAAAAACGTTCAAAGGTTAAAAATTCCATAATGAACGTTACCCGACAGAAAAAATAGTAAGGAATAAGAATAGTGTTCGACTATTTAAACAAGTTTTTTGGTTGGTTATTTAGTTAAGAATCGCCTCAAGTAGTTTACTTGGGGCGGTTCTTTTTTTATACCCTGTTCAGATTCATCAAGTTGGCAAACCATTCAGATAAAATATTAGTGGATTGATAGTGTACTACTCTTAAATTGCCAAATTCTTAATTCTCTTCGTATTTCAGGCTAAACCAATGATTAATAGTATTTTTGCCCGCTTTAAATTAAGAGATGAAAAAGTACCTTAATCTTTTTGACTTTTCCCAAAAGGTAAATTACCGAACCGAGATACTATCTGGTCTGACCGTAGCTTTGGCACTAGTGCCAGAAGCTATTGCCTTTGCATTGATCCCGGGATTTTCACCACTGACCGGATTATATGCTGCTTTTGTATTGGCATTGGTAACTTCAATTTTAGGTGGTCGTCCCGGAATGATTTCTGGAGCAACGGGTGCCGTTGCCGTTATTTTTGTTGGACTGATTCTGGAACTCAAAAAAACTTTCCCCGGAATAGAGCCTACAATGATATTAAACTATGTTTTTGCAACGGTCATTATTGCTGGAATACTTCAGATTTTGGCTGGCGTGCTTCGGTTGGGAAAATTCATCCGTCTTGTTCCGCATCCTGTAATGTTTGGCTTTGTAAATGGACTGGCGATTATCATTTTCATGGCGCAGTTTCCTAATTTTTATGAGAAAGGAACAAAAGAGTTACTGTCTGGTGCTTCACTGTACATCATGCTGGGTTTAACGTTACTGACCATGTTGATTATTTGGGGCTTTCCAAAATTGACAAGAGCGATTCCTTCATCCCTTTTGGCAATTTTGGTAGTATCTGCAATAGTGATCGGATTTGGAGTAGATACGCTGACCGTAGCGGATACTATGAAAGAAGGAGAAAGCATTAAAGGCGGTTTTCCTCCCATATCCATCCCAAAAATTCCCATCACATGGGAAACATTTATGATTATTATTCCTTATGCAGGAATTGTGGCTGGAGTAGGGCTTATTGAAAGTCTACTGACCCTAAATATCATTGACGAAATCACCGAAACCCGTGGTAGCGGAAACAAGGAGTGTGTGGCGCAGGGTGCAGCCAATATTTTATCTGGATTTCTTTCGGGGATGGGCGGTTGTGCCATGATCGGGCAAAGTTTGATCAATACTTCTTCCGGTGCAAGAGCTAGGCTATCCGGTATTACGGCGGCAGTGATGCTCTTGGTCTTTATCATGTTCGGCAGTAGCTTGATAGAGCAATTACCAATGGCAGCACTGGTTGGTCTAATGTTTATGGTAGCGATTGGAACTTTTGAATGGGCAAGTTTTAAAACCTTTAGAAAAATGCCGAACTCAGATGTCATTGTTATGGTTTTGGTTACTTTAATTACTGCTATCACCCATAATTTGGCAATCGCTGTTTTATTCGGGGTCATTATTTCTGCTTTAGCCTATTCATGGGAGAACGCTAAACGAATTAGAGCAAGGAAATATATGGATGATGACGGTGTAAAACATTACGAAATCTATGGCCCTTTGTTCTTTGGATCTACTACATTGTTTGCTGAAAAATTTGATATTCAAAATGACCCAACGGAGGTGATAATCGATTTTCAGGAAAGTCGTGTAGCAGATATGTCGGGAATAGAAGCGTTGAACAAATTAACGGAGCGTTACGCAAAAGCAGGTAAAAAGGTACATCTACGGCATTTGAGCAAAGACTGTATTCGACTTTTGTCCAATGCAAAAGATATTATTGAAGTCAATGTTCTTGAAGACCCAACCTATAAGGTGGTTGTGGATGATGTTTAAAGGCATTCTCATTTTCTAACCTTACCAGTAAATACACTGATATTAGGATTTATTGGATTACCGGAAACCCTGCGCATCATGGTTATCTGGCCTGTATGATAAATACAATCGGAAAGCATGCCGTTGATTAAGTTCCAATAGGGGAACGGCGTCTGTTTTTCTCCTTGTTGAAAAATTACTTGAAAATCCTCAAAGTCCTCGGATTGTTTGCCGGCCACTAAATCGCTTGCTGCGTTAAGGTTTTCTAAAGTCATTTTACGCAATTCTTCATAGGAATAAATTGTAAAATCCTTGGGGCGAACATTTGGTTTTGCTTTGGGAGCATTTAATATCATTTCGGACATACCACAAATATGCTGTAGAATCTCCAGAACACTCCTATTGTCTTTCGAAGGGCTATAGTCCAGGTCTTTTTGTGTCAATCCCTCAGTTGCCCAATAAAAGCGAAAGCCAAGACCATCTATCATTCTGGTCATTATATTTCCAGGACCGTAATCTTCGGGATATTCCGGAATTTCATCATAAGGAAGTTTCATGTCTTGGGCTTGGATACAAAATGGCAATAAAAGTATAGAATAAAGAAAAAGCTTTTTCATGATGGAAATTATTCAATACATCCTTTATAAAATGGACTAAACGGATGTATGATGAGATTAAACAGTTTATTTTGAATTGCAATATCTTGATGTAATAGTTCTTTTATGGCTTCTAGGTCTTTTGCTTTTAAAACTAACATACCCGTATCACTATAGCGGGCACCTATTAGAATCTTTTTTTCTTTTCGCAACTTGGATAAAAATGCGGAATGTTCTTTAAAATAAGATTGTTCTTCAGGTTGTTTTTCCATATCCCAACTATCCCCAAGAGTATACAAAGCAACAAAATGGTTTTCTGAGAAAGTTTCTTGAGCATAAATACAAGTCGACAGATAACAGAAAGCAATGAAGAGTAAGAAATTTTTCATGGCGTTAGGGTTTGATTACCAATAAAGATAGCCATTATCGATTTCGAATACTCCAAACCTCATAAAGCGGGTCACCTTTGCTACTAAATCCAGAGTGATGCCAACCCCCATCTTTTATACTGTAATCAAATTGAAGACTTGCGCCCACTCTAGAATCATCTCGGGAAAAGAACTCGATGTTTTCGGTATACTTTCCGTCAACAGTGGTGTACGTTCCACCTCCCGTACCCATAAATTCTTTGGTTTCGGTGTTGTAAGCAATCCATTGAAAACGGGTTCCCGAAAGTATTTTCATGGTTTTACGAGGTCGGTCGGTGTTCCTTATCTGGAATTCCCCGTTGCGCTTACGACCGGACATTAACCAAGCTCCTGCCAACGACCCGGGACTGCCATCATCGATTCGAGTCCATACCCTATCATCTCCCTTTATTTTCAATTTGTCTTGCGATAATTCAATTCTAAAAGAAATCATGGCACCAATACGATCTGGATTTTTAGAATCAAATTCAACAGTTTCCGTTATTTCATCACCTTTTAAAACCCATTTCCCTCCATTTGTACTTACAAAAGCTCCTGTTTTGGCATTAAACCGGGTAGCTACTTGATGTCCTTTGGAAAATACAACGACATCTTTAACAGGTTGCCCTTCAGGGGAAATGCTCGTGTTTTCCCAAGCACCTATTAGGGTTTGTGCATTTGTGGATAGACTAAGAATTCCTATCAGCAGTAATAAAAAGTATTTTCCCATGGGTTTATAGTTAATTATCGAATCCTTCTGTATAAATCGTTTTACCCTCCAAGGTTTTAAGGTGTACAAAATCCACTACGCCTTTTCCTGTAAAAGTAAGAATAAGCCCCATAATCTTTCCTCGGTCATCTTCAAAAGGTTCATCTATGGCCAGCGTATCGTTTAAATAATATTTTAGACGTCCTTTGGAACTCACTAATCGGATGTTTTGCCATTCCGATAAATCTGTACCTAAGGCGGAAAAATCATTCTCCATTCCAGCTAAAATTACATCGCCAACCTTTACACTTAAATTACTTACACAGCCTTTATCCGTAATACCTAACCAAGAGGAGGACTTTTCATCAATGACCTTAACTTCCATGTATGGACAAACAATACCAGCGATAGCATTGAACTTGATCCTTGTTTCCAAGATGTATTCTCCAGATAGCAGACCAGAGAAATCCCGAATATTAAAATAGGAAACAATCAGCCCCTTTTTAAGGTCTATTTTCGATTGTTCAAAAATTTCATCGTTCACTCCCATAGTACCTTCATGGATCAATTTGGATTGGTCTGGGTAAAATGGGATGGTGTCCAAGCGATTGGATTTAGCCGTTGCAAACCAACCATCTGTTTTTACATTGATTCTTAATTTTTTGAGTACAGTATCATTGGCTATTAATCGTGCCCAGTGAAAGCCAGGATAATAATAGATTTCGGAGAAATGCTTCTTGGTTGGGTCAATCAACTTTTTGTGATTTGGATTCCAGGAGCGTTGAATAAAAAAACTGTCCGCTTCCATACCTTTTAAGTCATAAGAAAAGATAACGGAATTTGGAACATTATTGGTGAGTGTTTTATTGGCTGAAAACACTAGATCATCTGGAATGGATATTGGCCTATTTTGATTAGAAACAAAAACAAATGCCGAGATAAATATCAATATACCCAAAAGTAAAAAGAGTGCATATTTTTTAAGAGGGAAGCTTCTTTTTTTTGGTTTTTGATGTGATGTTTTAATTATCTTATTTTCATCTTTCCGAAAAGCGTTCCAACTGTCATAATCAATTAAGGAAGCTAAGGCGTTTAGGGTGTTTAAATGCGGTATTTGATTGAACTCATTTTTCCAAAGCCGTTTCATTGTAGAAAGACTTATTCGAATATTTGATTTTTCCTCCATCAATTCAATCAAATATTCCAAATCACGCTGTCTTGGTTTTTTTCCAGATGCAAATTGCTCAGGAAAAAATCGTTCCTCAATTTTTCTAACACATCTTATGATTGAATCGCGTTCGGTGGCCTGCATACTACAATTTATGAAATGGACGAAAAATAAGCCAAAAATAAACGGTTTTTGATGGCTTAAATGCTAGTTGTAAGGCTCAATATTGTATAAAAATAAACCTTTCAATTTTTAGATATGTTAAATAACAATTCCATCTACATTAAAATTTATTTTGTGCTGTATTTCATAATCTGTACACAAATATCCAATGCGCAAAGCATACCCTTGTCTGCCGAACATTGGAAAGTCGTTGACAACGAGAACAATCAAGAACTGGATTTACAAGTAACCAATTATAAAGGCAAAAAGGCCATTCATTTAGGTAGGCATGAAATTGCAACGGTAAAAGACGGTACCTACGAAAATTTTGTGTTGGAAATGGATATTGCAGGAAAGGCAATGCCTGGAATCGCCTTTAGGGCTAAAGATTTATGGAATTACGAATTTCTGTATCTCCGTGTATTTTCTGGTGGTAAGGATGATGCAATTCAATACATTCCCGTTTTCAATGGTTCACACCCATGGCAATTGTACAACCAACCTGTTTATGAAACCACGGGAGAATTTAAACCACAAGAATGGATTCATCTAAAGATTGAAGTATTCGGGAAAAATATGCGGGTATTTGTAGGAGATAAAAAGGAACCTAACATGGGAGTTAAGCTTTTACAAAATGAAGTGGACAAGGGCGCTGTATTTTTGAAGACCAGCTTTGCGGAAGCCTATTTTAGCAATATTGAAATAACGCCCTTAGAAAAACCATTTCAGATTAAACCAGTGAAATCGAACTATACCTATTTGACCCAATGGAATATTTCGGAACAAGTTGATGGAAATATCCATTCACAGAGCCAATACTTTCGTTGGTTAGATGATGCCGAGAAAAATCATAAATGGCAGACAATAGAGGCAGATAAAACAGGAATTGTAAACTTGGCAAAATATTATAAGAAGCCCGAAAAGGCTGTTTTTGCCAAAACCAAAATAGTATCGGATGCGGATAAGAAGGCAACATTAGCGTATGATTATACCCAAGTGTTGCTTATCGTCCTAAATGACCAGATTGTTTTTAATGGCCGCGAACTGGATATGTATAATTTTATGCGCGTAACTGATGGGGAACAAACTCTAGAACTCAATCTAAATAAAGGTGAAAACAAATTGGTTTTTTGGATTCGTTCCGATGACGAATGGCAAGAAGCGGTCGGTAATCCTCCCTACTTGGGGCGAGAACAAGCAATGAATTGGGGTTTTATCGCAAGGTTAATCGAAGAGTAATGATTCGATAGTTTCAAAAAAAATACCGTTACCCAATTATAAAGAAGGTAACGGTATTTTTGAAGTTTTAGTTTTCTACAATGTTCTTATGTATTCCAAAAGCTCCCTTGCTTCTTCTTCGGAAAGATTCTGATTGAGCATTATAGCATTGTTATATTCTTTTAATAGTGCTTTTGCTATAGGGTCCTCGCGTAACATGCCATCAGGATTTAATATCATATTCATGACCCACTCAGGACTACGGCGTTCTAAAACACCTTCCATTGCAGGGCCTATCATGCGCTGGTCTACCATGTGGCAAGCCACACAAATGGCATTGAACTTAGCTTCGCCGCGTGATGCCATTTCCGTATCGATTTCATCGGGGAGGTCAACATTTTTAATTGGCCCTACTCCTTTGTTGTCCATATCTACGGGGACTTCTTCACTAGTTTGTGCTTTTTTCTCTTCAGATTTGGTTCGGCTTACTTCGAAACCGTCTTTCTTTTCTTCTTTTTTTCCGCCACAGCTGGCAACAAAAGCTCCCAGTGCCAGGAACAGTAGTATTTTTTTCATGCTATAAGATTGAATAGAAGTTTGATAAAAACTAGCTACTAAATTAATTAATAAAGATTTAGTATGTTTCTGATTTTTTGAAAGGTTTATTATTTAGAGTCAATTCACATAGTAAAGCATATTAAGGGAGCAGTCATGGGCTTCTTATGTCGAAGTAAAAAATTCAAGGGCCCTTTTTTCTGTATATGTAATATTTTTTTTGCCCCAGAACCCTACGTGACCTCCATATTTGGGAACTTCTAAATATAGATTGGAATTTTTGTCGGCCTCTTCGAATGGATAACAAGCTTCACCTAAAAAAGAATCGTCCTTGGCATTGATGATCAAACTTGGAACAGTGATGTTTTGTAAAAATTGACGGCTGCTACATTTTGTGTAGTAGTCCAATCCGTCCTTGAAGCCATGTGCTTGGCTCGTATAAAAATCATCAAAATCCAGTAATGTTTTAATCGTAACTAAATCCGAATCTTTCACTAAATCAGGAAATAGTATTTGTTTATGTCTGAGTTTGGCCAATAGGTTCTTTTTAAAGCGTGTCGCATACAGTACATTTTTTGGTTTCATGATTTCTTTAGCTGATTCCCCCAAATCGCAGGGAACGGAAACCGCAACGGCAGCTTTTATTTCCTTCGGTACATTATTGGTCTCACCCAAATACTTGAGGAGGAGATTTCCTCCAAGGCTAAATCCTTTTAAGTAGATTTTGGAATATATTTTAGTGTTTAGAATATGTTGGACCACTTCCCTTAAATCTTCGGTTGCTCCCGAGTGATAAGAGCGATATAACGTATTTGGTTCACCGCTGCATCCGCGAAAATTTATGGCGCAAACATCAAACCCATTATGGTTGAACAGGTTGGCACTGCCTGCAATATATGGCCGTTGCGCATTGCCTTCCAAGCCGTGCAGCAGAATTACCAGTTGTTCGTTTTTTTGGAAACCATAGCTCCAGTCCAAATCCAAAAAATCCCCATCCGAAAGTTCAATTCGTTCGCGTTTTTGGCGTACATCAGGAACCTTTCTTACAAGTCCGGCGTAAATTGTGGCCAAGTGTCCATTTCTTAGAAACAATGATGGACGATAAAGGCTGGAAACAAGCGGCATTAATATAAAATATTGTCCTTTGCCTTTACAGGTTCAGGAAGTTCTTGTTCGTCCAGTATGTCCCTCAAATCGATTTCGATGGTGCGGCACAGTGCGGTCATGGGCACATCATTGATTCTACCTTCAAAGGGATCTTCGCTGTTGTCCCCAACAATTTCCATGGTGGTAAAAATCCAAGAGATCAAAACCGAAAAAGGAATTTGCAGAAAAATCAACCAATCCATACCATCGACACCATAATCTTGGTTGTGTGCCTCAAAAACATTGAGCAAACCAAAAGGCACCAGTAGAACAAAAATCCATGTAAATACTTTTGAGAAAAAAGCGTACTGCCTGGGAAATGGAGTATTTTTTATGCGCTCACACTTTCCTTGTAAATTGTAAAATTCCTCCAAAACCTGTTGCAACTGAAGTTCTTGAAAACCATCGATCACTCCATCTTTCTTTAACTTAGCTACATCAAGTGCTTGATTTTTTACCAAATGTGTTGCAGGATTCACTCGCTTTTTCAAATCACTGAACTCTCGCATACTCACAAAATTATAGGCTTCGTTGCAAGAGATATTTCGTTCGCCGTGCTTATCAAAGACTTTTTCCACGGACTTATTTTCTTTAATGCTCCACGATCTGGGCTGCCGCAGCTGAACACGCAGGGCATTCAACCAAGCGACATGGCGAAGAATCAGTTGCTTATGTATTTCTTTGTCTTTCTCTGGGTCATTGGATTTTATGAATGAAAGCACACGTACGCCCCATGTTCTACTGTAATTGACAATCCCGCCCCAGATTTTTCGGCCTTCCCAAAATCGATCATAACTTTGACTGTTTTTAAAGCCGATATAAAAGGAAACCGCAATACCGATTACCGTAAGTGGTTGGAAGGGAAGGTCAATAAAAGTCCAATCCAAACCATAATAAACGCCAAAGATAATAAGGGCGTATACGGTAAAAAAGATAAGGTTCTTCCAACCATATCTTAAAACAATGCTCCAACTGATATTGCGCTTGATGTACATTTGGACAGATTATGAACTAAAAATACTTAAATCTTTCAAATTTGACTTTAACTTAAATTCCGAAAGTAAAGTTTATTGTATTTTTAAGTATGGGTTTACGTGCAAAAAAATGTAAACATCTCGAAGCAATTTCTGATGTAAAAAAAGCAATCGCGTATGAATGTGAAGAATGTGTAAAAACTGGTAGCAACTGGTTGCACTTGCGAACTTGCCAGGAATGTGGAGTAACGTTATGTTGTGATAGTTCCCCAAATAAACATGCAAGTAAGCATTCGGTTTCACAAAAACACCCGGTTGCAAGTTCTGCCGAACCCAATGAAAATTGGATGTGGTGTTACATCCATAAAACAATATCAAAATATTAAAAAATGAAAGACCCACGTTTTCCTGAACTTACCCAAAGACAGATCAATACATTAAAAACCTATGGTAAAGTAGAAAGCCACCCTTCTGGAACAAAGATTTTTACTCTGGGCGATTTACAGTATGATTTTTTTGTGGTGCTAGAAGGAGAGGTTTCCATAGAAGACCCCTATAACGAAAACGGAGTTATAGTTGCGCACCAAAAGAATGAGTTTACGGGAGACAGTGGGATGCTTTCCAATCGTGGAGCGCAATTTCATGCAATTACAAAAGGGAACACTACTGTTTTACGAATAACCCCAAAACGATTAAAGGAAGCCATTGCAAGGCATAGCGACATTAGCGATGTATTATTGAACGCATTCCTGCTACGACAAGAAACCGTGCTTACCGAGTTTACGGGAGGTATTAAACTTGTGGGCTCTGGAAATTCAAAGGAAACGTATGCCATTCGTGATTTTATGGATAAAAACCATATCTGGTATAATTTTTTGGATGTGGATACTTCAGACTCGGCACTTGAGCTTTTAGAGAATTTTAATCTATCCAAAGAAGAACTTCCTATTTTAATCAACAGTGAAGCAAAGGTATGCCAGAATCCTTCACTGGAAGAATTGGCACGTTATTCCGGGGTGCTCATGGATTTTGAAGATAAGGTCTTTGATCTTCTTGTAATTGGGGCCGGACCTGCTGGATTGGCCGGTAGTGTGTATGCCGCTTCCGAAGGCTTAAGTGTAGTGACCATAGATAGCAAGGCACCTGGAGGACAGGCAGGAAAGAGTTCGAAAATTGAAAATTATTTGGGTTTTCCTACGGGAATATCCGGGAATGACTTAGCGAACAGAGCCTATGTACAAGCCCAAAAGTTTGGGTGTAATATTTCAATTCCCCATAAGGCAGAGAAAATAGAACATACTGGCAGCCATTTTATATTGCACGCAACCAATGACAAACAAATAAGAACAAAGGCGATAATGGCCGCGACAGGAGCAAATTATCGCAGTTTGCCCATAGACAATATCGAAAAGTATGAAGGTAGTGGAGTTTACTATTCTGCAACGGGAATGAACGCTGCATCTTGCACCAACGAATTGGTTGGGGTAGTAGGAGGTGGAAATTCCGCTGGTCAAGCCGCACTTTTTTTGGCAGATCATGCTAGAGAAGTACATGTTGTACTGCGTGGTGGAGATTTAGGTGCCAAAATGAGCGATTATCTGGTACAACGGATAGAAGCTGCAGAAAATATATATGTACACCTACATACACAAGTTACCGAATTACATGGGGAACATCACTTAGAATCCCTTGTTTTAGAAAATAAGTCAGGTGAAAAAACAAAAAAGAACATCACCAATCTATTTACTTTTATTGGGGCTAAACCCTGTACCGAATGGTTGCAAGGTCTTGTAGTAACCGATGAAAGAGGATTTATATGTACGGGTCCGGGAATAAAACAGGAAGAACTCTTCAGATGTGCTATTTACAAAGAAAGGGAGCCACAATCCTTGGAAACCAGTATCCCTGGATTTTTTGCCGTGGGAGATGTTAGAAAAGGTTCGGTAAAACGTGTCGCTTCCGCCGTGGGAGAAGGTTCCATGTGCGTGAGCCAAGTCCATCAATTTTTGGCAGATTTAAAAGATGTAGAAACCGTTGAAGCGTAGCAATCGATTACTTCGGATAAGTCTCCAACAAGTTTGACTGCTCCTCTATTGCCGATTTGAATTCGGATTTTAGGGTCTCCATCAATTTATCGACTGGCACGGTATCTTCAATGGTGGTTACTCCCTGTCCTGCGGACCAAATGGTCTTCCAGGCTTTGGCTTCCGTATCCAATTCTTTTCCAAAGTCTATTTTGTGGTTTTTCTTTAGGTCTTCTTCACTGATTCCTGCTGCCTGTAAGCTTGCTGCCAAAAAGTTGGCATGTACTCCAGAGATGGCTGCCGTGTAGACTACATCACTTGCTCCTGCATCAATGATCATCTTTCTGTATTCTTCTGGAGCTTTGCTCTCTTCGGAATTGATAAAGCGAGTTCCCATATAGGCTAAATCGGCTCCCATTTGCATTGCAGAGGCAATGTCCCTGCCCGTACTGATGCATCCAGAGAGCAATATAGTTTTATCAAAGAACTTCTTTACCTCGGCTACCAAACTCATTGGGTTTATGCTTCCGGCATGTCCACCTGCACCAGCTGCTACGAGAATCAATCCATCTACACCAGCTCCCGCTGCTTTTTCAGCGTGTCTTTTTTTAATGACGTCATGGAACACCAAACCACCATAACTGTGGATGGCATCCACAACTTGGCTTACTGCTCCTAGGGAAGTGATGACTAGTGGGACTTGATGTTTAACACAGAGTTTAACGTCGGCCTCTAATCTTGGATTGGTAGGGTGCACAATAAGATTTACACCAAAAGGAGCTGGTTTTTTTCCAGTCTCTTCTTCAAACTGTTGCAGCTCTGATTTGATTTGGATAAGCCATTCTTCAAACCCTTCGCTTGTTCTTTGGTTAAGAGCTGGAAATGTACCAACAATTCCATTTTTACAACATTCTATGACCAATTTTGGACCAGAGATAAGAAACATTGGAGCTGCTACGGCTGGTAATGAAAGGTCTTTGATGAACTCGGCTTTTAGACTCATGTGCGTTATGTTAAAGTATCTTTAAAAATAAGATTAATTCCACTCTTGGATTGGATAAGATTTTCAAAACTATGGTAATTTTACAATTATTATGCATGCATAACAAAATAATCAACTATGTTTTTTAAGGAATTTGAAATAAGATGGAGCGATTTGGATGCCAATCGCCATTTGGCCAACTCGGCATACATTAACTTTATGAGCCATACCCGAATGGCCTATTTAGGGCAGTTAGGTTTTGATCAAAAGTCGATGGCCAAGTATAATATTGGCCCCGTGGTCTTCTATGAGCACATGTACTATTTTAAAGAAGTTTTTCCAGGAAAACCAATTAAAGTTTCCCTAGGTTTTAAGGGGATGAGCGAAAACGGGATGTTTTTTGAATTCCAGCACGATTTTTACGATGCAAATGGCAAAAACTTTGCCCGTTGCGAAATGATGGGTGCCTGGATGGATTTAAAGGAACGTCGTTTAACGGATTTGCCCCAAGTATTTTTGGATGCTTTCGCCACGATGGAAAAATCAGATGATTTTAAGACCTTAACGAAAGAAGACACAAGAAAGTTTTTTAGGATGCCGAAGGATTTGTGAAATTTATACAAGGATTAGGATGTTCAGTTCGATCTAAAATGGCGTATTGGCCTTCTCAAAGAACTCATCCCATTGGGACTTTGTAAAGGTATGCAGTTTCTGTAAAATCTGTTTTACCCTACCTATTTTGGCAGCCACCAAAGTCCCAGCACTGAAAAACAGGGAACCGACGATGACCGTTATCTTTCCCTCTTCGTAACGACCAATGTTTGTTTGCTGCGCTAGCTGTCCCCAATAGTGTAAGTAAAGGATAAAAAGATGCTTTAGAGGCGCTACAAAAAGTAAATCCTGCCCACAAAGACAGGATTTTATATATGCTCGATGTAATGCTTAAAGACACACAGAATACTTCTCTACAAGAAAAATTAGCTTAAACTACCAGTCAATCTCGCCTTCTTCTCGCATTTTATATTGTAAGGCTGCCAATTTGTAGCCTAAACCAAAAATGTCTGACGTTTCGTATTTAGTGGCTTTCAGCTTACAAAATGGAACATCATCATAAATAATTTCTGTAATTTCAAAGTCAGTACCGTTAAACTCATTATGGTTCTTGATTGCTCTTTCAAGCACTTCTGGAAAAGTGACCATAACCTCAAATCTTAATTCTTTATTTGACTCCATCTATTAACGTTATTTCTACATTGGGGAACATATCGCTGAATTGCTGTATTACTCCTTGACAAGAAGCACAATAAGGATTCTCTGATACTATTTTTAACGACCCTGTAATACTTTCATTTACCTGCCCTTTTACTCCGCCTAGTTTTTTAGCCAAATCATTCAACATACGATATTCAGAGTCTGTAATTCTTTTCCAAGTACCATTAGATCCTGTTGCTTCTATAGCATCAAAAATATGAGTCTCCAATTGAGCTTCTTCTTTAGAAACACTCTTCCAAAATTTATTATTATCAATACTTGCACCTGATACATTGCCTTCTAAATAACCTAAATTACCTGACTGTGGTTTCCCTGTTTTGTAATCACGCATCTTGTTTAATGCGCCTTTGATTTCTTCAACTGATGCAAGCTTATATTTTTTTAATGACCCTATTAGATTTTTATTATCTGCACAACTTCCTAATGCATCCACAAAGGATTGCTTCCTACTTGCTTTCAATCCATCAAAAGCACTTTGTATAGCATCATCTGTGATATTTGGATTCGCTTTTTTAAAGGCATCTACAGCATTGATATTGTCGATATTTCGCAAAGAAGCTTTGCCATTTGATAAGACCTTCCAACTATCAATCAACTCGGGATTCTCAGCAATCGCCTCTGCAAACTCTTTATCCACTAGGTCATCGCCCAGCTTTTTAAGCTGTGCGGCATCCAAATCCAATCTCTTAAGAACGTTCACCAACCGTTCCGTAGCCTCCTTCGAGAACTTCACCATAACGGTGGTGCCATTGGCTAATTTAACAACTTTTCCTAAATACTTGCCTGTGGTTGCATAAATCAAGGGTATGGTGGAGGCAAAATAGATCATGGCACTTTCCCCATCTCCTTCTATAGTGAACCATACGCCGTTAATGGCATCGAAAAACTCCCCTCCCAAAGGTACCGTGCCCAAAGCATCCAGGACCAAATGCCCTGCCGCCGAGCTGAACACCTGTCCAAACAGATAGTTGACCGCCGCTGCCGTGTCCACATCATAGACAGGTATCTCCATCCGTTGCCAAAGCCCATTACTTGTGTTGTACTGATAGTGGCGTAGGATTAATTAAACGAAAAAAAAATCAAAAATATTACGGCATAAAAAAGCCCGATCTCTCGATCAGGCTTCTAACTCATATTATTGCTTTCTAAAATTACCAGTCAATCTCTCCTTCTTCTCGCATCTTATATTGTAAGGCTGCTAGACTGTAGCCTAGGTCAAAAACATGAGAAGGCTCATATTTAGTCACTTTTAATTTACAGAAAGGAACTTCGTCATAGATGGTTTCAACTATCTTAAAATCTGTTCCGTAGAAGTCGTTAAAATCTTTCACTTCCTTTTCCAGAAGGTGAGGAAAAGTAACCATTACTTTAAACTCCAATTCTTTATTTGACTCCATCTATTAGCGTTATTTCTACATTAGGAAACATATCACTGAACTGTTGTATTACACCTTGGCAAGAAGCACAATATGGATTCTCTGATACTATCTTTAATGAACCTGTAATACTTTCCTTTACTTGTCCTTTAACTCCACCTAGTCTTTTAGCTAAATCATTCAACATACGATATTCAGAGTCTGTAATACGCTTCCAAGTTCCTGAAGAACCTGTTGCATCTATGGCATCAAAAATATGTGTCTCTTTACGAGCTTCAGCTATTGAAACACTCTTCCAAAACTTATCTCCATCAATAGTAGCTCCTGACACATTGCCTTCTAAATAGCCCAGATTTCCTGCTTGTGGCTTACCCGTTTTGTAATCACGCATCTTATTTAATGCTCCCTTGATTTCTTCAACTGATGCAAGCTTTGATTTTTTTAATGAACCTATAAGATTTTTGTTATCCGCACAACTTCCTAATGCATCTACAAAGGATTGCTTCCTACTTGCTTTCAATCCATCAAAAGCACTTTGTATAGCATCATCAGAAATATCCGGATTTGCTTTCTTAAAGGCATCTACAGCATTGATATTGTCGATATTTCGCAAAGAAGCCTTACCATTCGATAAAACCTTCCAACTATCTACCAAATCAGGATTCCCTGCTATCGCCTCGGCAAAGGCACCATCATTCAAATCCAAGTTGAAGCGTCTTAACGCATCGTCATCTAAATTAAGACTTTTTACCTTATCCAAAAAGACAGTGCTCTGCTGTTGCGAAACTTTCA
This sequence comes from Bacteroidota bacterium, assembly GCA_039030475.1. Lineage (GTDB taxonomy): Bacteria > Bacteroidota > Bacteroidia > Flavobacteriales > Flavobacteriaceae > Flagellimonas. The sequence continues at coordinate 28,638 of JBCCEC010000043.1, forward strand.
GAACTTGATAAGAACCATCGCCCATTTTTACCAGCCTGCCAACATTCTTCACCGTTGTTGCATAAACCAAGGGTATGGTAGAGGCAAAGGAGATGGCTGCGTTTTCAGCATCGCCCTCTATGGTGTACCAGGCTCCATTTGCAAAATCAAAGCCCTCCCCTGCAATGGGGGCCATCCCAGCCATGTCCAAAACCAGATGTCCTGCCGCTGAGCTGAATACCTGTCCAAACAGATAGTTGAGCTCTCCTGCGGTATCCACATCATAGGCAGGTACTTCCATCTGTTGCCAAAGCCCATTACTTGTGTTGTACTGATAGTGGCGTAGGATGCCTAAATCATCCAAAATACTGTGGAGATAGACTATCGTTCCATTGTTGGCCACCGTTTTTCTTGTAAAACCACCTTGCCCAAAATAATTGTAGATGCCTACTACGTAATCCGTAAAACGTTCGTGGTCAATCTCCGGAAGACAATCTGAATAGTCCTGTTCATCAATGGTCAATAAATCCAAATAACCTGTAAAATTGAAACTGGTGACCAAAGTACCTGTACCCGTTTTGTTTATATTGTTTGTGTAATAGTCACCTTCGTAATATAGATGCTCACAGGTAGGTACGAGACCTTTATCAATAATTCGTGCCCTAAAAGGTTGTTCTGCTGACAGTGTGCCAAATTCATAAGCCGTGGAGTCTTTTGTTACCTTATAACCCGTGAACTGTGTTCCCTTTTTATGTCCATAATAGGTTATTAATCCGGTACCATCGTTCAAGGTGAAACTTGCAAGAGTTCCGTATGCAGTTATAGCATTTGTTCTTACCTTATAAAAGGCAGGGATGGCGCCATCGGGCAAGACAACGGGAACCCCAGCAGGGGATAGAAAAATCCTTTTAGATGGAGAAACATTACTTAATTCAAAAAGATCATGATCCGAAAAGCTTATTTCCAATCCAAAATCATCCTCAGCGTTTGTTCCAGATTGATAACTTTCCGCTTTTCTAATGCTTTTTTCAAGGTCATTATATGCCTGTATCTGGTTCGCGGTATCATAACTGTCAGGATTGGGGCCACCCTGTGTGGCTTCTTCTATCAAGTTTTGACTGGAGGCATTATAGGCATCATGATTTGCTTTAAGTTCGTCCCTCACATTTTGTGGGATGGATTCGTCCGCAAGGAGTTCATTTACATAACTTCCCTGCTCCTGGTTTTCTTCTTGTAGTTGTTGAATCTGTTCGGGGGTACCCGTAAAACTTTCCAACAATTCCTTGATTGAACCTATTATTTCCCCCACATCCCGAGTATCCACAATGTTCCGCATAGTGGGATCATATTCGGTGATTACCGTGCCCTGTAGCAATTGTCTATCTGTATTTAGGAGGACATTGTCAAAGTGTACCGCCAGTTTTACATTGCCCAGATACGGAATGCGCACATACCCCTTCCCACTGTAATAGCCGTTGCTTCCAAATACCGTGGTCGTTATCACGGTAAAGTCACCCGCTGTAAATTGCTGTCCGGGCAAGAGACTGGGCAAAGGTTCTTGGTTCTGTATATCAATTCTTGGTGATATGCCGCACTGGTACAACTCCTCTACCTCGGTTTCCAGTGCCGTAGTGAACTGCCGTACGGGACTCCAACCACTCTCGCCCAGTCCGCAATCTTTTTTCAATTGGTACTCGTAGGGCATGCCCGCCCTTAAATCCCAAAGGGTGGTCCAGTTCGCATTGGTCCGGTTCAGGAACCAGGCATTCCCCTCCCCTTTTTGGCGGTAGCGCACGGTAAACTCGGGCACTTCGGTACTGGGGTCGTCCCAGAGGATGTTGGCCTGTCCGCTGCCACGTACCTCGTGCCGTAGGTTGGGCGGTACCTCACAGGGAGCCAGATGGACAAACGAAAAAATCTCACTGTACCCTTGGTTTTCGAACTGCCCTATAGCTTCAGTCCCATCCACAGCTTTGGCCCGTACCCGCCACGCATAGGCATGGTTGGGCAACAGGACAGGGTCGGCGGGACCGTACAGATAACTGGTGGCCCTTGTCACAGTTTGGAACATGGGCGGGGTGGCCAAAAAAGCGGCCTGTGGGTCTATGGTATTGTCCCAAAGCTCCACCAAGCTCAGTTCGTACTCCACATGGGTCACGTTGAGCTGCCTCGGCGTCCATTGGAAAACAATGTTCTGCGGATTGGTCCGGTCTACCTGCACCCCATTTTGGGGCAATACCAAAAATGGCGGTCGGTTCTGGAAGATAAAGACATTGGCACAC
>JBCCEC010000044.1:0-30658 GCA_039030475.1 Bacteroidota bacterium
TTACAGCTTACAGCTTACAGCTTACAGCTTACAGCTTACAGCTTACAGCTTACAGCTTACAGCTTACAGCTTACAGCTTACAGCTTACAGCTTACAGCTTACAGCTTACAGCTTACAGCTTACAGCTTACAGCTTATTGTCATTGCCCATTGGTTTTGCAAACCTGCGCTTCTCTATTGCTTGTTCACTTTAAAAGAACCGGTTTTAGCATCAAATTGCACCATTTCTGAAGGGAAAAGATGTTCAAAATGCTTTTGTTCTATTAATTTACAAGGTTCTCCAAATGGATTTTTATGGCCATCAAGGATTAAAATCTTATCGCACAGCTGAATGGCCAAATCTATTTCATGTGTCGTGAAAATGATTGTCTTTTGCTGTTCATGGGCCAATTGTTGCAACAACTTCAGAATTTGTACTTTGTGGTAGAGGTCTAAATGCGTCGTAGGTTCATCTAACAAAATTATAGGGGTATCCTGTGCCATGGCACGGGCGATCAGTACCCGTTGAAGCTGACCATCACTGAGTTCATGGCATTTACGATGACGTAAATCGTTCAATATAAAAGTATCCAGACTTTCTTGGATTTGTTTTTTATCGGTCTTGGTTAACGTGCCGATCCAATTGGTATAGGGTTGTCTGCCAAGGGCGATCAATTCTTCAACAGTTAGATTTTTTGAGGCTGGTTGCTCCGTTAGCACTAAACTGAGTTCTTGTGCTAGTTTTGGTGAAGTATAGTCCGTAAGATATTTGTTCTTTAAAGCTATGCTGCCAGATAATTTGGGTTGAAGGTTTCCAAGGGTTCGTAAAAGTGTCGATTTTCCTATGCCATTAACGCCAACGATAGCACATAGTTCTTTGGATTCCAAGTCAAAATCTATTGCATCGACTATTGTTTTGGAAGCATAACCAATCGCTACATCCTTAACTGTTATGATATTTTTTAGTGCCTCTGACATCAAAACAACATTTTTCGCTTTCTAACCAATAACCATATAACTACTGGTGCTCCAATAAGTGAAGTTATGGCATTTATGGGTAAAACATTGGCAGAATTGGGCAATTGTGCAATAGTATCGCAGAGCAGCATCAAAATAGCGCCATAAAGAAATACAGAAGGAATGAGAATACGATGTTCCATGGTATCGAATATTTGCCTTGTAAGGTGCGGTACTGCTAAGCCAACAAAGGCAATAGGGCCTGCAAATGCCGTAATTCCACCTGCTAGAATACCTGTTGCTATAATAATGATCAGTCTGGATTTTTTTAAGGATACGCCAAGACTCAATGCGTAGTTTTCTCCCAATAAAAATGCATTTAGTTTTTTAATGGAAAGAACACTCAATAGAATCCCGACGCCCACAATTCCGCTCAAAAGTATTACTTGTTGCGAAGATAGATTGCCCACACTACCAAATGACCAAAAAATAAAGCGTTGAAGGTTTTCCGCAGTTGAGAAATAAGCCAATACACTAACGATTGCTGCCGTGATGCTTCCAAACATTAGACCAATAATCAATAATGCCATGGTGTCTTTGACTCTATTGGCTACAAGCATTACCACGAGCAATACCAAAAAACTACCTACACTTGCTGCTATTGCCAATGATGCATCATTCAAAAGCAGTAATGAAGTAAAACCAGTAAACAGCGAAGCTCCCATTAAAAGTAACGCGGCTCCTAGACTGGCACCTGAGCTAATCCCCAAAACAAAAGGCCCAGCCAATGGATTACGAAACAACGTTTGCATCAACAGACCACTCAGCGCCAGCCCACCACCAACTAAAATAGCTGTAAATGCTTTGGGTATGCGGTAGTTCCAGATGATGTAATCCCATGATTCAATCTCAACTTCACCACCGAACAAGGAAGTAAATAGTGCTTTGAAAGGAATTGTCACGGAACCAGAGCTTATATTCAGTACCCATGCAAAGATTAGGGCTACTATAATGAGCACAAACGAAATACGGTATGATTTGTAGTGCTGCATTTAGTGCAAGGGCAAGTAAAAATTGAGTTCGTGGTTTGGTATAAGTTCTGGGTGTAAGATGGCTATTAAATCCTTAAGTGCCAAATCTGGCCGTTGTGGAGCTAACTCGTAAAAAAGAATACCTCCTGTACTCCCTTTGTTTACAACATTTGAATATACTTTTTTATTGGAAAATGCCTCGAATTGTTCGTAATGAGAGTCCGCTTTTTTCAAATCTTCATAGGTGGTATGCATGGAGGGGTTGAACCAAAATTCAGCCTGTTTTCCTTTTTCCAAAATAGCTTCCAAACTCATACCAATACTTCCTTTTTCCTCCGTATCAGCCCAGATATAATTGGCATTGGCATCCTTTAAAAATTTAGCCATCCAGCTTTTCCCTCCTGCTATATACCATACATCTTTATAAAGTCCGCCAGTCAGAACAGTCGGTTTTTGTGTTGCGTTCAATGCCAAAAGTTTGGTGTCGTTATAAGATTTTTCGATTGTCCTGAAAATACTGTCCGCCAGTTTTTCCTTCTGAAAAAAAGGAGCGAAAAACTTTATCCATTCGGCCTTCCCCAAAGGTGTTTGTTCTGTCCATTCCCCATTATATACAACAGGTATTCCCGAACGCTTTAGTGTTTCATACGCTTTATTGGTATTATTGATCCCGAAGCCTACGACAACATCTGGTTGCAAAACCAATGCGATTTCCGTATTGATATTTTCATTGGTTCCCAATTCCTTAATTTGTTCGAAATCAATTCGTTTTCGAGCTGATTCTGAAGAAACCAGATCTGTATTGGGAAAACCAGTAATTGCATTCAGTTCCCCTAAAGCTTCTAAAGAAGGAATATGTGTTGTGGAGGTTACGATCATGTTTTCTACAGGCACAGGCACTATAGCATCATAAGTATCCCTGGGTAGTGCTATGGACGCCATTTTCTCCCTAGGTACCAAGGCATAGGTAAAGTTGGTTTCTGCACCGGGCCAAGCAGATGTAACTTCTATTGTGGTAAAATTGGTATTCGATTCTATTGTAAAGCCCGTAGCGTGATATATAGTGGTTTTAGACTCTTTTTGTTTAATCGGTACAGTCTTCTTTTTTTCACCGCAACCAAAGAAAAAGAATATAAATAAGCTTATAAAAAATAGGGGAAATACTTGTTTTCGTACCATGACCCCAAATGTAATATTATTTAACTTTTTTAAAAAAAGATTAAACAGAATGATTAATTTCACCGAGAATTTTGGTTTGATGTAATCTAGAGAATTTCGTTTTTATACTAGTTAAAGTAGAACACTGAATTTAAGAAGATTATATCAATTAAAAGGGAATCTGGTGTAAGTCCAGAACTGTTCCCGCAACTGTAAGTTCATGCCAAACTTAGTTTGGTGCCTCACTAAAGTGAGGATGTTATTTACTTCATAGCCACTGCTTGTACCGAACTTGATTCAGTACGAGTGGGAAGGCAAAATAATATTGAACAAGTCAGGAGACCTGCCAAATTCAAACAAAACATGTTAAACTTTCGGGATAAAAGTTTACGTATGGGTACAGACATACTATTCTCCCGTTTATTCTAGTAAACGAAATGAAAAAAAGTTACTTATGGTTAGGTGCCGCTATTTTAGTTGGCAAGGGTCTTTCTGCGCAGAGCACACAGCAAGATTCTATTCAGGTTCAACAACTACAGGAAGTGGTTGTTAGTGATTCGCGTTTTGAACTAAAGCGTGAAAATTCTGGTAAAACGATTATCAAGATTTCCGCTGAGGAATTGGAAAGAAATCAAGGTAGAACCGTAGCTCAGGTGATTAATACAAAAAGCGGAATTGAAATTGCCGGTAGCCGGGGTAGGGACGGTGATGTTCTTGGCGTTTTTGCCAGAGGTGGACGTGGGCGACAGGTTTTGGTAATTATTGATGGTGTTCGTGTTACCAACCCTTCTTCTTTTGCCGTTGAGTACGATTTACGGCTTTTATCGGCAGCAAATGTAGAATCCATTGAAATTATAAAGGGCGCGGCGAGTACGCTTTATGGTACCAATGCTGCTACCGCAGTCATTAACATCACTACCAAGAAGAATTCGGAAAATAAAATTGCAGGTAATTTTGAATCTACGGTCGGAACAAACCAAACCTCTGAGGACCAAAATTACAATCTTGCGAGTTTTACCAATGGCGCTAGGGTAAGTGGAACATTGGACAAGTTTTCGTATGGCCTTAGTTTTTCCAATCGTTATTCCAATGGACTTTCCGCAGCAGTGACTCCAGAAAATGAAGATGATGATTTTTCACAATACAGTACCGACCTTAAACTAGGGTGCCAATTTTCTAAAAACTTAAATGTATCGGTTTACGGCAACAAAACGGAACTTAGAAGCGAGTTTGATGCGGATCGCGCAGAGGCTCCTAACAGATTAAAACAAGATCAAGAACGCGTAGGGATTGCATCCACATTTAAGTATGGAAAAGGTTCTATACAATTAAATGCCGCATACACAGATTTTGAAATAGATACCAGAAGCACGTTTGGTGAGAGCAGTGCCAACGGAGAAAATTTTGTTTTCGACATTTACAATAAATATGTTTTTAATGATAAGTTTTATACCGTTCTAGGTGTAAACTATATTAAAGACAAAGCTTCTTTTACTAATGCTGTGGATTTTACGATTGTTGATCCTTATGCAAACTTGGTTTATGTGTCCGATTTCGGTTTCAATCTGAATACAGGAGCAAGGCTTAACACGCATTCCGCATATGGAAACAATTTTGTATATAACGTAAATCCATCCTACGTTTTTCGTACCTCTGAGGGATATGTTAAACTTTTGGGTACTTATGCAACATCATACATCACCCCTAATTTAACCCAGTTGTTTGGGGATTTTGGCGCAAATCCAGATTTAGAACCTGAAGAGAACACTACGATAGAAGGGGGAGTAGAATATTTTGTAAATGATAAGCTTCGGTTGAGTGCAATTTATTTTGATAGAAATGAAAAGAATCGAATTGGGTCGGATGCAGATTTTCGAAGTATCAACATTTCTGACGAAATAGATGTAAATGGTGTGGAGGTAGAGGTTTCTTGGTCTCCCCTAGATGCATTCACTATGGATGCCAATTATGCCTTCACAGAGCGGAAGGGTGATAATGCTATTAGAATTCCCAAGCATAAAGCGAATTTAACTTTGGGGTACCAACTGTGCGAACACACGAACATCTCATTGAATTATTCCTATACTGGAGAACGGGACGACACAGATTTTTCAACCTTTGAGAATGTTGAACTTGACGCGTTTTCTTTGGTAAATCTGTATATTGACCATGAATTAATGCCTAATAAGCTGAAGGTTTTCCTGAACGCCAATAATATTTTAAATGAAGAGTTTACGGAAATTATTGGTTTTACCACTAGAGGTAGAAACATCAATGCTGGCTTTAACCTAAGTTTTTAATCACCAAATCGATACTATGTTGAAGGTTTGTTCTTTTATGCCCGCCGTTACCCAGATGATTTATGATATGGGTCTTGACAATCAACTTTATGGCGTCACTTTTGAATGCCCTGAACAAGCGTTAAAAGAAAAGAAACCTGTTGTACGTTGCATTTTGGAAGGTAAAAACTTGTCCAGTCAGGAGATAGACTCCTTATTTTCTGCAAGCAAGCACCAAGGAAAAGATTTGTACTATGTGGATGAGCCGCTTTTGGAAACGATTTTGCCCGATATTATATTCACCCAAGATATGTGCGATATATGTCAGATAGATACGGCATGCACAGCGGCTGCGGTAGCTAATTTAGAGAAACAACCAGAGTTGATTTCAATAAGTCCACAATCTTTGGAAGATGTTTTTCAATCTGCAATAACTATTGCCAAGGCTATGGGAAGGGAAGAGGTGGCCTATTCGTATTTGGCAAAATTACATAGTCGAATCGATGAGGTAGTCGATACATTAAGGGCTGCCAGGGCTTTACCAAAGCGAGTGATGCTCATGGAGTGGATAGAACCCATTTTTAATTGTGGGCATTGGATTCCCCATCAAATTGCATATGCTGGTGGAGTGGATATGCTTTCTAATCCGTCAGGTGATAGTATCGTAACACAATGGGATAAAATTGTAAAGTATAACCCTGAAGTTCTGGTCATAGCACCTTGCGGCTTCACGGTTGAGCGAACCATTGAAGAAATGCACCTATTGACAAAAAAAGAAGGATGGCACGAATTAAAAGCCGTAAAAGAAGGAGCTGTCTACATTGCAGATTTTGATATGTTTACCCAATCCTCTGCCAATACACTTGTCAATGGAATAGAAGTTCTGGCCGGACTTTTTCATCCTGATGTTTTTAATGTTCCAAAACAATTATCTAATAAATTCAGGTCTTTTGACATGAAAAGAGCTTAATGATATTCAAGCACCTAAATAAACAAAAGCGGCTTATTAAGCCGCTTTTGTTTGTTATCATTATTACTCAAAATTAATGTCCAAAGGTTTGTCCAAAAACATGTTGTCTTTGAGAGGGGTCATTAATCTAGAGCTCATAAAAGTCTTAGCCGGCATTTTAACTGAAAAGCCCTGCTTGCTAACAGATGCATTAATTTCTTGGATTGCTCTTGCCAACAACGGTTCATTGGGATCACCAAGAACTCCTAAGTTTTCCAAATCTTCTTCAAGTTCAATGTTAGGTGCCAAACCAGAGGTATAATCAAAAAAGCCATCTGCATTTTCATTTCTGCCTACTAAAGGTTGTAAGCCCCAGCTGTTATTCGAATTTATTTCTCCTTCACGATCTGAATTATAAATAAAACTACCGCTTGGGTCATCTACTAAAGTAATAGAAAATTCATTCTTTCCTCGAGTGGTCTCTCCTATATGAACAACGTCCACGTATGGAGCCAAACCGTTCATAACCAATTCGCTTGCTGAAGCTGAACTATTAGTTGCCAAAATATACACTTTGGTAAGATTAAGTGAGCTTACAGGTGTTCCTGAATTATTTTCACCTATTCCGCTGGCAAAATTATCTTCCAATTGTTCCGCTGAAAACTGCACTTGTATTTTGTCGTTCCAACGTTGGCGTATGTATAATTTATCAGTATCTGTGCTGTGTACCATACTGGCCAATAAACGTGAGCTGTTTACGGATCCACCAGGATTGTAGCGCATATCAAGTACTAACTGAGTCGCTCCGTCCGCTACAAATTGTGCAAAAGCACTGTTAAGTGCTTCATTGAAACTACTCAAGAATCTATTGTACATTAAGTAAGCGACTTTTTCTCCACCAATTTCCAAGGTCTCGGCTACCAAAATTGGATTTTCAACAAAGTTTTCTATTTTGGTCAAACTTACTTCCTTTGTGATGTCAGCAATCGTACCATCATTTATTTCGGCCATTCCAAGGGTATAACTATCATTGCTTCCAAAAAGTAAGCCTATATAGTTATCTAGGTTCAATTGCTGTCCATCAACGCGTGTAAAAATATCACCTCTTTGTATATCTTTGGTAGAAGCATCCGAATCTGGCAAAACGTATTGGACAAAACCAAAAATATCATTACTGCCAGATAATTGGACCAATCCAAACTCCAGTCCATTACTTTTTGAAACTCCCGATAGATTGTTCACCAGCTCTTCATAATCATCATTGGCAAAACTAAAACGGTCTTCATTAAACTGGATGCTTTCATAAAAATCGGATGGGTCTGGGGTTGCCTCTAAAAACGTTGTGAATTCAGCATCATTTGCAAAACGGTCATCCGCCAAGTTGGGTACTTCGGCTTGCCAAAAATACCATAAGTTCATGGCTTGCCACATAAAGTTTTGTACCGTGACATTAGCACCAGGGGTTGGGTCTGGGGTGTCCGTATTCGTAATTCCGTCATCATCATCGCTACAACCAATAATAAATAGAGATAGTCCTAAGACTAAAAGAAAGTATTTTTTCATAGTTATTTTTTAAGATATTCCTTCAATTATCGTTCCACATACGTATGGAACATATTATTTAGGTAGTAGAGTTTGGTGGAATCTTACAATTTTTGATTCACAAAATAGACACATATAATGAGAATACAAATTTTTTGTAACAAAATTCGATATACTTCGTCGTGATTATGTAGGCAAATTTAAATAGCTTACAAACAGCTAAAACAACCAAATGAAACAGGCCGAATTTTTAAACGTGGTGATGCCCTTTAAGGACAAGCTTTACCGACTGGCCAAAAGATTATTGGTTTCGAGGGAGGAAGCGGAAGATGCCACTCAAGAGGTTTTGCTAAAACTTTGGTCTAAAAATGAGGCGATGGGGCAGTATAAAAATGTAGAGGCCTTTGCAATGACCATGACCAAAAATTTTTGTTTGGATCGATTAAAATCCAAACAGGCCGGTAATTTAAAGTTGGTTCATAGTAATTACAGTGATGAGAGAACCTCGCTTCAAAAACAATTGGAAGCTGAAGATAGTGTCCAGTGGATGGAGCGAATCATGGAAAAGTTGCCGGAACAACAAAAAATGGTATTGCAATTGCGGGATGTAGAGCAATATGATTTTGAGGAAATCTGTGAACTTTTGGATATGAAGCCCACCGCAGTTAGGGTAGCATTGTCCAGAGCAAGAAAAATGGTAAGAGAAGAATTGATTAAAAAACATAACTATGGAATTGGATAACATAGAAAGATTATTGGAGAAATATTTTGATGCTACCACAACGGTGGCTGAAGAAAAAACGTTACAAGCTTATTTTTCGCAAGAAAGTGTAGCAACACATCTTGAACAGTATAAGCCAATGTTCAACTATTTTTCCAATGCCAAAGAAGAAAAATACACTAAGCAGGTTCCATTAAAACCTAGAAAAAACTACTACAAATGGATTTCCGTAGCAGCTGTGGCACTATTCATTTTTGGCATCTATTTTGGTAACGAGTACCAAGAAAAAAGAGAGGCGGAATATGCCTATCAAGAAACAAAAAAGGCTTTTGAACTCTTGGCCGAAAATTTTGGTCGGGGTACTGAAAAAGTAGCATATTTAAAAGAGTTTGAGGTCGCAAAACAAAAAATTTATAATCATAATTAAATCGAAAAAAATGAAAAAGTATATTTTAATCCTAATGATAGCCGTAGTGCCCTTATCTGGTTTTTCCCAGTCATTGTTTGACAAGTATGAAGATTTGGATGACGTAACTTCTGTGGTTGTCAATAAAAGCATGTTCAATCTTTTAGCGAAAATAGATGTTGAAGTGGATGATCCCGAAGCACGCGACTTTATGGATATTGCCAGTAGTCTTAAAAGTCTAAAAGTGTATACCACGGACAATAAAGAGATTGGCAATAATATGAAATCTTCTGTAGATAAATACCTAAAGTCATCTACTATGGAGGAGTTGATGCGTGTAAAGGATAAAGACGCCAACGTGAAATTTTATATCAAGCAGGGTAAAGATGCCGACCACGTAAGTGAACTGTTGATGTTTGTTACCGGTCTAAAAGATATGCAAGCAGATGGTAGAAAATTTGAAACGGTTTTACTTTCCTTGACCGGAGACATTGATTTGAATAAAATCAATTCATTGACAAAAAAGATGAATTTACCTGAAGAACTGAACAAAGCGGGTAAGAAAGGAAACTAATGAAGACGATAATGAAATTGTTTACTATAGCCGTCTGCATATGCCTTCCTATCTTTGGAATGTCTCAATCTATTCTTGATAAGTTTGAGGATTCAGATAGAGTCGGTTCTATAACCATAAGCAAGGCAATGCTCACCATAGTTGCCGATGCAATGTCCCATGATAAAAATGAAGACACAAAGGACTTTGTAGAATTGGCGAAAAGTATAGATAACATTAAAGTATTTATATCTGAGGATAAAGGGGCATCAGCAGATATGGCGGTCACCATGAAACAATATGTTAAATCATCTAGATTGGAAGAGTTAATGAAAATAAGGGACAAGGATACCAATCTGAGATTCTACATTAAAAATGGAAAGAACGGAAATAATGTTGAGGAGTTACTCATGTTTGTTACTGGAATTGAAGATGAAAAAGGTAACGACTTTAAGTTTGAAACCATTTTATTGACTATGACAGGTGATATCGATTTAGCGAAAGTTAGTTCATTGACAAATAAAATGAACCTTCCGAAAGAATTGAACAGAGTGAATCAACATTAAAAATTAAGTTAAGGTATTTGTTGCCTGGCTGTAACAAAAACAGGTTTTTGGCAACTTATACCATAGAAAATCAAATCAATCAAAAAATAGTAGTAAATGAGGAATACAGTCAAATTTATAGGAGGGGTCATGATGGTATTGCTGGCATCATGTTCTTCCCAACAAAGTTTACAGGAATATTATGTCGACAATTCAGAGAATCCCAATTTTATCTCCATAGATGTACCTGCCAGTATTTTGAAAATGGATGAAGCAAATCTCACAGAAGCAGAATCTGAAGCGATAGCATCCTTGCGAAAATTCAATCTTTTGGCATTCAAAAAAACCGATTCCAATGTAGCGGAATATAAATCGGAAAAAATCAAGGTCAAACAGATTTTAAAGGATGATGATTTTGTAGAGCTTATGAAGATTAACTCCCAATATGGAAAAGGTGTTATAAAGTACCTAGGAGATGAAAATGCCATCGATGAGGTTATCATATATGGCGACAGTAAGGATAAGGGCTTTGCTTTGGTACGTGTTTTAGGAAAAGATATGAATCCTGCACACATAATACAATTAATGCAGGCAATCCAGAAATCGGATTATAAAGGAGAAGGTCTTGGGGAAATTGGAGATTTTTTAAAGGGTTGACCTTATTTATTTCAGCTATACTAATCCTGAACAGTCTTGATTGTTCAGGATTTTTTAGTTCATAGGACCTGTGAAATTTTAGGTTTGTGTGACGCTTTCTTTATCTTAGTGTCTAACTATAAGAACACTAACAAAATTTAAAGTAAACTATGGAAAAAGCACAGGAATGGATTAACTACGGTATTGAGCTCGCAAAAGAATTTGGCCCCAAATTGATTACAGCTATCCTCATTTATGTAATAGGTATCTGGATCATTAAAAGAATTATTGGCACTAGTAAAAAAGTAATGTCAAAAAGCAAGTACGACGAATCGTTACAGCGGTTTTTACTGAACCTTGTTTCTTGGGCGTTAAAAATATTCTTGATCATCATTGTAATTTCAAGGTTAGGTGTGGACGTTACCACATTTGCAGCCGTTATTGCAGCCGCAGGTCTTGCTGTTGGCTTGGCCTTGCAGGGATCACTCTCCAATTTCGCTGGTGGGGTGTTGATCATGATTTTTAAACCCTACAGAATCGGAGACCTTATAGAAGCCCAAGGTGTTTTGGGAGTTGTAAAAGAAATTGAGATTTTCACTACAAAATTAACTACCCCAGAGAATAAGTTGGCTATTGTACCAAACGGTGCCATGGCAAATGGGAATATTATCAATTATACTGCTGAGGGTAAGATCAGAGTAGATACAGTGATAGGTGTGGGATACAATGAAGACATCAAAAAAACAAAAGAAGTACTTATGAACGTACTTACTTCGAACGAAAAAGTACTACAAGACCCAGCACCTTCGGTTAATGTTATGGAACTGGCCGACAGTTCAGTTAATTTTGCCGTACGCCCATTTTGTAAACCAGAACATTACTGGGATGTCTATTTTGCTATTTACGAGAATTGCAAGTTAGCGTTGGATGCTGCTAATATTGAAATACCATATCCACATTCTGTAGAAATACACAAAGAGGGATAGAATTTTAAAAACTTAGTTAATGACTACACCCCAGTATAATTTGCTGGGGTTATTTTTTTAAGTTCATTTTTAATGGCATCGGAAACCTCTAGCGTATCAATAAAATCCGCAATTGATTTTTGGGTGATTTTTTCATTGGTTCTGGTTAAACCTTTTAAGGCTTCATAAGGATTTGGGTAAGCCTCTCTTCTTAAAATGGTTTGAATAGCTTCTGCTACAACGGCCCAGTTATTTTCTAGATCCTCTTTAAACTTGGTTTCATTAAGTACTAACTTGTTTAAGCCTTTCAAGGTTGAAAGCAGTGCCACTTGTGTATGGGCAAAAGGAACCCCCACATTTCTTAACACTGTACTATCCGTTAAATCTCGCTGTAATCTAGAAATAGGCAGTTTTGCGGATAAATGTTCAAAAAGCGCGTTGGCAAGCCCTAGATTTCCTTCGGAATTTTCAAAATCTATTGGGTTTACCTTATGGGGCATTGCAGAAGAGCCCACTTCTCCTTTTTTAATTTTTTGTTTAAAATAATCCATAGAGATGTAGGTCCAGATATCCCTATTTAAATCAATAAAAATGGTATTTAAACGCTTTAAACAATCAAAAAGAGCCGCCATATGGTCGTAATGCTCAATTTGTGTAGTTGGAAAAGAGTGATGCAACCCCAATTTTTCCTGAACGAATTGTTGTCCAAAAGCCTTCCAATCAATACTTGGATAAGCCACTTTGTGCGCATTGTAATTTCCTGTGGCACCACCAAATTTAGCGGCACTGGGAATATCGTTCAATAGATTGAACTGTTCTTTTAGGCGTTCCACAAAAACATCGATTTCTTTTCCCAATCGGGTAGGGGATGCAGGTTGTCCATGGGTTCTGGCCAACATTGGAATGTTCGCCCAATCAGAAGCAAAAGCTTTTAACTTTTCAAAAACCTCAAAATACAAAGGAACATAAACATCGTTCATTGCTTCCTTTATTGATAGCGGTACTGCTGTATTGTTGATGTCCTGTGAAGTCAATCCAAAATGGATAAATTCTTTGAATTTTTCAAGACCTAAGGCATCAAACCTTTTTTTGATGAAGTATTCAACGGCTTTTACATCGTGATTGGTGACCTTTTCAATTTCCTTGATCGCTGTAGCATCATCAGGTGAAAACTCAAGATATATTCTTTGAAGCTCTATGAACTTCGAAGTATCAAAATCGGCCAACTGTGGTAGTGGAATTTCGCAAAGCGCAATAAAATATTCAATTTCAACCTGAACACGGTATTTTATCAAGGCTTCTTCGGAAAAGTAGTTTCCGAGAGCTTCGGTTTTATTGCGGTATCTTCCATCTATTGGGGAAATTGCATTGAGCTGGCTTAAGGACATAGACCTCTGTTTTTTTTGAAGCAGCAAAGATACTTATTAGTTAAGGAGTTTAAAAACCAAGTTTCTGTAAGCCAGCAAGGATTTTTGAGGCTCTGGATCGATAACCTGCAGTGGCGCCATGTATGTTTTGTTCCAAAATGATTTTCAGTTCTGGATGAATCCAATCATAATGGATACCCAAATAAAACAAACTGGACATTGCAAATGCTTTTGCGGCTATCTTGTATTCGCCAATAAGCCAATCAAAATTAATGGTCATGATACGCTCTAAATGCACATTGGAAATATGTTCTATAAAGCGGCTGTCCTTTATTTTGAAATACCTTTCCATGCTCAATTCACACACGTGCGCCATAGGTCTAATAATCGATTCGGATTTTAAGTCTGCTAGCCCCTTTGTAAATGTTTCATAGTGTGGTAAGAGGAACTCTAGCTTCTTTCGCATAAGGTGGTCGAACACCCAACTTGCATTGAATGAATCTTGTTTATCCTGTTCTAAAACCTCCAATAGGAGTGGATAGGTCAATTCTGGCTGCACCACTAACTTTTTAACGATCTCAGTGATTTCTTGTTTGGAAAGCCTACCAGAATTTAGAACGATATGCAGTTGTTTTTCGTTCATAAGAAATTAAAAAAACTGACTACATAATTGTTTGATAAGTTCAGGAACACCCTTGGTCGCTGTTTTGGGAATAATGGTAAGGTTGGCAAAATCCGAAGAGCGTATACTGGGTTTTGGATCCACAAAATAAATCGGAGTGCCTTCGGGCGAAAAATTGATTAGGCTGGCAGCGGGATATACTTGCATTGAGGTTCCAACAATGATGAGAATTGCGGCGGTTTGGGTAATTTCAATAGCAACTTCCAACATAGGGACCATTTCGCCAAACCATACAATATGAGGTCTAAGCTGATGTCCGTTCTCATCTAAATCCCCTAAAACCAAATCTTTTTTCCATTCCAGGATATGATTTTCTTTTGCAGTACTTCGAACCTTAAATAATTCTCCATGCAAATGAACTACATGCGAACTACCCGCTTGTTCGTGGAGATTATCCACATTTTGGGTAACAATGCTTACATCAAACTTTTCTTCCAATGCAACAAGTGCTTTATGTCCTTCGTTCGGTGACACCTCCAAGAGTTGTCTGCGTCGTTGGTTATAAAAATCCAAAACCAGCTCTGGATTCTTTTTAAAACCTTCGGGAGATGCAACTTCCATGACATCATGACCTTCCCAAAGACCGTTAGAATCCCTAAAGGTTTTTAATCCGCTTTCGGCGCTCATCCCTGCACCAGTGAGCACGACTACTTTTTGTTTTTGACCCATAAGCTAAAAATAAGAAATTCATTTTTTGCTATCTTGTTATTTATGTACGATGATGCCGTATTAACATATCTGGAAGGTTTCCTTACCGAAGGAAGAAAACAACGGTTTTTGGAAGTGCTACAACAGCGTACAAGGTATGTAACCGTTGCCATTGAGGATGTATACCAATTGCACAATACCAGTGCAGTGATCCGGAGTTGCGATGCTTTTGGGATTCAAGACGTACACATTGTTGAGGACAGATTTGGTAAAAGATTGGACAAGAATATTGCAATGGGAGCAGAGCAATGGGTAGATGTGATTCGATATCCCACTACTTCTGAATGCATTACCGCTTTGAAAGACGAAGATTATGAAATTATAGCAACTACGCCAAATTGTGATTCGATTTCACTACCTGATTTCAATTTAAACACAAAAACTGCGTTGTTTTTTGGAACAGAAAAAGAGGGATTGAGTGAAGAGGTCAAGCAAAAAGCCGATAGATTTCTTAGGATTCCCATGGTTGGTTTTTCGGAGAGCTTGAATGTCTCTGTTTCGGCAGCCATCATCATCCAAGAGGTTATGAAAAAATTAAAAAAGCCTGAAATAGTATGGCAGCTTTCTGATATTGAGATACTTGAAAAACGATTGGATTGGACTAAAAAATCAATCAAGGATGTGGAAAGAATTATCAGCAGATACCTCAATACGTAAAGTTTTTGTACCTTGAGTTACAACCAAAACCAAAAACTCATGTATATTTTACTCTATCTTCTAGCAGGAATCGTATTGTTGATTCTAGTTTTAGCAGCAATTGCGCCAAAGTCTTACAATGTTTCTAGGTCCATAGAAATTAAAAAATCAAAGGCTGTTGTTTTTGAGAATCTCAAGTATCTAAAAAATCAAGATGCGTGGTCGCCTTGGAACAAAAAAGACCCTAACATGAATAAAAAGTTTACAGGTACCGATGGTGAAGTTGGTGCCATAAGCTATTGGAACGGGAATAAAGATGTAGGGGAAGGGGAGCAAGAAATCACCAAAATTATTGATGGGGAGCGTGTTGAATCGGAACTACGGTTCTTAAAACCATGGAAATCTACCTCCGATGCCTACTTGCTTGCAGAAGCTGTAGGAGAAGACACAACCAAGGTTACATGGGGTTTTTCGGGGAAAAATAAATTTCCGTTCAGTATTTTTATGTTGTTCATGAATATGGACAAAGCCGTTGGTGGAGATTTTGAAGAAGGATTGTCCAGTTTAAAGGCTACTTTAGAGAACTAATACTGTCTTTACAAAGTTGGATAAGCTTTAAAAAAACAATCATTCCACCAACTCCAACAACGCAATATCAAAGTCGTTCTCAAGAATGACCTTGCCTTTGGTTACTATCACTTCGGTTTCGGAATAGGTGTCATATAATTTAGTGCCATCTCCAAAAAAACCTTTGACCCACAAAGACTTTTTACCTTTTGGCAAATCCAATCCAATGACCACCTTATCCTTGAAGTCACCATTGGTATACATTCTTGAGAATACATATGGTTTTTTGCCCAATCTTTTGTGTTTACCGGCACCGACCGCTGGGTGATTTCTTCTAAACTGCCCCAACTTTTGCCAGTGCTTGTGGATTTTTTTGGTTTGAGGTAGACTGTCCAAATCTTCCCAGTTCATAAATGAGCGTAGCGTTGCATCTCCTTCAGTTCCTTCAATAACAAGACTTCTTGCTGTTTCATCGCCATAATATACTTGGGATGCACCCGGAGTCAATAGTAACATGTTAGCCGTGTAAATGGGCCGCTTCCTTTCTCTGTCAAAAGGATTGCCATCATCATGGGACGTTAAATAGTTAACTACGCTTTTCCCTTTTAGCTTGTTGTTCAATAACTTGTTATACTTCTTAAAAACGGTCTCGTAATCATTGTGGGCATCATTTTTTAACTCAAAATTGATGAGGCTCTTGAAACCATGGTCAAAAAAGTCCACTTTTTTATCGCCAAAATCAAATTGTCGACCTCCAGAAATACCATAATTGTATACTTCGCCGACCATATAGAACGAATTGTTGTCCAATATATAGTTTGGGTGCTTTTTCTTCCAAGTCTCAAAGGCATAATTAGCTTCTTTATACAAATCTGCCCATGCATCTTCATTAACGTGTTTTACAGTATCGACCCTAAACCCATCAACACCAAAATCGTTGATGTAATCCGTTAGCCATTTAATAATATAATACCGTGGTGCCCTTGGATAACCTGTGCGTTCAAAGAACAATTGTAGTTCGTCCAATTCTTGGCTAAGTCGGCCTTCTTCTTTCCATTTTGCCAAAAGTGCATCTGGTAGCTCAACAGCATCATTGGATTCAGTTAAAATGTCTGGAAGGTTTTGCACGAGTGTGCATGCAGTCGTATTCTCATAGTTGGAGAATTCACATGCTGGACCAGTTCGTACCCATTCTTCGGGCCAAACAGGGTCTTCTTCAGTAACTGGGCCAGTGTGGTTCAATACAACATCAAGAAGCACCCGAATACCTTTGGTATGAGCTGATTTGACCAATTTTTCTAAATCTTTTCGTGTTCCAAAATTTGGGTCTATTGCTGTCCAATCTTTTGCCCAATACCCATGATACCCATAAGTATTTCCGGTACCTTCGTTCGTTGCACCATGAATTTGTTCTACAACGGGCGTAAACCAGATGGCATTTATTCCTAAGTCGGTAAAGTAACCTTCTTCTATTTTTTGCGTGATTCCTTGTATATCACCGCCTTCAAAACCACGTAAGACACCCGTTTCCTTGGTTCGGTCAAAATTGACATCGTTTTCAATGTTTCCATTATTAAAACGGTCGGTAAGCAGAAAATAGATGTTGGCGCCTTCCCAGACAAATGGAACTTTCTTTTCAGGTACTTGTTCCTCAACTACTTTTGTCTCTTTTTTTGTCTTTTTTACAACTTCTTTGCATCCAATAAGAAAAGAAAATAGGGACATAACGAAAAGTAGTTTTTTCATTTTTTGGGATTTTAGCTAAAACTATAAAATGAAAGCGTAAATATAAAATTTATTTGCCCCAAGTATTTTAGTAAAATCGTTGTAGGGAATGTTATTATCTTCTGTTCAATACTTTATACTCCTCGTAGCAGCTGGATATTGCATCTAAAATTTGTAGGTCATTGGCCGTAGTAATAAAAGATTTGGAATAATTGCAGTTGTTCAGAATGTCCTGTATATCTACTTTTTCAATCTGAAGCAGTTCTGTAAGGGTCTCCCTGTCAAATTTTGAAGCCAACAAGTTTCGTATATCTTCATCTTCCTTCATCTGACGCAGTTTTCGCATTTGTTTTGGTTTTTTCCCAAAAAGATTGCGTAACAGATCGGCCGGATTTAGAATGGCACCCAATACTTTCGTGACCGCACTTGGGTTCTTGCTCCCTCCTTCGTAGCTTCGTTGTAGTCCAGAGATACTGTACTGATAGGCATTGTTAACAGGTAGGTTTTTCACATCGATTTCAAGGTAACCCGTCAATTGGTAAGGTCTAACGATAACTTCCTCTAGCGCATAGGCCAATTCCGTAAGTGCTATTTCTGTACCTTCAAACTTGAACATGTCATTGGTTACCCTTACTTTTTGCGATTTAAAACCCAAAAAAGAAAGATATAATGTATCGTTCACAGCGGCACGAAGTGTAAACTTTCCTTTTTGGTCCGTAATGGTACCAACAACTTTGTTGAGGTTGATAACATGAACACTTTCCATAGGAAAACTTGATTGTGCATTGATTACGGTTGCAGTCAATTCACCCTCAATAGAGGTATCTTCCTCATTTTGAGCTAAACAAAAAAATGAAATGAAGGAAAAAAAAATAAGTAAAGCTTTTCTCATGCAATTTATGTAGTCATAAAAGTACTAAACAAAGAAAAATAAACACGTCTTCCTTATGATTTAATATAGAATTAACTAATAGAAGCCAGAACGTTTTTTGCCTCCTTTACCGCCTTTTCTGCCCGAATTGTTTCTTCTACCTCCTTTGTACGATCTATTGTCACCGCCTTTTCTATGGCCTCGGTTTCTATCACGTTTTTTGCCACCTCTTCCCGAACCTCCGGGGTTCTTGGATACTTCTACATTGATAAAACGACCGTCTACCTTAAATTCAGTGAAGGTTTGTAATACATGTTCCGTAACCTTGGCATCAGTATTAAAAAAGGAAAAACTATCCTTGGTATCTACATTGAAAACCTCTTCTTTTTCCAAGTTTAGGGTGTCCCGCAAGAAGTCTTTTAAGGACATCCAATCATAACCATCCCGTTCCCCTACGTTGATAAAGTAACGCACCGATCCATTGGAAGGCGCACCATCTTTTCCATTTTTGTTTCTTTCGCCACGATTTCCGCCGTCATCAGAGGAGTTTAAATCTCTGGTCTTGCTGTAATAACTATAAAAACGTGTAAACTCTACCGATACAATTTTCTTGATGAGTTCGTCCCTGTCTATACCATCCAAGACGTCATTGATAGCAGGTAGATAATGATCTATCTCGGTATTGATTTTTGTCTCCTTGATATTATTTGCCAAATGGTACAGTTGTATCTCGCAAATTTCTATACCTGATGGGATTTTCTTGGATAAAAAGTCCTGTTTGATTTTATTCTCAATGGCCTTTATTTTTCTCATTTCAGAACGAGTAACGATGACCATGGAAATACCGGATTTTCCTGCACGTCCTGTTCGCCCACTTCTGTGCGTATAGGTTTCAATCTCATCTGGTAACTGGTAATTGATAACGTGGGTTATATCGTCCACATCTATTCCACGGGCAGCGACGTCTGTAGCCACGAGCATCTGGACCTGTTTCTTTCTAAAGGAATTCATGACGAGGTCACGCTGATTTTGACTCAAATCTCCGTGCAACGCTCCTGCGTTGTAACCATCTTCAATAAGTTTTTCCGCAACTTTTTGCGTATCCCTTTTGGTTCTACAGAATATTACCGAAAAGATACCTGGATTTGCATCTGCCAATCGTTTCAATGCGGGATAACGATCACGTCCACCAACCACATAATATTCATGCTGAACCGTAGAGGCGCCTGCATTTTTTGTTCCAACCGTTATTTCTTGGGGCTTGTGCATGAATTTTTTTGCAATGACCGAAACCTCTTTCGGCATAGTCGCAGAAAATAACCAGGTCAATTTCTCTTGGGGCGTATTGGACAAAATATCCTTTATGTCCTCAAAGAAGCCCATGTTCAACATTTCATCGGCCTCATCCAATACACAGTAGTCAATTTTAGAAATATCGACCATTCTTCTGCCGATCATGTCTTTCATTCGGCCTGGTGTGGCAACAATTATTTGTGCACCACGCTTTATTTGTCTTGCCTGGTCCGTAATACTGGCACCACCATAAATAGCTACGGTGTTGAGCCCTTTAACGTACTTTGAGTATAGCTTGAGTTCGTTCGTTATCTGTAAGCAAAGCTCACGGGTAGGAGAGAGGATAAGTCCTTGCGTAGTCCTACTTTCCGATTGAATTTTTTGAATCATGGGAAAACCGAAAGCTGCGGTTTTTCCTGTTCCTGTTTGTGCGAGTGCGACCAAATCGGTCTCTTGCTCCAATAAGATCGGAATTGCTTTTTCTTGTACTTCTGAGGGGGATTCAAATCCAAGATCGGAAATAGCATCCAAAAGGGGTTTGTCCAACCCCAAGGCTTCAAATTTTGTCATTTTGGTAAATACCTTAAATCGCAAATATGTTGTGTTGTACAGAGCGATTTCGATTTTACCATTGTAAGCCCTTAACAACACCTTGCCCATACCGGCGGCGTTAATAAAGGCGCAAAGGTACATTAAATAGTTCAGTTGGGAACTATAGCGCTATTTTTTCAAAAAATGCTACCAATTTGCGTACGGCCCTGCCCCTGTGGCTAATAGCATTCTTAATTTCTGGCGATAGTTCACCAAAGGTTGCCTCATGACCTTCCGGTTTAAATATTGGGTCGTATCCAAAGCCTCCCGTTCCATATTCCTTTTTGGTGATGTTTCCTTCTACGATACCATCAAAAGAATAATTTTCACTTTTTAAATTAAGATGTACTACAGTTTTAAAATGGGCCGTACGATCGCTAACGCCTTCCATTTCACGCAATACCTTTGCTATATTATCTTGGGTGTTTTTTTGTGTCCCTGCGTAGCGTGCGGAATATACTCCCGGAGCGTCGTGCAAAGCATCAATCAAAAGACCGGTGTCATCGGAAAAACAGTCCAGACCAAAGGTTGAAGTAACATAATCCGCTTTTATCTTGGCGTTTTCTTCCAATGTTTTCCCTGTTTCGGGAATTTCATCAAAACAACCAATATCCGTTAAGGATAGTAGCTCAATGAAAGAAGGAAGCAGTTCGCGAACTTCCTCCAATTTATGTTGATTATGTGTGGCAAAAACGATTTTCAAAGTATGAATGATTTAAAGCGTTGCTAAAAGTAGTAATTTCGAAATATTAGTTGCTTAAATATGAAATTGAAAGTAATACCGCCTTTAGTATTGTTGGTTTTTGGAGGTTTAATGTATCTATTGTACAGGTTTCTGCCTGTAGGTCATTTTGACTTTTTTGGGCGGGAACAACTTGCAATTTTTTTGTGCTCTCTTGCTGTACTAATCATGCTGATAGCGTTACTTCAGTTTATAAAGGTGAAGACCACAACAAACCCTATTAATTTGACCAAGACCAATAGTTTGGTCACCAATGGGATTTTTAAATATACCCGGAACCCCATGTATTTGGCAATGCTGCTTATATTGATTGCCTTTGGATTAAAACTTGGGAATGCTTTCAACACACTTTTGGCGGCTGGTTTTGTATATTACATAAACCATTTTCAAATCAAACGCGAAGAAAAAGCCCTTACGGACTTGTTTGGAAAACGATACAAGGTGTATTGTAAAGAGACTAGACGATGGTTTTGACACTAAAAACCATTGAAACATATTTTTATATAGGTTTTTAGAACATTTTGAGGACTATTTTTGATATATCTGTATTTGTAAATGGTTTTTTATAACTTCCAATTTTAGGGATGAAATTAATGTTTAAATTTAGCCCTTAATTTTTGGAAAAATCATGGTGGAAGTGGGACGAAAGTACGTTTTTGATTTTGATAGTACCCTTACAACGGTTGAAGCACTGGATGTGCTTGCAGAGATGACCTTACAGGGTAAATCAAACAAAGAAGAGATTATACAGGAAATACAGAACATCACCAATTTGGGCATTGATGGGGATATTTCCTTTACCGAATCTTTGGAAAAAAGGATACAGCTCTTAAATGCCCACAAGGACGATCTTGGCGGATTGGTAGAGGAACTTCGTCACAAAATCTCAAAGTCCATTGCTTCCAACAAAGAGTTTTTTCATAAATTCTCAGAAGATATTTACGTGATTTCCTGTGGTTTCAAAGAGTTTATAGATCCAATTGTCCAAGAATATAATATCCCATCGGAACGGGTTTATGCAAATACCTTTAGGTTTGATGACAAAGGGAACATTATTGGGTTTGACGAGTCAAACGTACTTGCTTCCCATAATGGAAAGATTGAATGCCTTAAAAATCTTGATTTGGATGGCGAAGTACAGGTTATCGGTGACGGCTACAGTGATTACGTGATGCGGGAGGCGGGTATTGCGGACAAATTTTTTGCCTATACTGAGAATGTGCATCGAGAGAAAGCTGCGAACAATGCAGATCATGTAACCCCTAGTCTTGATGAGTTTCTTTATGTGAACGATTTGCCTAGGAATATTTCGTACCCTAAAAACAGGATCAAGATTCTTTTATTGGAAAATGTGCATCCAGATGCCTTTAAAAACTTATCTGAAGATGGTTTTTCTGTGGAATTGGTAAAACACAGTCTTCCTGAAGAGGAACTCATTGAAAAAATTAAAGGAGTACATGTGCTGGGGATTCGTTCTAAGACCCAAGTAACACAAAAAGTACTTGATGCAGCGGATAAATTACTGGTAGTAGGTGCTTTTTGTATTGGTACTACCCAAATTGACTTAACGTATAGCAAAGAAAAGGGAGTGGTTGTTTTTAATGCCCCTTATAGTAATACGCGTTCCGTTGTTGAGTTGGCAATAGGGCAGATAATAATGCTCATGCGAAACGTTTTTACCCGTAGTACTGAAATTCATAACGGGGAATGGAACAAAACGGCTATCAATTCTAGAGAAGTTAGAGGCAAGAACCTTGGTATCGTTGGTTATGGTAACATCGGAAAGCAATTATCCGTTTTGGCAGAGGCGATTGGCATGCGGGTGTATTACTATGACGTAGCTGATAAGCTGGCTTTGGGCAATGCCATTAAATGTGGTTCGTTGGAAGAGTTGCTTGCGGTTTCTGATGTGGTTACATTACATATAGACGATAATAAGGCCAATAAAGATTTTATAGGGCAAAATGAAATTGATAACATGAAGGATGGTGCTATGTTAATCAACCTTTCAAGAGGTTTTGTTGTAGATATTGATGCGCTTTCCAAAGCATTGGACAGTGGGAAATTGGCAGGGGCAGCTGTAGATGTATATCCCGAAGAACCTAGAAGCAACGGAGGTTTTAAAACTGCGTTACAGGGATTTCCCAATGTAATCTTAACACCCCATGTTGGTGGTAGTACCGAAGAGGCACAACGGGATATTGCGGATTTTGTACCCAATAAGATTATGGATTACGTCAATTCTGGGAATACGGTAGATGCGGTTAACTTTCCCAATATAAGATTGCCCAAGCAGAACAATGCACATCGTTTTCTGCATATTCATAAAAATGTACCTGGCATTATGGCTAAAATCAATGAGGTTTTGGCTAAATATCAAATGAACATTACGGGGCAATACCTGTCCACCGACGATAAGGTAGGGTATGTTATCACAGACCTGGACAAAGAATACAACAAAGAAGTGGTCAAAGCACTTAAAAATGTAGAAAATACTATAAAGTTTAGGGTATTGTATTAATGGGGAAACGCTCCATCCGTAAAGTTGCTTTTCACCTTCGTAAAACCTAGGTTTCACAACATTTATATTTAAAAACTTTTTTTAAGGAGTACATTGTAATCAAATTCTTACCAAGGAAGATTTTTGATTGGATGGGCATTAAAAAGTTAAAACTATTTAAGAAGGGCTTTAAAGCATACTACCTTTTGGTAATATCCATTGTGTTGTTGACCATCGCAATACAGACCATGACCCAATATTCCCTAAGCAAACAAAGGTCCACAGCACTAGTCGTAAACTTGGCAGGTAGGCAACGAATGCTAAGTCAGCGCTTGCTCAACGAATTGTATTCCTGTAGGTATCACAGCTGTGATTATGCCGAAATGAAACTGACTTTGACCAAGCTGTACCAAATGAACCGATTTCTTCAAAAGGGCAATACGGGTTTTAAGTTGGAACCTTTGGAAGATGAAGCTATTCTGATCGAGTTTAGAAAGTTGGATCCCCATTTAGAATGGTTATACAGTGAATTGGAAAATTTTCAGAATTACAAGCATGTCTCGTTTTATGATGTAAGATATCGGGTAGATCGGTTTCTGGTGATTATGGATGGAATTGTAAACCAATTTCAGAAAAAAGCTGAAAAGGACATCAGAACCATGATGATCATTGAAATGGAACTTGCCATCTTTTCAATCGTAATCATTCTTTTTGAGATATTTTTTATAGTCAATCCCATTATCAATAGAATACTTGACCAGAAGAAGAAACTTTCAGAAATAGCGTGGCATCAATCCCATGTCTTCAGTTCCCACATGAAAAACATAGCTGATCTTCAGTATGTGCTCAAAGTTGAAAAAAATCCTGAACGTCAAAAAGAGATTTATGGCTTTATCGATGAAGAATTGAATCATCTAAAGAAAGTTTCCCAGAGTATGGTAAAATCCTTAGAAGAAACCACTGAGGAGGCAAAACCACATCACATCGTAATAAAAAAGGTGGAGAACTTTCTGGAAAAGCATAAATTAATGGGTATGGATAAATCACTTATTGATGATGATACGGCTCATTCCGTAAAATCGTAAACCCTCTATAAATCTGTTCTACGATAAACAAACGAACCATTTGATGTGAAAAGGTCATTTTTGAAAGGCTCATTTTGGTATCACATCGCTTATATACGCTTTCACTGAATCCATAAGGTCCCCCAATTACCATAACAAGGTTTTTTATTCCACTGTTCATTTTTTTCTGAAGGAATGTAGAAAATTCAACCGATGAAAGTTGCCTTCCTTTTTCATCCATTAGGATTAAAGTGTCACTGGGTTTACAATGCTTAAGAATCAATTCTCCTTCTTTTTGTTTCTGTAAAACTTCAGAAAGGTTTTTACTGTTCTTGATATCGGGAATGATGATCAACTCAAATTTTACGTAGTGTTTCAACCGCTCTTCGTAGATAGTGATAAGATTGGAAAGTTCTCGACTATCTGTTTTTCCTATGGCAATTAAGGTAATCTGCATCATCAAAAATAATTTTTTATGATTAAACTATACGCATTCAATATAGATGTAAATGATGTTTTTATTATTTTCGTCAAAACCCCTATGGATGATTACCCAAGATCAATTCCAAAAAGAGATACAGTATATTATTGAGAATGCCATTCGTGAGGATGTAGGTGATGGAGATCATAGCTCTTTGGCATGCATACCTGCTACAGCTACTGGCAAGGCAAAGCTGTTGGTAAAAGACAAAGGTGTTATCGCTGGCATAACCTTTGCCAAACAAGTGTTTGAGCATGTAGATTCAGATTTAGAGATAGAAATGCTTATTTCTGATGGAATGCAAGTGGATCATGGGGATATAGCCTTTTATGTATGTGGTAGTTCCCAAAGCATATTGAAGGCGGAACGATTGGTTTTGAATGCGATGCAACGAATGAGCGCAATAGCTACTAAAACAAAAAGTTACGTTCAGCTTTTAGAGGGAACCAATACCAAGATTTTGGACACCCGAAAAACGACTCCTGGAATTCGCGCCCTTGAAAAATGGGCCGTAAAAATTGGTGGTGGAGAGAATCACAGATTCGCGCTGTACGACATGATCATGTTAAAGGACAACCATATTGACTTTGCGGGAGGCATTGCACAGGCAATAAGCAAAACAAAACAGTACTTACAGGATACGAACAGAAATCTTAAAATTATTGTAGAGGCAAGAAATCTGGATGAGGTAGAAGAAATTTTAGAATCAGGTCGAGTATATAGAATTCTATTGGACAATTTTGATTACGATGACACTCGAAAAGCGGTTATGTTGATAGGAGATAACTGTCTGACCGAATCTTCTGGTGGAATCAACGAAAATACACTAAGGAAATATGCAAAATGTGGGGTTGATTATATTTCCTCAGGCGCCTTGACCCATTCTGTCCATAACATGGATTTAAGCTTAAAAGCAGTATAATACGAATGACCATAGAAGAACGTCTTGAAAAAATACCTTTGGTCAAATGGCTCGTCCGTTTTTTAAAAAGTATAAAATTAAAAGCCTTTGAAGGTCTATCCCTTTATGACCTGTTGGAAATGTACGTGCTGGGAATTGTTAAGGGAACATTATCCTCAAGAGCAAGCTCTATCGCATTCAGTTTGTTTATGGCACTGTTTCCCCTATTGATTTTTTTGGTCACGCTTTTACCTTTTATAATTCCCTATGTAAGTGTGGGCAATGAAAATTTTGATGCTCAGTTCCTTTTGTATTTAGAAGCCTTTTTACCATCTGCGACCAGTGATTACTTTGGTGATATCTACCAGCAGATCAAAGACCAAAAAAGAGGTGGATTATTATCCTCCACTTTTTTGATTTCCATTTTTCTGGTTGCCAATGGCGTAAATGCAATATTTGGAGGTTTTGAAAATTCGTACCATGTAGAGCTTACACGAAATTTTCTGCGTCAATATGCCTATGCACTTATGGTTGGTCTGTTACTATCTATTCTGCTTGTTATCGGGGCAGTAGCTTTTGTCTATTTTGAGTTCTACATTTTGGAATATACAAGTGAATATTTGGGAAAGCGATTGGGATATACTGTTGAGCAAGGAGATAATTTGCTCATACAGGTGGCCAAAATTCTTTTCTTTTTGCTACTTTCCTATCTTACTACCGCTATTCTGTATTATTTTGGCACTGCAGAAGGCAGAAAGGCAAAATTCTTTTCTGCGGGCGCGTTAATGACTACGTTATTGTTCATACTCACATCCTACCTTTTTGGAGTATATGTGGAAAAATTTGCACGGTACAATGAATTTTATGGGGCATTAGGAGGTTTATTGATTTTAATGGTGTTCATTTGGTTGAACTCCAACATTTTATTATTGGGGTTTGAATTGAATGCAACCCTTAATTCACTAAGGAAAAAACATGATAGACAACGTAAGGTTACGTAATTTTTTAATAGCTATTTTTTTATTGATGCTTCAAGCATCCTGGTCTCAAACAGTATTTGGGAAATGGAAAACGGTAGATGATAGAAACGGAAATACCAAAGCAATTGTAAAAATATATGAGGAAAATGGTCTTTTACAGGCCAAGATTCTTAAAATCTTGGAAAAAGGAAAAGAGAATGCAGTTTGCATAAAATGCAAGGGAGAATTAAAGGATAAGCCCATTGTTGGCATGAAGATTATGGATAACTTCAAGAAAAACAGCAAGGGTGAATACAAAGGAGATCGGCTTTTTGACCCAGAACAAGCTATGACCTTTAGGGGAAGGGTCTGGTTGGACCCAAAGAACAAGAACAGGCTAAAAGTACGGGGATATTTGGCATTTTTGTACAGAACCCAAACTTGGCATAGGGTTCTGGAAGAATAAATAGCGTATGCATTATTTTTTAGATGTTGTATTACCCATTTCTTTGGAGAGGCTCTTTACCTACAGCATTTCTAAAGCTGAAGCAGATTTTTTGCAAGTGGGCATGCGTGTAGCGGTACCGTTTGGTAAATCCAAAATCTATACGGCGGTAGCGTATAACATCCATAATAATGCACCAACTGCTTACGAGGCTAAAGAAATCTATCAGATATTGGATGAGGTACCCTTGGTGAATGCATATCAGTTAAAACATTGGGAGTGGATTGCAAAATACTACATGTGCACTTTGGGAGAAGTAGTCCGAAGCGCATTGCCAAGTGCCTTTCTGTTAGAAAGTGAAACCTTGATATTGCCCAATAAAAACAATACCGTTAACGACATTGAACTAAAAGACGACGAATTTCTGGTCTACGAAGCACTCCAGCATCAAACTGCCTTAAAAATAGGAGAGATAAGCAGTATTGTCGATAAGAAAAACGTATTGCCCCTAGTGAATAGATTGGTTCAAAAAGGAGTAGTGCTTCAGAAAGAAGAACTTTATGAGCAATACAGACCAAAACTGGTTCGCTACGTAAAATTAGCGGAAGCCTATAGCAGTGAAGAAAAGCTTGAAGAGTTGTTGCATACAATCGCTAGGGCCAAAAAACAAAGTCAGGTAGTGCTTTCTTTCTTTCAACTACAAGCAAGAACAAAAAAGCCAATATCCATTACTGACTTGGAAAAAGAGAGCGGTGGTTCCAAAGCTGTCATAAAAGCACTTATTGATAAATCTATCTTAGAAGAATACTTCATTAGAACCGATAGGATAGTACATACATCAGAAAAGAGTAGAAAGAACATTACTTTGAATCCTTATCAAACTGAGGCGTTTGAAGCGATTAATTTAAATTTTACAAATAAAAAGCCTGTTCTATTGCATGGGGTTACCTCTTCGGGCAAGACGGAGGTCTATATCAAACTAATTGAGCAGTATATATATGAGGGAAAGCAATCGCTCTACTTGCTTCCGGAAATTGCGTTGACTTCACAACTCATTAATCGACTTCGGGATTATTTTGGTGAAAAAGTAGCCGTATACCATTCAAAATATAGTATCCACGAACGAGTGGAGGTCTGGAACAATGTATTGGAAAATAAAGAAAAAGCACAGATTGTAATAGGAGCGAGGTCTTCTTTATTTTTACCATTTTCCAATCTGGGATTAATTGTAGTGGATGAGGAACATGAGAGTTCCTTTAAGCAATTTGACCCCAATCCACGATACCATGCCCGTGATGCCGCCCTAGTTCTAGCAGCTTATCATAGTGCCAATTGTATCTTGGGTTCCGCAACCCCCAGTATCGAAAGCATGGACAATGCAAAGAAAGGAAAATATGGATATGCCCATATTCAATATAGATACGGAGATGTGGTCATGCCAGATATTACTTTGGTAGATATTAAAGAAGCCACAAGGAAGAAACGGATGAAAGGACATTTTTCCGAAACCTTGTTCAATGCTATCACGGAAACGTTGGAAGAAGGAGAGCAGGTCATCTTGTTTCAGAACCGCAGGGGGTTTGCGCCCATTGTGGAGTGCACCACATGTGGAAATGTTCCCCAATGTCCTAATTGCGATGTTAGTTTAACCTTTCATAAGCACAGGAATCAGCTACGCTGCCATTATTGTGGATATCACATGGCCTTACAGCTAAGTTGCCAAGCTTGTGGAAATGCAACTTTGGACATGAAAGGACTGGGTACGGAACAAATTCAGGAAGAGTTACAGGAATTTTTCCCAGAAACCACCATTGGTAGGATGGATTTGGATACCACTCGCGGAAAATACGCTTACGAAAAAATAATTACCGCTTTTGAGCAACAAGAGATGGATATTCTTGTAGGTACGCAAATGGTAACAAAAGGATTGGATTTTAGAAATGTAAGCCTGGTCGGTATTTTGAATGCCGATTCATTGCTTAACTTTCCCGATTATCGCGCACATGAAAGGAGTTTTCAGCTATTGACCCAAGTAGCAGGCAGAGCAGGTAGGACAAAGAAAAGGGGAAAGGTGCTTATACAGACCTACAATCCCTACCATCAAATATTACAGCAGGTAACTACCAATAATTATGATAAAATGTTTGAGGAGCAGTATTATGAACGTGAACAGTTTAAGTACCCTCCGCTAGTACGTATCATCAAGCTCACCTTAAAGGATAAGGACTATAACAAACTCAATGAAGCTTCCGAATGGTTTGCAAGCTCATTGCAGAACGTGCTGTTGGGCCATCAAATTTTAGGGCCTGAATATCCGCCCGTTGCTAGAATACGAAGAGACTATCTAAAAAATATCTTGGTCAAGGCCAATCGAAAACAATCCATTGCACAAACAAAAAATAGCATTAAAAGAATTGAAAAATCTTTTAATGCTATTTCTAAGTATAAAAGTGTGAGACTCGTCTACAATGTAGACCACATATAATTATACGTTGGCAAGTGCTTCTGCCAACTCAGTCTTTTTATTTCTACTTAAAGGAATCTGTCTACCCCCAACCTCAACATTTTTACTGTTGAACTTTTCTATTTTTTCCAGATTCACGATGTAGGATTTGTGTATTCGTAGAAACTTTTCAGCTGGTAATTGTTGCTCAAAAGATTTCATGGTAGAAAGAATGACGATATTGGCTTCATCCGTTACCAATTTAATATAATCGCCAAGTGCTTCGATCCACTTAATGTCATTTAAGATAACCTTTCTTTTCTTTAGGTTACTTTTTACGAAGATGTGTTCTTCGTCTTCATCAACCCTATTCATTTGCTCATATTTTGCAACCGCTCTTTTAACGGAAGATTCAAAACGAGCTAGGGTAATGGGTTTGTGTAGATAATCGGTCACATCGTAATCGAAAGCTTTCAGTGCGTAATCAGGCTTTCCTGTAATCAAAATTACTTGTGGAGGATTCTCTAAGGCCTCTAAAAGGTCAAAACCACTAATGATTGGCATTTCAACATCCAGAAAGATTAAGTCGATGTCGTGGTTTTTAAGGCCGTTCTTGGCTTCGATCGCGTTGCTGTATTCGGCTACTAGGGCAAGATGCGGGTGACTGTTCACCAATTTGGCCACAGCCATGCGTTGCATTGAGGAGTCGTCTACAATTATACTTTTTAATTTCATAGAATGGGGTGATTTGTAGGGTTTTAAATCATCGGCAAATTACATAAAAAAGGCGTTCAACAGCAACAAAAGATGTAAACATGGTCTATTTTGTTGTGTATATTGTCATATACGTTATGTAAGCTTGCTTGGTTCATTTATGTTAATAACTCTTAATATTTAAACGAAGTTTTTTACCTTTTCTTGTAGGGTGAAGTAATTATTACTAATTTTGCACTCCTTAAAAAA
>JBCCEC010000045.1:0-30092 GCA_039030475.1 Bacteroidota bacterium
ATCAGAGCTTATTACTGCATCAGCAAGGATATAGTCTGGCGGAAATTATCCAAGCGCGGGGACTAAAGGAGACCACCATTTTTGGCCATTTAGCGTACCTTTTTTGGGACTAAATAATCAAATATGAAAACTATTGATAGAAGACATTGGCTCAAAACCGTAGGATTGTCCGGTGGCTTTGCTTTTTTGGGTGGAATAGACGCACTTGCGCATGACTTTGCACCCAGACCCTTTAAACTGGATGACGTTGTTAAACTTAATTCCAACGAAAATCCTTTTGGGCCTTCAGAAAAGGTTAGGGCGACTATAACAGAATCCTTCGATATTGCATGTCGATACCCTTCAATAGTATTTTCAGAGTTGGTTGAACTTATTGCGGCTAAGGAAGGCGTTACCAAAGATCATATTGTGGTAACCGGTGGTTCAACCGAAGGGCTAAAAGCAACAGGACTCGCATATAGTCTTGGCGGCAGAGAAATTATTGCTGCGGACCCTACGTTCCAAGCATTAATGCGCTACGCTGAAAACTTTGGGGCGCATGTTCACAGAGTCCCTGTTGATGAAAGTATGGGGCATGATTTGGAAGCCATGGGAAATAGAGTGACCAACAGAACTGGGCTCATTTTTCTTTGTAATCCCAATAATCCTACAGGAACATTGTTGGATAAATCAGCATTACGGGATTTCTGTACTTCTTTTGATACTAAAGCCATGATTTTTAGCGATGAAGCCTATTATGATTTCATAACAGAACCTGACTATCCTTCAATGGTAGAACTGGTAAAAAAAGACCGAAACATTATTGTCTCCAAGACCTTTTCAAAAGTTTATGGTATGGCTGGACTTCGCATCGGTTATCTCGTTGCCCGGCCCGACATTGCCGCCCGATTGCGAAAGAGTGTCATGGCAAACACCAATGTATTGGCAATACAAGCCGCAAAGACAGCTCTTAAAGATGATGATTTTTATAAGTTCAGTATTCTAAAAAATAAAGAAGCGAAAGATTACCTATACGATAGTTTTGCCAAAATGGGCTTGGACTACATACCCTCACACACGAATTTTGTGTTTTTTAAAACAGGTCAAGATATCACTAAGGTCAATGCTGCCATGAAAAAGGAAAATGTGCTAATAGGAAGACCCTTCCCTCCTATGTATGAGTGGGCACGAATAAGTACTGGAACTATGCAGGAAATGAAGGCATTTGTACAGGCTTTGAAGAAAGTGATGGTTTAAGGTTTTACCCCAACCATCCCTCTCTATCCAAACTTCGGTATTGAATGGCTTCAGAGATATGGTTTCCAGAAATATTTTCAACGCTTTCTAAATCAGCGATGGTTCTAGCAACTTTTAAAATTCTATCATAGGCCCTAGCAGATAGATTTAAACGTTCCATGGCGCTTTTTAATAATTCTTTTGAAGCATTGTCCAATACGCAAAACTCCCTGATTTGTTTGGTGTTCATTTGTGCATTATAATGTACCTGTTCCAAAACTTCAAAACGTTTGGTCTGGATTTCGCGGGCTTGGGTCACACGTTTACGGATATCAACACTAGCCTCCGCTTTTCGGTCTTCTGAAAGTTTTTCAAAGGGAACCGGAGTCACTTCAATATGGATATCGATTCTGTCCAATAACGGGCCAGAGATTTTCCCCAAATACCGTTGCATCTCCAATGGTGAAGAGGTTACTGGTGCATCAGGGTCATTAAAATAACCTCCCGGACTTGGATTCATACTGGCAACCAGCATAAAACTGCTGGGATAGGTTACCGTGAATCTTGCTCTTGCAATGGTAACTTCCCGGTCTTCCATGGGTTGGCGCATGACTTCGAGTACCCTTCGTTCAAATTCGGGTAGTTCGTCCAAAAATAGGACCCCATTGTGCGATAAAGATATTTCGCCCGGTTGCGGGTAACTCCCCCCTCCTACCAGCGCGGCACTGCTAATTGTATGATGAGGATTTCTAAAAGGGCGTTGACTCATCAATCCCATATTCTTTACTTTACCCACCACGCTATGGATTTTTGTAGTTTCCAGAGCTTCGTGCAAGGTCATTGGTGGTAAAATGGAAGGCAAACGTTTAGCCAACATTGTCTTTCCAGCACCGGGTGGGCCAATAAGTATGATATTATGACCACCAGCGGCAGCAATCTCCATACAGCGTTTTATACTTTCCTGCCCTTTTACATCGGAAAAGTCAAACTCTGGAAAGTTCAGACTTTCTTGAAATTCTTTTCGGGTATCTACTTTTGTCTGTGCCAAAGGTTTTTGAATATCAAAAAAATCGATGACCTCCTTAATATTTTCCGCTCCGTAAACTTTCAAGTTTCCAACAATGGCTGCTTCTTTAGCATTTTCCTTAGGAAGAATGAATCCTTTAAACCCTTCTTGTTGCGCTTTAATAGCTATGGGCAGCGCACCCGTTATAGGTTGTAAGCTGCCATCCAGCGAAAGCTCTCCCATAATTAAATATTGATCAATTTGCTCTGACTTGATTTGATTGGAAGCCGCCAGTATACCCAAGGCCAAGGTCAGGTCATAGGCCGAACCTTCTTTTCGCAAATCGGCAGGCGCCATATTAATGGTTATTTTCTTACCCGGAATTTTATAACCATTGTTTTCCAACGCTGCGGCAATACGGTAGTTGCTTTCCTTTATCGCATTGTCGGGGAGGCCTACCAAGTGATATCCTATCCCCTTACTAATATTCACTTCAACAACTATGGTTGTAGCTTCTACCCCAAACACAGCGCTGCCATATACTTTTATAAGCATTTGCTATTTTTTTAAAGTCCAAAATGTTGGGGTTAAAAACGATTATGGAAGATCATACACGGTTCTATCGACCGGAAATCAAAAGTAAAATATTTACTACAAATAAACCAAATGGCAATCGGTCAAAAATCCACTAATTTAATCCAATGCTTTATGCTATATTGTGAATGGTGAAGCGCAAGTGAAAAATAGAACAATTACTTTTCCGGTTTGAAAGTAAGCACAGCTTCGGCTTCACGTTTAATTTCTTCCTTGTTCATCATCATTTTTCGAAATTTACCATTGATATAAAGCTCCGCTTGGTCTTTGTAGTATTTGCTGAACGGATTTCCTGACTGTCCGGTCGGTAGTATACTGATACTATTTTCTATATCTGAAAAATCGATAATACGTCTTGTTGATGGTCCAGAATTGACCTTGTAATATCCAGTACTGTCATATGGGAATGCCATATTGTTGATAACCTCCCGACTTCCTTGGACAGGAAAAGGCCCTACGTTGAAGAAACTTCGTAATGATTCTACTTGCCCAATAGGATGTTCGTGTTCCAGCGT
Source organism: Bacteroidota bacterium (assembly GCA_039030475.1). Classification (GTDB taxonomy): domain Bacteria; phylum Bacteroidota; class Bacteroidia; order Flavobacteriales; family Flavobacteriaceae; genus Flagellimonas. The sequence goes on from JBCCEC010000045.1 coordinate 3,331, forward strand.
ATGCACTTTATCCCAAGTCCACTGGCTCGTATCGGGTCCAAAATCGTTTATAATGGAACCCCAAGCATCAGCGAAGGATTTTAATACGATATCATCTCGTGTCTCTACTTTATCTTTCGTGTTTATATTGTCCCACCATGTGCCTATATCCATTTTTGTACCCCATGCAATTTGCCGTTTTACCAAATGGGTAGACAAAAACTGCTTAAAAAGCTTGGGGCCCAATTCATCTTCTAAGGTGTTTTTTAAGACGTAATAAACACAACGATGATATAGCAAAGCATTTGTGTTTTTCAGCGTATACTCACCATTCCAATTTTTTAATGCATCGATTTGTACCAATTGTTCATCTGTCAAGATTGAGACATCCATTAATTTTATCAGTTCCGTAACCAGCTGAGGGTTTACGGTCGACCTCACGTCCAAAATCATTTTAGAAGCGGATGCTTTATCCCAATCATTTTTCCCATCTAAGAGTTCCACAATTCTTTTGGCCCTGTTTTCGGGCAAATAGTATCCAGGATACAACATTCCGGCAATAGAATCGGGTTGGTTGTTTGCAGAATACACATAGTTCCAAGGTGGATTTATGGCACTTGGATTTTTTGAAAAGTCCAGATAACCAAGGGGTTCTTGTTTTCCAGATGTGCCGTCCAGTACAAACTTTATGGAAATACTATCGGGCATGGTATACAATTTTGCCGAAGCCCACCAAGCCACATTACCTTTGGCATCCCCGTACATCACATTAAGTCCAGGGGCATGAATTTTTGGAAGTGCAGCTTTAAATCCATCAATATCTTTTGCATGGGTCATACCATAAAGTGCATCCATCACTTCGTTTTTTTCGTTGGCATACACCCAAGACATCGCAATGGGGATTTCCCCAGATACTTGTTTGGCAATACCGTTCATTACGGGGCCATGTCTTGTTTTCTTATAGGTAAAGGATACAGGTTCAGCATCTTTCACCTTGATTTCTTTTGCGATATATTCATAATCTTTCCAACCATGCTCCGTTTTGTACTTTGTGCTGTCCGAAGGATTTGTTTGTTCATAGTAGAAATTCAGATCATCATTTTGGAACATTGTAAGTCCGTATGCCAAATTTCTGTCATGGCCTAAAAGTGGAAACGGAACTCCCGCGAAATGGTAACCGTATTTTTCATAATCTGGTGTTACTACATGTGCTTCGTACCAAACCGATGGCTGTGCAAAACCTATATGGGGATCATTGGCAAGTATGACTTTTCCAGATTTTGTCTTTTCAGGTGCCAACACCCAACTATTGCTACCCTCAAATTGGGGCACAGGTAATTTTTTCAATATATTGGTTACGCTTGACGCAATATCGGTTTCCAATGAGTCTGAAACTGTATTGCTATAATTTTTTATCCAAACCGTAGAAGTATCGGATGTAATGGCCAAATCTTTCAAATATTTATCGCCCAGTTTATTTTTAATATTGGTCAGCAACGGGTCGGTTTTATGTGCCATGGCAAAACTAAAGGCCGTATAGCCGACCGCATCATAGATATCTTCCAATTTAAAAGGTTCCTTATCCAATCCCGTTAAGTAAAACTCTACTGGAGTCGGTCCTTTTTCTATAAATTCATTTATTCCGTCCAGATATGCTTTGGAGAGCACAACCATTTCACTTTGCATATCGAGTTGGGAGACTGTCTGTTTGGTATAATCGTCAATACCAAGTGAGAGGAAAAATTTATCGGTCTCCAACAAATCCTTTCCAAATACCTCTGAAAGTTTTCCTTTGGCAACACGTCTCAACAATTCCATCTGCCAGAGTCGGTCTTGAGCGTGGACATACCCTAACGCACGCAAGGCATCTTCTTGCTTATCTGCATAAATGTGCGGAATTCCATAGGTGTCAAAATAAACGTTTACCTCATTGTCAAGATTTGACAAGGTTTTTTCTCCATCATAATCTGGCTTTAAGGAATTTATAAAAATAAAAACACCTATAAGCACAATTAATAGGACACTGGCTATAACCAGAAGTGCTTTCTTCAACTTCTTCACTGGAGATTTGATTGATTATTTAGTGAATCTAAGGTAAGCTATTTTTGAAAAAGTGTACTAGAAGTAAAGGAGAATGTAGCTTATTTGTTCATGGAAAGTTGATATTTTTCAAGACCTGATTTGAGCCAACTTTCATATTCTTCTATATCAACATATTGCACGGCATCATTTAAAATTTCAAGATTTGGGGAAAGCAATACGTAATACGGTTGGGAAGCGGCATTAAAGTTTATAGTTTGAAAAGTACCCCATTTTTGCCCGATAGTTTCAATTTCCTTGATTCTTCCCGAATCGTACTCAAAGTCAAATTTTTCATCATCTGGAAGCTCTTTCCTATCATCAACATATAGGGAAATCAAAATATATTCCTCCCTGAGTATAGGATAAATGCTAGAATCGCTCCAAACATTTTCCTCCATTTTTCTGCAGTTTACGCAGGCCCAACCTGTAAAATCCAAAAGTATGGGTTTGTTCACTTTTTGAGCATATGCCAAACCTTCTTCAAAATCCTTGTAGCAATCCAGTCCCAAAGGGCAATCACTTTCGGTCTCTTTTATGCTATAGAAATCTGGTGGTGGAAAACCGCTGAGCAATTTCAAATTTGTCACATTCGACAGCCCCATTATAAGGTATGCTGAAAAAGCAAGGCTTAAAATACCCACAAATTTTCTTGTCGATGCTATTTTTTGTTTTGGTCCATCGTGCGGGAACCTGAATACTCCAAAAAGATAAAGGGTCATCAAAACAAACAATACGATCCAAATACCTAGAAAAATCTCTCTTTTAAAGATTCCCCAGTTTCCGACCAAATCGGCGTTTGAAAGAAATTTGAAGGCCAAAGCCAACTCTAGAAAACCCAAAACTACTTTTACCGTTGTCATCCATCCGCCCGATTTGGGCAAAGAATTCAACCATGCGGGGAAAAGTGCAAAAAGTGCAAATGGCAATGCCAATGCAAGACCAAAGCCTACCATACCAGCAGAAAGATTTGTGGCCACGCTTCCTTCGGCCAAAGTGGTGCTTCCTAAAAGTCCGCCCAAAATAGGCCCAGTGCATGAAAAAGAAACAATGGCCAAGGTCAACGCCATAAAAAATATGCCAAGCCCCCCTCCTACTTTGGACGATGCGGCATCCATCTTATTGGCCCAAGAACTTGGTAAGGTCAGCTCGTAATACCCAAAAAACGAAAAGGCAAAAAAGACAAAAATGATAAAGAAGAGTATGTTCAACCAAATATTGGTTGCTATGGTATTCAAGATTTGTGAATCGACCGAATCGAATATGTGAAACGGCAGGCTGAGCAAAAAATAGATGAGTACAATAAAGAAACCGTACAACAGCGCATCGATAATTCCTTTTGATTTTTGTTTTGTCCGTTTGGTAAAAAAGGAAACGGTCAAAGGAATCATTGGAAAAACACATGGTGTTAACAAAGCGATAAGCCCGCCCAAAAAGCCAAGACCAAAAACCATCCATATCATGTTTGATTTACCTTGGATTGTTTCTAGGCCACCTTTATCCAATAAGTTTTTATTCTTTAAATCCAGCTTTAAAGAAGCCCCTAACGCAGCACTGCGTTCATCCAATTCCTGTTCTGAAGCCTGAAAAGTGGTGCCATCCAAAGAAATCTGAAACAGTTCATCTTTTGGAATACAGACCTCTTTACAGATTTGATAAAACAGGTTGACCGAAATTTGATTCAAATCAGGTTTTAACAATTTAATACGTTGCGTAAAGACAGCATCCTTTTTAAAAAAGGTCTCATCCACTTCAAAGACAGGACTGTACTCTGTAATCGTCTCACTTTCCACAGTTTTTCCAACGAGTTCGTAATCTTCACCCATTCCATCAAAGGTGAATTCGCTTGGCAAGGATCCTCCTTCAGCTGTATATTGGGAATACACATGCCAACCTTCCAATATTTTGCCTTTGAATATTAAATCGTATTCTGTATCGGATATTTTTTTGACTTCGTGAGACCAAACAGCTGGACTACTCTCTGACTGAGCAGTCATGGATATCGTAAAAATGAAAGAATACAAAAATGATACTAAATACCTCATGTTAGCAATGTGATTTTTAAGATGTTCTTGGTTGATACATCCACTTTAAAACGTTCATCCATGCGTTTTCCAACAACCCAAATAATCGCATCGTGAGAACACAGGAGCCATTGTTTGGATTTGGAATACACATCAATTTTCTCATCTTTAAAGAACTTGGAAATTTTTTTCTTCCCTTGCATTCCAAATGGATAAAAATAGTCGCCTTTTTCCCAATTTCTTAACAATAACGGATAGTTTAACTTTTCCTTATCCAGAAAAACCACATTTCTTGATGTATTTTCAATAGTATTCACCTCTTCAAACTGTAAGTGAACTGGATATTCGATAGCTTTACTATTTTCAGAAATATCAAAAACTTCATTTTTTTGACTTTCCTGCTCCCTTAATATCAAATGCGTTCTGTCCTTCAGTAATTTATGGGTTTTTGATTGGACTTCTTTACCACTATTTCCCGTTAGCAATGCCTTTACATTATCCCATTCAGTAAACCCGAATTCATGAAAAAACCGGTACAAATAGGCCTCAACAGGTTGTAGCTTCAGTAATTCGTTTAAATTGATTCTGTAATGGTTGTCAGTTTTATGAAATAATAGTGCTTTAAGCTCCCCAATATGGTTTTTCAGTAATGCATCCGTTTGGCAAAGATGATTTTGGGTCTTTTGAAAATTGTCTAAAAATGCTGGGTGAAGCTCTTTCAACTTGGGTACAATTTCTAGACGAATCTTATTCCGTAGGTATTTATTTTCTACATTGCTACTGTCCTCTCGCCATTTGATATTTTCGTTTTTTGCGTAATTTAAAATATCGGTCCTCGAGAAATTTAATAAAGGTCTAATAACCTTTCCATTCTGTTCGGGAATCCCTGAAAGCCCTTCAATTCCAGTTCCCCGCGAAAGATTTATCATAAAAGTCTCTAGGCTATCATCAGCATGATGAGCAGTCAGGACGTAGTCGAACCCTTCGGTTTTTAGAATATCATCAAACCAATTATAGCGCAGCTCCCTTGCTGCCATTTGTATAGAAACTTTATGTTTTTGAGCGTATTGATCGGTGTTAAAAGATTCTACCAGAAAAGAGGTTTTTAGCTGTTTTGCAAGGTTGCCAACAAATACTTTGTCTTCATCACTTTCTTTCCCCCTAAGTTGAAAATTGCAATGGGCCAAGGTAATATCTAATCCAGCCTTAGTTGCCAAATGAGCTAAAACAACACTGTCGACCCCGCCACTACATGCCAATATCAGACGTTTTCCGTTCAAAAAGGAAAAATTGGTTTTGATATGTTCGGCGAACTGTTCCAGCATTGTGTAAAATTACTACTAAAGCGTGAATTTATGTAGATTGGGGTAGGGTTATTGGGTGAAGGGTAAAAGTTTCAAAGTTTCAGAGAGGGGCTATTTTTAGGAATCAGACCTCAGAAACCAGAAACCAGCAACCAGCAACCAGCAACCAGCAACCAGCAACCAGCAACCAGCAAGTTATAAGCTTAAAGTCCAAAGTGTTGCTTTTTTAAGCATAATTCATTTCATACCAACACCCAACTTCAGACCTCCGATTTCTGACATCCGTCACCTGTCATCTGTCCTCACAAAAAACCACCGAAGAACGTAAAGCTCCCCGGTGGCCCATTGAGTTAAAAATTAAGTTTAATTACAGGGAACGTCATCCCCATAAACAATGTTCCAATTGTCGATATCTGTAAGGGCATCATAAGCGTTGACACCATCACCTATGCACAAATCTACCTCGTGTGCGCCTAGGGGTACATTGAGCTGTACGTCTTGTTGGGACCACCCTATAAGCGTATCGGAAAAGTTAGTGGCGGACATCCCAGAATCACTTAATATGCCTGCCATAGTTACAACATTGCCTATTTCCCAACTTCCCAAATTTTGGTTAAAGTTACTTGCGTAAGCAAACATTGCGTACATAGTTTGAACTTTGCTTACATTCCAATCACCAATGGGCTGATTGAAACTTTCTGCCTCGTAAAACATAAATTCCATTGTTGTGACCTGGCCTACATCCCAACTGCTAATATCCTGGTCGAATGCTGTGGCATCTTGGAACATTCCAATCATAGTTTGAACATTGCCAACGTCCCAATCACCAATGGGCTGATCGAAACTTTCTGCCTCGTAAAACATAAATTGCATATTAGTAACCTGGCCTACATCCCAACCACTAATGTCCTGGTCGAATGCCGTGGCATCATAGAACATGGAACGCATAGTTTCAACATTGCTTACATCCCAACTGCTGATATCCTGATTGAATCCATGATTGGAAATAAAAGTAGCTTCCATATTAGTGATTTGGCCTACATCCCAACCGCCAATGTCCTGTTTGAAATCTACATTTATAAAAGCCTGTTTGAGCGATATACATTGGTCAAGATTGGGCTTATCCTTTGCATTTAGGGCTATAATATTATTATTTCCTAAGTAAAACATATCTTCCATGCTCTTCCATTCCGTGGTGCCCCATTGCTCCACGGTTTGCAAAGCGGCCTGTCCTATGAACGTTATTCTGTCCACTTTCCCCTTTAGGGCCACGGTATAGGTACCCGGAGCTATGTAATCATGGGACAGGCCGCCCTGGGCAATGACATTTTCCTCTGGCTGTCCATCGCCCCAATCAATTTGAAAATCCACATCTCCGTCTTCTCCATAAATTTCCATATCAAATTCCTCATTGGTATCAACGGTCTCCAAGGTAAAGATAAAGGATGCCGGGTCCTCGAACAGGTCTTCGATAACGTTCTGTACGGCTATCTGTACGGTAATTTCATCCGTGCCCCCGTTGCCATCGGAGACGGTCACGGTTATATTGTGCTCGGTGGCGATCTCAAAATCGAGGTTTTTGCCGTCCGCCAAGGTGATCAGGCCGTTCTCGTCTACGCTGAACAGTCCTTCGCCGTTTCCGTCCGTGATCTCAAAGACGAGTGTATCGTCCGCATCTACGTCGGTGGCAGTCACGGTAAAGATGTCAAAAGTATTGTCCGCATCTTCCGGTACTTCTGCAGTTGTGGTCTGGTTGGTGATCACGGGAGCAGTGTTCTGTACTTCCGCTTCGGTCACGGTGAAGGTGTTCCCGGTAACGGTCTGGCCGCCTACGGCAACGCTTACCGCTCCGGTGGAGGCACCTTGGGGAACGGAAATGGTGAGCTTGGTGGCCGTGGCGGCACTTACCGTAGCCGTTGTGGCACCGATCTTTACGGTGTTGGATGCTGCCGTTGCACTAAAATTGGTTCCGTTAATGGTCACTTGCGTGCCAACAGGGCCTGAATTGGGCATAATACTACTTATGGTTGGTTTTGCTGTTGGCGTTGGCTGTGTTGTTCCATTGTCATCACTGGAACAGGAGACGATGAACATCCCAACGGATAGCACCACTAGGATCAATAAATGTATTTTTTTCATGAGCTTCAAATATTTTTGGATTAAAGCATGCAAGAAAAGTGTAATATGAATAGGTTGCCCATGTCAATTGACGGATACGGGGTTTGGGTTGACGGATTTCGGTTGAAGGGTGAAGGGTTTTGGGTGAAGGGTGAAGGGTGAAAGGTTTCTAGTTTCAAAGTTTCAAGTTCTAAGTTCTTGTATTTGACTTCGTACCTCGTACCTCTGACTTCTGACATCCGTCATCAAATATCAGACATCAGACAACTGTCAACTGTCAACTGTCAACTGTCAACTGTCAACTGTCAACTGTCAACTGTTCAAAAAAGTCAAAATATGGACAAGTGTAAATGATTTTAGTACTTCCTGGAATCAGACAATCTCAACTCCCCTCCAAGACGTTTCGCATAGCTTTAGCTTTGAGCAAACATTCTTGGTACTCTTTTTCAGGGTTTGATTTGGCAGTGATGGCACTTCCTACGGAAAAGGAAACATATTTTGCTTTCTCGTTGTAAAGAATACTTCGGATGACCACATTGAAATCAAAGTTGCCCTTTGGGTCAAAATAGCCAACCGCTCCGCTATAAAGACCTCGCTTGGTTTCTTCCAAAGTTTCAATAATTTTCATTGCCGAAATTTTAGGAGCCCCTGTCATGCTTCCCATAGGGAAAGTCTCTTGAATCAGTTCAAAAGATTTTTTACTTTTTGGAACTTTAGACACAACTGTAGAAATCATTTGATGTACCTGTTCAAAAGCATATACCTTACAAAGTTCCTTCACTTCTACGCTACCTTTCACAGCGCTTTTGGATAGGTCGTTCCTAACCAAATCGGTAATCATAATGTTTTCTGCCCGCTCTTTTGCATCATTTTCAAGTTGATATTGGAGCGATTCGTCTTCAATTTGGGTCTTTCCCCTTGGAGCTGTTCCTTTAATCGGCTGGGAAATTACAGTTTGCCCCATTCGTTTTAAATATCGTTCTGGCGAAGCACATAGCAAATAATGCTCTTTATCTTTCAAAAAAGAGGCAAATGGGGGTTTAGAAATTGTATTTAGCTTTCTAAACGTTTCAAAAGCATCAATAACAGTGTTTTCTGCATAAAACTCTTGGCAGAAATTAGCTTCATAGATATCTCCACGGTGAATGTGCTCCAAAAATCGATTGGCTTTTTCAAAATAGGCATCTTTATGGATACGCATTTTAATACGGATAGCTTGGGATAGTACTTTTTCGTCAATATTTTCGAACAACAACCCTTTTATTGTTGAATAATCATCTTCAATCTGGTCTACATAGGCATCTAGATATAAAAAATCAATTTTCCCATCTTTGATGGTAATAATTTTAGTGGGCTGGAAAAAATGGATTTCAGGAAACTTAAGGCCATCAAAATTGTTAGATGATAGGTTTTCTATCCTATTTTTTAAATCGTAAGATAGGTAACCAAACAACCAGTCGTGTTCTTTGTCGACAAACTCACTCAATTCATCGATGTTGTTTATGCATTTAACAGACTTATCGGTCTGTTCAGCAACAGCCAAAATTGCGTCATAAGAGCTGTATTCATCAGTGTGGCCATTACTGTCCAACCAAGCAACCTCCACGTAACGTTCAGCCCATTTTAATAAAGCATCTTTAATTTTTAAAGATGGCTGAATTGAAAATGAACGATGCTTTCGCAATGGATTTTACTTTAGGTTTTGAAGAAACGTATCCAAAGCTTTTTGATGTTCGCTACGTAATGCATCATCTGATATTCCATTTGCTGAAAAATTCTCTTTAAAGGAAGGAAGAGAGAAGGTAGAAACGATTTCGGCACCAAACCTGGGCAACATATTTTTAACTACTTCCAAGGAATTGGCCCCGCCGCTCTTGCCGCCCGAAGTAGACATCAAAAAAACAGTTTTATCCTGTAGAAATTTACGCTCTAGCCTGGATAACCAATCTAGAAGGTTTTTAAAGTATGCGGACGGATTGCCATTATGTTCGTTGACAGAAATCAAGAGGGCATCAGCACGTTGAATATCGTTCTTTAGCTCTACCAATGAGTTCGAAAAGCCCTTTTGCCGCTCATCATCTTCGCTGTACATAGGAAATGGGTACCTGGTCATATCATAAAGCTGGGTTTTATGCGTTTCAATCAAGACGGTAGTATAGTTTACTAATTTATGATTGATGGAAGTTGAAGAATTACTACCTGCGAATGCTAAAATTGAAGCCATATAGAAAATGTATTGATTGTTTCGCTAAAATACCTCAAATGACCAATACATGCGAGTATTTTGACTAGTTTTGCAACGCTGAACATCCAAACTAACTGTTTAGCAAGTATATAGAGTAATTGTTTTACATGAAAACCAAGACCAACAGATTATTCTTTATTGACGCCATGCGTGCATGGGCAATTTTGATGATGCTCCAAGGGCATTTTATCGATGGTCTCTTAGACCCGGTCTTCAGGGACAAGGAAAATATTTTTTTTAGCGTTTGGCTTTATTTTAGGGGGATTACTGCTCCTGTTTTCTTTACGGTTTCTGGTTTTATTTTTACCTATTTATTGATAAAGACCCCACAAAGGGGTTTTGAAAATCCAAGAATAAGAAAAGGTATACGTCGTGGATTACAATTATTGTTGATCGGCTACTTGTTACGAATGAACCTTTTTGGGATTTTAATAGGGGAAATTTACGATTCCTTTTATTTGGTCGATGTACTGCATTGTATCGGGCTTTCAATATTGGCACTCATAGGGATTTACCTCTTTTCCATCAAAAGAAAAAAATACCTTTTTCCCAGCATACTCTTGGGAGCAACTCTAGTCCTGTTCTTGTTTGAACCGTTATACAATCAGTGGTCATTTTCTTTTTTACCACAAGCTATCGCCAATTACTTTACCAAGGCAAACGGTTCTGTTTTCACTATTATCCCTTGGCTTGGATACGCAACGCTGGGCGGGTTTGTGTCTACACTGTTTTATAAGTTTAGAAACTATACACGTTTGTACGAGGTCGCTATTGGTTCTGCCCTAGTTTTAGGCTCATTATTAATTTTTACTTCTTCTGATGTTTTTCTGTACGTGCATAGGTTGACCCGTATTCAATTGTTCGCCGATATCTTTTTTAACAACTATCTATTTATTCGTCTGGGCGATGTCTTTATTGTCTTTGCGGTTTTTATGTTACTTCGCAGGTTTATGATGAATAAAACGGTTTTGAGCATAGGGTCCAGCACGCTTTCAATTTATGTAATTCACTTTGTAATTTTATACGGAAGCTTTACCGGGTTAGGGTTGTATCGCTTTTTCAACCATATTTTAATTCCATCGGTGGTTGTACCGGGAGCTTTGGCCTTTATGTTTACTTGTACTTACTTAGCTTTAAGGTACAATAAGCATGAATCTGAAGTCAAAGCAAGAATTGCAACAGGAACAGACTATCTAAAAAAACAAAGCATTGGCCTTTATAAAGTAAGTAAACCAATGCTTAGAGAAATTTCCGTTAGAGTAAAACTCTTTTTGAGCAGGGTTTTTGGCGTTGCCAAATAACCTAATTCCTATTTATTTTTAATTCTTAAACATGTATTGCCCTATCCTCCGTAGCGGCCAATGCAGCTTCTTTTACCGCTTCTGCATACGTAGGATGTGCATGGCTCATACGTGCCATATCCTCTGCAGATGCCCTAAACTCCATTGCAGTGACACCCTCGGTAATTAAATCGGCACAACGCGCTCCTATCATATGGACTCCCAATACTTCATCAGTAGTTTTATCTGCCAATATTTTTACGAATCCATCAATATCCATACTGGCTCTTGCACGCCCTAAAGCTCTCATTGGAAACTGTCCAACTTTGTATGCAATCCCAGCTTCTTTTAATTCTTCTTCTGTTTTACCGACTGCGGCAACTTCGGGCCAAGTATACACTACACCGGGAATCAAATTATAATTGATATGCGGCTTCTGCCCTGCAATCAATTCAGCGACCATAGTACCTTCCTCTTCCGCTTTGTGCGCCAACATGACACCGCGTACAACATCTCCAATAGCATAGATATTTGAAACATTGGTCTGTAAATGGTCATTTACAGCTACTCTGCCTCTATCATCTAATTGTACTCCCGCTGCCTCTGCATTCAAACCATCGGTGTATGGTCGGCGACCTACGGAAACCAAACAATAATCACCCGTAAATGTAACTTCTTCTCCTTTTTTGTTATCTGCTTTTATAATAACCTCATCACCTTTTCGCTCAACCGATTTCACTTTATGGGAAAGGTTAAACTTTACCTTCTGCTTTTTCATGGCTTTCATGAGCTCTTTGGAAAGTGCACTGTCCATCCCGGGAATAATGCGGTCCATATATTCCACAACGGTAACCTCTGCACCTAGTCGTTTGTATACCTGTCCAAGTTCCAGCCCAATTACCCCGCCACCAATAATAATCATATGTTTTGGGATTTCCTTCAATTTCAAAGCTTCGGTAGATGTTATGATGCGTTCTTTATCAATTTCAATAAAAGGTAATGTAGATGGCTTGGAGCCCGTAGCTATGATGATATGCTTGGCTTCAATGGTCTCTTCTCCCCCATCGGTCTTATTAATATGTATATGGGTTGCATCTTTAAAACTGCCAACACCTTCATGGACATCAATCTTGTTTTTATCCATTAAAAACTGAATACCTTTAGTGGTCTGGTCAACAACACCTTGTTTTCTGGCAATCATTTGTTCCAAATTCACTTTGACTTCACCAGGAATATCGATTCCATGTTCTTCAAAATGTTTTACGGCATCTTCATAATGGTGGGAAGAATCCAAAAGTGCTTTAGAAGGAATACAGCCTACATTGAGGCATGTTCCACCAAGGGTACTATATTTTTCTATTATGGCGGTTTTCATTCCCAATTGTGCACAGCGAATCGCTGCTACATAGCCTCCGGGCCCAGAGCCTATTACGGCCACATCATATTGATTCATAGGTTCTATTTGTAAACTGATTTATGATAAAAACGAACACAAAAATACGAATGTTTTTCGTTAAAGTATCCTATTTTAAACTGGGGCCAACGGAAACTTTACAGCACCGTAGCGACCTAACCACAAACCACCAATAAGTGATAGATGCAACCCGGTCTCGAACCATAAAGGGCCATGCCACTGACCGCAAACTGCTGCAAAAAACAAATTACCTATAAGAAACAAGGACATGAAAATATGGGGTACCGAGTTATCTTTCACTACAATTAACGTAGCAACAAAACCCGCTACCATGGCAGAAGTAATAAGTGCTGTGCTGCCTAGAACCAAATCTGAATTTGAAGAAGTACAAAAACTAAGGTTATCGAATAAAATACTTTCTGTAATCGTTGTGTAGAGTACCAATGACAAACCTCCGATGAGGGTAGCCAACATCGTGAGAAAAATACGTATGCGCGGATTCATTTGTAAAAAGACGTTTTTTGATTACCCAAAATTTAGACATATCATTTCAATGCAAACTCCTTTTTAACAGCGATTTACGTTAAATTTTGCTAAATAAAAACCGAAGGGCTGTTCTTTACCTCCCTTATCGTGAAAGAGCTTTGTGTACTCCCAATATTGCTTATTGCCGTTAGTTTGGTAACCATAAATTCTCGATATTCTTTCATGTTGCTAACATTGATTTTCAAAATATAATCGTAGTCACCACTAATATGAAAGCATTCGGATACTTCGTCCAGCTTTAAAATTTCCCGTTCAAACCTGAGTATGTTTTGCTTGGTATGCTGCACTAATCTTACATGGCACAATACCGTAAAATCTCGATGAACCTTTTCTTTGTTGACCAAAGCAACATATTTGGTGACAATCCCAAGTCGTTCAAGCCGACGTATTCGCTCATAAACTGCTGTTTTTGACAATTCTAAACTATCCGCATATTCCTTGGTGGTTTTTTTGCAGTCCTCCTGTAGCAGTTTGACTAGTTTTTTATCTTTTTGATCCAATTCCATATTGACACATTTTCTACACTCTCATATTTTCTCTAGTAAAATAAGAATAAAAATCTATTAAAATCAATAAAATAGAATTAAAGTCACTATATAAAATATTTAATTGACTTTTATTCTAACCTTGAATACTTTTGCTAAAATTTATTACAAATGGACTACAAGGCATCGGAACATATACAGGACCTACAATATTTTGGAGAGTTTGGTGGGGTAAATCCCTCTATATCAGATTCATCAACCTATACATTTCTATCGGCAAAAACTATGTTCGATACTTTTGAAGGAAATACTGAAGGCTGTTATCTTTACAGCAGGCACTCCTCCCCATCAAATTTATATTTGGGCGAAGCCATGGCCCAATTGGAAGGAACCGAAGCTGCCAATGTCTATGCGAGTGGCATGGGAGCAATAAGTGCCGTCATCATGCAACTTTGTAATGCAAACGAGCATATTGTTTGTAGTCGAACAATTTATGGGGGTACTTATGCATTTTTAAAAAACTTTTTAAAGAAATTCAATATTTCCACTTCTTTCGTTGATATCACCAATCTTGACATTGTGGAACAATCCATTACCCCTAACACAAAAATGATCTATTGCGAAGCGGTCAGTAATCCTTTGCTTGAAGTCGCCAATATCAAGACACTTTCAAAGTTGGCCAAGAAATATGATATTCCTTTGGTAGTGGATAATACGTTCTCTCCTTTGAATATTAACGCTGCTAAACTCGGAGCAGATGTTGTGGTTCACAGTCTTACTAAATTCATCAATGGTAGCAGTGATTGTGTGGCAGGAGCAGTTTGTGCCTCTTCAGATTTTTGTCTTAGCTTAAAAGATGTAAACGATGGTGCCGGAATGCTATTGGGCAGTACTTTGGATAGCACTAGAGCCGCCTCAATCTTAAAAAATATGCGAACGCTACATGTTCGTATTAAAAAACATAGTGAAAATGCACACTTTTTGGCAAATGCGTTTGAAAAAGATGGTCTAAAAGTAGTTTATCCAGGGCTAAAAGGTCATCCTGGTCACGAAACCATGAAAACACAGATGAATCCAGAATATGGTTTTGGAGGTTTAATGACCTTAGATGTAGGTTCATTGGACAGGGCAAATGCACTTATGGAGCTAATGCAAAAAGAGAAACTTGGGTATTTGGCGGTAAGTCTGGGTTTTTACAAAACATTGTTCAGTGCGCCGGGAACCTCTACATCCTCTGAAATACCTATTGAAGAACAAGAAGAACTTGGACTATCCCAAGGATTGATACGCTTCTCGATTGGTTTGGACAATGACATTCACAAAACATATCTATCTATGCGTTCGTGTATGGAAAAATTAGGTATTCTTAGTAAAACAGAACCATTCCAGTTGACTAAAGTGCAATAGTGGCTTGATGTTCCAGGAATAATGAGCTGTAAGCTGTAAGCTGTAAGCTGTAAGCTGTAAGCTGTAAGCTGTAAGCAAAAGAACATTTTCAACCTACCTACTGCAACTGAAAACTACTTGTTCCAAAAGTTTTTAGAACTTGAAAATAGTTACATCTAAGCTCATGGTTTTCAACTATAATTGAAATCAACGAAGTATTGGCATAGCATTCCAAAAAATGCCAGTTTGGAGAACAAGGTTCAAAATCGTAATATTACCTTTTACCAAACAAACTCCAATTAATGTCAGCAGAAAAGAAAAAGGCCAAATTTAGAGAGGACGAGCAAATTATTGAAAATAGAGAACTGAATATATGGGAAGCATTGATTCCCGTTTTTGCGCTCGTTGCGATGTTGGCCCATAATGTATATGTTTTTGGGGACGATGCATTAAGTGGCTCTAATCAGTTCATTCTTTTATTAGGTGGTGCCGTTGCTGCAATAGTCGGTTTTTTTAATAAGGTTTCTTACAAACGCATGATAGCCGAAGTCGCCGAGAATGTTAAGTCCACTACGGGCGCATTACTCATTCTTCTAATGGTCGGTGCATTATCAGGTACTTGGTTGGTCAGCGGTATTATTCCTGCCATGATCTATTACGGATTACAAATTCTGAATCCAACAATTTTCCTAGCGGCGTGTGTAATCATTTGTGCCATTATTTCCATTGCCACAGGAAGTAGCTGGACAACTGCGGCTACCGTTGGTATTGCTTTGATAGGTATTGGGGAAGCTTTGGGAATTTCTTTGGGCATGACAGCTGGTGCGGTGCTTTCTGGAGCATACTTTGGAGATAAAATGTCTCCCTTAAGCGATACTACCAATTTAGCTCCAGCAATGGCCGGTGGTGACCTGTTCTCGCATATAAGATATATGACCTGGACAACGATTCCCACCGTATCCATTACGCTTATAGTCTTTATTATTCTAGGTTTTACCATAGATACTTCTGGCGTTGCCGATACAGATGCAATTCTAAAGAGTATAAGTGCAAGTTTCAACATCAATGGTTGGCTGTTTATAGTCCCAATTGTTGTCATCTTTTTAATCGTAAAAAAAGCACCTCCCCTACTCGCTCTATTGATCGGAACATTATTGGGAGCAGTATTCGCTTTAATTTTTCAACCTGAAATTGTAACTACCCTTGGTGGTGGCACAAGCTTAAATTTTGAATCCAGCTATAAAGGGATTTTAAATGCCATAACCGTTGATACGGCCATAGCTACAGAAGACCCCGCGTTGAATGATTTATTCTCATCAGGCGGCATGGCAGGCATGTTGGGTACCATTTGGCTGATTGTTTGTGCCATGGTTTTTGGTGGTATTATGGACGGAATCGGAGCCTTGGAACGCATCACAAAATCACTATTAAGCATGGCAAAAACCACTTTCGGTCTTTTTGCCAGTACCGTAGGAAGTTGTTTGGCTTTAAATGTTACAGCATCAGACCAATATTTAGCTCTGGTAGTTCCCGGTAAAATGTTTTCAAAAGCTTACCAAGAACGGGGGCTTGCACCGGAAAACCTGAGCAGAACGCTTGAAGATTCCGGAACGGTAACTTCGGTTTTGGTTCCGTGGAATACTTGTGGGGCATATCACAGCGGTGTTCTGGGCGTTGGTGTCGGGGAATATTTTTTCTATGCAATATTCAATTGGTTAAGCCCTTTTATGACATTGCTCTTCGCTGCGTTTAGAATCAAAATAAAACAACTTGCGACCCCAGCATCGGCCTAAGTAAATTTTAGATAAAATTTTTGAAAGTATTCCTTTCTTAAACATTAATATTTTTACCTTCACGCTAAAATAAATTTTCATAAAATGGCAGCAATAACATTAGGTGGAGACCCTGCAACAACTGTTGGTGAACTTCCATCAAAAAATACAACAGCACCCAACTTCAAATTAACTAAATCGGACCTGTCCCCAGTTTCCCTATCAGATTATAGCGGACATAAAGTGATTCTAAATATTTTTCCAAGTGTAGATACGGGAACATGTGCAAAATCCGTTCGTCAATTTAATGAAGAGGCAGCAGAATTGGAAAACACTAAAGTTTTATGTATTTCCAAAGATTTACCTTTTGCACAGGCCCGTTTTTGTGGTGCTGAAGGAATTGAAAATGTAGACATGCTTTCCGATTATAAAACAGGTGATTTTGGAAAAGATTATGGTCTCTCATTTGCTGATAGTGCCTTTGAATCCTTACATTCCAGATGCATTGTTGTACTGGACGAAAACGGAAAAATAATTCATACAGAACAAGTAGCCGAGACTGCGGACGAACCAAATTACAAAGCCGCCTTAGAAGCACTTATGGATGCCTGAGGAATCTTTTCTTAAAAATAGGATTCGTGGTGTGGGTTTTGCTCTTAAGGGTATGTTTTTGTTACTGCGAACGGAGGCCAGTATTAAAGTTCAATTTGTAATTGCACTTTTGGTAACAGGGGCTGGTTTCTATTTTAATATCTCGAACACGGAGTGGATTATACAATTGTTTGCCATTGGTATGGTCATGGGATTAGAGGGAGTAAACACTGCCATAGAGAAAATAGCAGACTATATTCAACCCAATACTGACCCAAAAATAGGTTTTATAAAAGATATTTCTGCTGGCGCCGTTATGATAGTATCTATTATTGCTGCTATCGTGGGACTCATTATTTATGTACCAAAATTGATTTGAAGAACATCTGTTTCGATAGTAAGCAACGTAAATTTGTAAATTAGCCCCATTATTAAACAACTGAATGGCAAAAAAAAGGACAAAATCCAAACCTACGCGCGCCAAAAAAAGACTTTCGCTAAAACTATCCAAGCAGAATAAAATTATACTTGGTAGTTTATTGATCGTCCTTAGCATTGCGCTGTTCTTTTCTTTTATATCGTATTATTTTACTTGGCAAGAAGACCAGAGTATGCTTTCGGAGTTTAAGGACCGAAATGCAGCGGCAAGTAATTTGCTCAATAAATTTGGTGCAAGTGTGAGCCATTTTTTCATGTATAAAGGTTTTGGATTGGCATCTTTCGCCTTTCCACTTTTGTTGGCCGTTACGGGCCTATACCTTTTTTTGGGACTGGATGGTAAAGGACTGGTAGGTAAATGGATATGGGGATTAACGGGAATTATATGGATTTCCGTTGCATTGGGTTTTTTCGCTGTAGAACAACCGCTTTTAGGAGGTCTCATTGGTTACGAAATGAACGATTTTCTTCAGGATTATACCGGTAAGATCGGTGTGTTCCTATTGTTGTTATTTGTACTTATGGTCATTTTGGTCCGACTTTTCAATTTTACACCAGAAGGCATTGCTACGTATTTCCGTTCGCAACGGCAAAACATTAAAGCGGACTTTCAGAAAAAAACACCGAGAAAGAAGCCTGTTCTAGTTGGAGATGAAAGTAGTATAGAATTGAGTATGGATACAGACGAACCGGTCAAAATCGATACTTATACCCATAAAAAGGATATACCTCCTATTCAATCTGAAGCTGGATTGGATGTAAACCTGCCCCAAGAAGAAGATACTGACCTAGACTTGAAAGTAGAACAAGTAACCATAGAAAAAGAAGAGAAGGATATAAAAGCGGATAAACTGGTGAAGGATTTTGGGGAGTTTGACCCAAAATTGGAACTGGGCAATTACAAGTTCCCACCTTTGGACCTTTTGGAACAGCATGGAGCATCTGGCGGAATCACCATCAACCAAGAGGAGCTTGAGGAAAACAAGAACAAAATTGTAAGTACCCTCAAAAACTATAAAATAGGGATTGCCCAAATTAAAGCAACTATTGGCCCCACGGTGACACTCTATGAAATTGTACCGGAAGCTGGAGTACGAATATCAAAAATAAAAAATCTTGAGGACGATATAGCCCTTTCGCTGGCCGCCCTTGGAATTCGAATCATTGCTCCAATTCCCGGTAAGGGAACCATTGGTATTGAAGTACCCAACAAAAATGCCACTATTGTATCCATGCGCTCGGTGATTGCATCCAATAAATTTCAGAAGGCGGAAATGGAGCTGCCAATTGCTTTTGGCAAGACCATTAGCAACGAAACTTTTGTGGTCGATTTGGCAAAAATGCCGCACATGTTGATGGCCGGGGCAACAGGTCAGGGAAAATCTGTTGGTCTAAATGCAGTGATCACCTCTTTGCTCTATAAAAAGCATCCTGCGGAAGTGAAGTTTATTTTGGTAGATCCCAAAAAGGTTGAACTGACGCTCTACAATAAAATTGAACGACACTTTTTGGCAAAACTTCCAGATTCTGACGAAGCTATTATTACGGACAACACCAAAGTCATCAACACCTTGAACTCGCTTTGTATAGAAATGGACAACCGATATGAACTGCTGAAAACAGCAATGGTCCGTAACATAAAAGAATACAATGTAAAGTTCAAAGCCAGAAAATTAAATCCAAACGATGGACATAAATTCTTGCCCTACATTGTTTTGGTCATAGATGAATTTGCGGATTTAATTATGACCGCGGGCAAAGAGGTGGAAACCCCTATTGCCAGATTGGCACAGTTGGCACGGGCAATCGGTATTCATTTGATTATTGCTACACAACGACCCTCGGTTAATGTAATTACCGGTATCATAAAGGCTAACTTCCCAGCTCGTATTGCATTCAGGGTGACTTCAAAGATTGATTCCCGGACTATTTTAGATGCACAAGGAGCCGACCAGCTTATAGGTCGAGGCGATATGTTATTTACCCAAGGGAACGATGTTACACGTCTCCAATGTGCCTTTGTTGACACTCCAGAGGTAGGAAAAATAACAGAATATATTGGTTCACAACGCGCGTATCCAGATGCACATTTACTGCCAGAGTATGTGGGCGAAGATTCTGGCACGGGGATTGATTATGATATCTCGGACAGGGATGCCATGTTCCGTGATGCCGCTGAAGTAATCGTAACGGCACAACAAGGTTCCGCTTCTTTGATTCAACGAAAATTAAAACTGGGATACAATAGAGCTGGTAGAATCATAGATCAATTAGAAGCTGCTGGAATCGTAGGACCTTTTGAAGGTAGCAAAGCGCGACAAGTATTGGTACCGGATATCTTAGCTCTAGAACAACTTTTACAAAATGAAACAAAATAAAACAATGCCGAAAAAACAACTTCTTTCACTCGTAGTAATGGCTTTTTGCTTTTTTTCTTACGCACAAAACTCATCTAAGGCAAAAACGTTATTGGACGAGGTTTACAATAAGGTAATTAGTTATGATAATATCTATATTGATTTTAAGTCGACTTTAGAGAACACCGAAGCAAACATAAAACAAGAGACCAAGGGCAATGTCACCTTAAGTGGCGACAAGTACGTACTTGATTATTTGGGAGCAAAACAATTGAGTGATGGAAAAAAGGTATACACAGTTGTGCCCGATAACGAAGAAGTGACCATTGAAAACGTTTCTGAAGACGCTAACACCGTAACCCCTTCAAAAATGCTTACTTTTTATAGGACAGGACATAATTATGAATGGGATACGCTTCAAAATGTTGGTGGCAGGAAAATTCAATATGTAAAGCTTACCCCTATCGATTCCAATACTGAACTCAAATCGATTCTTTTGGGAATCGATACTCAAACAAAACACATATACAAGCTCATTCAAACAGGTAACAACGGTACTAAGACCTCGATTACTGTTAATTCTTTCAAAACCAACCAAGCGCTATCCAACACACTGTTTAACTTTGATGTGAAAAAATATGAAAATGATGGCTATTACATCATTAGAAATTAAGGGATTACATTGAAAATACTAGACCAATATATACTTTCCCGATTTCTTTATAATTTCTTTAGTTCTTTCTTCATCCTAATTGTCATATTTATATTTCAGGGAATATGGCTTTTTATAGATGATTTGGCGGGGAAAGGCTTAGGTATTGTTATTATTGGAAAATTCCTCTTTTATTTCATCCCAACTTTAGTAGATAAGGTATTGCCGCTTACCGTCTTATTATCTTCTATCCTCACCTTTGGTACTTTTGCCGAGAACTACGAATTTGCTGCCATGAAATCTTCGGGTATTTCTCTACAAAGAGGAATGCGCAGTCTTATCATTTATGTTTCTTTCTTGGGAGTGGTCACCTTCTTCTTTGCCAATAATGTGATTCCAAAATCAGAACAAAAAATATTTAATCTTCGAAGAAATATTGCCAAAGTAAAACCTGCAGCTGCCATTACCGAAGGTGTATTCAGTGACTTTGAAGGTACAGGCGAGGGAATGAACATTAAAGTTGACAAAAAATACGGGGAACAAGACCGTTTTTTGGACAAGGTCATCATACATAAAAAAACAAAGCAAAGCGTAAATAATACCGTTATCAAGTCAAAATCCGGAGAGCTTATCAGTAGCGAAGATTCCGATATTATTCAATTGGTCTTGAAAGAAGGGAATTATTACGAAGAACTGAAACCCAAGAGCAGTAAGGAAAAAAGAAAGCACCCTTTCGCAAAGGCTTCATTTGAAAAATACATTATTAATATAGATATCTCTGAACTCAACGACCAAGATTTTGAAGAAGATGGAAATATAACAACGGACAAAATGAAAAATGTTGGCCGTCTATTGAAAGATATTGATTCCCTCAAAATAAACAATCTGGAAAAAGTGGAAGCTTTTTCAAAAAATATTGTTACCCGTATGGGTGCTTTTCCTGCACCTAAGAAAAAGGATACCAACAATTTAAAAGAGCTACAGGAGATTAAACCGTCAAAAAACAAACCGCAAAATGCACAAACCGAAGAAAAAAACGTAATCAAGATGGATAGCATCAAAAATATTGATGTATTTCTCGATGGTCTTCAGGAGTGGCAACGCTTACAGGTACTCAATAACGCCAAATCCTCGGTTTCCAGTATACTAACTACGGTTACGGCGAAAAAAGATGAACTGGAAAAAAGGTTTAAGTTTTACAATAGCCATATCTTATCCTTGCATAAAAAATATGCACTCGCTTTTTCGTGTATTATTTTGTTCTTTGTTGGTGCGCCATTAGGGGCCATTATACGAAAAGGTGGGCTTGGATTGCCCATGGTTGTTGCTATTCTCTTATTTTTGACGTATTATTTTATAGGGGTATTTGCCAGCAATTATGCCAAAGAAGGAAACATACACCCAGCATTGGGAGCATGGTTATCTACCTTAATTATGCTGCCCTTGGGGATTTCTTTGACAAAAAGAGCTACCGCAGATAAGGGACTTATAGGTTTTGGACATGTTATAGATTTTTTTAAAAATCTATTTAAGAAAAAATCTGATCTTGCAACACATTCTGAGCATACCGCACTCAAAGGAAAACAAATTTATACCAACGTATTAGATGTAAATTCTTCAGAATATAAAGATTTACTGGAAAAAGACAGCAGAAAATTAACCGATATCGTTCAAAACTACAAACAGTATGATTATAGTCCTGAATTTCGTAATTCTGCCATAGCTATATTAAATAGTAGAGGCATTGGTATTGAAGAATTAAGATTAAAAGGAAAGCTTAAAAATGAAAATTATCAAAAAGGAGAGGATTTATTAAAAATGTTTAATCGTAATTCCAAAATTGCTTTTATTCTTTATTCAATCTCTTTTATTTTAATGCCATTCCTTTATTTGATAGTTGATTTTAAAGGAAGTGAATTTCTAATTTTAGTGCTAAGCAATATTATTATTATTGGATATTGCTTTTTTATTATCAAATCTGCATTTCAATACTCCAATATTTATAAGCTGATAAAGAAGGATGGACAGTTTAATCCTTTAGTTTCTTTTATTCTTGGAGCTTTAATTTATTTTATCTTTTACTTTTATATTAGAAAATCAATAAAAGAAGACTTGAAAATTATACGATAAAATGTCAGTAAAACTAATTAATGCTAAAATACAACTACATGCCATAGAGGATGCCATTGAAGACGTCAGACAGGGAAAGGTTATCATAGTTGTTGATGATGAAAACAGGGAGAATGAGGGGGATTTTTTGGCCGCAGCCGAGCTTATAACGCCAGAGACCATCAACTTTATGGCAAAACACGGGCGTGGCCTTATTTGCACTCCATTGACAGAAGGAAGGTGTGAGGAATTGGGGTTGCACAAAATGGTAGTCCATAATTCCGACCCTCTTGAAACCGCCTTTACAGTTTCTGTAGATTTACGCGGGAATGGTGTTACTACCGGTATTTCTGCAGCTGATCGTGCCAAAACTGTACTGGCACTTACAGAAATGGATACCAAACCCCACGAATTGGCCAGACCGGGACACATTTTTCCTTTGATTGCCAAAGAGGGAGGCGTACTAAGACGGACCGGACATACTGAAGCGGCCATTGATTTTGCTAGACTTGCAGGACTGAAACCAGCAGGTGTTATCGTCGAAATCATGAACGAAGATGGTAGCATGGCACGGTTACCAGAACTTTTAAAGGTTGCCGAAAAGTTTGATTTGAAAATTGTTTCCATCGAGGATTTAATTGCCTATCGCATGGAGCACGACAGCCTCATTGAACGAAAAGAGGCTTTTGACATTAAAACCCGCTTTGGGGATTTTAGATTGCGCGCATATAAGCAAACCACCAACAATCAGGTTCATATTGCCCTAGTACGAGGGACATGGAAGATAGGTGACCCCATATTGACCCGAATAAACTCCACTTTGGTCAATAACGATATGTTGGGTACGTTGACCAACAACCCAGACGAAACCTTACAAAAAATGTTCGATGCGCTCAATGCCGAAGAACGTAGTGCAATGATTTTCATTAATCAGGAAAACCAACATATGAATCTTCTTGGGCGTTTGGCGGAACTTAAAGAACTCCAATCAAAGGATGGTATCACCAAAGCACCAAAAATTGAAATGGATGCCAAGGACTTTGGTATAGGCGCACAAATCCTTCACGATTTGGATATCTCAAAGATTCGACTGCTCACCAATTCGGGAAAAACCCGTCGTGTAGGAATGGTGGGGTACGGTTTGGAAATTGTAGAGTACGTGAATTATTAAAGAATTTCTTGGATGGTTTCGGCCATTTTTACGGCTCTTTGCTGAACTTCAGCTTCTGTCCAGCTTAATTTCACCAAACAGGAAATTGTTCTACCTATCCAATGGTCAGATTTTGAAAAACCCCTAGCCTTATGTTCAGGTAATCCCTGTTGTATGTCCTTAGGTAATTTTCCAAGGGATTTCTGTTCCAATAAATGCTCCCATTTTCTATAGTAATGCCAATTGTTATCATACCAATAAAAACAAGCATCTACACCATTTTCACCTAAAGCTTTATGTACTTTTCGGGTGATTTCTTCTGTGGGCAGAAAAAAGTTTAAAAACGAATAATTTTCAACGCCACCTTCTGGAATTCTTCTAAA
Source organism: Bacteroidota bacterium (assembly GCA_039030475.1). Lineage (GTDB taxonomy): Bacteria > Bacteroidota > Bacteroidia > Flavobacteriales > Flavobacteriaceae > Flagellimonas. The sequence continues at coordinate 27,643 of JBCCEC010000045.1, forward strand.
TGTAACTTCGGGTATTTTGGAAAGTGCATCTCTAAGAATGGAATAGTTTCGTTTTTGTATGGTCAAAAATTCATCCAACCGTGCTACCTGTGCTAGACCAATGGCAGCATTCAGTTCAGAAATCCTAAAATTATAGCCTAAAAAAGGATGTTCTTCTGCTCCCCTATCATTACCCAAGTGGTCATGTCCATGATCTGAATACTTGTGTGCATTCTCGTAGAAACGCTCATTATTGGTAATCAAACCACCGCCTTCGCCACATGTTATCGTTTTGACATAATCAAACGAAAAACAACCTAAATCTCCAATACTGCCCAATGGTTTTCCATGGTAGCTACCACCTATGGCCTGACAAGCATCTTCTAACAAGAGTAAATCATGTTGCTCACAAATTGATTGTAACGCTCCCAAATCTGCCATAGAGCCGCACATATGTACGGGCATAACTACTTTGGTATTCGCTGTAATCGCTTTTTCAACAGCTTCTGGACTTAGGGTGAGCGTATCGTCAACATCGACCAAAATAGGTACTGCACCAATGGCCAAAATAGATTCAAAGCTCGCAACAAAGGTAAACGTGGGCATAATGACCTCATCTCCTGCACCTACTCCAGCACTAACGAGAGCTACGGTCAAGGCCGCAGTTCCACTACTGCACAAATGGGCATAGGATGTCTGCATTCTATGTACAAGCGCCGTCTCTAGTTCCTTGGCTTTCCAATGTCCGTTACGCATTCCATCAAAACCATAACGCATCAAAACCCCAGAATCGAGTACATCCTGTGCTTGTTTCCGCTCACTATCCCCAAAAAGTTCAAATCCTGGCATTCCTATTTCAGATTTTTTCGATTACTAAATATTTTGTTTGCTAGTTTTCCATTTATGTGAAAAACCATAGCTTAATCGCCATGGCCAACACCATAACGATTAAAAATGTCTTTATAAATCCATCTCCTTTTTTAACCGAGAATCGACTTGCTATCCAAGCACCTGTTCCATTTCCTATTGCTAAAATAAACCCTAGTTTCCAATTTACCTTATCATTATAGGCAAACACGGCCAAAGCAGCTAGCATATAAATAAGAACGACCACGACCTTTGTGGCGTTGACTCTCACCAAATTCATTCTATTTACGAAATGTATGAAGAGAATCATTAAAAATCCTAATCCTGCATTGATAAACCCTCCATAAATTCCAAAAAAGAAGAACACAACTATGCTGAGCCATAGATGTTTGCCCGTTAGGCGTTCCTGCATTTCGATCAACTTCATTTTCGGTTTAAAAATGATAATCAAAACCACGGTCATCATCACGATGGCCAAAATTCTATTAAACGTTTCGCCCTTAATGTCAACCGCGATTTCTGCGCCGATAATCGCCCCTAAAAAAGCTGAAATACCCAAATAAATATTGAAAGGATATGTAGACACCCCTTTACTTTTAAATCCTGCCGTAGCCATAGCGGTCTGGATTACAATGGCAACCCTATTGGTACCGTTTGCAACACTTGGGGGAAGTCCTAAAAAAATCAGGGTAGGCAATGATAACAAGGACCCACCACCCGCAACAGTATTTATAAAACCTACAGCAAAACCAACAACGATTAAAAGTACGTAATGATACCATTGATCCATGGCCGCAAAAGTAACGGGTAATACTGGATTCTCGTCCTTAAAAAAAATAAACCAATATGATTTTTATAGAAATGAAAAAGGTTAGTATATTTGCACCCGCATTAGGAGAAATGGCAGAGTGGTCGAATGCGGCAGTCTTGAAAACTGTTGAGGGTCACACCTCCGGGGGTTCGAATCCCTCTTTCTCCGCAAAGATAACCCGCAATGAAAGTTGCGGGTTTTTTGTTTTTACTCGGAGTCAAAAAAAATTCCCCAGTGTATTCACTAAAAACTATTGAGATATAGATTTCTTGATAGATATTTTCGTTTTACGTTCTTGCTCAAACACTACTCCTCTTCTGGCATGGGACAATCCTCATAAAAATCCCTAAAGGTCTTGTCTGTCTTGTAATCATCTTTAAGCACTTTATAAACCGTTACTACCAGCATTATCTGACCGAAAACCGTTAAGTAAAAAATCCAATTAAAAGCCAGGTTCATTGAAGCGAATATAGTTACTGTTACTAAAATCAAGGTGGTTAGGGCCAACCAATTCATTGCGGAAAATTTCATCTTATATTTTTTAAGCAATTTAGTGAAAATATTATAATGTTTAACTTAATTTAAAAATAGTTAAACATTTTGTATCTTTATTTGTAGCTTCGTACAAGCAAAATAGTGTTACTAATTTTCAAAATCCCAAAAGAATATGTTCGGATTGTTCAAGAAGAAAACAGAGAAAGAAAAACTACAGGAAGAATACGCAAAACTCATGAAAGAAGCACACGCACTATCAACTTCCAATAGAAAGTTAAGTGACCAAAAAACATACGAG
>JBCCEC010000046.1:0-29863 GCA_039030475.1 Bacteroidota bacterium
CCTCATCTGGGTCGGAACAATGGCCGTCGGATGGGCCCAAAATCAAATTTTGAAATTGTTTTAACACCTGACCAATTCAATGATACAAGACCATCCATGTTAAGAAGTAAATCCTCACTGCCAACCGATTGTTTGAGTGTTGAGTCCATAGTTGGTGCTATTTTGACATTAAAGCCCCAATTTTCCCATATCATTTTCTTATAATCGATAGTAAGAGTCAATCGATGGGTACGTTCTATATCCTGTAAATCTTCTAGGCCGTTGATGTTAAAGAAGGAAAAACTACGGTCTAAATATTCTAGACCTAAATTCAATTGACCTAGACCAAGCTTACATTCTTGGTTTACCTTGATACCAAATTCTCTTATTTCCGTGTTGTTTATATCTGGTAACATCGTGTACTCGAAACCTGCAATTTCCTTTGGTGCTAGCTGAGCATATAAAACCGAACTTATCATTTGAATTAAAAAAAATTGAATTCTAATACCCAAGGTGACTTTTTCTTCAAATCTATTTCGACGGATTACAGGTATAAAAACAAATAGACAATATTCAATTTTTCATATACGAAACATTGGTTTTCATAGACAAACCAAACCAACTGGGTTTACAGATCTCATAAGCTAGTTGGTATATGGAATTTCATTGTTGGTATAAAATCCTTTATCCCCTGAATATGTGCTACTTAATTTGAGCCCAAAATGTAGTTTATGGGAAGACCTCTCTGTATTTTATTGCTTTTTGCAACAATTGTCGCCTGTTCTTTTGATTCTACCGATATACCTACTTTGGAAGTAGGTCAGGATTTTGCTGATTCAAACGTAAGAGTGTTTTCCATAGATACTTTTACGGTGGAAGTCTCCACATTTAAATTTGATAGCCTGATAACATCGGGAACCAATAGAATCCTCTTTGGCCAGTATGAAGATGAATTTTTTGGTAGGGTGAAATCTTCAAGTTTTTTTGAGCTTTCAGCAGAGAGCTATAGTATAGAAGATGACGCCGAACTGGATAGCGTAGCACTTATACTAGCTTATGACAAATACCACTATAGCGATACAACAAAGGTTTTACATGTAAATGTCCATGTTTTGGAGGATGAAGTTCGGATAAAGGATGATATATTTTATAACACCAGCGAGATTCCATTCGAAAGTATTCCAATGGCCAGCAAATCATTTTTTCCCGAACCCTTGGACGAGGACTCATTGCACATTAGTCTTCCTTTGGAGTTTGGACAAAATATTTTTGATTTGATTTTGGATAATGATATCAACAATGATGAAGAATTAAGGGAGGTTTTTAAAGGGTTTTCAATACAGCCAGACGAAAATGATGATGCCAGTGTTCTTGGTTTTTCAACAAGTGTCGATAGAACATATGTACGCTTTTTTTATAGAATCCCAGAAGAATTTGACGATACTGAGGAAACTTTGGATTTATCGATTAGGGAATTTGCACAGGAACCCAAAATCTTCAATAATATTCAAAGCAACGTATCGGGAACTGTTCTCGACACGTTAACGGATAGAGAAATCAACCTTTTATCCACAGACTCAGATAATAGAAGTTTCATACAATCAGGTTCAGGATATGCGACCAGAATTCAGTTACCGACTATAAAATCAATATTCGACATACCCGGCACGGGAACCATTTTAAGTGCAATATTGGAAATAAAACCTCCCCCTAACACTTATAATGATTTAGTTCCGATAAGGGACTCCTTGAACATTAATATAATCGACCAAAACAATACCATAACGGAGCAATTGTTTTTTGGGGGACAACCGGTTTACGGCATTATAGATGAGGAAAAAGAAGAATTCAATGAGCTTATTTATCAAATTCCGATTGGGGTTTATGTGGATAGGGAACTGAATGAGACAACTATTATCGATGATGCCTTTATAATATTCCCTTCCGAGTTCAACAGTTCGGTGGACCGAATTATTCTAGAAGGAGAGGAAAGTTTGGACTTTAGTACAAGGTTGATTTTAACATACGCCGTTTATGATGAGTAACAAATTAAGCGTACTATCTCTTGTCCTTTTTCTAACCTGTACGTACATTTTTTCACAGACCAATCGGCTAACAGGGTCTCCCTATTCCCTTTTTGGATTGGGAGTGGGCACAAATTCCAATATGGGTAAGAACAATGCCTTGGGCAAAGGAGGTTATGCCTTGTACAATCCTGATTTTATAAACAATTACAATCCGGCATCTTATGGAACCAATACGACCAATAGTTTCATTTTGGATACAGGTTTTTTGGTAGAAGTGAGTTCCCTGGAAAATACCAATACCCAAGAAAACAGGATAGCAGGGAATTTCTCTAGCTTGGGATTTTCATCAAATATCGATGATAAATCAACCTTTGGTATATCGATAACACCATTTACGGATGTGGGATATTCGTTGATCGGTATTCAAACAAATATAGAAGGTTCCTTTGACCAATTTAACAGTAACATCTTTGGTTCTGGAGCACTCAACGATTTACGGTTTACCTACGGAAGAACTTTTTTCAAGAATTTGAGATTGGGAGCTAACTTTTCTTACTTGTTCGGTACTATTGACGAGACTGAGATAATACAGACAGGTATTAGCGGTTTAACCGTTGAAGAGTCCAGCAACTATAGGGGTGTACGACTAGGAGTAGGGTTACAATATGATATTGGCAGTTTCCTCACTTATGGTTTTGTCACCAATCTACCGACTTCCCTTTCGGGTCTTCAAGACAGAGAAGTGGAAAAGTCGCTGGAGCTTACGCCAAGTTTGGTGGAAAGCGAGAGCGAGATAGAATTGGAAAGTTTTAAGATTCCCCTAGAAATCAATAACGGTATACGAATCAATCCATGGAAAAATCTATTTATCAACCTAGACCATAGCATCACATTTTGGGACAGTACCGCTCAAAGCGATAATGTAGGTGAATTTGTAGACCAAAATGTGTATTCGATAGGAGCGGAATATTTTTTTGATAAAAATGGGTTTAAATATTGGGAGAAAATCGAGTTTCGGGCTGGAATGTTCCACGATACAGGATATCTCAGAATCAATAATGAGAACATAAGTTCTACAGGGTTTAGTGCCGGGATAGGTCTTCCTTTGGGAATTAGGTCCAAATCCTTTCTTAACATCTCGGTTACCAACAATAGCAGGGGAAGTACAAATGGAATACTTGTGGACGAACGTATAAATACAATCAACATCAATGTAAGCCTTAAGGATTTTTGGTTTATAAAGAGGAAGATAGATTGACCAAATCTTGAATTCTCAAGACGAAAAGTAGAATTGTCCAGACCAAATGGAGAAACTTGCTAATAGATTGAATCACAGTATTGATCTACATAAAATTGGTATAAGTCTATCCATTTTCGAAAATAGGAAACGAGAAAATACTTTTGACTTTAAATGCGTGCGATGAAGAAAATATCCTTAGTACTGTTTATGATTGCAGCAAACGGTTTGAGTGCTCAAATGTTGATGATGGGTGGTGACGAATTTGAGATTGGAGGAGTTAACTATAGCAATGTCCCAAATCTTGGAGACACCGAGGTTACGAACTTTGGCGCGGATGTCGGTTTGGCAAGACCATTTGGAAAGGGGTTCTTGGGAATTAGAATCAACTATCAAAATTTTGATTTTTCATTCAATGAGTCCACCAATATAATCGATTTCTCCACTTACGAAAATATGAATCTTGTGCAAGCAAACGTTTTTTATAGGCGTCCTTTAAAGAACTCATGGTCGATGACTATCTCATTTGGTTCAAGTTTGATCTCAAACTTTGAAGGAGACATATCCACGGAAGATTTTGTAATCAACACTATTGGTTTGCTATCGAAAAAGTGGGGAGATAGGGGTAGACATTCCGTACTATCCTTTGGTGCATTGTACGGTACGCAATTTGGACAGCCCACTTTATTGCCAGTAGTCTCTTTTAGGCAGAAGCTCAACGAACAATGGAGTTATAGTATTGGACTTCCTATTACGGGAATAAACTACAAGATAAACAAAAAGAACCGACTTTCCTTTACGTTGCAACCACAAGGCATTTACGGTAACAATTCAGGGGAAGTGCTGTTTGAGTCAGGTACATTGACCAATTCCAAACTTCAATACAATGCATTGCGTACAGGGATATCCTATAGATATAAGATTTTACCTTTTTTATCTGCCTTGGTCGAAGGGGGGTATTTGCCACTTGTGAACTTAAGGATATTGGATAAAGACAATAATGAAATATATGATTTTAATCCAGATAGTTCGGCTTACTTCAATGTCGGACTTCGATTTGGGATAGATATGAAAAAAAGTAATAGTAAAAATGATTCAGATGAAAACTAAAATTTTGGTAATAGTACTTTTTACCGCTCAATTTTCCTTTGCTCAAAACAATGGTCTTACCGCGGAGCAAATAGCAACCTATCAAAACAACATGATGACAGAGGAGCTTGACCTCACCGAAAATCAAATAGATAAAGTATCCACCATTAATATGAAGTATTCCGAAAAGCAAAAAGCGTTGATGGAGGAAGAGGGCTCAATGTTCGGTAAAATAGGGCGAATGAAAGATATAAAAAAAGACAAAGATGCGGAACTGGAAGACGTTTTGACGGAAGCCCAATTTGAAAAGTACAAGGATGATGTAGAACCAAAAATTAGAAGCTACATGAGAAAGAACATGAAAAAGTAGTTTTATGGGAAAAAAATATTTCAGTGTATTGGCTGGTATTTTAATTGTTGCCCTTGGTCTTTTGGTCTTTACCTTAATGAACGCTCAAAAAAAATCCAAGGGAATAGATGCAAATGAAGTTCCAAAAACTCTAATGGTAAGGGTAAAACCTGTAGCGTTGAAAGATATTCCATATAGAATTGAAGCAACTGGAATACTTCGCGCAAAAGAAAGAATAGATATTTATAGTGAGGTCCAGGGAACTCTATTGCGTACCACATCTCCTTTTAAGATTGGAAACAGATTTAAAAAAGGCGAAACCTTGATTGCAATGGACAGTGAGGAACATGCCGCACAAATCAAATCTAACAGAAGTGATTTGATCAATCAAATAGCGGCCATGCTTCCTGATATGGAAATTGATTATCCCAATCTTTATAAAAAATGGGAGGTTTATTTGAATGACCTTAAAGTGGACGAATCAACCCCCGAATTACCAAAATTCACTTCTAATGGAGAAAAGCTGTTCATATCGGGAAAGAACATTTACCGCACCTATTTTAATGTGAAAAACTTAGAGGAACGCTTGGGCAAGTATACCTTAAGAGCACCTTTTGGCGGTATTGTTACAGAGTCGAACGTAAACGTTGGCACCCTTGTTCGAAGTGGCCAAAAGATTGGGGAGTTTATCGATAACTCCATATATGAATTGCAATTATCCATACCCGCTTCGGCAAGTAAATTCTTGGCCACAGGAAAAAAAGTGGATTTACAACACCTGGATGGGTTAAAGGGGACAACTGGTATTATTACCCGTATAAATGCTAAAGTAGACCAAGATACCCAAACAGTTGCGGTTATTGTTGAAGTATCAGGTGAAAGTCTTAAAGATGGACAGTACTTAAGGGCCCAGTTGTTAGGGGGCAATTTGAAGAATGTATTCGCCATGGACAATGCCCTCATTCAAGAGAACAGCAATGTATATATCTTAAAGGATAGTGTACTCCATCTTAAACCTGTGCAGGTTTTGAACTATCAAGACGATCTTGCTGTAGTTACAGGTTTGGACAATGGTACCCTCGTCGTGGATCAACAAGTCGCCAATGCCTATCCGGGTATGCCTATTAAAATATCAAACTGATACATGAAGAATTTTCTTGGCTATTTTATTAAATATCCAGTTGCCGTAAACATCTTTATTGTCGGTTTCTTGATTTTTGGTTTTTTGGGATATCAAAAAATGAACTCTTCGTTTTTTCCACTGGCCGATGCAAAAACCATTCAAATTACGGTACAATATCCAGGTGCTTCCCCAGAGGAGGTAGAAGAAGGCATAGTTGATAAAATCGAACGCAATCTCAAAGGTATTTCGGGCATTGATAGAGTAAGTTCCGTTTCACAAGAGAACAATGCCTCTATAATCGTTGAGACGCTATCCGGTTTTGATATCAATTTGGTTTTGGATGAGGTTAAAAATGCAGTTGATAGAATTCCATCCTTTCCAAAGAACATAGAACCACCGGTTATTGAAAGTGTAATTCCAACGCGACCTGCAATATCTTTTATAGTGATTGGTAAGGATATACCACTTCGCATTTTAAAGGAATATGCCCAAGACATTGAAGATGACTTATTACGTATCGATGGAATTTCGCAAATCTCACTTAGCGGCTTCCCTGAGGAGGAAATCGAGATTGCGGTCTCCGAATCTAAATTACGAAGCTACGCTCTTTCATTTGAGGATGTTGCCAAAGCGGTAGGGGAAGCTAATATTATCATTTCTGGAGGATCTATAAAAACAGAAAGTGAAGAGTTCTTGATTAGGGCTGACAACAAAATGTACGCCGCAAAAGACCTAAAGGATATCGTTGTCAAATCCACTGCCAATGGTTCAAAGGTGTACTTAAAGGATATTGCGCAACTTAATGACACCTTTAATGAAAATCCGGACAGGCTTTTTTATAACGGGAGTCAAGCTGTTCAAATAGACCTTAAGAATACTAATTCTGAAGACCTTATCAGCAGTGTTGAAAGTATAAAGGACTATATAAAGGATTTTAACCAAAGACATGATAATATTGGACTAAAGGTAACCTTCAATACCGCCGATATCATACAGGATAGAATATCGCTTCTTCTTGAGAACGCTTTAGTGGGTATGTTGTTGGTATTAATTCTGTTATCATTCTTTTTAAGGCCAAGTGTTGCTTTTTGGGTAGCTTTTGGTTTACCTATTTCGTTTTTTGGCATGTTCATCCTATTGCCCAACTATGGCGTGACTTTGAATATGCTTTCTATGTTCGGAATGATTCTGGTGATAGGTATTTTGGTGGATGATGGTATCGTAATTGCAGAAAACATATACAGTCGTCGCGAAAAAGGAGAATCCCCAATTAAATCGGCAGTCTACGGTACGCTCGAGGTATTGAAGCCTATTCTTTCTGCTATAGCGACAACTATTCTGGCATTTTCGGTTTTTTTCTTTTTAGATGGTTTGGTCGGGGATTTTTTCGCAGATATCGCCATGGTGGTGATATTAACGCTCTTGGTTTCCTTAATCGAGGCCTTATTGATTCTTCCTGCACATTTGGCGCATTCCAAGGACATAAGGAATATTGAAAAAGTAAGTAGGTTTAATCGTTGGGGCGAAACACTTATGGACTTTTTAAGGGATAAGGTTTATAGTCCCATTTATAAAAGATCTCTCAAGCACAAGTTTTTATCTTTTGCCATAGTGTTGTTCTTGTTTATCGTTACCCTAGCTGCATTTACAAATGGTATGATCAAATTGACTTTTTTTCCAACTAATGCAAGTGATCAGATTGTGGCGACCATCGATACCCCAAATGGAACCAGTGAGCGCGTTACGGATTCCATTGCTTCAATGATTGAAGAAAAAGTCTGGATGGTAAACAAGGATTTAGGTCCTAATGATATCAATGAATCCCATATTACGGGAACAGTAAAACGAATAGGCCCCACAAGCTCTTCAAGTAGTATTACCATAAATCTATCACCAAGTGAGACACGTTCAATTTCTTCCATAGAAATCACGGATAAAATACGTACCCTGGTGGGCGCTATTCCAATTCTGGAAAAACTTTCATTCAATTCAGGGGCTAACGTTGGTGGTGCTCCTATTTCGATATCGCTTCAAGGTGAGAACATGGAACAAATCAATGGCGCAAAGGAGATGGTCTTTACTGTGCTTGAACAAAATTCCGAGGTAAAGGACATTACCGACTCCAGTCCAAAAGGAATAAAGGAAATCAATTTAAAGCTCAAGGATAACGCCCAATTATTGGGACTAACCTACAATAACCTGATGTCGCAAGTGCGGAGTGCTTTTTTTGGAAACGAGGTACAACGTGTACAAAGAGGTCAGGACGAAGTAAAAATTTGGGTAAGGTATGATAAACAAAACAGATCGGGAATCAATGATATTGATATGATTGAAATTACAACACCTTCAGGACGTGTTCCTTTGTCACAAGTGGCTTCGTATACCATAGAAAGGGGAGAAGTGGCCATAAACCATTTAGATGGGGAAAGGGAGGTAACCATTGAAGCGGACGTTGCCAATCCTAAGGTCAGTGCTGCAGTAATTATGCAAGATTTGGGCACTAGGGTAGCGAGTATGATTGAATCCAAATATCCAGAAGTTACCGTGTCGGCAGAAGGTCAAAATAGGGAAGCCAATAAAATAGCTGAATCTGCCGGATCAGTATTGCCAGCAGTTATTTTTTTGATTTACGTGGTCATCGTATTCACCTTTCGGTCATTCAGTCAACCTTTTATACTTTTAGCACTAATTCCATTCTGCATTATAGGTGTGGCCTGGGGACATTACATTCATGGTTTTTCCATGAGTGTACTTTCCTATTTGGGAATTGTTGGTCTTATAGGAATTGTTGTTAACGATGGGCTTGTCTTCACTAATAAATTCAACACCTTTTTAAAAGAGGGATTAAAATTTGATGAAGCTCTTTATGAAACAGGTCGAGCAAGGTTTAGGGCAATCTTTTTAACATCCATCACTACAATAGCGGGTTTGGCCCCGTTAATGTTGGAGCGAAGTTTACAAGCCCAGTTTTTGATTCCTATGGCCATTGCAATTTCTTATGGCATTGCGGTGGCCACTTTGCTTACGTTGTTCATTCTTCCGATTTTCCTATCATTTTCAAATACTATCAAAGTCTATATAAAGTTTTGGATAACCGGCGAAAAACCTACCAAGGAAGCGATGGAACGGGCAATTAAGGAACAAAAAGTGGAACATGATCAAATATAGATTGTTTACGGTCATCGTCCTTGTTTTGGTTTCGACCGTAAAGGCTCAGGAAGTGCTTACTATCCAAGAAGCTATTCAAATAGGCGTAGAAAATAATTATGACGTACGGATAGTCAAGAACACTACGGAGATCACAAGAGTTGAAAACAATGTAATCAATAGTGGATACCTGCCAAGGGTTTCGGTTTCAGGGGGTATCAACTATGCTGACGAAACACAAAATGTAACATTTTCGGACGGAACCAATGCGTCTGTCAACAATGCAATCACCGAATCTTATAATGCTGCCTTCACTACGGAATACACCATTTTTGATGGCTTTGAACGTAAATTCAATGTTAGAAAGAATGCCGAGAACTTAAACCTTCAGAAACTACAAGAACGGCAATCGGTTGAAAATACGATTATAGCTATTAATGAGGCATATTATAATGTAGCCTATCAAAAACAAATTGTAGCTAATTTGCGATTGAATATCACCAATTCAAAGGATCGCCTGCAAAGGAATAGACGAAAACTTAAATATGGACAGGGCACAAAGCTTGATGAACTCAATGCACAGGTAGACCTTAACAACGATAGTATAGCTTTTGCATCCGCCCTTAAAGATTTTAATAATGCCAAACGCAACCTCAATTTAATGTTGGGGAGAAACGTTACTGATTCATTCGTGGTGGATACCACCGTAACTTTTCAAAGAATTCCCAATGAACAGGAGATTCTTCAAAGTGCCCAGAATAGTAATGTAGGCGCTCTATTGAACGAAAAGAATCTATTGCTCAGCGAATTGGATATTAAGATCAATAAAGCAAAATACTTACCTAAAATAAACGGTAGTGCCAGTTATAGTTGGATTGAAAGCATCAACCCAGTTACTTCATTTGCATTGAACAATGAGGCGTATGGTGTTAATTTGGGCTTGTCATTATCTTGGAATCTTTTTGATGGTGGTACGACCAAAACACGGGTCATGAGCTCAAAAATAACAAAAATCAACAGAGAGATAGAGCTTTACAAAGCTCGTGAAGAACTAAAAACGGAAATATATAATGCCTATGAAGATTATACCAACAGACAATTTACACTTCACGCCGAGGAAAACAATGTTCAAACCAACCGATTGAACTTTAGCCGTACACAAAAACAACTAAGTCTTGGCCAGATTACGGCAATAGAATTTCGACAAGCGCAAATAAACCTATTCAATGCACTTAATAATTTTGCAAAAGCCAAATACGATTTAAAGATAGCGGAATTGGGTTTATTACAGTTGGCTGGAAGCCTGATTGATTGAACTGTACGGATAGAACCTAATCAATACAACCGAACATAAACAGTAAATATTGTAACCTGTTTGATAGCTCTTTCTTCAATTGTGGGTTTTCGTAGTTCGTTCTTTTAGATTCTTACTAATACGTATTCAAAAAATCGATGTAAGTCAGATTATACCGCAATAATTTGAAACACAATACGTTAATTTAAGGTTAAATAACCTTATTTATTCGTTTTTATATTTAGGGTGTTTTTCAGAATCCCAAACAATCCTGAATGAAATTTTTTCAATTTTTTATAGTTGCTTTTCTTTTCGTTTTTGGCTTTGCGCTTGCACAAGATAAATCCATGGATCAATATCTCGCAGAAGCACCACTTTTTAATGAAGAAGAGCTTGGTCAAAAACTGTTAGAACTTCGTGAGGACTTTTACAACACCAACTATGAGAATATAATCGAGGAGGCGCCACAACTTATTCAGAATGCCATTCTAATAAATTCCTCAACAATAGAGCAAAGGCTGATATCGGTCTTGGGAAATTCCTTCATTCAGTTTGATGAGCATGAAAATGCTTATGATCTTTTCTCTAAGTCTTTAGAGCGTGCCACCTCGAAAAAAGATACATTAAGTATAATAAGTACGTATATCAACCTTGGAAACACGTTTATTTTTAAAGATCCTGAAAAGGCAATTCAGTACTTTGAAAAAGGTACTTATTATATCAAACCTAAAGAAAAAAGAAAAGAAGAATCTGATTATATCGATATCGCAAGTTTTATACTATATAACAATCTTGCAGAACTCTATGTGGGAATAAAAGACCCGAATCAAGCGCAACGTTATTTAAAAAAATCACAACTATTGTTGTCGCTGCCATCTTTGGCAAGTCGAGAACAGGAATACAGAGCTGCTGGATATTATATTAGAGGTGCTATCGATTTATTGGAAAAACGCAATGAAGATGCCATATCAAACGCGCAGAAAGCACTATCCTTGGGCAAAGATCTACTAGATGAAAATTACCTTATCAATATCTACGGAATTCTTATTGATGCATATGCCGAAAGCGAAAAATATAAAGAGCTCAACACCATAAGAGTGCCTTATGATTCTCTAAAGAATAAGCGGTATGAAAAGGAAAAAATAAGACAACAGCAGATAGCAAACTCGAAATTTAACCTGGAAAATTATAAACAGGAACTAAGGGAAACACAGCTTGCCAACGAGCTATCTGAACAGAAAGCTTCAAAAAATAAGCTACTTCTTATTTTTGCTGCCATTTTAGGGGGAGTACTTGTACTTTTACTGGTTGTGTTACTATGGGCCAGGTATAAACGCAATCATTTATTGGTGGATTTGAGGGAAAAAAATCAAAAATATCTTGAAGCTAAGGACAAATCCGAAAAACTAGCACAAAGTAACACTCGATTTCTCTCAACCATTAGCCATGAATTGCGAACACCTCTGTATGGTATTATTGGATTATCCACGGTTTTAATGAACAATGATGAACTGGAAAAAAACCATGAAGAAATTAAATCTTTAAAGTTTTCAGCAGACTATCTGCTTGCCTTGGTGAATGATGTACTGCACATTAATAAATTTGAATCTGAAGAAGGGAGAAAACTTAAAAACGAGGATTTTTCATTGTATAATCTTATTCAAGATATCGTTCAATCCTTTGAATTCAATAATCAAAAGAACAATAATTCTGTATACGTCGATATAGATTCACAAATTCCAAAAATGCTTTTTGGGGACAAAATGAAATTGTCCCAGGTACTTATGAATCTTATAAGCAACGCGAGTAAGTTCACGCAAGATGGAAGTATTTCTATTTCCGCAATGTTGAATAAAACAGATGATGATACCCTAGTAGTGCTTTTTACTATTGCGGATACAGGATTAGGCATACCCTTGGAAGAACAGGACAAGATTTTTGATGAGTTTGCCCAAGTGGAAAATCATAAAGGAAAAGGTGGAACAGGTCTTGGTCTTCCGATTGTAAACAAATTATTGCAAATTTTAGATAGTAAGCTTCTTTTTAAAAGTTCCAAAGGCGATGGAACAACTTTTAGTTTTTCATTAAAAGTAATGGAGAGCGATATGAAATGCTTACCTAAAAGTAAAGAGAAATCAAATTCTAAAAGCTTAAAAGATAAATACGTACTTATTGTCGATGACAATAAAATCAATCAATTGGTTACGCAAAAAGTACTCGGATTGTACGGTATTCGATATGCCGTGGCAGGAGACGGGTTTGAAGCGATTGAAAAGGCTAAAAATGATACTTTTGATGCTATTTTAATGGATATCAATATGCCGGGGATGGATGGTTTTGATGCAAGTAAGGCAATCAGGAACTTTAACGCTACTGTCCCTATTATAGCGCTCACTGCCAATAGCAACGAAACTATGGAAGAAACCATATACGATTTTGGAATAGATGATAGTGTTGCCAAACCATACGATACAGAAATACTTTTGAAAACACTCACCAAACATATTTACCCAGATGAGAAGTATCCTTTTGAAAACACTTTTCCCGACAATCGTAACAATTTTAAACTAACCGTTTAAATTGCTTTTTAAAGGATTCATTAATGGAATTACGGGTAATGGCTAATCTTTTCGGGGCTATTTAGTTAGTTTATTTATATCTGTTCAATCATCATTTTAGTTAAATGTATTGCGGTTTGTGACACTGTAGCCTTTCCTTTTTTTAAAATATGCCTCAAGTCAATATTTTTAAGCAATCTTGTTTAATAGCTTGAGGGCGAAAACCAGAAATGAAAAAGTTTACAATAGTATAATATCATTTTACTTAATTATAATATAGAGGAATCCAATTATTTAGGTTCTTTGTAAGAAGATGGGAAGGGAGTTGGGAAATAACACCGACTTGGGGAATTTGGTTGCACAGATAAAAAAATCTGACCAAAACGCATTCAATGTTTTGTTTGACTGTATGTGGGAGCCCTTATTCACCTACGCAGCTTCAATAATCATGAATACTGGAGTAGCCAAGGATTTGGTGCAAGACGTTTGGGTCGATTTTTGGCAAAGAAAAGAGGATTTGGAAATCCAAAACATTAAAGCGTATTTATACAAAGCAATTCGATATCGATGTTATAACCATCTAAGGGATATAAAATTCAATAAGACGCAAATAGAGATGGCCAACACTATAGGTGTCTCTTCGGAAGTTGAGAAACAACAGGATGTAATCGACTTGTCGGAACGTATAAATGATGCTATTTCAAGACTGCCCCAAAAATCTCAAGAAATCTTCAGATTGAGCCGTTTAAATGATATCAGCAATAAAGAGATTGCTAAAAGATTCAACATTTCCCAGCGTACCGTTGAAAATCAAATATCCTTCGCATTGCGTAAAATTCGGAAGGATTTGTCCGTTTTGAGAGCTGTTTTCTTCATTTAAACTAAAGGTTAACAAAATCATTTTACTATTAAGGAATTATTAAGTCCGCAAGTTGTTCCGTGCGTTGAACGCTGTTGTTGGTACTACTAAGTGTAAGGTTCGCACAATGAAAGAAAACGACATTAAAAAACTTATGTGGAAGTATCTAAATGGTACAATAACGGAAGCAGAGGAGCAGCTTTTGGAAGAATTTGACAGTAATCTTCTGGCTAAAAACAGAGATTCCATATTTAAAAGTAAGCATCACGCAAGACATATCAAACAAGTGCTTCATTCAAATATTTATAAAAAAACCAAAGTAAATCGACAACGGAATTGGATTGGCATAGCCGCTTCGTTCGCAATCATTTTAAGCCTTGGAATATTTGCTTTGAATTTTTCGAACAAGCCTATTAAGGATAAACCAATAGCACAAATTACTAAAACTACGGATTGGGGACAAAAATTGGATGTTGTTTTAAGCGATGGTACAAAAATCAGATTAAATTCTGGTAGTACACTTCAATTTCCAGAGACCTTTACCGGTGCCACTCGGGAAGTAACCCTCAAGGGCGAAGCTTTTTTTGAAGTAGTTGAATATAAGGATAGACCATTTATTGTAAAATCGGCCAATACCACGACTACCGTTTTGGGTACTTCTTTTAATATCAATGGATATGCCCATGCTCAAGCCGTAACTGTGACCTTGACAGAAGGGAAGGTTAAGATGAGGGCGAAAGACAGTACCATCTTTTTAAATCCAAATGAGCAAGCAGTTTTCAATAAGACCTATAAAACGTTAAACACATTTCCAGTAAATGTAAAACCCTATATCGATTGGAAAAACGGGATAATCCATATAACTGATGCTACTATGGCAGAAACTGCTAAGGTTCTTGAACGTTGGTATGGTGTAAACTTTGTATTGGAAGATGAGAAGCTGGGCAATTGCCATATTACAGCAACTTATGACAATCAAACCTTAGCTACTGTGCTAGAAAGCATCCGGTACGTAAAAAAAGACGTGAAATTCGAACACATAGCTGAAAACAAAATTCTAATACGGGGGAATTGTACGGAATATTGACCAACTAAACCATTTAAAAAAACGTTGCTTATGAAATAGAAAAACAAAAAAAGAGGCAGTCCGTAATACTTTGGCGAGTGACAACAGACTGCCGACAATTTAACGATTATAACTATTTACAACCATTAAACATTATGTGAAATTATGAATTCGCTAACTATTAAACA
Source organism: Bacteroidota bacterium (assembly GCA_039030475.1). GTDB lineage: Bacteria > Bacteroidota > Bacteroidia > Flavobacteriales > Flavobacteriaceae > Flagellimonas. The sequence goes on from JBCCEC010000046.1 coordinate 14,917, forward strand.
ATTTATTAAGTTGACATTCAATACATTTTGCTTTCTAATTATTTTGGCACTTTTGAATCCAGTATTTGCTGCCGAGGTGAACGGGCAAAACTTGGAAAACTATAAAGTAAACCTATCTGTAAAAGACGCCACAGTAATTGAAGTACTTGAAGATATCGAGGACCAAACGGGTTTCAGTTTTGTATATGACCGAAAAATAAAACGTTTAGGTAGAACCTATGACCTAACTTATCAAAATGTTTCTTTACGGTCAATCTTGGAATTAATAGCAAAAGATGCCCAGTTGACCTTTAAAAGAATCAACCAGACCATTTCAATTGACGTTAAACCAAAAGTTCCACAAAGAGTGGTCGAAGTACTGTTTAAAACGGTAACTGGCAAAGTTACAGATGAGAACGGTGTACCCTTACCTGGTGCAACAGTGCTTGAAAAAGGAACGTTGAATGGAACGACCACAGATTTTGATGGTAATTTTACAATGGATGTTGCCGATGATGCAATTCTAGAAATATCCTATTTGGGTTACAACACAAGTGAAGTGACTGTTCAAGGTGTTGATAGCATCGAAGTACAATTGACCCAAGATGCTACGCAACTCGATGATGTTGTTGTTGTAGGGTATGGAGTCCAGAGAAAATCTGACGTGACGGGTGCAATCGGGTCACTAAAAAGTGAAAGCTTTAATAAAGGTGTGGTGGCTAACCCAGGGCAACTGTTACAAGGTAAGATTGCGGGCGTTAACGTTTCTACGGTAAGTGGTGAGCCCGGTGCTTCCCAAAATATTATAATTCGTGGTGTTGGTAGTTTAAGGTCCGGTACAACCCCTCTTTTTGTAATAGATGGTTTTGTAATAGACAACAGTCCAACAGGGGTAGCTTCCAATCCCTTAAATTTTATCAATCCACAGGATATTGAGTCAATCGATGTCTTAAAAGATGCCTCTGCAGCAGCCATTTATGGTGCTCGTGCCGCTAATGGGGTTATCGTCATTACCACTAAAAAAGGAAAATCCGGAAAGACCGAAATGAACTTGTCCGTATCTACTGCTATATCTTCAATTGCCAATGAACTAGACGTTTTCAGTGCAGATGAATTTAGGCAGCAGGTAGTTGCGGTTGGGGGTATTTTAAATGATCAAGGCGCGAATACTGATTGGCAAGATGAACTTACAAGAACGGGAATTACTAAAAACATCAATTTCTCTATGAGCGGAGCGATAAACGATAAGTTCTCCTATTTTGTATCGACCGGGTTGGATGATCAAGAAGGTGTTTTTAACAATAGTTCTTTTAAACGGTACTCCGGTCGGGTGAATTTGACTCAAAAAGCGCTGGACGGACGTTTCAACGTCGATTTCAACCTTACCGCTTCTAGATTGATCAACGAGCGACCGGATATAAATTCAATAGTACCCGATATGTTACAATTGAATCCAACAATACCTGCATTAACAGATGGAGAGCCAACGTTTCTAGATGAACGGTTAAATCCAATTCTACGTAATCAGCTCTATTTGGACGAAGCTAACAATAATCGAATTTTAGCAAATATTGCGCCTTCTTTTGAAATAGTAAAAGGATTGACATACAAATTGAACCTTGGGATAGATTACTCCACGACAAATAGAGATGTTCAGTTTGAACCCTATGTATTGTTGGAAGGTTTTGAAGAAGGGGAATTGGAGACTACGACTACCATCAACACGAATACGTTGGTTGAAAATACACTTACTTATAACTATAACCAGGGAAACCATAACGTGACCGTTTTGGCCGGACATTCTTATCAAGAAACAAAGTTTGAACAAAAACAGTTTGAATTGGAAGGATTTGCAAATAACGGAATAGAACCCCGGTTTCAAGATCAGATAAGTACAGAGGTATTGCCAACTACTTTGACGTCTGAAGCATATGAGAACGAACTACAGTCATTTTTTGGAAGGTTGAATTACGGATATGCCGATAAATATCTCTTAACGGCAACAATGCGCGCCGATGGATCATCAAGATTTGGCTCCAACAATAAGTACGGGTATTTCCCTTCCGTCGCTTTGGGATGGAATATAAGTAAAGAAGATTTTATGGCCAATAACACTATTTTCAGTAACCTAAGATTGCGTGCAAGTTGGGGGCAAACAGGAAATCAAGATGGTATACCAAGTAAGGTGAGTTTAGCTAGTTATATCGATTCAAAAACCGAAAATGATACGTATCCTCTTAATGGTGATGAAACCACTTTGGATGATTATCCTTTTGGCACTGTACCTGTGCGTACCGCTTTTCCAGATCTTAAATGGGAAGTTTCTACACAGACCAATATCGGTTTGGATTTTGGATTGTTCGGAAATAGACTTACGGGTACATTGGACTACTTCAATAAAGTAGCGAGTGATGTGGTCCTGTTCGCCAATAGAATAGATCCAATACAGCCTACGGAAAAAATATGGACAAACATCGAAGATCTTGAAATTAAAAATACTGGGTTGGAACTTGCGCTGGATTATAATGGAAATATCAACCAGGATCTTACATTTAATATCGGTGGAAATATCTCGTATACCGATAACAAAGTGGTCGACTCCCAATTCGAGGTAATTACCACGGGCGCTGCCTCAGGAGCTGGACAGACTGGAGCTACCATTAATGGCTATTTGAACAACGAACCTATCGGTACTTTTTATATGAAAGAGTTTATTGGGATAGGTGAAGATGGGCTGAACCAGTTTAGGGACGTAGTCCCAGATGGCGAATCTTTGGACAACGATAGGATAGCCGTAGGTAGTGCTTTGCCAGATATTCTGTACGCATTCTACCTTAATATGAAATATAAGAATTTTGACTTGGGCCTTAATTTTAATGGCGTTTCTGGTAATAAGATTTACAACCATACTGCCATGTCATTGTTTACTAGAGGGCAATTAAGCAGAAATTTGAACACCACAGATTTTACGGTACAGTTTCCAAATGAGGATAACACAAACTCTAACGAAGTATCGACTCGTTACTTAGAGGATGGCAGTTTCCTAAGGTTAAACAACGCTACATTGGGATACAATTTAGATCCTAAGAAAATTGGACTTGGAGAATGGATAAACAATGTACGCTTGGCCGTTACAGGGCAAAACCTATTTGTAATTACGGATTATTCAGGTTTTGACCCAGAAGTAAATACGGGTAGTGATATTGACGGTATTGAAACCTTTGGTATTGATAGGTTTACCTACCCTTCGCCTAGAACACTTTTGTTTACGTTAAATGTGTCATTTTAATTAAAAAATTGTATCAAAATGAAAAATAGAATCTTAATCTTAGTATTGACATTTCTTGTTCTTTTCAATTGGAACTGTACCGATTTGGAAGAAGAAAGAATTGATGAATCAGAATTTGGTGGTCAGGCAGAGATTGTCAGCGGTGCCATTGCCCCAGCCTATGGCTACGTTTCATGGACCTGGAGACATACTCATTATTATGGGTTGCAATTAGTAGCATCGGACGAGGCCATACTACCTTTCAGAGGAGGTGTGGATTGGTTTGATGGAGGGAAATATTTGGCTACGCATGCTCATACGATTACTCCCACCAATGATTTGGTAGGTGATTCATGGAACGAACTTACGACCAATGTTTCACGAACACTATCGGCTATTGAAGTGCTTGCCCCACTTGCAGAGGAAGGAGATACCGAAGCTACCGCTGCATTGCACGAAATGCGCGCATTAAGGTCATATTTGAATATGCTTATGTTAGATAGTTGGGGCGTGGTTCTTAGAAAAGAATCATCACTGGAACTTTCGGAAGTGCTCAGAGCCCAAGATGCAATCGATTATATTGAAAGTGAATTGTTGGCTATAATAGATGTAATCAATACTGATTTAAGTCCGGGAAGAATGTCGCAAGCCTCAGTACAGGGGTTACTGGCCAGGTTGTACCTCAATGCACCGGTATATCGTGACCCATATGGCACACCTAACTTTACCACTGAAGATATGAACAAGGTCATCCAATACACGGACAATATCATTACTTCAGGAACCTTTTCACTATCTCCAGAGTATTTTGATTTATTCAATGATGATAATAACGGCAACCCAGAGTTGATCTTTGCCTTGGACCAGCGTGGCGTGTTAAATAGGGAACATAGCAGATGGGCCTATTGGCCAATAGCTGGTTCCATGTTCCCGAGACCAGAGTTTCCAAGTGCAGATGGAACAGATGGACCTGCAATTACCCCAGATTTTTATGAAACTTGGGTAGATGCTTATGGTGATGTTGATCCCGCTGAAGCAGACGCTAGATTTTACCAAAGAAATACCATAATTCCCGAAGAGCAATTGGAAGACTTTGAAAATCGAGACCCACTTTTGGCCACAGAAACGGAAAACAGCTATTACTGTATTGAACCAGAAGCTTTTGAGATGGATAGGGGAATTCTTCGAGGAATTCAATGGGGTCCCAGAAAAGGTGAGGATGGTACATTTGAAACCTGTGAAGGTGGCGTTAGGATTTATCCTATACAACAACGAAAAGGAAGTGGACCGGATAGGGATGTTGGCTACGTAGATCATACGTTAGAAATAGACTTTACCAACGAGGGGTCTTTGCATAACAAGGGATATCGCCCTTCTAAATACCAATTCAGCAGAACCTCTCCAAATGGCAATAACTTTAGCAGTGTGGACCTTGTCTTGATGCGTTTGGCAGAAATCTACCTGATGCGAGCAGAAGCAAAACTACGAAATGGTGATAATGCTGGAGCTTTGGCGGATGTGAATATCGTAAGAACATCAAGGACAGATCGTCCAGAACAGACTCCAGAAGCACTAGGTACTATTGATCTGGACATTCTTTTCCGTGAACGTGGTTTTGAACTGTATTGGGAAGGTTTTAGACGCAGTGATCAGATACGTTTTGGTACCTATGAAGACACTTGGACGGAGAAAACGGATTCTGATGTAAATAAAAGACTGTTTCCAATCCCCCAAAGTGCTATTGATGCGGCATCTGGTATCGATGGCTTTTTAGAACAGAACCAAGGGTATTGATTACTGGATACAAAGGTGACTTTTGTTGATTCTTAATAAATCAGTTTAAGTAGTTTAAGCAGCGTAGGGAGTCTTTACGACTCCCTTTTTGCGTCCAATATAACTTAATGTGGGAATCTCTTTTCCAAATTTTTTTAGAATAATCTTGTTTTGCAAAATGTATTGTTTCTATCCTTCAAGACCTATAAAACAGAAACTCCTCATAAACAAATTACATTTATAATTAACCTAATCGATTTACAGAATATATGAAATTACTGATGACTAAATTTTTAGCGCTAATACTTTTTGTTACCACTTATTATGGCGTTAGGGCACAAGGGGATTATAAAGTACATTCCCATAACGACTATCAACATGAATATCCTTTTTGGAATGCCTATGTTAGTGGAGCTACTTCAATTGAAGTGGATATATTCTTAAAAAATGGTGATCTATATGTTGCGCATGAAACACACGAAATAGCTGCAAAGAAAACTCTTGAAACGCTTTATTTAGAAAAGTTGAAAGGTTTGATGCACTCGGAGAATTTGAGAGAAATTCAATTGCTTATTGATATAAAATCCGAAGCATATAGTACTTTGGATAAATTGATAGCACTATTGGAAAAATATCCAATGCTTTTAAAAAGTGGTAAAGTAAGGTTTGTAATATCGGGCAATCGACCAAAACTGGCGGACTATAAAAATTATCCGGATTATATTCTTTTTGACCATCAAAATCTAAATGACCTTGGCACATCCTATCTTGAAAAAGTAGCTTTGATAAGTTTGAGTTTTAAAGATTTTTCGGTTTGGAATGGTTATGGACGAATAGTTGAACCAGAACTAATTACAGTAAAAAAAGCTATACAAAAGGCTCATAATTTCAAAAAACCTTTTAGATTTTGGGACACTCCCGATACAAAAACGGCATGGGCTAGATTTTCCCAGCTTGGTGTAGACTACATCAATACCGATAAACCGGAACAAGTTAGTCCATATTTGGAAAAATTAGATACAAATTCACTTGAGAACACAGTTACGATTGATACCTATGTCCCAAAACACAAACACAATAGTGAAAACCACCCTACCAATATAATATTAATGGTGGGTGACGGCAATGGCCTTGGGCAAATAACAGCTGCAATGATTGCTAATAAAGGTCAACTCACTATACTTGGAATTAAGGATATCGGTTTGGTCAAAACCGCTGCCTATGATGATTTGATTACGGATTCAGCCGCAGGGGACACAGCTATTGCGACAGGTTTCAAAACAAACAATCGTGCAATTGGCGTTGGGCCAGATGGAAAAGCATTAAAAAATATTTTGGAATACACCAGGGACAAAGGTTTTAACACCGGTATTATTACTACAGATGATATTTTTGGTGCAACCCCTGCATCTTTTTATGCACATAGAATAGAACGAAATAATACAGAAGGGATTCTGGAAGATTTGAATAATAGCTCATTAGCCTTTTTTATTACTAGTGGGAAAAGAGAAGGTTTGACAACCAGTAACAAATTTGTAACCCAAGAACTTGAGGCCTTTGAAAGTTTTAAACAACCTACCGCGGTTTATTTGAAAGAGAATCAAGATGGAAAAGGTTTATCGAAAAGTGTAAAAAAGGCTCTACAGGTTTTAAGTGCTAAAAAAGAACCCTTTTTCTTGATGGTCGAAGGGGCGAAAATTGATAATGGTGGCCACGCAAATAATATAAACATGATTGTCGAAGAAATGTTTGATTTTGATTTAGCTATTGCAGAGGCTTTACGTTTTTCGGATGCTTCCAAAAATACATTGGTAATTATCACCGCAGATCATGAAACTTCTGGTCTTGGCATAGTAGGGGGAGAAGAGGCAAAGGGAATAATAAGAGGTGATTTTCTAAGTTTGGACCATACAGGAATCATGGTGCCACTGTTTGCCTATGGACCTATGGCAGATCGTTTTACAGGTACATATGAGAATACTGAAATTTATTGGAAGATTTTAAGTGTATTGGGTTGGCGAACCAAATGAAATTCTAGGCCCTTTCTGATTTTATCATTAGTACGCCAAAAATATGGCTTGCTTTCCTATGATGTATTAAAACCATACAGCATTAGTAATTTGTTTTCAAAATAAATAACTTTATCCAACCAATCATTCCAAAGAAGATTTTCTATACTTGGGTCACTTGATATCAAACCGGATATATAAGCTGTCATTTTAGGAATTTCAAAAATCTTACCAATACGTTCAAATACTATGGCCAATGAAATATACAGAACCTGTCAAACGTGTGGTACCGTAAATCTGAATAGGGATTATTGTCAAAAATGTGGAGAGCTGATCAATCTTATCCTTAAAAGAAAACTGCTTCGAGAGAAAAAAGAAAGTGATAAGCTAATTTTAGAGAAAACAAAAAAAAAGAGCGGCATTACAAGGTTCTTTGAGCGGGCGAAAGAACATGAAAATTTGTTTATAAGATATACGGCGTTGTTATTTTACTCCATTTGGGTCATTGTGTTGGCTATTGGCTCTTTTTTGGCTTTTTTGTTTGGTTATATCGCTGCTTAGTTATCCTATACAACAAATGAAAGATTTACTTTTTACACGTTAAATGAAGTTTATAAAGCAGTATTATTTTCCCTTCTTCTTGCTGCTTGCATCTTTGGTGTATGCTGCGCAGCGATTGGGGATTCATCTCCCAGAACTTGTGAACAATCATTTGAATGGTTTTTTGTGTATTCCCTTGGTGCTCAAAATAGCACTGTATGCTGTTCGTTATATTAAATCCGATAGTACGCTACAAATTCCCGTAATTCTTCAACTTTGCGTAACTGTTCTGTATTGCATATACTTTGAGGTTCTACTTCCTAAAGTAAACGACAGGTATACGGGTGATGTATTGGATGTTATTGCATATTTTCTTGGGTTGCTAGTGTTTGGTTATATAGAAAAACGACGTGGTTGGGAATTTTGGAATGGTCATAAAATGACAAGGGACACATAAACTTTAAAGTCCATAGTTAAAAATTTAGGCACAAAGAAAATTACCGTTATTCCGTATACTATCATGGAAATTGGACAGTAAATGTTTTTCCATAAGAGCGATTTGAATAATCTTTTCGAACATTTCTACGGTATATGGTTTTGGAAGAAAACCGAGACACCCTAAATTGTTCGCTTTTTGCGAGAAGTCATGTATTGTGGAGCTTGCAACCAACATAGCACTGCTCTTTAGTTCACTAATTAGTTGAATCCCAGAAAGTATGGGCATTTCTATATCTGTTATTACAAGATCGGTTCCAAAAAGCTTAATGTGTTCTAATGCAATGGCTGGATTGGTAAAGCTTATAGGTTGAGAAAGCTCTTGGTGGTCATTTGCCATTCTCATGGCGATATTGCACCATAAGGGAGAGTCATCTACAATGACAAGGTCTAGTTTTGTTTTCATAGCAATTATTGAGGTACAGAGAAAAACGAACTTGGGAAATTAGTAATGTCATCCATCGACATACTACTGGAAAACTCTTTAAAATACCTTTTTATCTACTGTGCTTTTAAGAAAGTATGCCCTAAGAAACTTTTATGCTGTGGATAAAGAAAATGAAGCTTATAAGCTGTTTTCTTACTTCACTCATCGAACAAATCCAAACCTCTTTTGTCATTGAGATAAATTGGGTAATGAAAATCATCTAGTTTTTTCAATAGCACCAGTAATTTTTGTTTTTCCCCACCGCTTAGTTTTTTGGAAACCAAATTTGCTGCTTTAGGAGCTCTTTGATAGCCTAGTTGAACATTCTTTTTCCCTTTTTCGGTCAAACGCAAGAGTTTTCCTCTTTTGTCATCCGGATTTGGGAACTCTTCAATAATATTGTTCTTTAACAACCTTTTTATAACCCCCATTCCTGAAGATTTATCGTAGGCCATCATCCGTATTAAATCTGTCTTTCCAACTTGTCCGGCGCCATCCAATATTGCAGTAAATGCGAATTCCATATCCGTAGAAAATGGCAATCCTTCAAGTGATTTCTTGATATAGGTATTGGAATACCTGCTCAACCTACCAATGTATGCCGCTATTTCAACTTCAAGACTATGCCCAGTAATTTGGTAATTCCTTTCATCAGGGGCAACGTGCTTATCTTTTAGCCATTCTAGGAATATGCTTAAATCCATAGTGTTAGGTTGCTGCTCCTTTTTAAAGGTGCCGACCAAATCTACCAACGATTTAACTAAGTCATAGGTATCCATAAACAACTATTTAACACTAAATTAATTATAAATACTATTTTTTAGTACTTTTCTGTTTAATATTTGCATAAAAAAAATAAACAAAATGAAAAAGAATACAGTGTTACTGCTTTTTATTGTACAAGTTTTTCTTTTGTGCTTCAATAAACTTCATGCACAAGTTACAACAGATTTGTTTGGTTCCGTTGTTGATGAAGTTGGCCAACCTATTCCAGGAGCATCGGTTTTTTTGGAAGGCACGGAGAAAGGAGCCCAAACCGATTTTGATGGAAATTACCAGATTAGCAATATTTCTCCGGGTTCTTACAATTTGGTAGTGAGCTATATTGGATATGAAACACAGACGGAGTTCAATATCATCGTTAGGTCGAAAGGAACGCCCAATTATAATTTTGTATTGAAAGAATCCGCCCAGAAATTAGATGAGGTTATCGTTTCCAATGCTAACAAAATAAGTCGCCCTAAGGAAACTCCTTTATCCACGCAGTCATTATCCGCAGTAGAAATTGCAACATATCCTGGGAGTAATAACGATGTTGTACAGGTAGCACAGACTTTGCCCGGTGTTTCTCCCTCAATCGGTGGTTTTCGTAACGATTTGATTATTCGCGGTGGAGCGCCCAACGAAACGGTTTATTATTTAGATGGAATGGAAATCCCCAATATCAACCATTTTAGCACCCAAGGAAGTGCCGGTGGTCCCGTAGGAATGGTCAATGTGTCCTTTATTGATAATGTGACACTTTCTACATCGGCATTTGGTGCTAGATATGACAATCCACTCTCTGGAGTGTTGCAGTTTAGCCAACGTAACGGAAACAATCGTGCTTTTAACGGTAACTTTCGCGTAAGTGCAAGTGAGGCGGCTTTGACCTTGGAAGGCCCATTGTTCAAGAAAAATGGGGAAGAGGGGAAAACTACTTTTCTGGCTTCGGTAAGGCGTAGCTATCTTCAATTTCTATTTGAAGCCATTGGATTGCCATTTAGACCAAACTATTGGGATTACCAGTATAAAGTAAATCATGAAATCGATTCGTATAACGATATCAGCTTTATAGGTATTGGTTCTATAGATGATTTTTCTGTTGAGGCACCAGAAGATTTTGATGCAGAACAACAGGCGCAATTGGAACAAGTTCCTTTTATTGAGCAACGCACCAATGCTATCGGTCTTACTTGGAAAAACCGCTTTAAAAACGGCAAAGGTTTTATGGAAACCACACTTAGCAATAACACCTTGGTCAATAACTTTACAAGATATGAAGACCCCGAGACCGAAACAGGAATCATCTTTAGTAACGATGCGAAAGAATCTGAAACAAAACTGAGGTACGCCATAACAAATTTTATAGGAGGTTGGAAGCTAACATCTGGTTTTAACTTTCAATATTCGGACTATGAAAATGAAACACTCAACCTAACGGATAATATCGCCTTTAACACTGAAATCGATTTTTACAAGTATGGTTTCTTTTCCAATGTGACCAAATCTTTTTTTAATGAGAAGCTAGATGTTTCATTTGGTTTTAGAATGGATGATGATACATTTACAGAAGAGGACAATTTAATATCTACGTTTTCGCCAAGGTTATCGCTTTCCTACGAATTCTCAGAAAATTGGAGAGTGAACGGCTCTGTTGGACGGTATTATAAATTACCTCCTTACACTATTCTTGGCTTTAGGGACAATGATGGTAATCTCATCAACCAAAATGTGGATTATACGCTAAGTGACCATTTTGTAATAGGGCTACAGCACTATTTTGGACCATCTTCCAGTATTTCTCTGGAAGGTTTTTACAAGCGCTATGATGATTATCCCGTGTCGGTCTTAGATGGTGTCTCTTTGGCCAATAAAGGAGCAGATTTTGAGATATTGGGCAGTGAGGACATTGAAACAGTGGGACGGGGTAGAAGCTATGGTGCAGAGCTACAATTTCAACAAAAGTTGTCCAATAACTTTTACGGTATTTTTGCATATACTTGGTTCTATAGCGAATTCACAGGTTTTGACCGCGATGCTTTCCTGCCCTCGGTATGGGACAGCAGACACTTAATATCATTTACAGGAGGATATAAACTAAAGAGAAATTGGGAAATAAGTGCCCGTTACCGCTTTGCCGGTGAGACACCTTTTGTACCCACCGACCTCGATGCGACCTTGGAAAATTATCCCGAAGTGATTTTGGACTACAACCGATTGGGAGAGGAAAATTTAGCTGTTTTTAGTCAGTTGGACGTTAGAATCGATAAAAAATGGAACTTTAAAAAACTTTCGCTGAATGTATTTGCCGAAGCACAGAATATTCTTGGACAAAATATTCCTCAGCCTCCTGAGTTCGGATTAAATAGAGATGTGAACGGAGCTATTGTCCAACCGAGGACTTTGGCGGAAATAGAAAGTGACACGGGACAGATTATTCCAAGTATTGGCCTAGTGGTGGATTTTTAAGCTTAAATTTAATAGCATAAACCTTAGTTTAGTAAATAAGGTTGATAGTAAAGGATGGTAAATGGAACCTGAAGAAATAGAAGATTATGACTTCGAAAAAGTTAAAAACTTATTGAAGGAAAACGGTCTTCCCTATGAAGACCTTCGTTCCTCTAAAGTAGCATTTCTTACTTCAAAATCTGGTAGTGAAATTATCGGGTGTATTGGAATTGAAAAATATGGTGAGGATGGACTTTTGCGCTCATTTGCTGTAACTGAGGACTCTAAAAACAAGGGAGTAGGAGGCAAGCTTTTAAATAAATTGATGGATGAAAGTAAAAAAGAGGGAATCAAAAAGATGCATCTTTTGACTACGACCGCAGATCAGTATTTTCTAAAAAAAGGGTTTAGCATTGCTAAAAGAATGGAAGCCCCAAAAGCAATCGCCAGCTCCAGAGAATTTTCAGAGATATGTCCGTCCAGTTCTGTTTACATGATCAAGAAACTGAGTTTTCGTTAAAATATTACTCTCTTCTAAATCCATATAACACCCTCGATTTTCTTACTTCAATCCTTTAGGTTAAAATACAATGTGTATTAGTTGGCATGTTGAACAATCTATTTCAAGGTAAAATCAAATACAGTTTCGTTGAGATAAGTGGAACCGGGTAAAAGCTTACTGGATGGAAAGGTCTCATTATTTGGAGCATCTGGAAAGTTCTGGGCTTCGAAACATATGGCAGGAAATTTTTCGAATTCTGCTTGCTCGTAGTAGCTTAAATCAGGAAGTTGTTCTGGGGTGTAGATGACAATGGCCGGCTGGTTGGTAAAGACTTTCATGTAAAGCCCACTTTTTTTAGACCAGAGGGATGCCGCTTTCAATGATTTATTCAAAATAAAAGTATCGTCAAGACCAGCGAAACCCGAACTTTCAATTTCTGATAAATCGTTATAATCGAATCTCGTATTCTTTGATAAGTTGATTTTTCCTGTGGGCCTTGTTTTACAATCTGCATCTAGATGATAGTCGCTATTTACTTTTAAATGTTGACCTAGAATTGTATTATTTCCACTAAGGTTAAAATAGGAGTGGTTAGTTAAGTTGACCACAGTTGTTCTATCGGTTGTTGCAGTATAGCTAATCTTAACGGCATTTGATTCCAGTAGTTGGTAGGTAACTTCGACCTTTAGGTTTCCGGGATAATTTTCCTCCAAGTGTTTGCTCTCATAGGATAGCACAACATATGGATTCCTATGAGGGGCAATTTTTTCTACTGTCCAATGTTTCTTATCGAACCCGCATTTCCCACCATGCAAGTGGACGTCATCCGTATGGTGCAGGGTAAATTTATTTCCTTCTAAATTAAAGGTTCCGTTTGAAATTCTACCGGCATACCTACCAATGGTAGCACCTAAAAAAAGCTGATGGTTCTGATATTCTGGAGAAGCGTACTGTTCATAATCATCCAATCCGACCACAACATTGGTCAATCCAGTATCTTTATTTGGAACTTTAAGCGAAACCAGGGTAGCTCCATAATCGCATACCTGTAACTCCATGCCTTGGGAATTTGTCAATTTTACTAGTTCCATATGATTTCGTTGTCTTTAATTATTGTGGTAAAGTTTATTGCATAACTATGGTGAGGACACTGCTTTTTCTGAAGTGTTACCACAAACTCATCGCCCACTGCTGTATAAATTTAAAGGTCAACATTTTAAAAATAGTAAACCTTTTGTTGTTTCTAAGTCTGTATACCGAAAATACTTTTATGTTTTACGGAACGATATTAAGGATGTAGCAAAAGATAATACAATTGATGCACAAAAGAATTTATCGGAAATTATAAAAACTCAAATCAATAGTTGTCAAAAACGGATACTTGATTATGCTTTTACATACGATTGGACAAAAAGTTTAGTTTACTTATTAATGGATGAAAAATAAACCGGGCGCAACCACTTGCTCATTTTTGAATCCTAACAATAACCTTTAAGACGAACTCAACTATGTCCGTAAAATATGACGATAAATTTTACAATCACTTTCAGCAAAAAGAGTTTGAACTTCCTCCGCACTATTCTAAACATGAAAATTTTTTAATGCGCTTTAAAGCTTGTTTTGAACACCATGAATTTGTAGAGAATGCTACCATAGTTGCACTTTTTAAAGAGGGAAGCGGAGTTTTCCAAAGGAATGGTCAGCGGTTAAATGTTAAAAAGGATAGCTTTTTTGTTTTAAATCCAAATGAAGGTTGGGAGTTCTTTAATGAAGAGAACAGGTATATGGATGTTTTAAGCTTTGGTATTACTAAAGATTTCAGTTCAAGTTTCTCATATTATTTAAAGACAAAGGATGAATTAATATTGGATGATCCATTTAATTCGGTAAAGGATATGAACTTTTTTTTGGAAAAACCTTTGTTTTCGGATTACTATACCTCTGGAAAGCTACTCAAACATATCTATGATTTAAGCAATGATTATGAATTTGAATTTTTATGTCCTGAAGAGCTTACTATAGAGGTGCTACAATCCATATATAAAGAGCAGTTACTGGGAAATAAAATAGTCAACAACATTAAGGTCAAAAAGCTATCCACAAAAGAAGAGACACTTAAGAGGTTGTTGATTGCTTATGAATTTATACATGACAATATTCAAGATCATATATCAATACATCAGTTATCGTATATCTCCAGCTTGTCCAAATTTCACTTGTATGATTCTTTTAAAAAAGCATTTGGAAAGACACCACACCAATATATTAATAGGTTGAAAATTTCCAAAGCGAAAGAAGCGCTCCGGAAGCAAGATTTGTCGATCAGTGAAATATCAGATTCTTTTGGGTTTAGCGATCTTAGTGTATTCAGTAAAGTTTTTAAGAAAGTATATGGTAATCCGCCGTCTTACTATTTGGAGAAAAGTTAGTAGTGTTTACATCAATACAGGCATCATACAAGCACATGCATATCTGTATGAGACAGTTAATTAAAAAATAGTATATCATTAGTTATCAATAAAACGTCTTAGAGCGGTGTGGTAGACCCAAGAAGTATTTTTTTTAATAAATACTGGTATTTGGGTTTATTTAATTGGACATTATTTAATGTTAATTGTATATTTGCACCCGCAAAATAGGTCGCGTAGCTCAGCTGGATAGAGCATCTGCCTTCTAAGCAGACGTTCATAGGTTCGAATCCTATCGCGATCACCAGTATTCAAAGGGTCTCAGAGTCTTCATTA
>JBCCEC010000047.1:0-29627 GCA_039030475.1 Bacteroidota bacterium
AGATAGGTCACTTATTACCGTTTTATAAAAGATACCTCTTTTCCAATCTACTTTAAGTTCATCTAAAGCTTGTGGAACAATGGGCTTTAAAATATCTGATGATGGTAATAGGAATTTTTCATCCTTATACTTTTTAATAAGTGGAACAAGTTCATTAAATGTCCTTTTTCCAACATAAATTTTACGCTTTCTGTACACCACATACTTTTGCAAATAATAAGCAACCGCTTCTGATTGACAGAAATACTTCATGGTATCAGGTACCTTAAAGCGCATTTCTTCTGCAATTCTAAAAAAATGATCAACAGAATTTCTACTTGTAAGGACAATTGCGGTAAAATTGTTCAAATCAATTTTTTGCTGCCTTACGCTTTTTGCTTCTACTCCCTCTACGTGTATAAAAGGTCTAAAATCTACCTTTACTTTTTCTTTTTCAATTAGGCGTGAGTAGGGAGAATTTTCTATTTTGGGTTCTGGCTGGGAAACCAAAATTGTTTTTACTTTCATAAGCTTTCAATCTTTTAGATAGCTTCCAACTATCACTAAGGGTGCAATTTCGAGTGCGCAAAGGTACAAAATAAAATAGAAAAAATAGGGAATAATCGCTTTTTGATAGTTCTTCAAGACCTTTGCCAACCCAATGATATTTATGGAAACAATTAAGGCCAAGGCAAAGGAAATAATCATTTTTGAGTCCTTTATAATGTAAATAAGAATCACGTTTGTTAGGAACATGACCAGACTACTGTAGTTGAGATAGGAGATTTTAGTGAATAATAACTCAGAAATCATTGCTTGAGTATTGAACACAAATCCTTTAGCATACTGTAGTGACATTTTAACCAATTGAAACAATACCAATACTCCCATAATTTTAAAAAAAGAGGAAAGTTGCCCATCCAGCTGTATAATTGAAAAGGTTTTTTGAATCAAAAAAAGGAACAGTGAAAAGTTAACCAGTTGAAAAATAGTCAGAAGCATTTGAAACCAACTTAAAAGGCGTCCTTTTTTATTGTAAACTACAGTATATCTGTTATTGAACGGTAAAATGATAAAACTCAAAAACTTATTTTGGAAAAGATACTTGCCCAGCGCCAGCACGACCAGGCTGAAGAAAAGGGCAATGGTCATCCAGTCCAAGGATTCAACAGTTTTATAAATTGGATTCATTGGTCAATTTTAGTTGGGATTCCGTTAAGTCCAGGTAATAAACCGTTCTCAGATATTCCAATACGGAAATAGTAAAGGTTTTCCTCTTTTGGTTTAGGTAAATTAAAGCTAAAAAAAGCAGTATCTCTTGATTTTAATAGCAGGCCATTATCAGCAATATCTTTAACAGTGATTGGCATAAGTGTTTTAACCTGTTTGTAACGATTGGAAAAAGCCGCAGAATATTTTAATTCGTTCAAGGGAATTTCAAAAGCATAAGGGTTAAATATCTTTAAGGTATAGTCACTCGTGCTACCATTAATCTTTTCTACGATGGCTTCTAATTTTCGATACGATTTAAAATCTTCCATAAAAACACCATGAAAAACAGTACTATCTGGATGCGCGTATGATATATCCCCGCTCTTTCTGTATTTTGTTACGTATAGTATTTTTTTGTTTTGTACTCTTTTATCAGAATCGTCAATAGAATATTGGTTTTTTCTATACATATGATTGTTCAAGGAATATGTGGGATTTCCGGAGTAAAACTCGTACATAGGTGATTTTCGGTATGAATTTTCAAAAACTATGGGAATATCCCCTGCTTTTGATTTTAAATCCTGTACCCATGTCGTATTCCCATGTGTTTCAAAAAGTATAGGAAGCAATGGGTGGTGAACAAGCCATATCCTCGCATATAACAATAACACTAAACTCGCTACTCCCATTCTAAACATCCATTTTCTACTTTTTGCATTTTCAATGAGGTGGTTGAACGCTATTACAGCCATAGGTATAGAAACTATAATGATCCATTGTGTTTGTACCCGTCTGTTAAAGCTTGAGACAAAAAAGAAAATAAGAACGCCATAGGTTAGGTAAATTAAAGCTTTGGAAAATTTATCGCTTATTTTCATTTTAAAGAGCGATAGATATACCCAATAAAACATCAATCCAAAAATTGCAATCAGATTTACAAAATACCCGAGTGTGAATTTTGAAAAGGAATACGCTTGATTAGGGCGTTCATAGAGATGATATTTTATGGAAACAAAATCGTTCTCATATAGCCATACAAAATGTGGCGTGTAACAGACCAACGCTATACCTACTGATAGCCAAGCATATTTGTTTGTCACCAATTTAATGTTTGAAAGCAATACAAATAAAATTACCAAAACAGCATGGTACTTACTGTACATGAGAGCGGCCATTACGATTCCCATGAAAACTGAAGCCAAAATACTTGGATTATTTAAAAACTGCTTATAGAGTAAGAGGAACAGCGCCGTAAAAAACAAAAGCGGTGTATCGGGCAAGGTTAGAAATCCGTAGGCATTCATTAAGGTCATTGAGAAGACCAACAGGAAAAAATGAACCACATAATCTTTCTTTTTTTCGTTGTCAATGAGCATCCATAAAATCAGATAAGTCCCTACCGAAAGCAGACAGCTCATAAAGCGCACACCCAATTCCCCATCAAAGAAAACACTGCTTAACGCTATTAAAAAAGCTACCATGGGCGGATGGTCAAAATACCCCCAATCCAAGTTTTGTGCATAATACCAGTAATACGCCTCATCATAGATAAGTTCAGTAAAATAGGACTGAACAATATTGAGAACAAAAAGGAAGGCCAGAAGAACAAGAAAAAGCCTAGGAAACTTTTGGGTCATCAAATGGATTTTAACTGCACCAAAGTTACAAATATTGGATTACAAGAAGCACGGTAATAGGTGTTGTAACTTTTTAAACCGTTTGAGAAAACCTTATTTTTGCGTTCTAATCTTTATCTAAATGGCCAACGGTTTAGTAATTATACCAACTTTCAACGAAATTGAAAATATAGAGGCCATTGTAAAAACAGTTTTCGATTTAAAAAAGGATTTTCATGTTCTTGTAGTTGATGACAATTCTCCTGATGGTACTGCCGAAAATGTGAGGTCAATGCAAGAGCAATTTCCAGACTGTCTTTTTTTAGAAGTGAGAAAAGAAAAATCAGGTTTGGGAACTGCTTACATACATGGTTTTAAATGGGCTCTTGAGAAGGACTATGCGTATATCTTTGAAATGGATGCAGATTTTTCGCATCGTCCTACAGATTTGCCAAGATTGCACAGAGCTTGTTTAAATGGAGCGGATGTCGCTGTTGGGTCACGTTATAAAAAAGGTGTAAATGTAGTAAACTGGCCACTGTTCAGAATCCTATTGTCCTATGGCGCTTCATTCTATGTGAAGATTATAACCGGAATGAAAGTACATGACCCCACTGCAGGTTTTGTGTGTTATAAGAAAGAAGTACTGCAAAATATAAATTTAGATGCGGTTAGATTCATTGGATATGCGTTCCAGATTGAAATGAAATATAGAGCGTACCTCAAAGGATATAACATTGAAGAAGTTTCCATCATTTTTACGGATAGGGTCAATGGAAAGTCAAAAATGAATTCTGCTATAATTAGGGAAGCCATTTTTGGGGTCATTGCAATGAAGTTTAGGAGTATATTTTATAAAAAGAGTTTTTAAAATGGCAAAAATAATAGTGAAGAATGCAAAGGTCATCAACGAAGGTGGAATCGTGGAGACCGATTTACTTTTGGAAGGAGACATCATAACGCGCATAGCTAACGATATTACTGATGGTCATGCGGATGTTATTGATGTAAATGGAGATTATGTCTTACCGGGCATCATAGATGACCAGGTTCATTTTAGAGAACCCGGACTTACACATAAAGGTACCATAGGAACCGAGAGTAAAGCTGCTATTGCAGGTGGGATAACCACTTTTATGGAGCAGCCCAATACCAATCCGCAGACCACCACCATAGAAAAGCTGGAGGAGAAATTTGCAATGGGTGCCAGAGATTCTTATGCGAATTATTCCTTTCTTTTTGGAGGTACAAATGATAACTTGGAGGAACTGAAAAAGCTTGATAAAAATGCATGTTCCGGCGTTAAACTCTTTTTAGGGTCATCAACGGGCAATATGTTGGTGGATAATGAAGAGGTTTTGGAAAAGATTTTTAGAAATACGGAAATGGTCATTTCCACGCATTGCGAAGATGAGGGCACCATACGTGCGAACATGGAAAAATACCAAAAACAGTACGGCGATGATATCCCGATAAACTTACACCCCATAATCAGGAGTGAAGAAGCCTGTTACCTATCTTCATCAAATGCAATTGCCTTAGCAAAAAAAACAGGTGCCAGATTGCATGTGTTCCATCTTTCCACTGGAATTGAAACAGATTTGTTCACGAATACTATTCCGCTGGAAGAGAAAAAAATAACTTCGGAAGTATGCATACACCATCTTTGGTTTTCTGATGATGATTATGCAGAAAAAGGCACCTTTATCAAATGGAATCCTGCCGTAAAAAAGAAGGTGGACCGGGAGCAACTTTGGGAAGCGTTGCTTGACGATAGAATTGATGTTATTGCTACAGATCACGCTCCGCATACGTTGGAAGAAAAGAACAATCCCTACACCAAAGCGCCATCTGGTGGGCCTTTGGTTCAACATGCATTGCAGGCCATGTTGCAAAAAGAAAAAGAAGGAAAAATAAGTTTAGAGAAAATTGTGGAAAAAATGTGCCACAATCCAGCCAAGTTGTTCGATATTGATAGGCGGGGTTTTGTGCGAGAGGGTTATTTTGCCGATTTGGTACAAGTGAATCGCAATACTAAAAATCAAGTGGACAGGTCAAATATTTTGTACAAGTGCGGATGGTCCCCGTTTGAAGGCACAACGTTTGATTCCAAAATAGTTCGCACATTTATAAATGGTCATTTGGCATATGAAAACGGAAACTTTTCAGCGGAGCGAAAAGCCAAAAGGCTCACATTTAATAGGTGAATAAAATGAAGAAAATCATAGTGTTCTTTTTAGGTCTTTTGCTTTTTTCTTGTGGTGAAAAGGTGGTTGAAAAACCAGATAATTTAATTCCAAAGGAAAAAATGATTGTCATTTTACACGATCTGGCCATTTTAAAAGCAGCTACGACATCTTATAAGCAGCTAATGGAAACCCAAGGAATCACGACCATGGAATTTCTATATGAAAAGCATAAAATCGATAGTGCTCAATTTTCCCAAAGTGATTTATACTATGCCTCCATACCATTGGAATATGAATCCATTTACGAAAGTGTGTCGGCTAAATTAGAGAAGCAACATAAGGAATTGGAAGATGCCAAGAAAAAAATAAATGATAGCGTCAAAAAGGCTAACGAGCTAAAAAAAGATTCTATAAAAAATGCAAGAATAAAGAAGGATAGTATCGTAGAATCAAGTTAAATATTTAGAACAACAAAACTGTATCACTTCATTCAAATCCTCAAACTGAATATTGATGGTGGATTTTAGCTTTTCGCTGCTGTATATTTCACGTTTATAAAATCCTTTGACCATGTTTTTGGTAAGCCTACGCCGTTTTCCCAAAAGATTGGAACGTACCCAATCCAAGCGCCAAAAGCATTCCAAAATCCAAAAAGGTATTTTTTTGGAAGGTGCAGTTACATGTAAGTGTGGAGCTATTTTTTGAAAAAGGGTTTCATAGGTCAAGTTTTCATTGACCAAAATAAATCGTTCCCTTTCCACATTGGATGCCATCAATTTTATCATGGAAGTGGTTACATCGGTCACCGAAACAAAACCCGTTCCGCCGGGAATAAACGTTTTTTTGCCTTTTGCTGCATATTTGAAAAAAGTTCCGCTCCCTGTATGCCAAAAACCGGGTCCAAGCACAACCCCTGGGTTCATGATGACTACGGAAAGCCCTTCTTGGGAACCCCGCCAAACTTCCAGTTCGGCTTCATGTTTGGTGCGTCCATAAACAGAAACATTCAAATCGTTCCATTCGGTGTTCTCATCCACTTCCTTCCACTTGGCACTTGGTCCAATTGCTGCGATAGTGCTCACATAGCACAGTTTCTTTATGTTGTTTTCAATGCAGCGGTTAACAACATTGGCAGTGCCTTCAATATTAGTTTTCACCAAAGCGGAATACTCTTTTGGGTCAAACGAAATCATCGCCGCACAATGATAAACGTATTCAATATCTTTAAAAATAGCCTTTAAAGCGGTAAGGTCTGTAATGTCTGCCTGTACCCAATCTATTTTTTCCAATAAAACGGAGGGGTTATCCGTGTAATACCCAAAAACCCTTAAAACAGCATCAATAGCGCTTTCGCTTCTGTAGCAAGCCCGTATGTTTTTGCCTTCCTTCAGTAATTGAAAAAGTAAGTGTGAACCAATTAAACCAGTACCTCCGGTAACCAAAATCATGCTATAAAAATACCTATTTGCAATGGAATTATGTAGCGATTCAAGAACTTCATTTTATATTTGCAGCTATTATTAAAAGCATATGAAGCCAAATAATTTTGTTCAAGAACTACAGTGGAGGGGAATGGTGCATGATATTATGCCGGGAGCCGAAGAGCATCTTATGCAAGGTATGCAGGCCGCCTATGTTGGAATCGACCCTACGGCAGACTCACTGCATATTGGACATTTGGTCAGTGTTATGATGTTAAGACATTTTCAGTTAGCGGGGCATAAGCCTTTTGCGCTGGTAGGCGGTGCAACCGGTATGATCGGTGACCCATCGGGGAAATCGGCGGAGCGTAATCTTTTGGATGAAAAAACGTTACGGCACAATCAAGAAGCGATCAAGGAACAGTTGGGTCGTTTTCTGGATTTTGAAAGTGATGCGGAAAACGCCGCGGTTTTGGTGAACAACTATGATTGGATGAAAGATTTCTCCTTTTTGGACTTTATTCGCGATGTTGGAAAGCACATCACCGTGAATTATATGATGGCGAAGGACTCTGTTAAAAAAAGGCTTTCCTCTGATGCTAAGGAAGGAATGTCCTTTACAGAATTTACCTATCAGTTGGTACAGGGATATGATTTTTTGCACTTGTACCAGAACCACAATTGTACATTGCAAATGGGGGGTAGTGACCAGTGGGGAAATATAACTACTGGAACCGAGCTTATTAGAAGAATTGTTGGTGGTAAAGGTTTTGCACTTACCTGTCCGTTGATTACCAAAGCTGATGGCAGCAAGTTTGGGAAGACGGAAGGAGGAAATATTTGGTTGGATGCAGAACGGACATCTCCTTACAAGTTCTACCAATATTGGTTGAATACATCGGATGAAGATGCGGAAAAATATAGTAAGATATTTACATTTCTGACCAAGGATGAGGTTACTGCTCTTATAAATGAGCACAAGGAAACACCACATTTAAGAATACTACAAAAAAAGTTGGCGGAAGAAATCACGGTACAGGTACATTCTAAATCCGATTTGGAAAATGCCATACAGGCAAGTAGTATCCTATTTGGAAAATCAACTTCTGAAGATTTGAAGCTTCTAGATGAAAAAACATTTTTGGATGTTTTTGAAGGTGTGCCGCAAGCGCAGATTGCAAGAACAGAACTTGAAGCAGGTTTGGATATGATCGGTGCTTTGTCCGCTAAAACAGGATTTTTAGGCTCTAATGGGGAAGCCAGAAGAGAGTTGAAGCAAAATTCCATTTCTGTCAATAAAGAAAAAGTAAAGGAAGACTATCGCATTACCACATCCAATCTTATTAACGACCGATTTGTCGTGTTGCAGCGGGGGAAGAAGAATTATTTTGTTTTGGTGGTAGCATAGGTTAAATTTTTCAAAACTGCGCAACCAAATAGTGCTTTTCAAATCTTTGCTGTATAAAGTTTGAAACAATGAAAACACTTACGCTGCTTTTTTCCTTTTTTATTATAATTAGCTCATGTAACACCAATAATCCCAATGAGAATGAAGATGGGCAAGTTCCACTTAAAAGTGAAATCCAAAAATGGGAGTTGGTCAGAATGACGGGCAGTATGGTCAATTCTGAGACGGTAGGGGATGCCATGGAATGGCAAGAGTATTATCTTTTTAACCCCAACGGTAGTTTTGAAAAACAACGAGTGCATAACGGTACTACGACCAAAGCAACGGGTTCTTATGAGCTTATTGTACAAGAAGAGGAGAAGTATTTTGAATTGACCTATAAAACGGGAAAAACCCTTATTGCCAACTGTGCCAACAACGAAAAAGAAATTTTGGTCTTTAATGGAGAAATACTATATGCTACTTGGAATGCATGTGACGGCCCAGGATTAGAATACCGTTTAGTCAAAGAATAAGCACTATAAGGCCATAAGGTTACAACCGCGGATATCCGATTGGTCAAACCTGCCTAAAATTTCAAAAGTACCATCTGCGTATGTTTTCCCCAGATCTTGGGTAGCGATAAAGGAGCACGAATGGATATTTGCAAGGTCAATAATATTGATTCCACCAGATTTTCCATGGGATTGTATCGCTAGTGGGTCTTCAGTGTCTCTAGTAGAAATCTTCATCCATGGTGGAGTTTTAAATAGACCGTTTCCTTTGGAATACCCTTGGGATAGTAATTCGGTCATTCCATATTCTGAATGAATGTTCTGAGTGCCGAAGGCATTTTTAAGAATGCCGTGAAGTTCCTCGCGTATCAGTTCCTTTCGCCTTCCTTTCATGCCTCCCGTTTCCATAACGATCGTATGCTTTAAATCCATGGGAAACTGTTCTGCCAAATCCAATAATGCAAAAGAAACCCCTATTAAAAGTGTCTTGGTTTCTTCTTTTTCCAATTGAAGTAATTTCTCTTGTAGTTTTTCTAAATCGTAAAGATAGAAGCCGCTACTGGGGTGTTTTGATGTAGAGACAAAATCACTGATCATATACACCAAGGAAGAACCCTCTCGCTCCAAGTAAGAAGGTAAAAGCGCCAAAATGCAAAAGTCTTCTACAGAACCATAAAAATGTGTAAATCCCTTTCTAAAACTCTCTAAATATATGGACGTATCCGAAACATAATGTTTACTGGGTATGCTGCCTGTCGTACCACTGCTTTCAAAGACAATTTGGGGTTTGTTTTGGGATGAGGTAATTGTGTGTGTTTTAAAGAAAGTTATGGGGAGAAAAGGAATTTCTTTTGAAGAGAATACGTTGGAAGGTGATTTTTCAAGGTGCTTACAGTATTCGTAGTAGACTGGATTTTGATGGTACTGAAACTGAAAAACCTCCAATGCCCGGGCTTCAAATTCAGTTTGGTTTGAAATTGAAAAAATCTTCTGGATGCTGTTCTGTTCCATAGGGAAGTAAAAGTATCCAAAAATAAAAAGCCCTTCTAAAAGAAGAGCTTTTTTAGCATCATAATCTTTATTTAACGACCAATTTTCGGGTCATGGTCCTTTCAAGTTCGGTAACTTGGAGTACATATACCCCTGGACCCAATCTTGAAATATCTAAGGTGTTGGTTGCAATGCGGTCCGTTAAGACAACTTCACCAAACACATCATAGATTTTAATTTGTTTGCTCCCATTGGAAGAGGTGGTAATATAGATTTCCTCGCCATAAGCAGGATTCGGGTACATTTTAAAACCCTCTAGTTCTTGAACCTGTTCTGTATTTACGCTGACCAATTCTTGGCCAAAACTGAATAGGGGTAATGCCATAATAAGAATTAAGTAGATTTTCTTCATACATGCTGATTTGGGGTAATAGCATATTAAAAGTAGCTAAAGAACGCATCTTGGCCTATAAAATGTTGTGAAACAAAGATTTATGTAGGTGAACCCTTAAAATTAGGGGTGATTTGGTATTAAAAATAGAACAACTACTTGATAATAAGCTTTCTGGTAGCCACTTTGTTGAGTTCAAATACCCTAAGAATGTAAACCCCTTTATCCAAAGTGGAAAGGTTTAATTCTTTTCCCAGAATAGTAGTTTGCAGTACTTGTGTGCCCAATACATCAAAAATTAGAATCTGTTTTGGAGCATTTTGTGCAGTCTCTATAAAGACCTTGCCTTGCGGAACAGGGTTTGGATATAGCTTAAAGCCATCAATATCAGCGCTGCCCTTTGCGTTTTGGGAAAAACCAAGGGTGCAAACAAAGAAAAAGAAGACCAAGTAAAGTTGCTTCATAAAGTATTGGTTACAAAGGCTATGCCACAAATATAGATAATTTGAACCCTGATTTTAAACCGTTCAACGAAAAATAGTATACTTTTCGATGAAGTGTAGAAAAGAGAAGCCCCGCATTGTGGGGCTTCTTATTACAAAGATAGTC
This sequence comes from Bacteroidota bacterium, assembly GCA_039030475.1. GTDB lineage: Bacteria > Bacteroidota > Bacteroidia > Flavobacteriales > Flavobacteriaceae > Flagellimonas. Next base: position 10,310 of record JBCCEC010000047.1, read on the forward strand.
TTATTCAATCTACAAAAATCTTTCTATCTCCTTTTTCGCTTTTTATGATATAGAGACCGGAAGGTAGGCCCATGGCAGCATCTGTCTCCTCCACTACATTGGAAACATCTTTCGAAATTACCTTACGACCTGTAAAATCATAGATTTCAATCGGATATTGTTCTAATAGCACACCGAATCCAATCTTGGCTCGTAACGGAATTGCTCCAGTTAGCTCTAGGATAGGCACTTTTCCAGATTTTGATCGATTATTAAGTACAAAAGAGACCACTTCCGCATTTATGTAGCGTAAATCTGGGAAAAACCAAAAATACCCAGAAGTTGTAACAGCAGGACAGGTAGCACCACTGTAAAAAGTAGGAAGGAAATATTTGTAGTCAAAGGTTATTGTGTCTCCGGGATCCAAATTGATACCATCATCTAAACGTCTGAATTCGCAATCTCCCCAGATTGGATCTGGATTATAGGCATTGGGATTGTTGTTATAGCCATGAATACCAATAACCCTACCTTGGGAACCACCAATATTCTTTATTTTCACTTTGAACTCTAACTCTTCTTCTCGATACAAACTTGAGCACACTGGGATAACTCAAGCGATCTTTTGAATCAAAAAGAGTACGTTTTATTTTAAATTCATCCTTCCCTTTGATGACTACTTGCTCAATTTCGAATTCCGCAGGCCCGCTAGGTATGGGACATCCATTGTTTGATTCTGGCCCTACTTCGTTGGGGCAACCGTCCTGACTGTCAGGGATGCCATCTCCATCAGTATCTGGATCAGGATATGTAAAAAGAAATGTTTCAATATCGTTGGCATAGGTAACTTTCATTGTAAATTGTTGTCCTGGGTTGGTGTTGTAACTCTTTTGACTGAAAAAAAAGGTTGATTTAACCCCATAATTCGGATAAATAATGTCATAATCATCTTCTCTATTCCAATATATTCTTCCCAACTCGTTGGAAGCACTTGTAGAGTTTCCTTTATATACTATCAAATCAATCCGATGATATCCATTTGCTGCATAAGAATAGTTGCCTTTGATTTTGAACTCAAAATCAAATTGAGTGCCTGAAGGAAAAGACCGATTTTTTGATTCGTTTACTTTAAAATCTTTAATGTCAATGGTTTGTAATGGACCTCTTGGACATCCATCCAATGCGGGGAGACCTATTTCGTTGGGACAATTATCAATGTTGTCCGGAACACCATCACCATCTTGATCCGCGGGAATTGGACAAATACGTTTTATAGTCATTGTCTCACCATCTACTCGGTGATCCCAATCTCTATGTTCATCGCTACCTGATGACCACAAATAATAATAATTTAAGCCTTCACCAAAATCTAGCCTATAAAATTGTTTTGATTCCAATTTTTCGGCTATAGCAATACTTACGCGATCCCGTGCTCGGAAATCCGTGAAAGAAAAAGTTGTATTGCAATTAGCCAATGCGATAGTTTCAGTGATGTCGCCAACATTTTTTATTATCTTATAGAAAGTGTGATTTCTATAGGGGTTGGATTGGGCAATTGAAAATGTTGTAGCAAAAAGTAGAAATAAAGAAGTAATTTTTTTCATGATAAATGATTTAAGGGTTACATAAATTTATAAGAAAAAGACTACTTTAAATAGAATATTATATTAACTAAATGTAAATTTCGATAAAAAGAAAAGCCCCGCAATTGCGGGGCTTTAATAAGGTAAGAAACATACCGAACATTATATAAAACATCTAATTTGATAGACAAACTAAAAATCCCGTGAAGCTAACTTCACGGGATAAGATTAATCTTTAACCTATTTTAGGAGGACTTACCAATTCAAATCAAAAATTGACACTGTAGCTTAAAGAAATTGCCTGACCAGGATTTCTAAATGAAAAAAGCTGTTGGGCAGCACCATCTGGTCGATAAAAGCTTTCTATCTTATCGTTCAATATGTTTGAAAAGCTCAATGAGATTTTCTTGTTCTTGTTCTCCCCAAACTCTTTGCTAAGGTTTAACTTAAGATTGTGAAAAGGTTCTGTGAAAACATCTGGTATATCACCTTGACTAACTATTTGAAGTGTTCTTCCTTGAACATTATAAAATAGACCTCCTTGCCATCCATCTTCGCGACCATTGTATCCAAGACCGAAGTTGATAAGAAATGGTGATTGGCCTTGAAGTTGACGGTTATCATCAAGCGTTTGGCCAGTCCGTAAATTATCTTGTCGTGCATCTAGTTCGTCCGCTCCAAAATCTTGTTGCGATTCTATGATAGAAACATTGGTATTTATGTACCAATTTTTTAGTCCTGGAATAAAACCAAGGTCTCTTCGATATTCGATTTCTCCACCAAAAACTATGGCGTCAGATAAATTCACAGCACGAATTTGCCCAGTAGCATTTCTAAAGAATTGAAGTTCGATAGGGTCTTGGAAAGTTTTGTAAAAGGCACTTATTGCGAAGAAATTGGTATCTTCTCCATAAGACTCAAATCTTAAATCAAAATTGTTGATATAACTTGGTCTGACATCAAGATTTCCAATGAAAAATGTACTGGAAATAGGGTCAAAGATCTGTACCGCCGAAGCTTCTTTAAAAGAAGGTCTTGCCGTAGTTCTCGAATAGGAAGTTCTTACTTTTTTATTACCGTCATCATCAAGATCAAAAATTAAGTTTGCCGAAGGAAAGAAATCCAATTCATCAAGAATTGTGGCATTGTCAAATACCAGACCATTCTGATTACTTCCAGTGTATACTAATTCAAATTGTTCTAGACGTAATCCTAGAATCACATTTATTTTATCAGAAAACTTAAATTCTTCTGAAACATACCCAGCAGCAACGGTTATATCTGAATCGAAAGAGTCTGAAGGCCCCGATACTCGTTCAACGAATGTACCATCTCCTGTATCCAGAGCGATAATATTTTCTGGATTTAGTATTTCATCTGGATCACCATTAAATCTATCTGCAAATTCCTGGGGCTGAGTTGGTAAATTAAACTGATCAACTATAAATTCTCTGTTTTTGAAGGTGTAAGCGCCACCAATCTTAAATTTAGCATCCTTTGCAAATAACTTATGTTTTCTTGTAATATCCAGTTTGCCAGCAAGGTTTATCTCTTGCAAATCTCTCCAAATTCTGGTAGGGTTTCCAGACTCACTAGGGCTTATACTAAGCGAGCCATCAGATTCATTTATTAGGAATGGTGCTACTCTAAAATCCTTATCGAAGATTCTTGACCTTGTAGGGGATAATTTCCATTCAACGGTCCATGCAGCTTCATCAAAAGTATGCACACCATTTAAGAGTACATTGGTTATAGATCGTTCAACGTAGGTAAGAACATCCCTTACATTTCTATTCGAATTTATCAGGAAATTCCCTTGAGTTAAACGCGAAGCATTGGACTCTCCGTTTTGTATATGCAGTACATTTAATTTGTATTTGGACTTTTCAGCTTTTAAAGTTATGCCTGCTAATCCAGTCAATAGTACATTATTAATGCCTAAATCGCCCAATTGCGTACGATCGGTTGTGAGTTCTGTTTGTGATTTGTCCGCATTATTGAATCGGAAAACCTGCCCATCTACAAAGTCCTCATAAAATTCAGTGGTATTTCTGTAAGAAATTGAAGCTTGGTAACCAATACGTTTAGAAGCATCTTCATTTAAATTATATTGATTGCCTAAAGTAAAACCAAAATTATAGTTAGCACCACTTTGGTTTCTTTTAGCAGCCATTTCAGGATTAAAACGAGAAGTTAAATCCCTAACTGTTTGTAAGGTTTCTTGAGTTCCACCTTGGGGTATGGGTATTATTACATCCGAAGCAATGGGTAAATCTCTGTCTCCGTTGTCAAAGCCCAAAAATTGTGTTCCTGCTGACTCGTAATTTAAATAATCATCATTAAAGTGCATTTCTGCATTGTAAGCAACCCCACCGGATATATTGTACTCAGCTTTGGTAGGAAAGTCCTTTGTTACAATATCCACGACTCCTCCTGTGAAATCGGCTGGTTGATCCGCAGTAGCTGATTTGATAACAATTAGATTGTCCAAGATATTGGTCGGGAATATATCCAATTGTAGTGTATTCCTATCTGGATCCAAACCGGGAACATCAACACCGTTTAGGATTGATTTGGTATAACGATCTCCAAGACCACGTACATAAACAAACTTTCCATTTTGTACAGATACACCAGGTACATTTTTTACGGCGCTGGCAATGTCACTAGCTCCTGTTCTTTTTATACTTTGAATAGATAGTCCATCTAACAAAGCAACAGATCGTTTTTGTAAGTTTAATACGGAAGCTTCCGTATTTTTTCTCGCAGTAGTAGTTACAATAACCTCATCTAGTTGATTGGCTGCAGGGTTTAGGGTAACATCAACAACTGTTTCTTGACCTGCTACGATTTTAATTTCAGAAATTTCTTTGGATTGATAGCCTACGTATGAGAACACAACGGTATATGTGCCTTCTGCAAGTTCCAGTACATATTTTCCATCAAAGTCCGAAGTCGTTCCAGTTGTGGTACCTTTTACTAAAATATTGGCAAAGGCTAACACATCATTAAATTCTCCATCGTTCATAGTTCCTGTCAAAACTCCTTGCTGGGCAAAGGAAATGAATGTAAAACAGAAACCTATAACCAAGAAAAATAGTTGTTTTAGTTTCATCAAGTTGGTATTTAATTAGGTTTTAGTGAAGAAATTAATTGCCCGCCACATATATGTGGCGAGCAATTATATTGATTTTTTACAATTATCAATTGTTATTAGAATCCAAGCCCAGCTTTTCCGTTGGAGAATGTCCATGCGAAGTCTGCAGTAGTAGCTCCAACAGTATTTGCGTCTTCGGCAACTGTGGTTGTCCACCCAGCGGCATCTGTTTCAAAGTCAGAAGCAATAGGAACTTCAGGGATATCATTGTCATCGTCATCGTCTTCACAGTTTTGAGCGCAACCTACTTTTTGAGCGAAAATTTCAGAGCCTGCGCCAACAACTTCCCAGTTTGAGAAAGTCAAGAAGCCATCGTTATAGTTAGTGGTAACACCATTGTTGTCTAACTCAACATCCTTACCAGTAGGGAAACCAACTGCATACACATTATTAGTTGCTCCACGTGCATTACTTCTGTAATCTGCATATTCACCGCCATTAGCGTCGGCATTTCCAAAAAGAGTAAGATCATTGATAGTAAATGAGCTGTCCTCATTGCTTCCATTTATAAGAGAACCTTCTGGACCATCAATTTCCAATGCATGATCTGAAGCAGCACCTAATACAACAATAGCATTCGTAATGGTTCCACTGTAAGCTTGGTCTATATCAAGGGCATCGTCACCTTGTGCCCATACAAAAAGGTTACTTGCGTCTACAGTACCACCAAAGAATTCGATACCATCGTCAACATTGGCGACAACTTCAATATTAGAAATAGTAGCACCGGTACCAACGCCACCTAAAGTAAGACCGTTAATTTCATTTCCTTCACCGATTAATGCACCACCATGGCGGATAGAGATATAATCAAGAATAGTACCTGCGCCATCATCAGCGGCAGTACCTCCGTAAAGACCTCTAGGATCATCGGCAGGAATACCTTCGATTTGCGCTTCGCCACCGTCTCCAGCTACAGAAACAGGAGCATTTCCAAGTACAATTAAACCACCCCATAGACCTCTGTCATTTTGGTCTAAGTTAGTTCCGGCAGTCTCTCCAAATGCAATGTTATCCGCAGTGGAAGTGAAAATAATTGGTTCTGTTGCAGTACCATCAGCAATTATAGTAGCACCACGAGCAACGACCAATACAGATGCATTAGTACCTGTACCAGCGTTAGCTTTTATAAGCGTTCCGGCTTCGATGGTTAAAGTTGCACCAGATTCAACAAAAATTCTACCATCTAAATTGTAAACAAATCGGGATTCCCAAGTTGTGTCTGAAGTAATAGAAGAACTTACTACTCTTACTGTACCATCAGGGTCTGGAGTATCTGTGTCACAAACGTCTCCAATACCATCACCATCAGAATCCGTTTGCGCTGAGTTAGAATTGTCTGGGCAATTGTCCACATCGTCAGCTACACCATCACCATCAGCATCAGCAATAACAGGAGTGGTAGGCCCACCATCATCATCATCACTACAAGATGTAAAAGTAAATGCAGCGGTAGCTAACATTAATAAAAATAATTTTTTCATAATTCCAAGATTTAATGTTTTCATAGTTAAAATTGTGAATGTTTCCACGAATAAAATTCATTGCAAATAACGCTGTGTCCTGTAAAAGCGATGTTAGGCATATGTTAAGAGTTTATTTGAAAAATGTTACAATAATGTTATGACATTAAATCAATGTTAAGCATTAATGCCGTTATAGTATTATATTTACATTTGGGCGATCAACGTAAAAAATACCACCCCATGAAAACAAAGGACATTAAAATTCTACTGGTTGATGATGAACCCGATATTCTCGAAATTGTTAGCTATAACCTATCTTCGGAAGGATACGAAGTTTACACGGCTGTCAATGGCGTAGAAGGTGTTGCAAAAGCAAAGAAGAAAAATCCACATTTGATCATTCTGGATGTTATGATGCCAGAGATGGATGGCATTGAGGCTTGCGAGGTTATCCGCAGTACACCGGGACTTGAGAATACCATCATCACATTTCTTACTGCGCGTGGCGAGGATTATTCGCAAGTGGCAGGTTTTGATGCGGGTGCCGATGACTACATCACCAAACCAATAAAACCAAAAGTTCTGGTGAGCAAGGTAAAGGCCTTATTAAGAAGGCTCAAAGAAGAAAAGGCCGATGTTGAGGATATTGTAAAGGTTGGAAACATTGTAATTAATAGAGAGGAATATAAAATTGTCAATGACGGTAAAGAAATCATACTCCCAAGAAAAGAATTTGAACTATTGTCCTTATTAACGTCCAAACCCAGCAAGGTTTTTAAGAGAGAGGTCATTCTGGATAAGGTCTGGGGCAACGAAGTAGTTGTTGGCGGCAGGACCATTGATGTTCATATTAGAAAACTGCGCGAAAAAATAGGGGACCATCACTTTAAAACCGTAAAGGGCGTAGGGTATAAGTTTGTATTGTAATGGCGATTCAGCTAAGGAAATCCTATAAGTTTGCACTTCGTTCTTCTTTTCTGATAACGGTTCTCCTTACAATTTCAATCATAATTTTTCTAATCCTCAAAGATGAGTTGGACTGGCTGTTTATCGTTTTGTTCGCACTGGTCAGTTTCATTATTTCATTTACCATTATACAGATTCGGGTAGAGCGTTTTATCTACAGACGTGTCAAAAAAATATATGACGACGTTTCATTGCTGGAGTCCTCTTCGTTTTCCTCAAAACCTGTGACCACGGATATGAAGACCCTGACCCAGGAAATTGAAAAATTTGCCGAGGACAAAAAAATAGAAATAGATACGCTAAAGATTCGGGAAGAGTATAGAAAGGACTTTTTGGGCAATGTATCCCACGAATTAAAAACACCATTGTTTACAGTACAGGGCTACATCCTTACGTTGCTGGATGGCGCAATGAACGATAAAAAAATAAGGCAGAAATATTTGGAACGTGCCAACAAAGGTGTAGAACGATTGATATACATTGTAAAAGACCTGGATTTAATTACAAAGCTCGAAGTAGGGGGGCTAAAACTTGAAGAAGAGAATTTTGACATTGTAGAGCTGATACAAAATGTATTTGACCTTTTGGAGATGAAAGCCTCCCAAAAAGATATTACCCTTACGTTCGATATGGACTACCCAGAACCGATCTATGTAAATGCGGATAGAGAAAAGATTCAGCAGGTCATTACCAACTTATTGGTGAATTCCATTAAATACGGCCACCCCAAAGGAACCACGGAGGTAAGTGTTGAAAATCTAATAAAAAACAAAGTGATCGTTCGTGTGACCGATAATGGCGAAGGTATACCAAAACAGCACATCCCCAGACTTTTTGAACGCTTTTACCGAGTAGATCAAAGCGGTAGTCGTACAGAGGGCGGCTCAGGTTTAGGTTTATCTATCGTTAAACACATTATCGAAGCCCACGATGAAAAAATCTACGTGGAAAGCGAAGAAGATGTAGGTTCCGAATTTTCATTTACGCTGGAAAAAACAGAGAACAACTCCGAATAATCCAAACTGGCTTCAAAACAGGTAAGCCCCTGAAAATCCTCAATTTGTTTTAGGTGATTTAATTTAAAATCTTCCTGCTTGGCATAAGGAACCAGCTGTTGTTTTTGCAGACGCTTTGCAAGATATTCTTGTTCGTATTGTCCAGGAGTGGGAATAAAAAATGCTTTCTTTTCCAATTTTGCCAAATCCATTACCGTAGTGTACCCAGATCGGCATAACACTTTTTCACTTTCATTGAGCGCCGTTTCCAGCTCTTGGGATTGCATATAATTGTGCACGGTTATACTTCCTTTTTTGATACTGAGTTTTTCTTTGACCTTTGTATCTTCAATTTTTCCTTTAACAAAAAGAATATCGCCTTCATAACCGATAAGCTCTTCCAAGAGTTTTTCTTCTAAAATGGTTCGCTGCGGTTCTGGACCTGAGAGCAAAACCATAAGCTGATATTTTGAAGCAGCATCCTTTTTTTCAAATCGGCTCAAAGGGCCAAGATAGGCTATATTGATCTTGGATTTTTTTAAATGCCCGAGCTTGCCAGTAAGATTCGGTTTTTCCTTTACATCGGGAACCCAGCAGGCAGTAAATTTTTTTATTATTTTTTGATGTGCCTTTGAGCTCATCCATGTAGTGTTCCCAGAAAGCACGTTCAGCTGGTGGGTGATAAAAACACAGGGTACTTTCTTGTAGAAAACGCCAAGCCGGTTGTCAGAAATAATCCCATCCAAATGATGTTCTTTTACCAGCCGTTTTACCGCCTTTTTCTCTTTGGCCATTGCTTTCAACACTTTTGGGGAATCCCATACCATCTTGATTTTGAAATTCTTCGCTTTTTCAGCATACTTGATTTTATAAGAAGGCAATTCAAAAGAAGGTAGATTGGGAAATTCTTTCTGAAGTAGGGCTAGCGCCACCCCATCTGAAGCTAAATAAGGCTGATGACCATGGTTTAAGAGTGCATTTATAATTGGAATACATCGGGTGGCATGGCCCAAGCCCCAATTGAGCGGGGCGACCAAAATACGTTTAGAACTTTGCATAACTACAAAGCAACAAAATCAAAATTGCTTCTGGATTTCCTTAGTTTTGCCAAAACATTAAATTTTGGTCAATAAGACAATTTTAAGTGGGAAGTAAGAATAAACTGAAACGATTTAAAGAGAACGAAACGTTTTCCAATGTAGTACAACCATCGAGGGAAGACGTGCTAAATGGTTTTGACTTTAAAGGAAAGTGGAACTCGTTTTTTGGCAATGATAATCCTATTGTATTGGAATTGGGTTGTGGAAAAGGAGAATATACCGTTGGTCTTGCAAAACAAAATCCGGATAAAAATTATGTAGGAATTGACATTAAAGGTGCACGTTTTTGGAGAGGGGCCAAGTCCGCATTGGAAACAGCACTGAACAATGTAGCTTTTCTTCGCACACAGATCGAATTGGTAGATCATCTTTTTGGACAGAATGAAGTGGATGAAATTTGGATTACGTTTCCAGACCCGCAAATCAAATATAAGAGGACCAAACATCGGATGACCAATCCTGTGTTCATACAGAAATACCAACAGATTTTAAAGCCAGAAGGGGTGGTGCACCTGAAGACCGATAGCGAATTTATGCATGGCTATACACTAGGGTTGTTGCAAGGGCAAGGTCATGAAATTTTATACGCCAACCACGATGTTTATAAAAACGAAGGCAGTCCAAAAGAGGTTTTGGAGATCCAAACTTTTTATGAAAATGAGTATCTTGATAAAGGAAAACCGATAACCTACATCCAGTTTAGGATAAGCTGACCAATGACGCATATACTCATACTTTTTTTTGTCACTTTTTCTGCAGCATTTATGGCAACCGTACCACCTGGGCTGTTAAATATGAATGCGGCCAAGACCAGTGTTGAAAAGGGAAAATTGAACGGAATCATTTTTAGCTTAGGAGTATCTACCATGATCATGATACAGGCCTACGTTGCTGTACTGATTTCAAAATTTCTATACAAAAACCCTGAGGTTATAGATATGCTGCTGAAAATAGCTTTAGGCGTTTTTGCATTTTTTGCCATCTATTTCTTTTTTAAGGCCAAAGTAAATAAAAACAGTAAACCAAAAGAGGTTAAGGTCAGTAAGAAAAATAGCTTTTTTAAGGGTATGTTGTTGGCAGCATTGAACTTATTGACAATCCCATACTATAGCGGCCTAAATGCCATGTGGAACAAGGCAGGATGGATCAAGTTTGAGCCAAAAGATATTACAACTTTTGTGGTTGCGGTAGGAGCAGGTACCTTTTCGGTATTGTATTTATACACGTTTTATTTCAACAAGCTGGAGACCAAAACAAATCGGTTTTCAAAAAACTCAAATTATATTCTGAGTGCGTTGATGTTGATTTTGTTGATTATAACATTAATTCGTATTTTTTATAGATAGGGCATGAAGGAAAAAAACTTTTTCGATAAGGTTTATGAAGTTGCAAAGCTCATTCCATATGGGAGGGTTACTTCCTATGGGGCTATTGCCAAGTATTTGGGGGCGGCTCGTAGCGCCCGTATGGTAGGTTGGGCCATGAACAGTTCTTTAGCAAAAGATGTACCTGCCCATCGTGTTGTAAATAGGATTGGAGTGCTTACCGGAAAGCATCATTTTGATGGCACCAATCTAATGCAACAGCTTTTGGAGAATGAAGGTATCGTTGTGAAAGACAATCAAATTGTCGATTTCAAAAAACATTTTTGGGATCCGGGCAAGGAACTAGAATTCGAGATTTAGTTTAGTATTGTTAACTCGATTTAAGAATGCCAAAATACAACTGCTTTTTTGTAAAGCATTTATCTATCGCACCATCTTCATTTTCAATACCCAAACTTCTTAATCTACGCCCCAAATCGTATCTTTGTAATTTAGAATCAGTTTAAACGACTGGCAAATAAAATAGGATCGATGAAGCTGAACAAAGCAGATGTTTTAAAAGCGTTGGAAAACATATCGGCACCTGGAGAAGGGCAGAATATAGTGGAAAGTGGGGCAGTAACCAATGTGCAGGTGTTTGGGGATGAAGTTGAGGTAGATGTTACCATAAAAAACCCAAGTCTTCAGGCTAGAAAGAAAACAGAAGTGGAGATTTTAAAAATCATCCACAAAGAAGTTTATGAAAAGGCAAAAATCAAGATTAACCTTAAGGTGGATGCACCTACAAAGCCTAAAGTAAATCAGATTAAGGGAAACCCAATTCCTGGTATACAAAATATTATCGCTGTAGCCTCTGGAAAAGGAGGTGTAGGAAAATCTACGGTGACCGCTAATTTAGCCGTTACCCTTGCCAAGATGGGCTTTAAGGTCGGTCTGTTGGATACGGATATTTATGGTCCTTCCATGCCAATCATGTTCGATGTAGCTCTGGAGAAACCGTTATCCGTGAACGTAGACGGAAAGGCAAAAATGAAGCCCGTTGAAAACTATGGCGTTAAATTACTATCCATTGGTTTTTTCACCCAGCCCAATCAAGCTGTGATTTGGAGGGGGCCCATGGCTTCAAAAGCACTGAACCAAATGATTTTTGATGCGCACTGGGGCGAACTGGATTTCTTGTTATTGGATTTACCTCCTGGGACCGGAGACATTCATTTGAGCATTATGCAATCGCTACCGGTTACCGGAGCGGTAGTGGTAAGCACACCACAAGAAATTGCCTTGGCGGATGCGCGCAAGGGAGTGGCCATGTTCCAGCAGGAAGCCATTAGTGTCCCAGTTTTGGGAATCGTAGAGAATATGGCTTATTTTACTCCAGAAGAGCTGCCTAACAACAAATATCATATCTTTGGTAAAGATGGGGCTAAAAATCTGGCCAACGATTTAGAAACACCATTTTTAGGGGAGATTCCGATAGTTCAAAGTATTCGTGAAGCTGGAGATGTGGGAAGACCCGCGGCATTGCAGACTGCTACTCCAACAGAAGAGGCGTTTGAAGAGCTCACAAAAAATGTGGTCCAAGAATTGGTGAGAAGAAATACTGCATTACCCCCTACCGAAGCAATAAAAATTACAACAATGGCAGGTTGTGCTGCCGTTAAAAAGAAAAGAGCATGACGTCAGACGAGATTAAATTAAATGTAGAAAAAGCTTTAGATGAGATACGTCCATTTTTACAAAGTGATGGAGGGGATATTTCATTGATTTCAATAGATAACGACAATTCTGTAAAAGTTAAATTAGAGGGGAATTGTATTGGATGCAGTGTCAACCAAATGACATTGAAAAGTGGGGTTGAAATGACCATAAAAAAGTATGTTCCTCAAATTGAAGAGGTCGTCAATGTCAGCTAATCTGACAAAAATCATAAACCCTTCCTAGCACAAATCTTAAGTTGCGCAGATTTCCAAATACAATTCTGAATGATTAAAACCGATATACTGATTATTGGAGCAGGCCCTACGGGTCTTTTTGCTGTTTTTGAGGCAGGTTTGTTACAGCTAAAATGTCATTTAATAGACGCCTTGCCACAAGCTGGTGGGCAATGTTCAGAACTATATCCTAAAAAACCCATTTACGATATTCCCGGATTTCCAGAAGTATTGGCCGGAGATTTAGTGGATAATTTAATGGAGCAGATAAAACCGTTTCAACCCGGGTTTACTTTGGGAGAGCGTGCCGAAAATATAGAAAAGTTGGATGATGGGTCGTTTATTGTGACCACTAATAAAGGGACACAGCATCATGCTCCTATTATAGCCATAGCAGGGGGATTGGGGAGCTTTGAACCACGAAAACCTTTGCTCGAAAACTTATCCAAGTATGAAGACAACGGTATTGCCTATATGATCAAGGAACCGGAAGTCTATAGAAATAGGAAAGTGGTCATTGCAGGTGGAGGAGATTCTGCATTGGATTGGAGTATCTTTTTGGCAGATATTGCTTCAGAGGTCACTTTAGTTCATAGACGAAATGAATTTAGAGGCGCCTTGGATTCCGTTGAAAAAGTACAACAACTTAAAGACCAAGGAAAAATTAATCTGATTACCCCAGCTGAGATTGTTGGTTTGCAAGGAGAAGACCATTTGGAATCCGTTCTAATTAGAAAAACAACAAATGGTTCGGAAGATATCTTGTTAGAAGTAGATGATTTTATTCCCTTATTTGGGCTTTCCCCTAAGTTAGGTCCTATTGCCAACTGGGGCTTAGAAATCGAGAAAAATGCGATTAAAGTCGATAATACATTGGACTACCAAACCAATGTTCCCGGAATTTATGCCATTGGGGACGTGAATACGTATCCTGGAAAATTAAAATTGATTCTATGTGGTTTTCATGAAGCTACGTTAATGTGTCAGAGTGCCTATCAACGTATATTTCCAGATAAAAAGTATGTCATGAAATATACTACCGTAGGGGGTATTACTGGTTTCGATGGAAGTAAAAAAGAAGCTCCAAAGGCTGTTGTGAAGGCGATAGAATAGTTGATAGTAGGAAATAGTGAATTAGTGGGCTAGTGAAATGGTGGTGCACTGGTTTACTTTAGAGTAGACTACAAAATTTGAAATTTAAATGACTGTACAGCGTTTTGAAGATTTGAAAATGTGGCAAAAATCACAAGATTTGGCTGTTCAGATTTACCAACACTTTTCCAAGAGCAAAGATTACGGTTTTAAAGACCAAATCACTAGAGCATCAGTTTCTATATCAAACAATATTGCAGAAGGTTTTGAACGGCAATCCAATGCTGATTTTAAAAGATTTCTTTATTTTGCCCTTGCATCAAACGGTGAACTAAGGTCAATGCTCTATTTATCAGAAAGATTAAATTATTTGACATCCAAGAGTTCCAGGGAATTGATTGAAGCTACAAATGAAATTTCAAAAATGTTGTATTCATTTATCAAATCAATGAAATAAAGCAAATAAGTCTCAACCACTATTTCACTAGCAACTATAGCACTAACGCACTATTTTTCACTAACTAACCAAATCAATGTCCGATATAAAAATCAAAATAACCGATCGCGAAGGCATAATGCATGAAGTGGACGCCCCTACCGATATGAACATGAACTTGATGGAAGTTGTACGCTCCTACGAACTTGCTCCAGAAGGTACTATTGGAATTTGTGGTGGAATGGCCATGTGCGCTTCCTGTCAATGTTATATAAAATCCGAGCACACGCTCCCAGAAAAGTCCGATGACGAAGAGGCGATGCTTTCCGAAGCTTTTTTCGTAGAAGATAATAGCCGATTGGGATGCCAAATTCATATGACAGACGATTTGGACGGTTTGGAAGTGGAATTGGCCCCAGAGGAAGGATAGGGAGCATTTGAAATCTGATAATTTAGCACTCTAACTATCTTACCTCTGTTTTAAATCCTCGCCTGATACGTAAATAAGTTATAATACCTTCCTTCGGAGGCAATCAATTCTTCATGGGTTCCCTGTTCGGCTATATCGCCATTTTCAATAACTAAAATTTGGTCCGCTTTTCGGATTGTACTTAGACGGTGGGCAATGACAAAAGTGGTTCTGCCTTTGGTCAATTCGGCCAAACTCTTTTGAATGAGCGCTTCGGATTCCGTATCCAGACTAGAGGTTGCTTCGTCTAAAATCAGTATCCTTGGATTCGCCAAAATAGCACGGGCAATAGCGATGCGTTGGCGTTGTCCTCCAGAAAGCTTCACGCCGCGTTCCCCGATAAGGGTGTCGAGACCATCATCAAATCTATCCGTAAACTCATTTACATAAGCAGCTTTTACCGCTTCCAACAACCTTTCTTCGGAAGCGTCGGGTCTAGGAAAAAGAATATTTTCCCGAATTGTGCCCTCAAACAAAAAATCGTCTTGGAGTACAACCCCTAAGTGCTGTCTAAAACTATTAAGGTTTACTTTTGATAAATCATGGCCGTCAATAGTGATTGTACCCTTGCTCGGATTTAAAAAACTTGCGGCCAACCCGGCAATTGTAGATTTTCCAGAACCAGAACTGCCCACCAAAGCGATTACCTGTCCTGATTTAACCTTAAAACTAATGCTGTGTAAAACCTCTTCATCCGCTTCATAGGAAAAAGAAACGGTATTAAAACTAATGTCGCCGTGAATAGCATCCAATTGAATGGTTCTATTTTTTTCGTCGGACTCAGCTGTTTCGTTCATTAGCTCCTCTGTGCGGTCCAAACCTGCCAAGGCTTCCGTAAGTTGGCTGCCTATATTGCTCATTTGAACGATTGGTGCGACCATTAATGCGAGCAGAAACGTAAATTCAAAATATTGTCCGGTAGTAAGTTCGCCCTGCATCATTTTATAACCTCCATAACCCATCATGATTCCGGTGGTGGCCAGTCCCAAAAGAAAAGTGGACGAGCTCGTCATTACCGCAGTGGCAGTCAGGCTCTTTTTTACATTTTTAAACAATCGCTCTACGCCGGTTTCAAAAACTTTGCCTTCCTGTACTTCTGCATTAAACCCTTTAATGACCCTAATCCCACTTAAAGTTTCGGTAAGTCGTCCTTTTACTTCAGCATTGATTTTACCACGTTCCCTAAAAACAGGACGAATTATTTTGAAGGCCTTCAAGGCAATAACTGCAAACAAAATCAGTGGAATAAAGGTTAAAAGCGTCATGCTGGGGCTTATTCGTAGTAGCAAGATCAGTGAAACTACCGCTGTAATGGTTCCTCCTACCAATTGCACCAACCCAGTTCCAATAAGATTACGTACCCCTTCAACATCGCTCATGATCCTAGAGACCAAAGCACCGGATTTTGTATTGTCAAAGAAACGAATTGGCAGAGATAGCACTTGTTTTTGTACTTGTGCCCTTAGTTCCGATATCATAAACTGCGCCTGAATGCTCAAAACTTTGGTCAATAGAAAGGACATGATTGCCTGAACCAAAAATGAGGCAATGACAATGGCAACAAGAATTTTCAAGAAATCATAATTCTTGTTGGGCACAATATCATCTAGAAAATATCTAAGGGATATCGGAGCTACAAAACTTGAGGCTTTACTAATTACAATAAGCAACAGGCCGATAAAGACAAGATTTCTTCTAGGCCAAATAATGGTTTTAAACGCCTTTAAAATACTTACTTTTTTTTCTGACATAAATGGTATTAAAAGAAGCCGCAAGTTACTTGAAATTACGGTTACCTTAGACTCAAATAAATACGATTCTCGATTACCACAGAACAAATATTATCTTTAGCTGTTTTTGTTGAAAAAGATTATGCGCAAAAAAGTGCTTGTTTGTTTTTTGATACACAGTAGATATAAATAATTGGTAATTGAATTGCATTTCCGCTATTTTCACATGGTAAAATAAACCTATGGATACAAAGGACAGTAATGGTAATATTCTAGAGGACGGCGATAATGTTCATGTGACGAAGGATTTGAAGATCAAGGGGATGTCCAAAACCTTAAAAAGAGGAAATGTCATTAAAAATATCCGTTTGACCGGAAGCCCTCAAGAAGTAGAATGTAGGGTAGGTAAGGCACAAATTGTTCTGAAAACCCAATTTTTAAAAAAAGCTTAAATATAATGCCATGAGAGTACTATCCTTGATTACTTTATTTTTTCTGGTAAGCTGTTCATCCAAACCACAAGACCAGAAAGCACTAACTGAAATTGAAAAATGGCAGTCACAGGCTGAGAATATTACGATAATCAGGGATGATTTTGGAGTTCCGCATATTTATGGCAAAACGGATGCTGATGCCATTTTCGGATTGCTATATGCACAGTGCGAAGATGATTTTAACCGGGTGGAACAAAACTACATTTGGGCTACCGGAAGGTTGGCAGAAGTAGAGGGTGAAGAAGCCTTGTACAGTGACCTTCGTGCTAAACTTTTTATGACGGAAGTAGAAGCCAAGGCGAACTATGAAAAAAGTCCCGAATGGTTAAAAACATTGTGTGATGCTTTTGCAGACGGTATCAATTATTACTTGCACACCCATCCAGAAGTAAAACCAAAATTGTTGACCCGTTTTGAACCTTGGATGCCCATGTACTTTAGTGAAGGAAGTATTGGTGGGGATATAGAGCGCATTTCAATCAAGAAAATCAAGGCGTTTTATGAAAGTGGCATGGCAATTCCAGAGCTTGAAGCATTGAAAATGAAAAAAGCAGAAGAAATGGCAGAGCCCCAAGGGTCTAATGGTATTGCCATTTCAGGAGCATTGACCAAATCTGGCAATGCAATGTTGTTGATCAATCCGCATACTTCCTTTTATTTTAGGGGAGAAGTACATGTAGTTAGCGAAGAGGGATTGAATGCTTATGGTGCGGTTACTTGGGGTCAGTTTTTTGTATACCAAGGCTTTAATGAAAAAACAGGGTGGATGCATACATCGACCTATACCGATGTGATGGACGAATTCAAGGAAACCATCGTAAAGAACGATGACAAGCTGTTTTATCAATATGGAGAAGAATTACGACCTGTTGAAACGTCGGAAGTTGTGCTAAAATATAAGGCCGATAATGGAATACAGGAAAAACGGTTTCCCATGTATCGAACACATCACGGCCCCATAACCCATGCCGTTGATGAACAATGGACGGCTTCTGCTATGATGTGGGAGCCTGTTAAGGCTTTGGAACAATCTTTTGTCAGGACCAAACAAGAAGGATACAAGGGATTTCGGAACATGATGGATATCCGTACTAATTCTTCAAACAATACCGTATATGCTGATGCGGAAGGTAATATTGCCTATTTCCATGGCAATTTTGTTCCTAAGCGAGACACTATTTTTGATTTTACAAAACCAGTGGATGGCAGTAATCCCAAAACGGATTGGAAAGGCTTGCATACCGTTGATGAAAATATTTTGGTGCTAAATCCAGAAAACGGCTGGATTCAAAATTGTAATTCTACCCCATATACATCGGCATTGGAATTTAGCCCAAAGCGAGCGGACTACCCTAAATACATGTCGCGCGACCAAGAAAATTTTAGAGGCGTTCATGCCATTGAATTATTGACAGATAGGAATGGATACACTTTAGATAGTTTGATAAAACTTGCACATGACCCTTATCTCCCCGCTTTTAAAGCTTTGATTCCGGGATTGATCAAAGATTATGAACGGTATGATGATAAGAATCCTAAGTTGATGGAACCCATGGAGATTTTAAAAAAATGGGATTTTACCACCTCCAAAGCATCTGTTGCGATGACCTTGGCACATTATTACGGAACCAGATACTACAAGGTTGGAAAATATCCAGAGGGAATGACGCCCATGGAGCGTGTTCTATTTTGGGGGAGCGATGATCCAAATGGCGAACAACTCAAGATTTTCGAAGAAGTAATCGACCAGCTTACAGCAGATTTTGGGACTTGGGAAATTCCATGGGGCGACGTCAATCGATACCAAAGACTAAATGGAGATATCCGCCAGCCTTTTGATGATTCCAAACCAAGCATCCCAATTGGATTTGCCAGTGGGCGATGGGGCGCTTTGGCCGCTTATGGTGCACGCTACGATAACGATACAAAAAAGATTTATGGTACTCGTGGAAATAGTTTTGTCGCTGCTGTGGAGTTTGGTGAAAAAGTAAAAGCAAAAACGATTCTAGCAGGTGGTCAGAGTGGTGACGCTGAGTCTCCACATTTTGATGATCAGATTCAAAGGTATGCGGATGTAGAATGGAAAGATGCTGCGTATTATAAAGAAGATGTTTTAAAAAGAGCGGTACCTGCCCAAGGGGGAGGAGATCTTTGTAGTCTCCCCGCTGGTCTGCAGGAGCTTCTTCGCACGAGCGCACCGGTTCTATTCTCCATCTTCGAAGGAGCCCCGAAGAGTGACCGGTCCCTCTCATCGTCCATCCCGAAAGGTGACGGACAGCAGAGACCGTTCCCTCAAAGCCTCCAGCTGTGCTGGTGGCCAATTTGCTCCGTTCTTGAGCTGTAGGCGCTTCTCTGGTCTCCGATTGAGGCGCCCTCCTGGAGAGTTTCTCATCGCAGAAAGGGTTCCCCTTTAGGGAACGCTGATTCTTTTCGGACCCCCCGGCCTATGAGCGGATCGTTTACGACTCTCCCCGACCCGGCAGGTGGTCAAGTCTTCCATGGGAAAGGATGGAAGATGGAAAGTATCAGAGGGTCTTGAGCAATCGCTCCCTTTTTGTCTGGCTTCCTCGTCAGGCCCGGGATGGAAATGATGAG
>JBCCEC010000048.1:0-29406 GCA_039030475.1 Bacteroidota bacterium
ATGAACACCATAAAATACATCAGTATAGTTACATTATTAAACTCTTTCTGCATGTTTTCACAAGAAAGAAACTGGATTTATGAAAAATCAAAAGATGGTAAGTCTACAGTAAAATACGAGTTGGTAAAGGAAAATAACAGCACACATTTTTATTACGTTGCACAAACTACAGCTAATGTATCATTAGATGAACTGGACAACTATTTCTCTAACACTAGCAATCACAAGTTTTTTTTAGAGCGAACAACAACCGAAGAATTAAAAAAAATATCTGATAACGAATGGTTGGCCTACTATTTTTTTGATGCCCCTTGGCCATTGCCAAATAGTGATATTGTTATAAAAATTAACCGAACTAAAGAAGACAATAAACTATTCTTCACTGCGACTTCGGTATCCAATGACTATAAAAAATCAAATGTTAAGAGAATGACAACCTACAAAGTGGTATATACATTTGAAAAAATTAATGTATCAAAAACAAAAATCACCTACAATGCTGATTATGTTCCTGTGGGCTCTATTCCTAAATTTTTAATAAAATCTTGGTTTCCCGAAGGACCAGCCAATATCGTTACTTACTTAGGAGAATTAAAAAAAAACTAAAATATGATTATGCAACATTTTAAAACATTGTCATCGTATTTAGATTATTTGGGATTACCTAAACCAGAGCATCCCATGTTAAGTGTGTTCAACTCAAAAGGTGAAGGTTATCTACCGTGTCCAAGAGAAAGTTCACCACCAATTACCAATGATTGCTATTCCATTAGTTTTAAAAAATATGTACAAGGGAATCTAAACTACGGTCGAACAAAATATGATTTTACGAATGGTGCCTTGATTTTTCTTTCCCCTCGACAAGTACTGCAATGGGATAACAGCATAGTATTTGAGCAAAAAGGTTTTTCAATTAGCTTCCACGAAGATTTTTTGAAGGAATCTGAATTGGCCCATGAAATCAAAAAATACAGCTTCTTTTCTTATTCAACTAATGAAGCATTGCACCTTTCACCAAAAGAAGAAAGGCAAATAGAGTCAATTGCTGAAAATATAGAAATTGAGTATCAAAACAATCAAGATGCGTTTAGCAAAGAAATTATTATTTCTCAATTGGACACGTTATTAAAATATGCCAATCGTTTCTATGAAAGACAATTTTTAAATCGGAAAGAATTATCAAACAGCTTGTTGGAGCAATTTAATAAGCATATATCTGAATATTTTGAATCGGGACAATTGCAAGAAAATGGTATTCCAAGTATAGAACAAATCGCAGATGAAATGTCGGTTTCCCAGCGCTATTTGAGTGACACACTTAAAAAGGAAACGGGCAAAACTACTACCGAACATTTACACCTCCATTTAATTGATGAAGCAAAAAATATATTACTACAACCCAATAAGAGTATTTCGGAAGTGGCTTATGAACTAGGATTTGAATATCCCCCCTATTTTTCTAGATTATTCAAAAAGAAAGAAGGTATAAGTCCAACTGAGTACAGAGAAAAATATAAATTGAATTAAGCAATGGAATTATTAAAATTAGCCACAGAATGGGCAAAAGCCGAAGTCTTCTCAACACGTTTCTTCATCTTCTTCGCAATTATTTTTTTGATCGCAAGCATTGGATTTTGGCAGTTGGGCAAAACAGATTTAGCAAAGGCTTACATTATTCCAACCTTAGTAGCAGGTCTTTTACTTATGACAATAGGACTTGGTTTATTTTATACCAACAAATCAAGAATTACCCAATTTGAAAAAGCATTTAACAATGATGCATCTTCCTTTTTTCAGTCCGAAATTGAGCGTTCCGAAAGTACACTAAAGGAATACACCGTTGTATTCAAAGTAATTCCAATTCTTATTATCGCAGCAGCATTACTGATTCTATTTATTAATACACCAACTTGGAGAGCAATTAGTATAATAACTATCGCTACTTTGATAGTTATCTTACTAGTTGACGGAACTGCACACTCGAGAATTGAAGCCTACCATCAAGAATTGAAATTGATTGATTTGAAAAAATAATTACACACAACACTGTAAATGAAATTATAACTGCCTATCGGCAGGCTAAGGTTCCTATACTGACCATTGTCTTCAAATTTTCTGCTGTCTCGTAAAACCAACAATTCATAAGACTTTGCTTCATTACTATTCTGTCTCATTTACTCGCCATTAAAAAGCACTTCTATTTTATCTCTGACTTTACGCACTCAAATAAGGTTTTGTAATGGGTAACTATTCAGGTCGAACTTTTTTCAAGTATTTCAGTAGATTATTTTAGTGGGAATGCCCAATTATACAATGTTCAGTTCCGAATATTAATCGTTTCACTATTGAGTTTAGTCGTTTCACTTTAATATTCTAAAACTACGCCACTTGTAAATTTATCTTTGGTTCATCAAACGTAAATTAGAAAAAATGAAAGCATTGAAATCAGTTTTTGTCATAAGTATCCTAGGTTTTTTCTTTGTGTCCGAAAATTTAAATGCGCAAAGGGTGGTAGTCAGAACTCCTAGAACAAACGTTATAACAACACCCAGAGTGGTATATACGCGTCCAGTTCCCACTGTTAGGGTAGTAAGAACAATACCCGCGAGGGCAGTGGTCATGAATTACGGTGGTTTGAGATACCATTATTTTGGGGGATTATTTTACAGATATCTAAATGGATCTTACATTGTGGTTAACCCACCAGTGGGCATTACGGTTGAATCACTGCCAGAAGGTTATAAACAAGTGGTAGTTGGCACTGATATTTACTTCTACTCTAGTGGAAATTTCTATGTTCAAGAGGATAGGCAGTATAAAATCGTTGAACCTCCATTAAATGCCATTGTTTATGATTTACCCAATGAAGCGGAAAAAGTAAAAATTGATGGTGAGACCTATTATCAATATAATGAGACCCTGTACCAAAAAGTTAAAACCGTTGGGGGAAAAGGGTACAAAGTAGTTGGTGGAATTGAAGCATAATAAAACACATAGAAATAAATAAAAAAATGATGAAAACAATAAAGCATATTTTAGTGTTAATGGTGATTACACTAGTTGGCACAACTGCAGTGGCGCAAGAAAAAGAATTGACCGAGGAGCAAAAAGCCCAAATGGAAGCGCAGCTTGAAGTATATATAGAAAAGTTGAATCTATCTGAGGCACAACAACCAAATTTTGAAGAAATTACCAAAAGATACGGGAAACAACTTATGGGTTTAAAAGAAAGTAGCAAAGGACGCCTTTCCAAGTACAAAGAGTTCAAATCCATCAGTGCGGATCGCAATAAGGAAATGCAGGCCCTACTCTCAGAAGAACAGTATACGACATACTTGGCAACCCAAGAGAAGATGCAGCAAAAAATGAAAGAACAAAGGAATAATTAGATTACTTTAACGAAAAGACTTCTGACTAGGGGACTAGGGTTTTTCACTTATGAACACAAATAAGCTTATCCTTATTATAGCTGTCAGCTTCTCGCTATTGGTAAACATACCAAGGATAGTTTTTTTGTTTGGAATTGAAGAGCATGGATTAATGAGTTTAATGGAAGTATCTCTTACGGATACGGTTTTTAGAATCTCCATGCTTTTTAGTTTCTGTTATGTGGTGCTGAAACTAAATCTTAAATGGTTGCGAGTAATTAGCGCTAAGTATCGGAATTTGACCTCAATTATGCTCACGCTGTTGATTTTATTATTTTGGTTACTGTCTTTTGAATTGGTAAATAATTTTATTTACAGTATCGAAGCATATACCATCACCCCGCGACTAAACAGATTTATTTACCTCTTTGTTACAATCATGTTATTGGTCATTAGTAGGGCAATTCTACTTAACAATCAATCAAAGCTTGATGCCATCGAAAAGGAGAGGTTAAAGCAACAAAGCCTACAAAATGAACTGGCTGCATTAAAAAACCAGGTCAACCCACATTTTTTGTTCAACTCCCTTAATTCTTTGAGCCTATTAGTTCGAGAGGACCAAAAAGCAGCCGGTAAGTTTATCAACAAGCTATCTTTTTTGTACCGCTATATATTACAAAGTAAAGACCAGGATTTGGTTACCTTAAAAGAGGAGTTGAGGTTTTTGGAAAGCTATATACACCTGATTGAAGTGCGATATAGAGAAAATTTTATTGTCAATATCAATATAAAAGATGACCTGCTACAAAACAAAATACCGACCCTAGCCCTGCAATTGCTCATGGAAAATGCAGTCAAACACAATGAAATATCTGATGATAGACCTTTAAAAGTAGAAGTGTTTGATGAAGGTGATCATTTGGTCATCAAAAATAGACTTCAAGAGAGAACCGGAAACTTGGAAAGCACCAATATAGGCTTAAGCAATTTAAATGTCAGATTTAAATTGCATATGGATAAAGAGCTTGAAGTTTTAAAGGAAGAGGGGCATTTTGTGGTAAAAATACCTGTTGTATGAAAGTTTTAATTATAGAAGATGAGAAAGCAGCCGCAGAGAACTTGAAGTTTCTCTTGACCCAACTTGATCCGTCCATTGTTGTAGTCAAAGTGATTGATACAGTTTCCGGGGCCGTAGAATTCTTCCAAAAAGAAAATACCATTGAACTTGCCTTTTTTGACATTCATTTGGCAGATGGCATATCGTTTGAGATTTTTAAACAAGTCCAAATCAATATTCCAATTGTTTTTACCACGGCATACGATGAATACGCACTTAAAGCTTTCAAAGTAAATAGCATAGACTATTTGTTAAAACCTGTTGATGAGGATGAGTTAAGGGAAGCTTTGGTCAAGTACAACAGGACGCAACAAACAGTCCCTCCAAGCCAACAGTTTCAAGAGATGCTGCAAATTATAAAAACCGAAAAGAGGAGGTATAAGTCCACATATTTAGTTCATCAACGCGACACTCTAGTGCCTTTGGGGGTAGATGAAATTGCGTACTTCACAATTGATATGGGAACCGTTAAAGCGATCTCGTTTGATAAAAATGAATACATCATTGACAAAAAATTGGAGGATATAGAAGTAGAAATAGATCCGGACCATTTTTTTAGGGCCAACAGGCAGTTTATCGTGCAACGAAAAGCCGTTGAAAACTTGCAACTGTATTTCAATGGTAAGTTAATCTTGAATTTAAATCCTAAACCAAGTGAACAAGTTATCGTGAGTAAAACAAAAGCTCCTCGACTGAAGCAATGGATAAGTTGAAATTAAAAAAAATGAAAACATCTAAAAAAGTTGGTTACGTCACCTTAGGAGTGTTAGCTGCAATACTAATTTTAGTGATAGCATTGCCTTCCATACTCAAATCTTTGGGTTTCCATCCAGACTATGATGGACAAGAATTTGACCTCAAGGGAAAGAAGGCGCTTATCGTGACTACCAGTCATGGGATGTTAAACAAACCAGGTGAGGAAGAAGGACCGGCAACTGGTGTTTTTGCCTCTGAGATGACCATACCGTATTATGAATTCCTTGATGGAAATATGGAAGTAGATGTTGCAAGTATTAAGGGTGGGGAAATACCTATCGACCCTTTTTCTTTTAACTATTTTTTGAGGTCTGACCAAGATAAACGGTATTTAGAAGATGAAGTGTTTCAAGCAAAAGTGAAAAATTCAATTCCAATCGAAGAGGTAGATATCAAAACCTACGATGTCGTTTTTTTTGCTGGAGGTTGGGGTGCGGCCTATGATATGGCCTCAGAGATGATGGGCATCAAAGTATCTGAAGCCTATTACAATTCAGATGTTCTTTTTGGCAGTGTTTGCCATGGGGCGTTGGCGTTTACCGAGGCAAAAGACAAAAATGGTGATTATTTGGTCAAGGGAAGAAAGATGACAGGGGTAACACAAAAGCAGTTGAAGCAATTTGGCATTGAGTTCACACCCAAGCATCCAGAAGAAGAGCTTATAAAATCAGGGGCGAACTATCAGGCCAAACATAAAAGGGTGGACCCTTTTGCTACCCTTACCGTTATTGATGAAGAAAAGCGTTTTATTACCGGACAAAACCAAAACTCAAGTCATGAAACGGCCCAATTGATCATGCAAGTATTAAATGAGAAATGAATATGTGTCTTTGCAAATTTCATTTACTTGTTTTTTTGCTTTTCATAGGTTTAAATACGAAGGTTCACGGGCAAACTGATTCCACTGAGACCAAGCCAAACATCGTGTTATTGTTAGCGGACGATTCTGGCCTGATGGACTTTGGTTGCTTCGGAGGAGAAGCACGGACGCCCAATATTGATCGATTGGCCAAGGGAGGTATGATGTTCACCAACATGCATGCCTCTCCAGCATGTGCTCCTTCCAGAGCGATGCTAATGACAGGAACGGATAGCCATTTGGCAGGCGTTGCCAATCTACCAGAAATGCTTCCAAAAGATTTTCAAAGTAAGCCCGGTTATAGGGGTATTTTGAATAATCGAGTACAGACCATCGCAACCCGTTTAAAGGAAGCGAACTATACTACTTATACAACGGGAAAATGGCACTTGGGTCATGATGAAAATACGCTGCCTACCAAGAGAGGATTCGACCGTTCTTTTATTTTAGGAGCTTCGGGAGCCGATAATTTTGAAGCACGGGGATACTTACCCATGAAACCTACTGCCCAATGGTTTGCCGATGGAAAAGAGACCAATCTTCCAGAAGACTTTTATTCCTCAAAAACCTATATAGACAAAGTCATTTCATTTCATCAGGAAGAAAGGAATAAAGAAAATCCTTTTTTCTCTTACATTGCTTTTCAGGCGATTCATGTACCTATTCAAGCCCCAAAAGAATTTGTAGATCAGTATCGTACTACGTACGCTGAAGGGTGGGACAAACTTCGCGTTCGTCGCTATAAAAAAGCAAAAGAACTTGGCATAATCCCGAAAGGAGCATCGTTGAACCATGTATTCCCACAATTCAAAAAATGGGAAGGATTAAGCAAAAAAGAACAAGAGATGTACACCACCGATATGGCAGTCACGGCCGGCATGTTGGAAGCTATGGATTTTCATATTGGACGTTACATCGATTATTTGGCGAAAGAGGGATTGTTGGAAAATACCATTTTTATAATTACTTCTGACAATGGACCGGAAGGAGCCGATTATCATAACAAAGCTATGAAATGGGCCAAAAGACAAGGCTATCACCGTGACTTTGATAAACACGGTGCAAAGGGATACTATGGAGCCCACGGACCTGAATTTGCGAATGCTTTGGCTTCTCCCTTCTCGTATTTTAAATATTATACGGGAGAAGGAGGTTTGCGTGTTCCTTTTATAATAAATGGTAAAAATCTACCCAAAAAGGCTAGCTCCAACGCCTTTTGCTTTTTTACTGACGTGGCTCCAACAATTTATGAAATAGCAGGACTTTCTTCTACTGCCAAGGAGGGCTTTGCGCCCATAACAGGAAAAAGTATGCTACCTCATATTTTCAACACCAACGAGCCCATATATGCAAAAGATGAAGGAGTTGGTTTGGAATCTGGTAACAGTTCAGCCTACTTTTTAAACGGATATAAAATCGTTAAAAACAACATCCCATACGGCGATAATACTTGGCATCTATACTATTTACCGGATGACCCTGGCGAAATCAACGATTTAGCGCCCCAAAAGCCAGCATTGTTCCAAAAGATGTTGTCGGAATACCAAGCATATGAAAAGAGGGTTGGTGTGATTGAAATGCCCAAGGGCTATTCTGCGGAGCGGGAGGTGAACAAAAAATCGTTGGTCACCATGCTCAAACCTGCCTTACCCATTTTGGCAGTCTTGGTTATTGGCATTATTGGCTTTATTGGTTGGCGAAAACAAAGAGCCTTAAAAAGTAGAGGGTAAAGTATCCGTTTAGGCCATTCTAGTTTTGCAGCACTGGTCGATTATAGTATAGCTTATTGGTTTTTTATCCAAGAATACTAGTTAGACGTCTCACATCCATATTTGGTCGCTTCACTTTCTATTACCAAGCTCGTTTTACGGTAGTCTTTAGATTTGGCTGGAAGATTTTAGCTAGTCCATAATTGCCAAGAATGAAAACCAAATTACTTTTCTCATTAATCTTATTTATGAGTCTTTTGTCTACCGGATACGGCCAAGAAAAAAGAATGTTCTCTTTTAACGAAAATGATGTCATATACTATTCCCTTTTCAAGATGCCTTCCACCTTCAAAAACTTACCCAATCACAAGGCAAAGTTTATCATAGTAGATGAGGAAAACAATCTTTTTGAAACCGTCCAATTCGATACAATTGCTATGGATGGAATTGAACGTAAAGACCAAGCCATTCATTACTACCTGAAGTTTCCTGATTTTATGAAAGAAAAACAGAATTTAAAGTTCCTGAAAGCATTAATTGAAGATAGCTACAACAGGGACTTTTTTAATAGAAATACGTTAAGCGTTGAATTTCAATATAATGAAGTGCCCTTTAGCTGCGAATCGCTTGATGATTTGCATGGTGACATAGCAAAAATTATCGTTCCAGAAACTAGTGGTTTATTGGGTTGTAATACACCCTTTGTTGTATCAGAGAACAATCAAGGTCATGAGCTAAGAACCGCAATAAATTACGAACCCGCCACCATAAAAGAGTCCGAGAGACAAAGAGAAGACTATAAGGTAATAAGTCAATTGCATAATTGGGAAAGTACCTACTTCATATCACTGACATATGGCAACCATTTTATGGATAATGGGTTTGTAACCGATTTTGATGAAGAAACCCTTGTTGATATTAATGAGGTAAGCACCATATGGCATCTTACCTCCGGTCATATGTTCACAAATAAAATAGGCGGGTTGCTAAGTTTAGGTTTTATGAGTTCGAAAGAACAGACTAGAAATTCGAATGCAATAGCTATAAGTGGTTCTGGAAACGGTTTTGCTCTTTTGAAACTTGGTATTGGCGCCAGATATATTCCCTTTTCAAGAAAAAAATGGAGCATTTTTGGCGATGTTGAAGGCGGAAGGCTAAGCGTAAGGGCAGAGGGGGGTACAGGTAGTGTGACCATAACCAATTTGGGTATAAGTACAACTAGTGATATTTCCGAGGGAAGTGATAGAAGCTTTTATTGGGGGCTAACATTGGGTGCCAACTATAGGCTTGGGGGCGTGGTTTTTTTATCGAGTAATTTTAAATATACAGCTTCCAACTTTAAGGATAACATCGGTTCTATTTCCGGATTTACGGGCTACAACTTTAATGTAGGAATAGGGTTCAGTTTTAGGTAAAAGTCGTTTCAATGAACATTTTGGACGGTTCACTTTCTTTTTGGAATCACGCCATTTTATGAGCGCTATTTTTGGTTCATATTAAAAATAAACAATTGTATATCAGTTACTTAAAAACATATTACGATAATTTTAAATCCAAACCAACAAACTTTCACCTTAAAAATTAATACAAGTTAGTAGCTATGAAGCAGCTTTTGTTCTCACTTACACTTTTAACAGCGTTTCAATCCATTTTTGCTCAAACCAACCGAGATGTCTCATTTTATATTGGGGCTTCCATTGGTTCGGCGTTTACGTTAGGTGATTTTAAGGATACGGATATAAGTAATCCTGATGCAGGTTTTGCTAAGAATGGTACGAAGCTTGATTTGTTTGGTGGATATTTTTTAAATGATAAAATAACACTCACAGGAACTTTCAGGTACCAAACATTCGACACTGAAATTGAGGATTTGGTCAACGAATTCAATACCGAAACGCCAAATACCAGTTTTTCTGCCAACACTGATAGTTGGCAAGTGTATTCCCTACTCGTTGGGGCCGCCTATAAAATCAATGTTTACAAGAAATTTGCCATTTTTCCTCGTATCGGAATTGGTCCAATGCTTGTCAACAATCCTAGTATCAATGTTAGCTCGCCTGATCCTGCAATAACACAAAATTTCATCAGAAGTACTGAATCTGGATTTGATTTGGGATACGAGTTTGGTATAGGCTTAACAAGCAATTTGGGGAAGCGATTGGCACTAATGCCAACTTTTACATTCAGTGGGGGAATAGCGACCATTAGCGATGTTACCACCGTTACTGACAATATTGTAGTGAACGGCAATTACAATGTTGTCGTGCAATCGTTCAACTTAGGAATATCCTTAGCCTATAAGTTCTATTAACCCGAATTCTAACAAGGTAAGAAACCATTAAACGAAATCCATGAAAAACCATCACGCTATACATTCTAAGGTATTTACAATTAGCAAAAAATTCAGATTTCTACTAATGGCATTGATTGGACTTAGTTTTTTTAATTATGGCACTTCCCAAGAATTGAGGATTGGGGTCATTTTAGACTACGAGTACAATGAGGTTCAATATGCCAACGTAAAAGAGAACATATCTCAAGAGGTCGCAAAGACTGTTGGTGGTTCCGTCAAATTAATAATTCCCGATAGCCATATAATCTTCACAGACTATGACCATTCTAGAATAATCGATGCCTATGACCAATTGACGAAAAATTGTGATGTTATCGTATTGATCGGTTCAAAAAGCACGAAAACCATCCTTGCAAAAAATGTGATTGATACGCCAACAATAGCGTTGGGCATAAGCACTACATCCGTTGGTAATATTCCGCTTACTGCCAGGGGAACATCGGGCATAAATAATTTTAGTTACATCCTTACGAGCAGGACTTTAGAACAAGAATTAGGGCAGTTCTACGAAGTGCATCAATTTAAAAAATTAAGCCTGCTTTTTTACCAAAAAGCTGTTGATTCTTCTTCAATAAGTGATTTGAAAGCACAACTTTCTGCACTATCAAATCGGTTTAATTGCATGGTCTACCCAGTACCTATAGCTAATGAAATAACAAATTCGCTTAAAAACATTCCAAAGGATTCAGATGCTGCTTTTTTAGGCATAACCCAAGAAATGTCCAATCAAGGGATAGAGAAAATAATAGCTCACTTAAAATCAAACAACATACCATCATACTCACCCTTAAAAAAATACGTCGAAGCTGGCATATTAATGGGTATTTCATCAGATAAGGATGCTACAGCAATTTATAGAAAATTGGGTTTAATGATCGATGACATCAGAAATGGGATAAATGCGCAGGATTTAGCAGTGGCCATAGGACAAAAAACACAACTTTATTTTAATATGGAAACCAGCAAGGCCATCGGCTTTGCACCTGGCTTTCAAACCTTGTTCACGGCGAATTTGATAAACACGAATGAAATTTTTAAACCAAACACCTATAGCCTCGCCGATATTCTTCAGAAAACAATTAATGTGAGCTTGGGAATACAGGTGAGTTATAAAGATATTGACCTAACCGAACGAGAAATAAAAGAAGCAAAGTCAAATTATTTGCCGACACTAAATTTGGGGCTACAGGCTTCGCGCATAAATGAGGAAGCTACCAATGAATTTGTAGGACAGTCTGAACGTTCGTTAAATCAAACAGCCACCGTATCACAACTTATCTTTTCGGAACCCGTACTGGCCAATATTAAGATTCAAAAATTGCTAAATGAAGCTCAGAAGTA
This sequence comes from Bacteroidota bacterium, assembly GCA_039030475.1. GTDB lineage: Bacteria > Bacteroidota > Bacteroidia > Flavobacteriales > Flavobacteriaceae > Flagellimonas. Next base: position 11,504 of record JBCCEC010000048.1, read on the forward strand.
CGCCACCAAACAAGAAATTAACAATGCCATATTTCAAACTTTTCAACTATACCTGAACATTCTTTTTGCCAAATCAAACGTAAACATTCAACAGGAAAATCTTGATGTTCTGAAAAAGAATTTGGAACTGGCAGAATTACAATCAGAAATAGGGTCGAAAAACAACTCAGATGTTTACCGATGGAAATCTGAAGTGGCCAACGCCACCCAAAACCTAATTGAGGCAAAAACTGCTTTAATCATTTCCAAGGCAAGTTTGAACAATTTTTTAAATAATACCTTGGAAGATGAATTCGACATAGAAGACGTAACCTTAGAAACGGATTTATTCAATTACTACGAAATTTACCCCTTACTTGGCGAAGCACAAAATCTAAAAGATATAAGAAAGATAACCCAATATCTTTATCAATATGCCATCGAAAACTTTCCCAGCGCCCAGCAATTGGAATACTCCATAAAGGCATTGGAACGTCAGAAAAAATCGAACAACAGGGCATTTTACCTACCCGATATTACTATGGGGCTAAGTCAGTCTGAAGTGCTTCAAAGAGGGGGTGTAGCCTCTGAGCCAACTAGTGAGTTGAGCAATTTTATAGATTCCTTCTGGAGCGTTGGGGTGTCGGTTTCTTACCCATTGTTTGAGGGCAACAGAAAAAATATACGACGACAACAGACCACTATTCAGACGGAGCAGCTTTCTCTCCAAAAAGATGAGTTGCTCAACAATTTACGACTGAACATACAGAATAGCGTTGCGAATCTCATAACCGGCCAGACTAACATTTTACTCTCTGAAGAGTCTTCAGAAAACGCTCAGAAGAATTTTGAAATAGCCAGAGAATTATATTTTGAAAGCACTATTTCCCTTATTCAATTTTTAGATGCCCAAAATGCATCTTTAAGTGCGAAACTTAGTTACATCAATTCAATCTACAATTTCGTTTTGGCTTTCGCCGAGCTCGAAAATAGCATTGGTTTCTTTAGTGCAATGGCAACCTTGGAAGAGAAGGAGAAATTTGAAAAAAGCATAAATCAATTTAGTAATAATTAGACCATAAATATCATGACATTAAGTATAAAGACTACACTAAAAAACCGGGTCATTGCGATATTGACCTGCTGTCTAATGGTATTGGTAAGCTGCAAAAACAATCAGACCAAAGAAACGGAAGAACCTTTGAAAAAGGTAAAATACACGGTCATTGATTATGCTAACGGCCAGAAACGAAAATCCTTTAATGGAGAAACCCAATCCTCATCAACAACCAACCTGAGTTTTAGAATGGGTGGTATCATTACCACCATGAATGCTAAAGTAGGAATGAAAGTCAAAAAAGGAGAATTGCTGGCACAATTGGACACCAGGGAGATAGATTTAAGCGTACAGCAGATAAATGAGGCCGTGCGAAGTTCTAAAATACAGATGGAAACCGCAGAATCCACTTTGGAACGAACAAAAAGGTTGTACCAATCAGAAGGAGCTTCTTTGAGCGATTTGGAAAATGCCAGAAACAATTATGCCCAAGCTAGTGCAGCCTACGAATCAAACCTACAGTCTTTAAACCTTCAAAGATCTCAGTACAACTACGCAAAGATTGTAGCTCCAAATACGGGCATTGTTTCAAGCGTGAATGCAGAACAAAACGAGGTAGTAAATGCCGGTGGTAATATCATCACTATAGATTCGGATGATGGCAATTTTCAAGTAAAAGTTTCATTACCGGAAAATTACATTAATGAGGTTGAGCTTGAAAACGAGGTGGTTTTAATCATAAACAACGAAGAGAAAAAGGGCGCGATTTCAGAAATCGGATATGCTGCAAAAGGAGCCTCGTTTCCAATACTTATTGATATTGAAAATGGGGCGGAAAATTTGCGCCCGGGGCTTTCAGCTACAGTAATCTTTGATATTGGCTCAGCGTCCCAAAACAATAGTCTTGTTGTGCCTATCGAAGCCGTTAGGCAAGATGATACCGGTAATTATGTCTATCAAATGGTTCCACTTGAAAATGGAACCTACGAAGTGATAAAAAAAACAATAAAAATTGGTGACATCACAGGGGATTACTTCATTATCGTTTCCGGTTTAAATCAAATGGACTACATCGCGATTGCGGGTTTGAATGATTTGTACGAGGGCATGAAGGTGCAACTATTCAAAAATTGAATTAAATGAATCTTACAGGTATTATATTCAAAAACAACCGAGTTACCGTACTATGTCTATTTATCATCTTGATACTGGGATTGGTAGAGTATCAAAATTTATCAAGGGACAGTATGCCGCCATTCACGGTACGTGCGGCATCCATTGTAACCAAATTTCCTGGGGCAACACCAGAGCGTGTTGAAGCGCTTGTTACGGATAAAATAGAAAAAGTAATCCAAGAGATTCCTGAAGTTGAAACCATTGCCAGTACCAACAGAACCGGACTTTCTGTCATCCAAATAAAACTAAGCGATGAAGTAAGCGCTGATAGGATTAAAGACATCTGGGATTTGTCCAGAAGGAAAATTGAGAGCATCCAAAACGACCTACCTGATAATATTTTTGGCCCAGATTTAAAGGATGAAGATATTGGAAAGGTATATGGCATTTTTGTCGGTATCCAGTCCGACAATTTTGAATATGCCGAAATTCAAGAATACGCCGAAAGGTTAAGAAATAGGCTCATTACAATAGATGACGCTGCAAAAGTGGTTATCGGAGGGGAGACCGAAGAGCGGGTTTATATAGACTATGAAGATTCAAATCTTGCCAAACTGGGTATTTCCGCAAGTCAGATAGAAAGAGCGATAACACAAAGTAATATCATCATTCCATCTGGTGAGATTTCACTTGCCAAAGAAATGATTACAGTGGAGACATCGGGAAGTTTTGAATCTATAAACGCATTGAAAAGCCTATTGATTCCTATCCGTAATGATGAGATGTTGCCCCTTGGCGATATAGCAACGGTAAAAAGATCATATCAAACCCCAAAGAAGAATATTGTTAGGATCAACGGTCAAGACGCATTGGCATTATATGTATCTCTTAAGGACAATTCAAATATTATAAATCTAGGGGAAGACATTGATGCTCTTTTAATTGATTTCAATAGCGAGTTGCCCCTTGGTTTAAAGGCCATGCGAATAGCTTCCCAAGACATTGATGTTCAACAAAAAATTTCAGTTTTTGTCAAGAACCTGTTTCAAAGTATAGTCATTGTTCTTTTGGTCGTGCTTTTGGTTTTGGGTTGGCGGGCAGGTATCGCCATTGCAAGTATCATACCCTGCTCCATTATTATGGCATTTTGGATAATGAGCTTGTTTAATGTGGGCCTAAATCAAGTTACTTTGGCATCCCTAATCATGGCCTTGGGCCTTTTGGTGGATAACGGGATTGTTATGATTGAATCCCTAATAGAGAAACTGGAGGCCGGGCAAACAAAATTTCAAGCTGCTGTAAATTCTTGTAAAGAGTTTATACTGCCTTTGCTCATATCCTCCTTAACCACATGCGCAGCCTTTATGTCATTCTACTTGGCACAGTCAATTATGGGGGAAATAATGGGAAATATATTTAAGGTCATAACCATCACCTTACTTTCTTCTTGGCTAATTGCCTTTACCATAATACCGCTTTTAGGCACCGTTCTCCTTAAAGTGAAAAAACATGATTCTGAACATAAGACCATTTTTGATAGTTTAAGGGGGTCTTACAATGCACTGCTTAATAAGACCCTAAATAGGCCAGTGTTTGTTTTGATTACCATAGTTATTCTTTTCGTGATTGCAGTATTTGGCTTTACAAAAGTCCCAAGCATTTTTATGCCTCCCAGTGATCGCCAATTGGTCACATTGGAACTGGACTTGCCCTTGGGCACTAAAATTGAGGAAACAGATGCCCAAATTACTAAAATTGAGAAGTTTATAAAAGATAGTTTGCTCATAAACGATGATTTGACATTAGGTGTTGAAAGTTGGTCTTCATACATTGGCGAGGGACCAAAATCATATGACTTGGGGTACTCCCAAGATCAGCCCAATTCGTCTTATGCGTATATGCTCATAAATACAAACGCTGGTGAGGCCAACCAGCCAGTGATAAACAAATTGGACCGATTTGTTCGGGATAACCTTTTTGACGCCAATATAAAAGTAAAAAGACTTGCCGGTCCAGGGGCCTCGGATACACCTATCGAAATTCGTGTTTTTGGTGATGACCCAAAAGAATTATTCGAAATTTCAGAGAACATAAAGAAGAAGCTTACTCAAATCAAAGGCACTAAAAACATAGGCGACAATTGGGGGCCCAAAATAAAAAAGGTATTTATTGACATTGATGAGGGGAAACTTGCCAGAGCAGGATTGACAAACCAAGATGTTGCATTATCACTCAATACGGCCTTGTCTGGATACAATGTTGGGGACTACCGGGAAAATGAAAATACCATCCCCATTGTTTTGGAAAATAACAACAATGAAACCATAAACTTTGAATCATTGGAAACGATAGCGGTATACTCCCAAATGACAGGAGTAAATGCTCCTTTGACACAAGTGGCCGATATTTCTTTGGAATGGGTATTTGCTAAAATTCTGAGGAGGGATTTGAAACGTTCCATAACCGTTGAATCGCAAATAAAGGAAAATGCACTTTCTTCAGAGATCATCAAAGAACTTGAACCTTGGTTAGCGGAACAAAGCAAAACGTGGAAATCAGGTTACGATTATGAATTAGGTGGTGATGCTGAAAGTGGCAATGACGCCATGGGTGCAATTGCGGAGCAGTTGCCTATTTCATTTGCTATCATTATCATTCTATTGGTATTACAGTTCAACTCGTTTCGTAATTCGGTAATAATACTTTCCACGATTCCGCTTGCTATTATAGGTGTTTCATTTGGCCTATTGGCAACCGGTACTTTTTTTAGTTTCACTGCCTTTTTGGGTATTATTTCATTGGCAGGTATTATAATCAATGATGCCATTGTTCTGGTGGACAAAATAAATACGGAGTTAACCACAGGCAAATCACTTGAAGAGGGTATAAAGAAAGCAGCAAACGATAGATTTAGCCCAATTTTATTGACCACACTTACCACATCTTGTGGTATGATACCTTTATGGACCGGGGGCGGCGAACTATGGTCACCTATGGCAATAAGTGTGATTTTCGGACTGCTCTTTGCTACCATAATCCTTCTCATTTTCGTGCCCGTTATTTATAAAGTTCTTTTTAGAAATAAATTTATCACACAAACCAATTCTCATTTGAATTTAGAGAAGAGTATTCAAAAAAATAACTCAGCCACTTAGATATTTCGATAGTCGCATTTGCCTTTTAGTCAAAGTAAAACGTAGTGGAATCGCACTTTGAATTCAACATTATAAGTTAGCCTGTCGCTCTTTAAATTCGACAATGGACACTTCACTTTGAAATTTGGTTGTTTCATATATTTTCCACGGTTACACGTTATATATCACCCTAATTTTGATTCATATAAATGGTTAATTCTTATGGTTGATGATTAAAGACACAGTTGATTGAAAGTGCCATTTTAAAAAGAATAAACACAAAGACAACAAACATAAGAAGACATGAAAAAATGTAAAATTCAACTCTTAACGTTTTTAGGCATACTTGTCCTTTTAGCTGGCTGTTCGGAAGACGATGAAACTCAAACTAATGCAGAACCTTTTATTTATCGAATTCCGGTTATAGTACATGTAGTACATAACGGAGAAGAGGTAGGTAATGGGCCAAATATTCCCCAAGCACAGGTGCAATCGCAAATTGAGGTGCTTAATGAAGATTTTAGAAGAATCTCGGGCACAAATGGGTTTAATTCCGATGGAGTAGACACGGAGATTGAATTTTACCTAGCAACGACAGACCCTAACGGAAATGTGCTTGCAGAGCCAGGGATTGATCGTTACAATGGAGGGCGTTTTGTTTGGCCAACAGGATTGGCGACATCAGTCGATTCTCAACTAAAGCCAGCAACAATTTGGGACCCAAATCGATACTTCAATATTTGGACAGTGAATTTCGGAGGATTCGTCGGTAGGAATTTGTTGGGCTATGCACAATTTCCTTCCAACTCTGGATTAATGGGATTAAATGAAGATGAAGGTAGTGCACAAACCGATGGTATTGTGGTGGGCTATAAATATTTTGGTAGTGGAGAAAAAGGGAATTTCCCTGATTTGAACGAGACTTATAATTTAGGAAGAACAGCTACGCACGAAGTTGGACATTGGTTTGGCCTACGACACATTTGGGGCGATGGTGACTGCGCTGTAGATGATTTTTGCGATGACACGCCAATTTCCGATGAGCCCAATTATAGCTGTGAAACACATCTATCGTGTGGTACACAAGATATGATTGAGAACTACATGGATTATACGGAAGATCAATGCATGAGCATTTTCACTCAAGACCAAAAAGATAGGATGATTCAAGTATTGGAAAACAGTCCTCGAAGAAATACCCTGTACAATTAATTTAAAACATAAGAAATGAAACAATTTGAAAGGAAAACACTTGTTTTTGTAATGTTATTATCAATTTTCACGAGCTGTTCAGATGATGATGACAATTCCAATACTGTAATTTCTGTTGACGATGCTGCCGAACTAGTTGCTGCATCAATGGCAGTGGCTACCTATGGTGCGGTAAGCAATATGGATTATGTATTTGACCAAATAGTCGACATTTTGGATTGTGATGAGTCAGAAAGCGAAATTAGGTCGGATACCGAAACATCCAATAATGGAAAAATAACGGTTTCTTACACTATTTCCGAAAGCTATTCATTGGCTTGTTCCGGAGGAGAGGAAACTATCTCTTATAACTTTTCAGCAGATCAAACCACAACTTCCAATGCGCTCGATACAAATAACGAAATAAGTGGTAATTGGATAATTACTGGAGCACAAACCACTTCAACTGAACTAATTTACAACGGTAGTTATTCCAGGGGAGGTGAATGGGTTTACAATAATGATAATCGCACTGATAATGCAACAGCAGCTTTTGTCTACAGTAATGTTAAGGCCAATAAAGGAGATGGGGTAATTTTTGAAGGAACCTCAACCTTTGCCCTGGAGGGCACAAGCACGGTTTATGACCCTTACTCTTACGAAGGCAATATTGTTTTTCAAGAAGGTAATATATGCATTGCTACTTTTTCTACAGGTGAGCAATATGAGATTGATTTGAATACGGGTGAAGTAACACCACTTTAATCTAAAGTGCAATTAGAATGAAAACAGATGTCGTTAATATACAATTCTTTTTTGCCGGTTTTGTTTTAGTAGCATTATTGGTTGAAATAGCTTGGGCAAACGTCAAGAAGAAAGCTGTTTTTAACCTTAAAGAAAGTCTAGGAAACTTTGGCATCTTCATAGGCAATAACATTATGAAACCTGTCTCACTGGGCTGGAAATATATGGTATTTGATTGGGTAAGTCAGTTTCAAATTTTTAATATTCCTATCAATGTATTTACGGTAATCCTAACATTTTTCATTGCTGAATTTGGGTTCTACTGGTATCATAGGTTAAGTCATGAAACCCCTTTGCTTTGGACACTTCATCACACGCACCACTCGGGTATGAAAATGAATTTGACCACTGCAGTTCGGTTGAATTGGATTGGGGCCTTTGTGAGTCCTTTATTTTATCTACCCTTTGTAGTGATAGGTTTTTCAGGGGATGTATTGCTAATTTGTATCGCCCTAGGGCTCTTCTTTCAATACTTTTTGCACACCGAAGCGATTAAAAAACTAGGTCTTCTAGAAGGTCTGTTTTTCAATACCCCTTCTGCCCATAGGGTACACCACGGTTCCAATGAAGTTTATATTGATAAAAATTATGGTGGAGCCCTCATTATTTTCGATAGAATTTTTGGCACCTATCAAGCCGAAACCGAAAAGGTAAATTATGGCGTAACCACGGGTTTTTTTAGCAATAATCCCATTAAAGTAAACTTCTTGCCCATCATTCAATACCTAAAAGGCAATTGGAAACGAGAAAAACATCGAATTAAAGAACAATAGCCAATATGGATATTTTAAAATTTAAATTTGTCATTGTGCGTTTTGATATTCGATCAGCCAAACTTGTAATCTTGAAATGTATAGCAGTAATACTTTTAACTGCGTGTAATGGACCAAGACCTGAAATTCTTTTGTCAGAAGCAATTCCTGAGATTGATAGCACTAGGGAAGCAAAGGTACTCACGGCCTTTTTTGGTTTGGACAATGCATTAAACCAAAGGTCAAGACTATTGTATAAGAATGCTCCAGGTCAAGATGGAATGCCTTTGGTATTCTCACATGAACTTGATCCAAATACGCTTCAAGGGCCAGACTTCCAAGTTCTCACAAAAAATGGAGACCTAATACAGATAGAATATGCCACTTTATTGCCGGCCAATGAAGAATTTGAGCTAAGAACGGTCTTGCTGATTGGGGAATATGGTAATCATCCTGACAATCCGCCCGTTTCAGTTACAATTATTGGTGATTTAATGAGCAGAACAGGATTTAATTTTAAGGGACAAACCATAAAAGTAATTCCGTTGAAAGCAGGGCCTATTTTGAGCTATGCGGAATATTTCACCTTTGACAAAGACTATCCTTACATTGAAGAAGGGAGAGGTTGTGATTGTCCAAAAGCAGAGACTCAACTAGTGGTAAAAGCGGTTTGGTCAGGGGGTGTTCGAGCTACAAATGGTGATGAACTCGGTCTAAATGAACTAAACGACTTTGAAGTCACCCTAGTTCAAGAAGCGGATACACTTATCGTTACCCCCTTTCAATTAGCAGATTTGGAAGATAATGACAATAATATTGATTTGTGCTTGAAAAAATTAGGAACTCCAATACTATTAAAAGTCAATAAAAATGTATCCATAGACCCTAGGGGTGATAAAAACCCAAAAACACAGATCGAGATTAAGAGTAGATGGTAAAACAAAAAACAGTTGTCAACAAATAACTGAGTTGAAAAATTAGTTCTTTTAGTTCAGTCTTGGCACATAATTTTCATCATCAGACAAGCCTGATTTTGCACCTGCAAAATCAAGTATCAACCTAGGCAGCAACTAATTGCTCAGACCGTTGAAAAGTCTCTTGAAGAGAACGTTTTTAGAGACTGCGAAACAACCCTTGAGCACATTCCCTTTCATTTCCCAGAAAAGCTCTATCAAAAGGAATAAGCTTCTTTGGTTAATATCTTGAACACAATTCTCGATTTTAACTTTTTATTGCGTTTCTTCTTTCTGCTATGCTCGAAAGAAACGCTTTGTTCTTAACTGAAAATTCAAAATTATGTTCGCCTGTCAAAAAGATTACCACAACCTATTTCTTCACAAAGTTTAAAATTCTGCTCGAGACGAACTGCATAACCGTTCGCTCGCCCATTCGACTTCGCTCAGGACAGGCACACTTTTATAAGTTCTTACTCGTTCACAATTTTAGTGTCGGTTACCGAAAAGGTAACAGCGATGGCGCTATGGGAAGTAAGTGAATACAATTGAAATGAACGCTAATCTATATCATTTTGCAATAAATAAAAGAGGTATTCATTAGAATACATAGAATTCAATACCAAATGAAAAGGAAAACGCTCAAGATATAATAAGTAAGTGTTTAATGCCATTCTGACAAGTATTTGACACCATCCTAATCCAAATTATATGGCTTCTATTTTGATGGTATTATTTGTAATGAGATTCTTGATTTGGTCTTTCAACATAAGGTAAAAAGTCTGTAATCCCTGAAATGAAATGAAGGGATGGAAGAGCAAGAGGGTAACCTGCTGGCGCAAGGTTACGTTTTTTAACCATCTAAATATCAATTGGTTATTTATTTTATAGAGTTTGATAAATCACCATTTTTGGATTAAAAAGACTATAACGCACTGATTATCAATCAAAATTTGACTGAAAAATGGATAATAGTTTTAAAAATGAGGGGTTTTCAAACATCAAGATTAAAAACTCGATAGCAAAAAAGTTTAGGTCATTTGCTCTAAAAAATAAAGAGTCCAATAGTATGATTTTAAGCCAAATGCTTGAGTTTTTTGAAAAGCACCAACTTTCACCTACTGACGAAATTCCGAACCACTTAATCAAAGTTGAAAAGCGAATTTTGAAGAGAATAAATGCAGTGATAGCTATTCTAAAAGATATTGAAAAGACGCAAACCAAACCTACACTAGGTATGCTACAAGCACTTTTTACAGCCGACGAGAAAGAGAAAAAACCTCCAATGTTCCTAGAGAAAAAGAAAAGCCAAAGGACTTTAGAGGAAGAACTAAAGCTTTGGGAAAAATCTAACGAATTGGAATAACGGCATAAGAACAGGAGATATGGAAAATGTAAATTATATAAAACACTTGAATGCTGTCTTTGAGCGCTTCAATAGTGATGAGCGAATTAAACAAGGACACATAACACTCTATTTGGCATTCTTTCAAAAGTGAAATCGTGAGTTTTTCAAAAAGACCTTGACAATTAATCGAGAGCTTGTCATGGATTGTGCAAAAATCAAATCAAAAACTACGTACCATAATTACCTAAAGGATTTAAATGAATGGGAGTATTTAAAATACTATCCGTCATACCATCCAGCTCGTGGTTCTAAAATTAAGATGTTCATATTTGAAACAAGTCTTAGTACACGGAAGGTTCAAAATATGGCCAACAGCGTACCAGAACCAGCCCAAAATATGGTACCTTCTTATAAACATAAAACAAAAGAAAACTCTTTTAAACGGCACCCAATAAAATTTAATGAAAAAGAAGTTTTGATTTTCTTCAAAAAAAACAACTGGCCAGCGATAGAAGCGAGAAAATTCTATGCTTATATGAAATCAAAAAAATGGAAGACAGATAATTGGCAAATTATAGCCCTGATTTTTGCTAAGAATAATTTTGAATTAAAAGATCCAAAAAAGACTAATCCAATTTCTGGCTATGTGAATCTTATGAGTCAAATGAGAGATAAAAATTATAAGGAGCCACGATAGCCTTTTTTAGACTATTGCGGAATAAACTCTATTTGTAGTGTTTTGGTTTTATTTATTAGAGAGAAAACATAAAATATTGTTAAAGGTGACAGATTCGGTTGCACTCCAATTATTACCCTTTTGAAAGCCTATGTATACTAAGCTGTTGGGAAAAAAGAGCACTCCCACCTCGAGTACTTAAAAAGCTTAGATGAAAGTCTAGGCTTTTTTTATGCTTAACGACCACATTCCTACGTATCATCTGGCCTAATTATCGATGGTGGGTTATATGTTTGTTTGAGGTTAAATTTTATATCCGATTACTAAGCATAATTTTACTTGGCAATTACTATTATTTAGATAGGCTCTTTTCAAAATATAAAATCCATTTAGGCCATATTACCTAGATGATTTACAATTTGAATCGAGTGCTTTGATTTTTCCAATATGTTTAATTTTTGAAAAGAAAGTTATTAGATAGGTTACTGCCAAGACTACTGGGATTTTCTATCCAAAGCAGGATTGTATTCCTCAATGCTGAATTTTTCATCGCTACCCAGATCAATGGCGTAAATTTTATCGTTTATCACCACGGATAAAAAACTTGCTCTTGCGTTTAACATAGATCCCACGGTTTTCCAACTGTCTTGGGCAATAACATACTCTTCAACATCACGCTTTTCAGGGCCAAAATTATCACCGCCCATGACATATAGGCGCCCATTCACAACTTGAGACGATGCACTGGCCCGGCCATCACCCGTAAAAAATGTTTCTGTCCAAGCACCATCTTCCCCGGCAGGAATGGAATAGTCGTACACCCTAACCCTCGTTTCAAAAACACCAACACCAGATCTAAAATTACCGGAGAAATAGATTTTATTATCAAAAGCACTTACCGTAGACCGACTAAGGTGGGGCCATGGGCTCGTATTTCCAGATGACCAGCGATTGGTTGTCGTGTTTAAAATCCACACCTCCCCATTTCTATTGGGTTGATTGGGAAAGAACAAAATGTTATCATCAATTGCTTCCATATAACATTGTTTTCCGGCTACATTAATATTTAAATCAGGTCCAGGTTGCCACGAATTGGTTAGGGGGTCATAAATCAAAATTGCATTTGTTTCGGGCCCCAATGTTCGAACAATATAGATTTTATCGTTTATAACAAAGGCTTCATAGATAAGTGGTATAGTTGAAAACCCATCTTGAATTTGATACGTCAAATCAACAGGAGTTTGGCCGATTTGGGTCCAAATATCTGCTTCTGGGTCATAACCATAAATCTGCTGGGAGTTATTATTATCAATATCGAGTCCCCCAAAAATATAGAGCTTCCCATCCCAAGACGAGACCGTTGTCATGCGAAAAGGTTCGGGGAGGGTGGTTTTTTCCATCCAAGGTGGCAGCGTGGGGGAAAAACCATCGTTGGCTGAAAAAGAAGTCGCGACAAGCCCTATCTCAAAACGAAATTCAGATGTGGTCGTAAAGCCTCCGCCCTGATCGAAGACATTTCTGCTAAAATCATATCCTACTGGGCCAATTCCTGATTTGAAAAAATCATTTACCAATAAATTAAAAGAATTGTCATTGGCACAAATACGCTCTCCGGCAATGATTTCGCAAATCGTTTGTCCATCTTGATACGACGCTGCTATTGCATTAGTCGCTATGAACTCATTGTCAATTTCTTTATCAAAAGCATTAATCGTAGCATCTTGATCAAAATTGGCAAAAAACCCTCCACCATTCCACCTACCTTCCTGGGCATTAAAGATGGTATCCAACGTGCTTCCATCCGTGGAACCAAAAAGACGATTTTCGCTAACTGCCAAATACGACCACCGGGGTCCTGCATAAGCTTCAAGGTTGGTCCCTGTAACTTCCACGGTATAAGCTTCAATTCCACCTATTACCTGCGATTCACCTAGAGTGACACGGAATCGTCCATTATCGGTATTGGTAGATACATTGCCCTGTGCTACATTGACGTTTTCGGTAAACCAATAGAACTCCCAAAAATCGCCCCTAGTAAAATTGATATCAAATCCGTTGAATTGAGGGGTGTCATCCCCTGTAGGTCCATCATCATCAGAACCTCCGTTCTGCTCATCCTGTGACTGATCATTGACCGTCATTTCATTTTCACTATCACTACTACAGGACAACAAAAAGAAGAGACCGAGAAGGCATATTAGAACTTTGGAGATATGAAATCGTTTCATGGCTCAATTTATTTGAATAGAAAATATAGGTTAATCATTTTGACGATTGTCATACATGTTACAATTTGTGGCATTTAGGTTACACTAATCAAATCAGTTAAACGCAATTCCTGCGCGCAATACAATCAATGGTGAAAAGGTGGCGTTAAATTCATCGTTGCCTCCAGTTGGCTGTGTAATAAACCCTAAATCGATAAAAGGCGTAAAATTTTCTGACACATGAAATTGGAGCTCGTTGGTCAGATTTAGTCCCAACCCTTGAATGGTATCGAGATCGTCTGAAGTAGTCAAGCGATAGCCCATGTTAAAGCCCGGTTTATAGGACAGTGTGTCACTTAACGAAAATTTGACCTTTAAGGCTAGGGCCAATTCATAAAAGGTGATGCTTTCCCCTAGAAATTCATTACTTGGAAAGGCTATACTAGCATTACCCCCAACTGCAAACTTATCTGTGATGAAAAAGTCGTAAAAGCCCAAAAGCGATACCCCACTTTCCAAATCAAAGAACTGGTCAAATTCGGCAATGTATACTTCACCTCCTGTCAACAGCCCAACAGAGAAGCCAAACTCATTTTCAGTGGAGGTTTGTGCATAGACGGTGTTTGTACCACCTATTCCCCCAAAAAACATAAGAAGGATTGCAGTAATCTTTAGATTCTTCATCTTTTTGGTTTTGGTTAATTTATAATGTGTTTTCATTACTTATCGCGTCATAATTAAATCAACATCGGTATCATCAAAATTTCCATCACCGTCGAAATCAAATTCAAGGATTCCCGAAAGCTGTAAGATGTCCTCTGGGGTCAATGTGATGATTATAAATGCCTCATCGCCGGGTTCGTCAACATCGTCCAACAGTACCAGTTGAGAACCGGAGAACCCCATTTGCCCCGAAAATGATTGGGAACCCTCTTCTGGCAAGCTTATGGTTGAGGTGAATCTTCCGTTGTTCTGAATGTTCAATGTGACACTTCCATCCGCTCCCACTATTTCTATGAAACCCCCTGGAACGCCAAGACCTTGGAACTCTGCAGAAGTCGCAGTCCAGTTGCCTGAAATATCAGCGATGGAAAGATTGGTTCCTTCCAAGGGAAAATCAAATTCAGGCGCGTCATCATCACCGCTGCAAGCAACAAGTGACATAATCACAATGGTTATTACTAGGAATGGTAGCCTTTTGCTACGCCCTATCAATCGTTTAAAGTTTTTAAAATGTATTCCCATGATTCTTTTTTCCAAACTTACTTCCAAGTAAGGCCTATGTAGTGTAAGGGAGGTTACCATTTTTGACAAAATGGTTACATAAGAGAATGAACAACGAGCTATTTGTCGTGGGAGGGCTCTTGCATCTGAAGTATTTCCGAAGGTTTACGGTCATAGGCCTCCTTAAAGGCTTTGGTGAAATACGATAGGTTGCTGAACCCTACGTCATAGGCTATTTCAGATACCGTGCCTTTTTGGTTTTGTAAGTACTCATAGGCTTTCTTCAGCCGGTACTGTCTAATAAAGTCCGATGCACTGTAACCGATGATGGCCTTCATTTTGCGATAGAGCTGTACACGGCTCATACCCATTTCGGCGGCAAACTCGTCAACAGAAAATTCAGTATTGTCCAAATTTTTGGCGACAATATGACCTACCTGTTGAAGAAAACTATCATTGCTCGATGTAATGGCCTCAGCCTTCGGATTGGTCAAAAACTGTGATTGATGATGATCCCTGATACGTCTTCTTTGCTCCAATAGACTTTTAATTCGTACCCTGAGTTCCTCAATATCAAAAGGTTTTGTGATATAATGGTCTGCACCCTTCCCAATGGTATTCAGCTTACTTTCCTGTTCAGTTCTGGCAGTAAGCATGATTACAGGTATATGCCATGTTTTAGGATCGTTACGTAACTTTTCAAGAAGGGCTTCGCCATCAATATCGGGCATCATCAGGTCGGTTATGACCAGGTCTGGTAACTCTTTAACCATAACCTCCCAAGCCAATCGGCCATTTTGTGCCTCTTTTACCTCATATTGATTGCCCAATTGTGCCATTACATAGCTACGCAGATCATCATGGTCCTCTACCAATAACACCATTGGTACATCACCTCGGTCTATGTGGTGGAGGGGTAGCGATGAAAGCTTAGGCATGGTTATCGTTATATTTTCGACAGTATCTGTCTTTGGTTCAATCTTGATAGCATGGGTGTACACGCTTTCGTTCAAAGGTATCTTTACTGAGAAAGTAGTATATTGATTATTGGAATCAACCCTTACCGTACCATAATGCAGCTCGGTTAGTTCTTTCACCAGTGCGAGGCCAATTCCTGTTCCCGGAAAATGATGTTGGGTATCCGTTTGATAAAAGCGTTCGAATATACGGCTTTGGTCAACTTTAGAAATTGGGGAACCAGTGTTCCTTACCACAATATTGATATTATCACCGTTTTTCGTGACAAGAAATTCGACGGTTCCACCATTTGGCGTAAATTTCATTGCATTGGAGAGAAGATTTGAAAGAATCTGCTCGATTTTTTCCCTATCAAAGAAAGAGACCATACTTTCTTCTGTAAGATTTTGGGTAAAGGTAATATCCTTCCCATCGGCCAAGGACATAAAGGAAGCTGCGATGATACGCAACCACGAAATGATATCGCCCTGTTCCACATGTAGCTGGAGCTTGCCTTCCTCCAGTTTGGACAAGTCCAATATCTGGTTGATCAATTTGAGAAGCTTATTGGCGTTCTGCTGGATAAGACCCAGCATTCCTTGGGTTTCCCTTTCTTGATTGTATTTTTTTTGCAACTGTAATACCGGTGCTGAAATTAAGGTAAGCGGCGTTCTAAATTCGTGGGAGATGCCCGCAAAGAACCGTGAGCGAATTTCCTCGGTCTCTTTCTGGTTTTTTTGGATGAGTTCTTTGGCGGCCAAGCTTTGTTTATAGCTGTAAACTATCAAGAACACCACTGTAAGTAGTACGGCAAGACCAACAAACAATACATTCCGCTGAAGCTTGCTTGCGCGCAAGCTGGCCTCTTGCTGTACAAATTGGGCCTGTTGCAGTTCCTCGTTTTTTTTCAACAGGGCAATTTCATTTTCCTTTTTTTCACTATCATAACGTGCCTCTAACTCCGTAATTTTCTTAGTTTTTTCAGTGTTCAATAAACTATCGTTCAAGGCCAAGAAGCGTTCGTAATTCTCCAATGAAAGTTGGTATTGTCCTTGAATCTTGTACGACTTCGCAAGACCTTCATATGCAATTTTTGAAGACTCTAAGGAACCGGCCTCTTTGGCGTGCCCTAGGGCAGATCGATAAAACCGAAGCGCTTTTGCAGGGTTGCCCTTTGCGAGATATAATTGCCCTAGGTTGTTCTCGGTAGAGCTTATGCCGTATAGGTCATTTAGGCCCTTGCGCATACTTAAAGCCTTACGGAAGTAGTCCTCGGCCCTGCCCAGATTGCCCAATTCCTTGTTCACCGAACCTAGATTGTTGTATTTTAACGCTATGCCATTTTCATCCCCATATTCCTCTTCCAGTTCCAAACTCTTTTTATAGAATTCCGTAGCCTTTTCGAATTTGCGCTGTTCAAAATAAATGGAGGCTATGTTGTTGTATGCGTAGGAAATCCGTAATTCCTGATTTCCCATGGACTCGCAAGTGGCAACGATGTCCAAATAATAGTTGATGGCCTTATCGTAGTTTTTAAGATAATAATTGATGTTTCCGAGACTCATTTGTGACGAAAGAATGCCTAGTTGATACCCCAAGGCTTCATCAATCTTCAAACTTTTCAATGTATAATCTATAGCGTCTTCATAGCGGCCGAGATTGATCAAAACCAAACCAGAATTATTACTGGCCGCTGAAATACAGGTAGAATCGGCCAATTGTTCGCAGTACGAAAGACGTTCCAGAAAATGATATAGGGTCTGATTGTAATCGCCTTTATAGTAAAACACTGTACCTATATTATCATGATGACGGGCCAATCCGAATAAATGATTACGTTTTTTGTCAAGGTCCAGTGCTTTTTGGTAATAGGTAACTGCCGAATCATAGGCATTGGCTTTCAATAAGTAGTGCCCAACGGTTTCAAAGGCGTTGACCTTGTCGTTGGTCCGCTCCATTGATTGCGTAATTACTATGGCCGATTGGAACAAGGAATCAGCCTTACTTTTATTTGTATCTGTGTAGGTTTTCGCAGTTTCGATAAGGATGTTTACAAGCGTAGTATCGGCCAAATCACTTGTCAACAGTTGTTCTAGACTATCGCGTCGTGCCTCTTGAGAGGGTGCTACGAGGTAGTATAAAAAAAGAATGATAAACAGATACTTGGTCATTTTGGGCCTATATTCCAGAACAATAAACCGTACCTTTTCATACTGAAGATGTCGCAAAAAGTAGTTCGTATATGAAACTAAAAGCCCTTTCTTGCGATGTCCGGTCTTCTTCTTACACTGCTTTAAATTACATTTTTATTGTGTTATATAGGAATTAAATCGATGAAAAGATAGTAGCTCGCATTCAAGTTTTGGAACAGTTCAGCTTTGACTAAAGAATTCAGCGAGAAAACATGCTATTTTTCATTCTAGAGGATGAACAAAGAATTATGGGTTCAAATGAAGTATAACCTTTTTTTAAATAAAGAGTTCCGTTTATTTTAAAATGTTCAAC
>JBCCEC010000049.1:0-29396 GCA_039030475.1 Bacteroidota bacterium
ATACTTATTTAGGCCAGCCCCAATTTCTCCCAATAATCAATTATAACCTTTTAATCGAGGATAAATGGAACATCTCTTTAGGTTTTCCAGAGACACGTTTGGAAAGGAAAATCAACGAAAGAAATATAATTAGCACTAATGCCAGTGCTTCTGGATCATACTCAAATGTTTCCTCCTCAATCTTATTTAATGGAATTGATTCGCTCACGAATACAAAGCTGGTATTCAATGATTTTGATTTTGGATTGGAGTACCTGTATAGAATTCAGCCCAATTTCACGGCATCGATGAAATCTGGGTATTCTTTGGTTGAGAATTTCAGTATACAAGATAAAGAGGACGAAATACGCTACAATTTTGAACCGAATGGGTCAATTTATTTTTCAATGGGATTAAAGTATAATTTAAAATAAATAGCAATGATTAAAAACGATATCAAATACGCTACAAAGCTAATGTTGTGTTTTTTTGTAATAGCCTTTACCACATTAGTTGCATGTTCTGATGACGAAGAGGACGAAAACCTAGGAAATTGGGTAGAACGATCGGTTCTTGATGGCACCCCAAGAAGTAGTGCAGCAGGTTTTACCATAGGCAACAAGGGGTATATGGGCACAGGATATGATGGTGACGACTATTTGAACGACTTTTGGATTTATGATATAGAGGGGAATTTTTGGTCGCAAGCAGCTTCTTTTCCAGGTTCAGCTCGAAGTTCTGCGGTTGGATTTACAGCGAACGATATTGGATATGTAGGGTTGGGGTTTGATGGCGATGATGAAGTAGGAGACTTTTACAGCTATAATCCCAATACAAATCAATGGACACAAATAGCTGATTTTGGGGGTTCCGCCCGAAGAGGCGCGGTAGCTTTTGGTTCAACCTCTAATGGGTATGTAGGTACTGGATTCGATGGGGATAATGATAGAAAAGACTTTTGGCGGTATAATCCAACAACCAATGAATGGACAGAATTAGTAGGGTTTGGCGGTACGAAAAGAAGAGATGCCGCAGTCTTTAAAATAGGAGATTTGGCCTACTTCGGTACGGGAACTTCCAATGGAAGAAACCAAACTGACTTTTGGGTTTTTGACACCAATACAGAATCTTGGTCATCACTTTTAGACATTGACGATGATGACGATTATACCGTTGTCAGAAGTAACGCAGTGGGTTTTTCCATAGGGGACAGAGGTTACTTTGCCTGTGGAAATGGCGGAAGTGGTACATTAAGCAGTATTTGGGAATATAATCCAAGTACTGATCTTTGGGAAGAAAAAACAAACTATGAAGGGGCATCGAGAGAGGATGCTATCGCATTCTATAACGGTACTCAAGCTTTTGTTGCCTTAGGTAGAAGTGGAAATCTTTATTTGGACGACAACAGAGAATTTTTCCCTTTTGAAGAGGAGGATGAGGATGACTAAGTTCGTAACAATTTTTAAGTTCCTTTACCGCTCTGTCCCATAGAATGAAAAACAATTACAAATATTTAATCGCCATACTACTGGTATTCGCTTTTTTTCTGCTTTTGATGTTGCTTATCAATAACAAAGATGAAGGACAACAGCCATATAATGAGATTAGGACCGATGATGGATTAAGATTGGAACTGGAAGGTTCTCGTGTTGCAGGCTGGGGATACAAAGTGTTCAGAAATGACAAGCTTCTAATACACCAGAAAAACATACCTGCAATCGAGGGAAATCAAACTTTTTTAACGGCAGATGATGCGGAAAAAGTGGGGCGATTGGTTATTAAGAAAATAAATCAGGAAGAAATCCCAATAATCACAAGAATGGATTTGATGAAATTAAATATTAAGTATACCAACTAAGTAATTCCTATTTTTAAGAAAACTTGAATTTGAAAAAATCAATTCGTATAAAGGAAGTTTGGATTCACTTGATAGTTTGGGTCTGCTTAATATCTTTTCCAGTAGGAGTTAGTATTTCACAGTTTGGGGAAATACAGCATAGTTTTTTACCGAGAATCTTTCTCAACCCTATTTTGGTATATCTCAATTATTTGTTACTGGTACCCAAATTATTATTACGCAAACGTATTTTCACCTATATTCTCATTTCAACAGCTTTGCTTGTAGGATTTAATATTTTAGTAAATAGCCTTTTCCCATCATCACCCTTTGAAAGAATCCGAGATATCGCCGAGATAAAAAATATTGAACCCTTAAAAAACATCTCTTATGCTATTACTACTGTTGTGTCATTCTCTTTTTTTCTTCTGGGAGGTGTTCTAGGGCTTACAAAGGATTTATATCGTAGGGAAAAGCTGAACAATGAGAAAGAAGTGCAACGCCAAGAAACCGAACTTCAGTTTTTAAGGGCACAACTTAATCCACATTTCCTCTTTAATTCGCTGAACAGTATTTATTCTTTGGTACGAAATAAATCGAGAGAAGCCCCAGAGGCCGTAATTACACTTTCAGAGTTAATGCGCTATATGTTATACGAAGCAAAGAAAGAACAGGTTCCCCTATCCAAGGAAATTGATTATATTAAGAATTATTTCCAATTACAAATATTAAGGCTTTCCGACAGCGAAAACGTAAAAATCAAGATAAGTGGAAGCTATGAGAAAAAGCTTATTGCTCCATTGTTATTGATACCATTTGTTGAAAATGCATTTAAATATGGTACCGATTTTAAGGGAACCACCTACGTGAACATAAGCTTAAAGGTTGTTGATAAAAGCTTATTTTTCAATGTAAAAAATAAAATCGGAGTTTATAAAAAAGATGACTTTAATTCTGGGATTGGCCTTGAAAACATTAAAAACAGGTTATCGCTCTTATATCCTAATAGCCATGTATTAAAAATCAACAAAAACAATGGTTACCATACTATAGATTTAGAATTACTTTTAGCATGATAAGTTGTATAATAATAGATGATGAACCCCTGGCATTGGAAATAATCAGTTCTTACTGTGAAGATCTTGGCGGTATTGAAGTTAAACATACCTTGACCAATCCACTTGATGCCATTGAAATACTATCTAGAGATAAGATAGATTTAGTTTTCTTGGATATTGAAATGCCCCAGATAAATGGAATTGATTTTTTAAAGACCATAGACAGAAAACCCCTTTTCATATTTACAACGGCATACCCACAGTACGCCATAGAAGGGTTTGAATTGAACGCTGTGGATTATCTTGTAAAACCAATACCATTTGCACGGTTTGTAAAAGCTATAAATAGAGCCAAAGAGTTACATGATTTTCGAAACCCAACAAACACCCCATCAGTACAGAATGTTGTTTCTGCCGCGGGAATTCCACAAACATCAAATCAATTCATTTTCGTAAAATCAGAATATGACAATATAAAAATCAAGTTAGAGGAAATCAAATACATTCAAGGGTTAAAGGACTACTTGAAGATTCATGTCGATGATAGTAAACCGATTCTCACCCTAATGAGTTTTAAAAATATAGAATCAAAACTACCAACGGACAATTTTCTACGAGTACATCGTTCTTTTATCGTAAATATCAACCGGATAGACTCCGTTCAACGAAATAAAATCCTAATTGATGGTATAAGAATTCCTATTGGGGAAAGTTATAAAGAGGATTTTTTAAAAAGAATTGGGATTTGATGTGATATTTATTTGAATCTAGATTTCATAAAGCTTCAATCCCTTTTCAAGTAACACTGATAAAATGAAAGTACTTTGCAAAAAATGAAGTTTGATTGTAGCCAACTTTTTAAGCTTTATCAAAAAAGTTGAGGTAACACCTCAAACGATACCTTTTTAAAAAACAAACCGTTATTCAACTCCTTAGAACTCTAGCAATAATCAAGTAGATTGATTTCAATAAACAAATCATAATACTTTCTTGAGGTTATCAAAACATTGAGTGTTCCAATATCTTTACTTTTGTTTCTTTTATGATTTCACTTACTTCAAAAATTAATTTGTAATGAACAACAAATCGTTTTTTATCATACTGTTACTGGTTAATAGTCATTTCAGTTTTGCGCAAGATTTTGTTCAGTCAGGGCCTATGGTAGGATATTCCACCATGCGTGAAGCACTTCTTTGGGTTCAAACCACTACAGCGGCCGAAGTTCATTTTGAATATTTTGACAAAGAAAATCCCAAGGAACGTTTCAAAACGAAAAAATTTACAACCCAATCTGAAAACGGTTTTGTTGCAAAACTGGTCGCTGATCAAATTTTACCTGGAAAAAAATATAGTTATGAACTATACATCGATGATGAAAAAACGCTTCGAGACTATCCTATGGAATTCCAGTCACAGCCACTTTGGCAATGGAGAACAGACCCACCAGAAGTAAATTTCGCTATAGGAAGTTGCAATTATGTGAATGAAGAGCGTTTTGATAGACCGGGTAAACCTTATGGGAGTGATTTTGAGATATTTGAGTCCATTCATCAGAAAAAGCCAGATTTTATGCTATGGCTAGGGGATAATACCTATTTACGAGAGACGGATTGGAACTCAAGAACGGGTATTTTGCACCGCTATACCCACACGCGGTCCTTACCACAGCTACAGGCACTACTTGCTTCCACACATCATTATGCAATTTGGGACGACCATGATTATGGTCCCAACAATGCTGATAGCAGTTTCTGGTTAAAGAAAACGACTTCAGAAGTTTTTAAGCTTTTTTGGGGCAATCCCAATTACGATGTCATTGATAAAGGAGGAATAACTGGTACCTTTCAATGGGCAGATTTACAGTTCTTTTTATTGGATAACCGATATTTGAGGACCTCAAACAATAATTTTACGGGGGAACGCGAAATTTTGGGCAAAGCACAAATTGACTGGCTCATCAATGCCTTGGCCTCCAGCAATGCTACGTTCAAGTTTATTGCCATTGGCGGACAGGTGCTCAGTACAGAAGCTGACTATGAAAACTATGCCACTTTCCCAAAGGAAAGACGCTACTTGTCAGATAAGATACGGGAAGCCAAAATTGAAGGTGTAGTTTTTTTAGATGGGGATAGGCACCATACGGTGTTGAGTCGAATGCAGGAAAATGATGAGGTTTATCCAATTTATGATTTGACTTGCTCTTCTTTGACCGCTGGAGCAAATAACAACAAGGAAATCCTAAATAGTTATAAGTTAGAAGAGACCGTAGTTGGCGAGCACAACTTTGGAATTCTTAATGTGAGCGGTTCTCGTACCGACCGTGTTCTCAACATCAAAATATTGGATAAAGACGGTAAAGAACTTTGGAGCAAAGATATCAAGGCTCAAGACTTAAAGTATAAATAAGTGCTTAACGTATTTTGAAACAATACTATTCCCTGTGGTTCTGTCTCAGGTATAACACTTAGATTCAAGACTTTTAGAACCAAGAGTCAGGAAACTGGAAAAAGTCTTGTTTCTTTCTTCTTTTAGCAAAGTGGTCTTACCTCTTGCACCTTAGCACTTTGGTCGAAGTAGTTTATTGTTCAGGATTTTATTCTTTAAAATCACTTTTTAGGATTCCGTAGAACTCTTTTCGAAATTTATCATCCTTGAACTTACCACCATATTCCAGAGTTGTGGTAAAACTTTCTTTATCCTTTATTCCGCGAGAAGAAACGCAAAGATGCTTTGCATGAACAATTACGATAACATCATCGGTTTCCAATGTATTTTGCAGGTCTTCCAAGATTTGGAGACAAAGACGCTCCTGTACTTGGGGACGATGGGAATAATAATCCACCAAACGATTTATTTTAGAAAGGCCCACTACTTTATCTTTGGGAATATAGCCAACGTGTGCTTTACCAACTATGGGTAAAAAATGGTGTTCACAAGAGGAATCTATGGTAATATCTTGCTCAACCAACATTCGTTGATAGCCATATGTATTTGGAAAAGTGGAGATTTTTGGTCTATTCTTGGGATTCAATCCATAAAATAGTTCCTTGATATACATCTTGGCAAAACGATAAGGCGTTCCCGAAAGACTTTCATCCGTCAAATCCAGTCCCATTTCTTCCATTATTTTAGAAAAATGGAATTGGATATTCTCGATTTTTTCTTCATCCGTATGCTCAAAAGCATCGGCCCGCATTGGCGTTTTTATAGATGTTCCAATATGATTGTCCCCTAAGACTTCTATTTGGGATTTATCCATGAATACAATTTTGATTTTTTAATTATCCGTACAACAAACTTCGTCTTCGCAGTTACAGTAGTGACGATTGTATATGTGAAGCCCTATTAGCCCTATAGTTGGGAAATAGATAGCCGCTTCGGGTAAACTCAAGACCCCTAGTTTTTCGTTCAATATAACTAAGGATAAAACAAGCCATAATAGTCCAAAAGCGTATTTAATCCAGGTTTTGGAGGTATTTCGGGCAGACCAATACACTGCAAAAAATGAGAAAATCAAAAAGACAATATCCAAAAGACCCCACCAAAACGGATGGGCTTCCCCATGCGCGCCAACATTCACGTAAGCTAAAAAAATAAAGGGTGTTGCCAAACAGTGGACCAAACAGAGTCCACTAACAACCATTCCAATCCAATCAGATTTAACGGTTAACTGCGATAAAGTCATTAATTAAAACATTTTTAACATGTTCTTTTGGAACATACAAAGACAAAAATTAGATTTTTGGCAAATGTAATGCTATTTTTTAAATGCAACTTAGTTGCATTTATGTTTATTTTTGTAAAAACGAATTAATGGTAAAAACATCAGGTCTTACATATGCGTATGGAAACGAACTAGAAATGGTTTTTCCTGATATTGAACTAACTCCCGGGGAACATTTACTGGTCATAGGGCCATCTGGTGTAGGCAAGACGACACTTTTGTATCTGATGGCTGGATTACTTCCCCCAGTAAAAGGATCTGTTGCGGTTGATGGCACTGAATTGAATTCATTATCACGAAAAGAAATCGATAAATTCCGAGGCGGACACATTGGGCTTATCTTCCAGCACTATCATTTTATAAAATCCCTCAATGTTATAGATAACCTTCGTCTTCGCCAACGCTTACATAAAAACTCAGATAATGCCCAAAGAAGGCTCCAGCTTGCCGAAAGACTCGGTTTGTCTGAGCACCTCAATAAAAAAGTCACTGCATTGAGCCAAGGGCAACAGCAACGACTATCCATTGCACTTGGCTTGATTCATAAGCCGAAACTTGTATTGGCAGATGAACCTACCTCCAATTTAGATGATATTAACTGTATCAAGGTCATTAACCTGCTTAAAGAGGAAGCAGCAATAAGTAAAAGTAGTTTATTGATAATCACCCATGACCTACGTGTAATGTCTCATTTCCAAAATCGAATTGAACTATGAATCTAGGTTATCTGGCATATAAAAACATGGTTTCCAAACCACTCAATTTACTATTGAGCTTAATGCTATTATCGTTAAGCGTGTCCCTAGTTACTTTTGTTTTTCAATTGAGCCAGCAGTTGGGCGGTCAACTTAACAAGAACATAGCCCCGTTTGATATGGTGGTTGGCGCAAAGGGAAGTCCACTACAACTAGTCTTATCTTCCGTGCTCCATATAGATGTGCCAACAGGGAACATTAAGTTAAAGGATATCACTGCTTTGCAAAATCATCCATTTGTTGAAAAAGCCATTCCTGTTTCTTACGGTGATAACTATAGGGGATATCGTATTCTGGGTACAGAACCCCAATATTTAAAGAGTTACAATGCCGAACTAAGTGAAGGACGCCTTTACCAAAAATCTTTTGAAGTAGTTGTTGGAAGTGGAGTCCGTTCAAAATTGAACCTACAACTCGGCGATACGTTTTTAAGCTCCCATGGTCTGGTGGATTCTGGAGCCGAAGGACACGAAGACCACCCTTATGAAATTGTTGGTTTTCTTGAGCCTACTGGAACGGTAGTAGACCAATTGCTGATTTCGAATTTAGAAAGTATTTGGGAGGCGCATGACCATGATGAGGCACATGAGCACGAAGACGGCGAAAACCATGAAGGGCATGACCATGATGGGGAACATGAGCACGAAGACGGTGAAAACTATGAAGGACATGACCATGATGAAGAGCATGAGCACGAAGACGGTGAAAACCATGAAGGGCATGACCATGATGGGGAACATGAGCACGAAGAACATGAAGATTTGGAGATTACCTCTCTTTTAGTAAAGTTCAAGAGTCCTCTGGGCATGGTCCAACTTCCAAGATTTATAAATGAGAACACCTCCGTACAGGCGGCATTACCAGGTTTTGAAATACAACGACTTATGGGATTGTTGGGTTCTGGGGTGCAAACTATAAATGGAATTGCCCTGGCTATTTTATTGGTTTCTGGATTGAGTATTTTTATTAGTCTCTTAAAGACCATCCGGGAAAGAAGACAAGAGCTTGCGCTTTTAAGGACTTATGGTTTCCATACAAAGCAACTTCTTGGATTGGCACTTTTGGAAGGGATTTTTTTGGCACTTACCGGGTTTGTAATCGGGTGGCTCTTGGGCCGATTAGGCGTATTCATAGTTTCTGGGTACTTGAATGCTACATACGGATATACACTTCAATTGCAAGGTCCCGAACTATTTGAGCTATTTTTGTTGGGCCTTATATTGGTACTGGCCATTGTAGCCACTTTGTTGGCGTCCAGTTCCATTTTTAAATTAAACGTTGCTAAAACTTTATCAGATGCTTAAATCATTTTTATTTGTTTTGTTCGTGACCTTAGTCAGCTCTTCTACATTAGCTCAAGAGAAGTTGACTTGGGAAGATTTTGCAGATGTTGATTTTGTGCCTGAGTATAACGCAGTATACGATATGCATTTTTTAATGCCGACCTTTGGTAAAAAGATAACGGCATATAAGGGTAAGCAAATTAGTATTCAAGGATTCTTTTTGGATATTTCGGGAAGTGGAGAAGTGTTCCTGATTTCCCAAAACCCAATGGCCTCCTGCTTTTTTTGTGGTGCAGCGGGACCAGAGACCATTATCGAAGTTAATTTCAAGGAAAAACCACCTTTTAGAACCGATCAAATTGTTACCGTCACTGGAATCCTTGAACTCAATAGAGACAATGTGGACCATTGCAATTATATATTAAAAGGGGCCACCGGGCAATTGATAAATTAAAAGAATGCGATTTTTCATTTTGATAGTCTTGATTTGGATGGGTACTACTACCTATGCGCAGACCTCTTTGGACTGGTCCGACCTCACTGGTGGGATTTCATTTCAAGCACTTTCTTTGGAAGACCCCTTTCCTGGATTTACAAAGGCAAAATTTTCAGAAAGTTTGACTGAACTGGAAGGAAAAGAGATTGTCCTCACCGGTTATTTTCTTGTATTGGATGGCAATCAATCAGTCTACATGCTTTCCATGAATCCAATGGCTTCCTGCTTTTTCTGCGGTAATGGTGGGCCCGAGACGGTCGTAGGGCTCCAGTTTACAGAAAAGCCACCGTTCAAAATGGATGAATTGCTGTCCGTAAATGGTATTCTACGTCTCAACAGACACAATCCCAACCAATACTACTATCGCATTGAAAATGCTGATGCCATAAGTTTTAACTAAGTGAAATCTTGTGATGAAAAATGACAACTACGAACAACTGTTGAAACGGAAAGGGTTAAAAAAAACCAAAGTACGTTTAGCGTTGATACAACATTTCATGAATATGGAACATGCCCAGTCATACAATGACCTGCAGGCAGCATTGATCAACGAATTGGACAAGTCCACGCTGTACCGAAATTTGACAAGTTTTGAGCAAGCGGGCATTATTCATCGTATTAATGATCACACTGGAGTATCCAAATATGCTTTTGGCGAACCTTCAATACACGGAAATGAACACGCTCATTTTGTTTGCGAATGCTGCGAAACCGTATATTGTATGGAAGGGTTGGTACCGCTTCAACTGAACATTCCAAAGGGATTTAAAACAAATAACGTACAGACCATTGTTAAAGGGATTTGTGCCAAATGCTAAAACTTTTATATCATCAATAAAACAAACAACCCATGAAAAACTGTTTTTTAATCTTATTTGTTCTGGCGGCGAACGTCATTATTGCCCAAGATGTAGTAATCCCAAAAAGCTACAGCAATATTAAAAAAGATGAAAAGGGACTCTTCCTACAAGATGGCGACCAACGCTACTATGCACTTGAAAGCGACCGTGGTTATAGCCTCAAACAATTTTTTGGTAATCCAATAGGAACCGAAGAAGGAGTGACAATGGATTTTGGAGACTTTAAGGGAACACTAACTTATGGGTTTATCCCTTATGGAAAGGCGCCACACCCGTTGCCGGTTTTCAGATTTGTAAAAACATTGGAATCAGGTAAAACCGATATCAATATCAAGCGGGATTTTCGCTATCCCTATGATTTTGTCGATTGGCAGAAGAACCAAATACTTTCCATAGGATATCGCCTAATGGATGAAACGGGTATGATAGTTTATGATGGTGAAGTATCTTTAAAGGGCAAAGGACCATTCACTGTAGCCCCTTCAATTTATGAAGGTCCTTTTATCAATATGCTGACAGATACAAGTGCTACCATTTGGTTCAACACTACACTACCGGTAGCCGTAGATTTGGAAATCAATCAAGAGATTATTAAAAGTCCGTCAACAACATATCATGAAATTGAAGTGACCAACCTAAAACCCGATACCGAATATGAGTATTCGGTCAAGTACGGCGACTTTACCCAGCAATACCATTTGAAAACCGCCCCAAAACCAGGGAGCAAAGCCCCTTTTGTATTCGCGTATACAAGTGATAGCAGACATGCCTCTGGTGGAGGTGAACGAAAGATTTATGGTGCCAATGCGTACATTATGAAAAAAATTGCGGCGGTGGCCTATGCCAATAATGCGGCATTTATGCAATTCAGCGGTGACCTTATCAATGGCTATTTGGAAACAAATGAAGAGACCCAATTACAATATACCAATTGGAAAAAAGCGATAGAGCCCTTTTGGCATTATATGCCTTTTCAAGTGGGTATGGGAAATCATGAGGCCCTCGGATATATCTTTCGGGATAGTACGGGAAGACGCAAGGGGTTTGTAGATAAATTTCCATTTAGTACCGAATCGGCTGAAATGGCTTTTTCCCAAGCCTTTGTAAATCCCGTTTCCACCCTAAAAAGTGAAGATGGAAGTGTCTATGACCCATCTTCCAACACCATTGATTTCCCTTCATATTCAGAAAATGTGTTTCATTATCGCTACGACAATGTAGCGGTTGTCGTATTGAACAGTGATTATTGGTATGCCCCTAGCCTCTCGAGCAATACAGCAACTTCAGGGGGGTTACATGGTTATATTATGGATAATCAATTAGAATGGCTGGAAAAAACCATTCTAACATTGGAAGAAGATACGACCATCGACCATATTTTCATTACCCAGCACACCCCTGTATTCCCTAATGGTGGCCATAGTAAGGACGATATGTGGTACAATGGTAACAATGAAAAAAGACCATTTGTTGCAGGCGAGCCGTTAGAAAAAGGAATTTTGGAACGACGTGACCAATATTTGGATATTCTCATTAATAAAAGTAAAAAGGTATTGGCCATATTAACGGGGGACGAACACAACTACAATCGTTTAAAATTAACCGATGAAGTGACCATATACCCTGAGGATTATCCACATCAAAAATTAAATGTCTCGCGACCTATCTATCAAATCAATAATGGAGCCGCAGGCGCACCCTATTATGCACAAGAGGTGCTTCCTTGGAGCGAACATACCAAAGCCTTTAGTGTAGAAAATGCAGTTTGCTTATTTTATATTGATGGTGCAACGGTCAAAATGAAAGTAATCAATCCCGATACCCTAAATCTTATTGATGAAATAGTATTGAGATGATGCTTGATTTAAAAAAATCAACATATGGCGTATCCTTTTGATTCTTTTTGTGTCTACCTTATGAATCAAAAATATTAAAAGATGAAACAAAGCTGTGTGTGTACTAATTGCGAATGCAAAAAATGTAACTGTACTGACTGTGCCAAGCATTGTAAATGCAGTAGTTGTGACTGCCCAAAGTGTGGTTGCTGTTAAGAACTAATTTTATTGGAATTTGGATTTAACTACTGAAGCACTCTGGAGAGTACATGGAACTTCCCTCTACTTTTTTATCTTGAAGAGGGTAAAAGATGCAACAATAGCGGAAGATGTGCTACAGAATACCTTTCTTAAGGTGCATCGGCATCTCGACAAACTGCAAGATTCATCTAGAGCTAAAGCATGGGTCTTTCAAATAGCGCGTAACGAATTGGCGAATTACCACAAGGGCAATACCGTTACTGTTCCCATCAATGAATCGGCTGAATTGGAAAGCTTGTCTTTTACTGATGACTTATGCTGCTTTGAACGCTTTCTAGAAGAACTTCCGGATAATTATCAAAAGGTTATAGAACTGGTCTACTTGGAAGGAAAAACGAATGCGCAAGCATCAGAAGAATTAAACCTGAGCCTTGCCAATATAAAGGCTAGAATACGAAGGGCAAAAAAAATCCTTAAACAACGTTTTCAGGAATGTTGTCACTTCACTTTGAACGAATCTGGCAAGTTGGTGGGCAGTTCGCACTGTACAACTTGTAATGTTATTTAGTTTAATTTGAATTCAACATCGTTTTTTTTGACATCATTTTGGTTTTTGACACCTTTACCAAAAATTATTTTCCAGTAATGAAATAAAGGACATCCCTGCGGCAGCCCCAGAAATAAAAAGATTCCATTCTCTATGTTTCACCCTCAAGATGTTAAGAAACAAAAAGGCAATACCAACAATAAAGAAGACAATCAACAATTGTCCCAGTTCTATTCCAACATTGAAGCCCAACAGCGGGATCACAATGTCTGAAGGATCCATAATCAGTGCTTTAAAGTAATTGGAAAAATCCATACCATGAATCAATCCAAAGAAAAGAGCCATCGCGTAGTTCCGCTTCATTTTTATCGCTTTTTCCGGTCTATCATGTCCAATTACATTATGGAGTGCTGTCAAAAAAATGGTAAGGGGTATAAGAAACTTAATGAATTTGGAAGGGATGGAGAAAATATCCAAGGAAACTAAAATCAGAGTTACACTGTGACCAATGGTAAAAGCTGTGACCAAAATCAGTATTTTCCGCCATTGTTCTATTCTATAAACAGCACAAAGTGCGACCAAGAAAAGGATATGATCATAGCCCGCAAGGTCAGCAATATGTTCAAAACCTAGTTTTAGATAAAATTCAAAAGGATGCATATCAGAATTTGAGCTGATGAACAGGAGTTTTTTTATTGAGCATCATGCTTTTGGATTTTCCATTTACATGTACATATACGATGTTATTTTGATCAAAGAAAAGGTCGGTAAAAACAGCATTTTTAATTTCCATTGAGGTCAATGGTGCAGCCTGCGTGAATTCAAAATACACCCATAATGCCGTGTTCTCACCTTCCCCACTTAGCCTTTTTCGTTTTATTTTTAAATCGATAGCCTTTCTATTCGCTTTTACATAAAAAAATTGATTCACATAGTCCATCAGCATTTGATTTGCTTTGGCCGATTCATTGGGTTGGCAAAAAGCCAGTTCTTTGCTGTAAGGGTCAAAAACCAGAGCTTCATTTACATCGGTAAGAAATAGTTTTAGGTTAATGGACAGTACTTGTTTTTTTTGCGAATATTCAATTTCACACAGCGATAATCGCAATGGATGCTCAACCGTAGCTGTGGATAGCATCAAAATCGAAACGTAAAAAAATAGTCTTAGTACACTCATACTTCTTTAGAAGCTTAGGACGCTTCCTCAGATTGTAGTTGTTCCGCAACAGCCTGAACCTCTTTAAATACACGAATCAAATTACCGCCCCATATCTTCTCAATCTGTTCTTCGGTGTAACCACGTCGTACTAGTTCGATAGTAATGTTCATCACTTCACTGGCATCAAAAACACCTTCAATTCCTCCTCCCCCGTCAAAGTCGCATCCAATACCAACATGATCGATTCCGGCTATCTTTATGATATGGTCAATGTGATCCGCCACATGGGTAACGGTTGCTGGTGGATTGGGATACTTTTCGTTTAACTCTTGAAAGGATTGTCGCAGTGCAGTGCGCTCTTCCTTTGTCATTTCGCCGATAGGCTTCATACTCGCACGTAAAGCTGCCATAGCTGAGTCACGCTCCGCATTTGGTGGCGCTTCCCTAAGATAATCCGCCAACATGGTCAGTTGTACCACCCCGCCATTGTCTGCCATAAGCTTCAACATTTCATCTGTCATGTTGCGTTTGTGATCGGTAACGGAGCGGGCATTGGAATGGCTTGCAATTATTGGAGCCTTAGACATTTTTATGGCATCATAAAACACACTATCGTTACCATGCGAAATATCGACCATGATACCAAGACGATTCATCTCTCCAACAACCTTGGAACCAAATTCGCTGATACCGTCGTGTTCTGTTCCGTTGTCATCTGTAGCAGAATCGGCTAAATCATTGTTGGAGCTGTGTACCAAGGTAATGTAACGTACACCTTTATTGAAATATTCTTCCACATTGGCAAGGTCGGTTCCGATAGGATAACCGTTTTCGATTCCAATATATATAGCCCGTTTGCCTTCTTTTTCAAGGGTATAGGCATCGTCTGGGTTAAGGGCCAATCCTACAACATCTGAATTTCTCTCAGTAGATGCCACAACAGAATCTATCATCTGAAGGCAGAGGGCTTTGGCTCTGGTGTTACCGTCATCATCACGAATATCCTGTGCCACGAAAGCAGCAAAAAAGATAGCATCCAAATCCCCTTCTTTCATTCGTGGATAGTCTACTTTTGAACCTGTTTCCTTCGGATCATGGAGTTCTGCCATATCAAATCCTGGTTCAATCATTCTCAAAGGAGTGTCGGCATGTGTATCTAGTGTAAGCACCTTTTTATGGATTTCTAACGCCCGCTGAACCAATGCTGACTCAGTTTCGGTTTTAGTATCTGTGCTGGTTGATTTTTCCTTACAACTTATTATGGATAACATGGACAGGAAAAAAATGAGATAACTTCTGCTTAGCTTAAACATAGATTTAAATTAAATTGATTGGTAGGATTTAAATGTACGATAATTAATGAATAAAGAGAAGTATGCTATAGTGCTATTGGCATGGACTTTTTAAATACTTTACCAAGGCAAATCAATTAGAAGTATCATGACAGTAAACCATGTGAACATGAGCTAAAAAATCATTAGATCAGATTTTACCAATTCGTAATTATCGATTTAGCCAGCTTTTAAAATCGCTGGTTTTTGGCCTACTGACAATAAAGTCCTGATCTCGTTCTTTTAATAGTGTTAATTTCAATCGATGATTAAAGTACCTATCTATTTTTTGGATTGCGACTTTTGCTACGATTTGGCCTCGATTGATTTGAAAGAATTCTTTTTGATTTAGAGTGGGCATTAATTGGTCAAGCGTTTCATCTATAATTACCCGTTTGTTTTCCGTAACTCCAAAGGTGATACTATCTTCCGAATATATGTACAATAAGTCTGAAATGCGTATTTGTACAAAACCTTCCCCCTCTTTAACCAAAATACCGTTTCGCTGCTCTGTTTTTTGCATATCAGCTAGAAAGTTCTGTAAGGTCTTTTGATCAAGGGTGAGTTGCTGTTTGGAACGGGTAAACTTTTCCAATGCCTGATGTAGGTCCGCTTCCTGAATCGGTTTTAACAGGTAATCCACGCTATTGACCTTAAAAGCACGCAGGGCATATTGATCAAAAGCTGTGGTAAAGATAATGGGGCACTGTAAAGGCACTTTTTGAAATATTTCAAAACTTAATCCATCCGCCAATTGAATGTCCATAAAGACCAAATCCGGTTTCGGATTGTTCAGAAACCAGGCCACACTATCCTCTACGGTATCCATTATCCCCAATAAGTCATAATCAAACTGTAGGGTCTGCAGTAACTTCTGCAGTTGATTGACCGCTCGGGATTCGTCTTCAATGATGAGTATCTGCATGGGAATATTTTTGATCGGCAGAAGTTAACAACGGTAGTTTCACTATAAAATAGCCTTCCTCTTGGGAAACGACTACCTCTTTATCCGAAATTAGGGTGTATCGTCGTTCAATGTTTTTAAGGCCCAGTCTTGTAGTGGGCAATTGGGTCAATTTTGGCTGCATCCGGTTACTGACCACCAATTTATCATTTATATAGTCAATTTTCACCTGTAAGGGTTTTGCCCTTGAAATCACATTGTGTTTCACTGCATTTTCAAGGAGAAGTTGAAGGCTCATGGGAACAATTAATCTCTCTTTATACTCTGCTGGCACATCCCAACATACCTTTAGGTTATCACCAAACCGTTCCTTTTGTATGTGGATATAGGCCTGGGCAAATTTTAGCTCCTCTTGCAGGGAAATAAGGTTGGCATTGCCCGATTCTAGAATAAAACGATATACTTCGGACAATCGGTTCACGAATTCCTTGGCTTCTTCTCTGGTATTTTGGTCGATAATATCGCGTAGGGTATTCAGCGTATTGAAAAAAAAGTGAGGCTGTGCCTGATTTCGTAGGGCATCCAATTGTGCTTGAACGATTGCACGCTTCGATTGTTCTTCTTCTTGTATGGATCGTTTTAGACGGATGTAATAGTATATCGCTTCGTAAATTGCCATGGTCATGGTACTGATCAAGATAATGGGGAGAATAAGTTTTGAACGTAACGGATTGTTATAATTACTACCAAAGACGAAGCCTAAAATCGTGTTACCTGTATAATCCACCATCATTACCGTAAAAACTATGAATAAGAAAAACAAGGGGATACGTTTTTTATTATCCTTTAGGCTGGGGTACTTTTTTCGCAGCGAAATCAATATATCCCTCATAATCAACCAGTTTGCTATTGAAAACATTAGTGACACACTCCAGTTTATCGTAGCTTCTATAAAGGGTAGCCGAGTAAATGAACCGCTCGAAAACAAAAAGTCGGTCACAAAACTTAGCAAAAGAATACCCCCTATGGCGAACCAAACATCATTAAAGGCTAGATACTTTATACGTCTTTCTTTGTTGAAGAGGTTCATTCGACACGGGTTAAATCCTTACCAAAGGCATACCTTGTTTTGCTTGATAAAAAGTAAAAGCGATCCATGAGGCATACAATAGTCCAAAAAGTATGACCGAAAGGTTTTTTACCATTTTCGAAGCATTCAATTTCTTGGTAAGTACTACTGCGAATAAAGGAATAATTTGAATGCCATGCAATCCAAAAAAATGGGCTACACGCAAATCACCGGCAATGGTACTCCAATTAAGCCAGGGAATGCCCTCTCCTCCATCGGCGACACCAACATTGTGGGACATTTGCCCAATCATCTGCCCTCCCACCCAGCTTCCAAAAAAAACCACCAGCCAACCCAAAAGTATGCCCCATTGGACTGATCTGGGAGTCTTGAGCCGCAATCGTATGGTCTCCACAATGAAAAATACCATGGTGAAGACAATGATACCGATTAAAATACCCATACTTCCAAAGAGAATCCCGTCAAAAAGACTAGACTGGTTGTAATGTGACCGAACTCCCCGAGTAGCTTGCAGAAAAACAATGCTGATTTCCAACACCATTGTCCAAGAGATAATGTTGTTGACAATGTTTTTCCTTTTCCTGGAAAATGGATAGAACGTAATCAAAAAACCTGAAGTGAGTACGTAGATCCCTCCAGATATCGCAAATTTCATTGGTTTTACCCAAATATTAAGACCGGCCAGCATCCGACTGTCCAACGCCCATCCTATGAGACACAAAGCTGCAAGTGTAAAATGGAATAGCACAACACCGTACAAAATTGGACTTTCTGTCCTTACCGTTTTAAATACATGTTTCAGTGCTTTCATGACTTAGAAATTTTTAGGGTTCTGATAAGCATAAAAAGCAAAAATCCGATAGGGCCCAGCATGAAGGTGGCAAAAAGACAAGGTACCATCAACAGTTGATGAATACCCAATTTGTGGTTTTGATTGAGCATCCACATGCCCACAAGAAGGTCAAAGGCCAAATAATGTATCCATCCTGCCATCACGGCCATTTCCATGGTAAACAAGGACATGACAGCAGACAGATTTCCAAAGTCAAGATCGCCCCCAGCTTGAATGTGGGATACCATGTAATACACATAAAATAGCGATAGGAGAATGGGAATTACTTTATAATCAATTAAAAAACGGGTGACCTTCCATTTGGGAAGCACCATCATTAATAGCCACATGGGCATTGCCATGGTATTGGCTATTGAAAAAACTTCTGCTGTTGTCATTGATGTTTGGTTTAGTGGTTTAACATGGACCAAAAATCAACTTTCATTCAAGTGTAAGAAAGGGTTTTCCGCTGAACCATCGTTACGAATTGTTGAATTGTACAGATCAAGGGAGACAGGTATTCAAAACTGAATACATTATTTATGTTAAAGAAAGTATTGAAATCAAGACGTACGCACTATAGTATTTTTATGGTTCTTAGGGACTTTTCAACAGTGCACTATAATAGACCTTATAGTCCACCACAGTAGACCATCCAAGAAAGTCATCTTTTAGTTTCAAAACTAGTCCAAATGGCCTAATTAAAGCTTTCGGACGATAGTTCTCGTATCAGCTTGTTAATCATCTCCACTCCCCTTTCCAATTGTTCTTTGGTAATAAATTCATCAGCTCTATGGGCTTGCTCAATGGAACCAGGACCACAAATGGCGGATTGAAAACCTTCATTGGCAAACTGCCCTGCTTCCGCAGCATAAGAAACGGTGTCCAGTTTATAGTTTCCCGATATTCGTTTGATCAAATCAACAATATCGTCATCAGCTTTGGTATCTAAATGGGGAACTGGTGGATGGTTTTCAACAGTTTTTATAGAAAAGTCGGGGAAGATGTTTTGTAATGCCTCCTCACGTTGTTGGCAATACGATTCAAATTCTTTTACAATGGACTGAATATCATCCATGGGAATGGTACGTAAGTCCCAATAGAAGTAGGCTTTATCTGCAATTACATTTGGAGCGATACCGCCGTTTACCAAACCAATATGAATCGTTGAATGTGGCGGGTGGAATCGGTCATCCAATCGGTCATCGGCAATCAACTGATTCATTTTATTTTCGAGCCAGAGGATTAGGCGCATGGCTTCATGAATCGCACTCACTTCTTGTTTTATACGACTGCTATGCCCCGCAGAGCCATTAACATAAGTCTCTAGAATATAGATACCCTTTTGACCAACAATTGGTTCCATTAAAGAAGGCTCCCCGATTAGTGCATATTTGGGTGTTTCGCTATAATGTGTCTTAATGGCTTGTGCCAATTCGGGCGCAGCCAAACAACCTACTTCCTCATCGTAGGAAAACGCAAAATAGATAGGCTTTTTTAAATCAGCCTTTACCATTTGGGGCAGTGCCGTCAAACAACAAGCCAAAAATCCTTTCATATCACATGAACCACGCCCATAAAGTTTCCCATCCCCTTTATCAGTGAGCACAAAAGGATCAGTGGTCCAGTTTTGGCCTTCAACGGGAACGACATCCATATGCCCGGAAAGAATAACCCCACCGTCCACGGCAGGTCCTATTCGGCAATGTAACGAGGCTTTATTTCCTTCTTCGTTCGGTACCAAATGCGCGGTAACACCATGCTTTTCCAAATAGTCTTTTATCCAGTTTAAGATGCTTATATTGCTTTCCCCTCCAAGCACTGGGAACGAAACCAATTTTGCCAAAATTTTTTCTACGGTCATATAAACTAACTATAATTTGTTGCTACGGCTATGATCAACACCAAAAAGGCCAAACAGAGCACAGTTATCAATACGGGAAAAATAAAACGAATCCATCGGTCAATCGGCACTCGGCACATGCTAAGCATAGCGATAAGTCCCCCAAGCGTTGGGTTAACTAGGTTTGATATTCCATCTCCTATCTGAAAGGCCAAAATAGTAATCTGTTTTGAGAGTCCCAAGGATTCACCTAAAGGAAGCATAACGGGCAAGGTCGCCAAGGCCTGTCCACTTCCTGAAGGAATAAAAAAGTTGATTATAGATTGTGATATGGACATGCAAATTGCCGAAGTATATAAAGGCAATCCTTCCAAAATCAACGAAAGTTGATACGAAATGGTATCACCAATGTTTCCCATTTCCATAAGCACTTTAATCGAGGTAGCAAAGCCCACCATAAATGCTCCTGGTGCAGCTAGGGCAACCGCTTTTAGAACGGTTTCACTCATGGTTGTTGCGCTCATTCTTGATACTAGGCCACAAAGTAGGGCAATCATTAAAAAAACTGCAGAAAGCTCATTAATGTACCAATGCAAGTTGAAAACCCCATAAAGAATTGCCAAAAGACCTAAGAAAAAAATAGAAATAACCAGCCAATTCTTCTTGTTCAATTGATAGGCTTCAATAGGTTTTGATAACGTCAATTCGTTGGCATCAAGTCCTTTGCCTAAGCTTTTATCGGGGTTTATGGTAATCTTTTTAAAATACCGAATGTTATAGTAAGCCATTACACTCAGTGCTGAAAAGCAAAGCAAACTTCGCAATAATGCTCCCGAAAACATGGGCAATTCTGCTAATTTATGACCTGTACCTACGGTATATGGATTAATTGGTGAAAGTCCAAAACCAATGGTCATTGCACCTACTGAAATACCTGCGGCTAAAATCAAATCCCCACCCAGAGCAAGGCTCAAAACAGCAGCTATCGGCACCATGGCGATATTATTTTCGTACCCCACGGCCATACCAAGTACTCCATAGATGAAGGTCATGATAACAATAATTAGATTTTTGTGTTTTAGACCTAGCTTTTTTACCAAAGTCCCAACGGCATTCTCCACTGCTTTTGATTTTTCCATAAAACCAAACATGATGCCTCCTGCCAGAACAATAAATATAATCTCAACTGCAGCCTTAAAACCCAATGGAATAGCTTTAAACATATTCAAGAGTCCTACTGGTGTGGAGTCGATTATCCTATAGGAATTGGGAACTACAGCACTTCGACCATCCACTATGACCCGCTCATAGGTTCCGGCCGGGAGAATGTATGTCAATACCGTAACCACAGCTATAATACCAAATAGCATGGTGATGGCATGTGGAATATTGTTTAATAAAAGGGGAAATCTCGATTTAGATACGCTCATGTAATTATACAGATCACTTCTATGAAAAATTAGTGACCGGATACGAATTTAAAAAAACTAAGCTTAATGCAATAAAAATATGGACAATGAAGTGAAACACTCATTGTCTATATAAAGAAGAACGTTTATTACTATTGGTCAAAGGTTTTTCACATCAAGCACCTCAAAGTTTTTGGCTACAAAATAGTCGTCTAAACCATAATCTGTATTGACAATGATTCCTCCCAATAGGGTCACTTTATCCACAGGAAATTCATTTTTACACGACTTTAGGTGCTCATGAACCTTTTTATCGATTATTTCATACGTTGCTTCCGTTATAGCTTTTTCTTGGTTTTCACTGCCAAGTATTTCTTCCCTGTAGTGAAGTAAGCTTTCTTCAAGCTTCATTTGTTGATAGTCATCATCATTTAACACAGGCTTATAGGTACTGTCTTGTAATCGGCTTAATGCCAACATAAGAGCTCCACAGGAATTTCCTGTCTGTTCTTGACGTGGACGGTACATTTTCCCCAAATCACCTTCAAGTGTGATACCAATATGTGGGCCATAGAATATAAATGCGCTCCCTTCATCGGGAATATGATGGGCAAAAGCTGTCATACCAGTTTGCCCAGCAAAAGGCAATCCACCCAATCCACCCATAATAAATGGACCGAACAACACGTTGAAAAAGGTTGTTGAAGGTACATTGATATCATCTGAACATACTGATGTCGCCATCAATACTTTGGAAATATCGATATTATGCTCTAGTTGCATCTTTCCAAGATAATGAATGGAGGTATCCTTGGCATCCATGGCATCTGGAAAATAGTTTTTGACCGCTTCCGAAAATTTTCTTTGTAACATTGCTACACTTTTTTTAAGTTTTTATTTCAATTGACTATTTCTCTACCCTTTTTTACTACCACCCGTAATATCCTTTAGGAACAACTCCGTTTAACCGTAAGTACACTACACACTGTCCCCGATGGTGGATGATATGGTTTTCCATGGCATAGAACAAGCGCCATACCGGAATGGTTTCACCTGCAAAATCACAATCTGAGAATAGTTTTTCTTCGGATAGCTCTTTTATAGATTCTCGTACAAATGTGTACATATTTTCAAGTTCTTTGATAACATCGGATTTAGGCATCTGTACAGGGAGTTTTACATTTTCGTATGGATTTGTAATTCCTGCTCGAGCCGCAAGTTGACCACAAGTATAGATAACACAGTGTCGCCATTGCTCGGAAAAGGTCATGGCCTCGTCGGTATACTTATAAGTGAAAAACTCTGGAGGCATCTGTTTCACGTTTGTCATGGTCATGGTTTCAGAACGATGCCAAGCGGCTATCAACTCCTTCTTTAGTTTATCCGTCACTGCCTCATCCTCATTAGTTTTGCCATTAACCAAAATAGCCCTGGAATTTGGTTTGCTGTTATCTATACGACAACCCAAGGTCGAAAATAGACCAAGACCTAAAATATTTCTTAGAAAACGGGTACGATTCATTATATATTTACCAAGGTCATATTTTAATCAAAGGCATAAGCTCTTTCCACGGGCCACTCATCTTCATATCCATGTAACCAGTTTTGTGATTCAATTTCCTTGTCAGTTGCCAGGCAAGCGTCGAGGTCGGCACGCATCTGTTCTTCATCCATAGCTTGACCAATAAATACGATTTCATTTTTTCGATCGCCAAAAGTAGTGTCCCAATCTGCTTCAATTTGTTCTTGATTATCCAAAAAAGGAGCGTATAACATACGCTTTTGAAATGGCATGCTACTCCACCAAACTCCAGCGCTGTCAGTTCTCAAAGAGCCTCCGGCTTGTCCCCAAATCAAGGCTTGTTCAGGGCGTGAAGCAATCCAAAATAACCCTTTACTACGAATTACAGTATTGGGAAATTGATGTTGCACATACTGCCCAAAACGTTTGGGATCAAAAGGTTTTATGCTTCGATACACAAAAGAACCTATCCCATACTCTTCGGTTTCCGGTATATGTTCATCTTTATTGAGTTCTTCTATCCAGCCTGCACTTTGTTCCGCTTCCTCAAAATTGAAAAGACCAGTATTAAGAATGGAATTTGGGTCAACCTTGCTAAATTTAGATTCTATAACCTGTGCAGCAGGGTTTAATTTCTTTATGATAGCCCGCAATACACTTAAGGTATCTTTAGAGACCAGATCAGCTTTGTTCAGTACGATGATATTAGCAAATTCAATTTGGTCGGTCAACAGGTTCACAATGGTCCGGTAGTCTCCTTCCATATCGGTAAGATCTCTATCCATCAAGGTTTCCGGACTACCAAAATCCTTAAAAAAGTTAAAGGCATCTACTACGGTCACCATGGTATCCACATAGCTAAAGCGGGAAAGGTCAATATTGTTTTCCTCATCGACAAAGGAGAAGGTTTGAGCCACTGGTATGGGTTCACTAATACCTGTGCTTTCAATAAGGAGATAATCAAATCGGTTTTCCTTGGCCAAGTTTTCTACTTCGACCATTAGGTCTTCCCTTAGGGTACAGCAAATACATCCGTTACTCATTTCTACCAGCTTTTCCTCGGTACGTGAAAGTGTATTTTCGCTTTTTACCAATTCCGCATCTACATTGACTTCGCTCATATCATTCACGATTACAGCTACTTTTAGGCCTTCCTTATTATGTAAAATATGATTAAGTAAAGTCGTTTTACCTGCCCCTAGAAACCCACTGAGAACCGTTACGGGTAATTTTTTGTTTTCTATCATTTCTTTTTTGATATTATACTATTGCTCAACTATACATTCGTAATGAACGTATTACGATAGCTAAAAAGTAAAAGTATATGAAAAGGTCGATAAATGCAACTCAGTTGCATTTACTTTTATAAACAAATGGTATGAATGAGAAAAAAGAAAAATCTAAATCCAATAAAGGTACTATCAATATCCAGCAGCTTGCCCATCTTTCCGGCTTTCAGATGCCCCATGATAGACCTTATTTTCATCATCCCATAATATAGCCTGATATCCGCCATAAATTCCTCTTGCGGTTCCCATTTTATGGCCTTTATCCATTAATCCCCGTATTGTGGAATAGGGAATACTAGATTCGGTTCGGATAAGTCCGGTATCTGTTGTAGTTCTACCCATGGGACTTGCTCCTCCGGTATGGTCCCACCGTGGAGCATCACCAGCTTCTTGAAGATTCATTCCAAAATCAATAAGGTTCATCACGATCTGCGTATGACCCATTGGTTGAAAATCGCCACCCATAACGCCAAAACTGACATACGGTTTACCATCCTTGGTCATGAATGCTGGGATTATGGTATGAAAAGGGCGTTTGCCCGGTTCATACGTATTGGCCTGTCCACGCTTAAGACTGAACAATTCCCCACGATCTTGTAGCATAAAGCCCAATTTGGGAGGTGCCATGCCAGAACCCATTCCTCGGTAATTGCTCTGAATCAAAGATATCATAGTACCCTCTTTGTCCGCTACTGTCATATAAATGGTCTCCCCTGCCGAGATTTCACCCGCTGCATATGTTCCTGCACGCTTTCCTATTTGTTCCCTTCTCGATTTGGCGTAGTCTTCCGAGAGCAACTCTTCAACAGGGACATCAAAAAAGTCCATATCTGCATAGTATTTGGCACGATCCTCGAAGGCCAATTTTTTGGCTTCGGTAAAAAGATGCAAATGTTCCGCACTACCGAATTCGATATTGGAAAAGTCATAGCCTTTCAAAATTTGCAACATTTGTAGTGCCGCTATACCTTGACCGTTTGGTGGTAGTTCCCAAACATCATAACCTCTATAATTAATAGAAACTGGCTCTACCCATTCCGATTTATGAGCGGCGAAGTCTTTGGCAGAGAGAAAACCACCTTGCGCTTTAATGAACTGGCCAACAGTTTTGGCAATATCCCCTTTATAAAAAGCGTCTCGCCCTCCTTTGGCAATTTTTCGATAGGTATTCGCCAAATACGGGTTTTTATAAATTTCTCCTTCATTAGGGAGTTTTCCTCCGTTTTGTGATTTGTACGTGTCTTCAATATTGGGAAACCCTTTTGATTCAAAAAAGGGAATGGTGCGCTGTATATACCATGCAATAAGCTCGGTCAAAGGAAACCCTTTTTCTGCATAGTCAATGGCAGGTGCAAGAATTTCTGTCATGGGTTTCGACCCAAATTTTTGATGTAGTTCAAACCAACCATCTACGGCACCTGGTACACTGACCGGAAGGGGGCCGTGAGATGGGATTTTCTCCATCCCTTCTTTTTCAAAGTATTCCAAGGTAAGTTTCTGTGGTGAACGTCCACTGGCATTGAGACCATATAATTTCTTTGTTTTCCCATCCCAAACAATGGCAAAAAGGTCGCCCCCTACACCACAACCTGTAGGTTCCATAAGTCCAAGTGCTGCGTTTGCCGCAATGGCGGCATCGATGGCATTACCTCCATCTTTTAAGATATCCAATCCAATTTGGGTAGCAAGGGGATGGCTTGTGGCTACCATTCCATTTTGTCCCAGCACTTCAGAGCGGGTAGCGAAGGGCTCACCTGTAATTCGGTCTTGGGCATTTGTAATTTGGAAAGTCAAAAAAAGAAAGCAAAGGTAAAAGAAAGCGGTTTTCATCATAATTCTTTAGTTTTCTAAAATACAAAAATTGAATAAGGAAGTGAATGCGGAAATGTTATTGTGCTATGTTTCGATAATGTGTTTGTGATTTGTTAGTTTAGAGGCCTTTTACAATTGTGTTCAATTACACCCAAAAGATAAATTACTACTCATTATAACCATGCGAACCTTTTTAAGTATCCTAGTTTTAAGTTGTTTGATTCTTAGTTGCAAAAAAGAAGATAAAGAATCACTGATAGTTGAAATCAAAACGGTTACACCCGATTCTCTGGAGTATCCAACTATAGAAATCCAAATTCCGGATTCGCTTAAGAATGAATTTATTGAAAATTTCTTTGTCCCATGGGATACGCCTTCAGAAGAACTGCTTGCCAATTTAAATAGTTTTCCAGGCAAAGAACTCTCGTACCTACAAAAATACTTAGAGGATAACGAATGGTATGGCGAGAACAAGAAACCCCATGTAAGATGGCAACGAGAAGAGGTTGTAAACAATATTGATTTAAAAAGCTTTCCCAATTTCCTTCAAAAAGGAATTGTAATTGCGCATACAGATTTACGTAGAATCCCAACAAAAAGGCCTGGTTTTGACAGATATTCAAAAGCGGGTGAAGGCTATCCTTTCGATTATTTTCAAGAAACGGGCGTATGGGCGAACACACCTGTATTCATCGTTCATATTTCTAACGATAAGCAGTGGTGCTATGTCATCAGTCCTATTTATAAAGGTTGGATAACTATGCACGATATTGGTATTGTTGATGAAGCTTTTATAGCGCAATGGTCCACGGGGAACTACTGTCTTCCAGTGTCTGATAAAGTAAGTTTGCAAAACTCGGTTTCCAATTATGCCATCAATGCCAAAATGGGTATGGTATTGCCCTACGAAGAAATCTCCAATAATCCTGATAAGATTTCTGCCTA
This sequence comes from Bacteroidota bacterium, assembly GCA_039030475.1. GTDB lineage: Bacteria > Bacteroidota > Bacteroidia > Flavobacteriales > Flavobacteriaceae > Flagellimonas. The sequence continues at coordinate 26,712 of JBCCEC010000049.1, forward strand.
TTTTGCGAATGCCGATGAAAACCAAAATGCACAGATTTTAAAGGCTGAAGTAGATAAAAGTGCTATTGCCTTAAACGATTTTAAGTTCAATGAAAAGCACCTTAAGGAATTAGTTTTCAATTTGGTGGGGAGACCTTATGGATGGGGAGGCAATTTGGAAAATAGGGATTGTTCCTCCATGATTCGAGATTTGATGGGTACTTATAAGGTATGGCTACCCAGAGATTCCAAAGACCAAATCAATTCGGGCACAAAATATGATTTACCGGAAACGGCTGCAGAAAAAATAAAGTTCATTAAAGAAAACGGGGTTCCTTTTCTGACCATTTTAAGAAAGAAGGGCCACAACATGTTATACGTGGGTGATGCTCCTAATGGAGAACCCCTAATCTTCCATGCCATTTGGGGATTAAAAACTTTCTATTCCAATGAGCAATTGGCAGATTTCTTAGCTGTTTATCCCATTGAGGGAATCCACAAAGATGGGGATGGAAGGTTGAAAGGCAGACACATTATTGGGGAAGCTGTCATTACTTCGGTAAATGCCGGAGCGGGGAACGACCAAGTCACCACTCCCCTCATTGATGAAGTTTATGCGATGACTGTTATTCTTGACAATTGAAAAACTTAATAACTGTAAGAATAGGGCTAATATTTGGTTAAACAGCTCAATTGATGAATTGTTATGTAGTGTTTTAAAGTTTTGTAAAAGAAAGTTATGGTACAATGACGGGAGCAAATTAGACTACTCAATAACATGAAAAAGTACATACTGGTAACACGCCTAAACATAGTAAAAGAGAGACAGATAGTTAATTTTGACTAATTTAACGTAGTCAATGCAAAGCTATTTAACCAAAATAACACTACTTCTTTTCCTCTTTTGCAATATATTTTTTAAAGGTATTGCACAAAATGCATTAGATACCACAAACACATCTATTCCCTTTAAAATTTATAAAACCAATAATGATACTATTTCTATCCACTCCATATTAAAATCGGATAGATTATTTCAATCTCCTAATACTTTAAACAAAACGCACCCTAAAGATACATACTGGATTAAATTAGATTTCAAAAATCTTTTACATCTATTAGAAACCGATAGTTTATGGTATTTGAAGTTTAATAATTTTGGATACGGAACACTTTTTAGTTTAGAGAATGGTACTATCTCAAATAAAATTATTGGTCAGTTTGAAACTAAAAAAGAAGTCAGTTTGGTAAAGTTTCATTCCGAAACGTCTTTTTTATCAAATTCACTTTTCCAAGACCGCTTTCTCTATTTAAAAGTAAAAAAAGTAATTTCTAGAGAACTTCCAATCAGTTGGAATTTTAGTTTCATAAGTCAATCACAGCATGTATTAAACAAAAACTACTATACGCAAAAAGATTCTAGTTCTGTTTTACCCATGTACATATTTGCTGGAATATGTATAATCATGGTTTTGCTAACACTTGCCTTTTATGCATATTTAAAACGTCTAGAGTTTTTATTTTATTCGCTTTATGTCTTTTGGTTATTAGTACTTTTAAGTGGTTATGAACTAAAAATATACGACTTCTTATTTGGGAATGATTTACTCCTAAAATATTGGTTTTATGAGGTTGTTCAAATGTTCATTAACTCTTCATACATCTTCTTTGTTATGTTTTATTTAAAAACAAAAGAAGATTATCCAATCATACAGCGCCTTTTAAAATTTATGCTGATTCTGCAAGTTTTGGTTTTTATTGTAGATACCTCTTTTACATATCATAAATTCTTTATTGGCCATATTTATCTTATCAACATAGAACGCTTTACGCTAATCGCTTCTTCAACTATCGGCTTACTCTATTTGGCTTTAAAGGGCAAAAATGTTTTAGCTTACTTTATTGTTTTTGGACTATTCTTTTTCTTAATTGGTACCATAGTTCATTTTTACCTTACTAACGGTTCTGCGCTTTTAGAATATAAAAGTCGTTACTTCTTAATGGTTGGTTGTGTATTGGATATTATCATTTTTGCCTATGGGTTAACATATAAGGTTTTCTTAGAACAAAATGAAAAATTGCATTATCAAAAAGAAGCTTTAACACAGAAAAACAAAGCTTTAAGAGCTCAAATAAATCCACACTTTATATTCAATTCATTAAGCTCTATACAACATTTAATTACCAGTAACGATAAAGTTTCAGCATTAAAATACCTGTCTAAATTTAGCAGATTAACACGAAATGTTCTTGAAAGTTCTATTGAACCAGATATTTTGTTATCCGAAGAAATAAAAATGCTTAACGATTATTTAGAATTAGAATCTTTACGGTTTGTAAACTCGTTTTCCTATACCATAACTGTTTCTGAAAATGTGGATTCTGGAGCTATCGAAATCCCAATTTTAGTAATTCAACCTTTTGTAGAGAATGCTATTCTACATGGACTTTTAAATAAAACGACAGGTGACAAAATATTGAATATAAACTTTTATCGAGATGATAATTTTTTAGTTTGTGAAATTGATGACAACGGTGTAGGACGAGAGAATTCGACAAGAAAGAACTCCATTCATAAAAAGAAATCTCGCGGATTACAGGTTACTAAAGAACGATTGGAAATGTTTAACAAACTGAATGATGAAGCTAATAATATTACAATTATAGATAAGAAAAATGATGAAGGTAATGCTTTAGGCACAAAAG
>JBCCEC010000050.1:0-28871 GCA_039030475.1 Bacteroidota bacterium
GTATAATAGAGTTTTAGCCAATTAATATCCTGTACTATACTGTTAAACTTCAATATAACGAACCGATGCGATATATAGAATTTTTCTTGTTGAATTTGCTTGATCACAATATTCTTTACGATATTAAATATGGTCAGATATTGAAACTATCATGAGTTTCCTAGCCTAAAAGAGTAGCTCCAAGATAACTCTAATTAATACCTAAGCAGTAACGATCTCATCCAATAGAAAGTTTAACCAAAATTGTGAGCTGGATAAGTGGTATTAAGTATGCTATTGAGGGAGGTTAAATTATTAGAACTAAAAAACCCTGTAAATCATATAATTACAGGGTTTTTGTATCGTTTTGATACTTAAAAAGTGGAGCCGGGGAGACTAGAACTTACTTCTTAAAACCCCAATAAATAAGGCCTTTTCAGCATGTTAAGATTTTATGCTCACCGGATAGGTGACTCCATCTAATAAAACAAGGTTCGATTCCTTACATAACCTATATAAGCACAATTCTTAGTATTGGGATGAGTGTTTGGTTAATATGTTTATTGTCCCAAAATTCGTTGGTTTTATGGGACTGACCATGTTTAAATTGCTGAGATATTTTCACATCCGTCCATTTTCTATTAGGTCAAAATACTCCATGACTCTTTGTTCAGCTTGAAACTGGAATTTTACTTCCCCATCAAAAAGCGATTCTCTCAAACTTCTATAAAGGCCCACTGAGTTTCTCAGACTTATTAAAAGAGATTGCCTTTCATATTTTGGAATTGTTCCTTTCAAATCTGTAAAGTCGTTCGTGGTGAGTTCGGTCTCCACTTTTCTGACTGCTCGAGGAAGGTTTCCATTTTTTATATGGAGCAAAGGTCCGAATACGACCATTCTTAAAAAGCCGAAAAAATCAAAGGCCTCAAGATATTCGCCGCGACCAATTTTTAGTAAAGTATAATGAATCCAGGTCCAAAAACGGTCTTCTATCCATTGATAGTCTGGAAAGGGAAATTTGTCCGTTGAATCGATGAAAGCATCCTGTAGTTGATTGTCAGTGTCCAGTAATATGAAAGGAGTTTCCACTCGTTCTACCAACTCATCAAGTGTCAAAAATTTGATGTCCACATGAAGGAGCGGATTATCATAAAGACATATTAGAACCCTTGGTTCGCCAACATGTTCTCCTGTGAAACCGGATATAAAATCTCCCAGGCGACTGGCAAATCCAATCATACTGTCCTTGTTATTGGAAACTTTTTCCTTTGTGACCAGAATCAAATCCAAATCTGAAAATTCATCAAGCTCATTGGTCAACCATGACCCACCGACCGCCAATCCAGTAACATTCTTATCTCTTGCCAATATTTTTTTTGCTCTGGCCGCAAATTCCTTTTGTACCACTATAACTCTGATTTTCTAGGTATATTAATCTTTGAAAAAGTCTTTTGACTGGATTACTTCCACCTTGATGACCTTACCTTCCTTAAAAGTAAAAATTTCAACGATATCTTGTCCTTCCTTATCCAATTCGTCGAGCCAAACCTTATCATGCATTATGACCTTATCATCAATCTCAACTAGATTTTGTATTTCCGAGCATAGATTTGGAAAGGCCTTAAAGTGCCTCGCCCTGTTCACTTGAAGGGCGTCCCTTCCGTTAATCTTTATTGAGTCATCCACTAATATCTGAACATCCTTTGCAAATCGGGTTACATATTTTTCTGCATTCCGTTTGTTGACTGCCTCTATCATGCTAACAATCACTTTACTTTGTTCGCCTTGTACAGAAAAGCAATTCTCCCTTTTTTCGGGGGTGCAGCTTAACATAATAAGAAGGACAAGCATTGTTACGGTAAGATTCTTTTTTTTCATTTTAAATAATTTAATGGCCGAACCCTTTGAATGATAGGTATCAATAGAAATATTTTTCCGAAATGATTTTATTATGTTCCACTTCATACAGGATAATTTCATCAATTTCTAAAGTTTCCCCTTCCATTAGTGATATCCTTGTTAACATGCGTAGGCTAAAATGGTTTTTGGCCACCAAAGGTTCGGATACCTCAAACTCGTGCCATTCCGCAATCGATTGTAGAAACTTTCTTTCTTTTTCGATTAACTTGTTCTTTCCCACCGTTTTGGGAAAGGGATGTTTTTCGGGTTCGATGCTGATAATATCTTCATGATATAATTCTATCTGGGCCTCTATGAACTTTTTTTCCCTAAGAAGAGCAATAAGGCGATGGGCAATTTCACTTACTGACATACTTTCATTCTTGGTACAATCAAAGGAAAGTAATAAAAACAGGGTTTTTCTTGATTAGCATCAAGAAAAAGCTATTTATTTTTTCTTAATCTACTTAAGGTTTCAGCGGACATTCCAAGAAATGAAGCAATGTGTTTTAAAGATATATCATTAAAAAAAAGTGAGTTCTTTTTGAAGAATTCCTTGTATCGTTCTTCTGCACTGAGGTTCATCTGAACAAACATCCGGTATTCCAACGAAACAAGGGCCTTTGACAGTAAAAAGTTTTCGAAATCCAACCATTCCCTATACTTTTTACAAAGTTGAAAATGGCTATCCCTTTTGATAATACGCAGTTGACAATCCGTTAGGGCCTCAATATTCCAAAAACTCGGTTTTTTGAAGACAAAACTGGAGATGTCCGTAATAAATTTTCCATTTGAGCCTATCCAGACTGTTGTTTCGTTACCATCGACATCGATATTGAACATTCGTATGTACCCTGAATCTATGTAGGCGAGTACACCTGCTATTTCTCCGGCATTTACCAAACACTCTTTGCGCTTCAAACTTACTTTGTCAAATTCTAGAACTATTTCATCAAGTATGGAATCATCAATATTTGAAAATAGGGATAAGGATTCGATTAAAGCTGTCAAGGCAAGTTTTGTTGGTTAATATTATGGTGACAAGGATTGGTAAAAACCTCTTTAGATTCTCAAAATTACATAGTATCTGAGAATTAAGGGTGGCAGTCTTAGGAAATCTTGGTTTTAATAGACTCTTAGAAATCAAAATACAACGATTAATTCATGGAGTGTCATCTATTTTTTTACGACTAATTTTTCAACAGCGCATTCTTTGAAAAACTAAAGAAAGATTTCTTTTCCTTCTGAAGTTTTAAAACTGAATGAGCTTACCTCCTAATTGGTCGGCTCGTATATGGCATTTCCAAATTTTTGTAAGTCACCGTCTCTCAAGATAAAATCGTTAGTCAAGATGGTATTGCTTTTGGTAATATGATAAACAGTCTTTCCTTCTTCTATTTCAGGCGTTCCCCAAAATATGGTAAGTATGTTTTCCGAAATGGTTCCCTTTAGAGGGAATGAAAAACCTCTGGAGTCGAACCAAGTGCCAACGATTCTGTTGTTCTCTTTTAGTTGGTAAATTCCTTTGGCCTTAAAAACAAATTCTTTTGATTGATCTCTTTGATTTTGAAATGTAAGCTGATAGAATTTACCATCTAGAATGGGCTCCCATTGCATTTTAAACGAAGCCTTACTGCCCAATAGTTCCCCCTTGCCATTCCACGTATGTTTGGATGCTCTATCAAAGAAATTTTGTGCAGAACTGATTTGAACATGTAAAATTGTCATTAGTAAAAATGAAAATAGGTGTTTCATGAGTAATCATTTTGGTTTTTTCTGTCCGATAGTCTATAAACGAATTTATGTCCACTCCAATCGGCATCTATTGCGGCCACTTTTGTATCTACCAAACCATTCGCCAACCCATATTTCATTACATAGAACTTATCGATATCGGCAGGTATTTTGGATGACTTTTTTGGCCAGCTTATCCATAAGGCACCGTTGCTCTTTAGGTTGGGTTTAGCTTTTTGAAAACTTGATTCAAGCTCTTTTGCCGTGGCAGCGAAAATGTGTATGAAATCTACTTTTTCATTTTCAGAACTCCCAATAATGATAACACTTTCAGGAAAATCAAAAAAGAATTCTATATAAGGTTTAGGCACATTAAATACTTGAATTTTGTACCCGGGCTTTATACCCAGTTTTTTGGCCAGTGGCGTGCCCGAATAACCTGCTGGGTTTGTCATGCATATTGCTTTAAGACTATTGAGTTTTTATCAGGGTCATAGCATCCAATACTTAAGAAAGATTCATCCTTTGAAATTTCACCGATCAAAATACCATTGTTTGCCGTTACAAGATTTATAGATTTTTGAATATCATCGACTATAACGTTGAACTGATGTCTGTTCTGTTCTGCTTTGTTATTTGCTAAATGAGCAGGACAGAACAATAGTTCCAAACTATCCCAATTCCCCTGATACATCTTCGTATTGAACCGTTGGATTCTATTAAAAGAAATTTTAAAAACTCTGGAATAGAAATCTAGCATGTCATCCATTTTTACAACAGCTAATGTAAACCCAATAACTGATGCCATGCTAGGATTGTGTTTTTATATTATATTTAATTCTCATATGCGCAACAGAATTTTGAACTAGTTCCTTCAGCACTTCTATATCGACATCTCCCAAGGAATTTAAGTACAAACAAGATGAACCTGTTTTATAAGTTCCCAATTTACTTAATAAAGTGTCGTATTCTTTAAACCCAGCTACTATGTAGACGACCAAGTTGTTCTTTCTTGGACAAAATCCCGTTAAAAACCATTCCCCTTCGCGTCCGCTATCATATTTATATCGGTAGGTGCCAAAACCGACCATATTGCCTCTCCATATTTTCGGTTTTTCGTCCGTGATTTCTTTCATTAGCTCTAAAAGGGTAAAACACTCTTCGCGCTTTTCCCTGTCATTAATATTTGAAAGCAGTTCTTCAATCTTTGATCGGTGTTGTTCCATAGCTATTATTGGTTTTCAGAAAAGCCCTTAAAGGCTTCAACAAACTGTTTTGTTTGCTTCTTAAATGAACCAGGCATTAAAATACCAATCACTTTCATAAAGCCTTTTAGTTCAAAAGATTCATTCACTTTGTAACTGGTACTGTCATCATCTATTTTTGAAAATTGGGTAACCTGAGTGTTTATTGCACCATTTGAGATAAACTCCGCAACGATTTCCGTTGAATCGTTTTTTATTATGGTTTCTTTAATGATAAAATCCCTTCCATTCACTTTGAACTTAAAAGTTGATTCAGTAGCAGGTTCCCTACGGTTTCCAGAAGTTATTTGATGGCTCAGGATCCCTGGCATCCATTTTATATGGTTACTTGGGTCGTTATATAGTTCTACAACTTGACTTATTGGTCTGTTAATAGTGGCTTCTACAGTGTATTTCATGTTCTTAAAAATTTGTAATCTAATTTTCGAGATACTCTTTTAGCACATTGAGCATGTCTGGCCAAGCTTTGGAAACAGCGTTATAATACCAATCCCAGTGTTCTCCTTCACCATAACCATCTTGACATAAATATACTGTGGTGCTTTCATCCGGTCGTTGTTCAGCATGTATTTCCAACGTCATTGGGCCCAGTATAGGTCGCTTGGGACTGAGATATACAAAGTCCTTAATTTTTAAAATATTATCAGGAATATATTGTTCTATAATTCCTGTTGAAACGTATTGAAATCCATCATCTGAAATACCCCAAACCAATGTATAGATACCTCCGGTTATTTTATTTATCAGGCACTTTTCCACATTCCACCAATCCTTCAATAGTTCAATATCCGTAAATGCCTGTATGATCTTTTCGGCTCTACCTTTGATAACCAATGAGGCTTCTACTTTTCTTGGCGACATCCTTTGATTCTTTTAACCAACAAATAAAATGTTTTCTGTCGTTTATGTATTGTAAAAAAACGAAACATGTTGGGCAAAGGCTAGTATCAAATTCGTATTTTACGGCGTGCAAATTATTCCAATACAGTTAGATAGCATTTCAAACAGACTAATACGTAATGCATGGGTCGTGGAAGAGAGCGATGGCATCGACATCCATGTAAGAGCATTTCCTACTGGATACCCCTACATCAACGTGATTTCCGGGACAGCGTTCTCAATCAAGGACCATAAAGGGAACTTGTTGGAGACGACCTCTTATCTCTCCGGTAACTCGGTGTATCCCTTTGATTTGGATATGCGCGTTATCAAAAGGGCGCTTACGATTCAACTACAACCTTATGCCATACCCTATTTAACAGGTATTCCCGCTAATGAATTTTCTGAATTGAGAGTACCTATTGAATGTTTCTCCACCTATCTGGCCGAGCGTTTTGAAGCCCTGATCAACTCAGATCGGACAAGTCAATTAGTATTGGGTGAAGTCATTAAAATACTACATGGGCAAAAACCGAGGGCTGCAATAGACAAAAGAGTACAAGTTGCACTTGAAGGTATTCTGGACACTGAGGGAAATATTTCCGTAAATGAAATCAATGATCGACTGAACTTGAGCCAACGAAGATTGCAGCAACTGTTTCAAAAGTATCTGGGACTATCGGCAAAGTCATATTCCAAGGTCGTTAGAATGCAAAGCCACACTTTCAAATTATTGAATGGGAAAGGATTGGATTCCATTGTCCCGGACGGGTATTATGATCAATCCCATTTTATCCATGATGTAAAGAAACAGACCTCTATGTCCCCTGTTGCCTTTCAAAAATTCATAACTTCTTCCGAACATCATGGGGCGTATTATATGTCGAATCTTTTTTATGGGACTTCTCAATTATAAATATTCAGCATAGTTATATGTGTGTTGTTTTTTAGGGAAGATTAATGGTGTTGAGTCCAAAGAAACGTTCGTTTTTATAACACCGCCAGAGCTTAAGGAATTATTTATTAGAATCCTATTTCAAAAACAAATCCTAAAAGAGACCGAACCGTCTTTTATTGTTTATTTTTATTACTTTTGTTATAAATCGTTTCTATCGTGTTAACCCAAAAAGGAGAAAATACCCGAAACCACATTATCAGAACAAGTGCAAGCCTTTTCAACCTTAAGGGCTATGCCGGGACATCAATGTCCGATATTCTGGATGCCGCCGGATATTCAAAAGGGGCACTATATAGAACGTTCACCGATAAGGAAGAACTTTCCATGGAAGCGTTTAAGTACAATTTCTCGGTTATTGAAAAGGCAGTTTCCGATACTATGGATTTGGAAAGTACTGGAAAGGGGAAATTATTTGCGCTGACTTCTTTTTATAGCCAGGGAAAAGTAAGTCAGTTCCTCAAAGGAGGCTGTCCGATTTTAAATACCGCTATTGAAGCGGACGATACCAATCCCGAGCTCAATCATTTGGTACAAAAGGCATTTTCTTCTTATCGCAGGAAAGTCGAGGAAGCCATTCGTTTTGGTATGGAAAAGGGAGAGTTTAACAATTTATCGGACTATAAAGAAATCGCAACTTTTATCGTTTCGGCCATAGAAGGGTCCGTGGTTTTGGCGAAGGCCTATAAAGATGGAGCATTAATGCAATCCAATATGAAGAATTTGGAGAACTATATCAATAGCATATAATTTTTTTTGATCAAAAAAAGACCGTTCAGTCTTATTTAAGAATATATATAATGAAAAGCAACATTAAAATAAAAGCAATAATCCTACTATCATCCGCTGTGCTATGTTCATGGATCGTTATGGAAGATGATAGTCCTGATTTTCTGAAAAGTGAAGTTTCGGAAATAGAAAACCGTATCCAATTCAGGGATTCGCTCAACGAGGATGTTTCAAAAGTCAATGTGGCTTGGCATCTTGACCATATACTCATCACTATCAACAAGGTATATCAAGAAATGGAACAATCCAACCCCGAAACCTATAAGGGCAACTTCAGTTTTGGGAGAACGATGATGTTTACGTTCAATCGTATTCCGAGGGGAAAAGCAACGTCTCCAGAAATTGTAAGACCGCCCGAATTTATAGATGAGCAGGAGATTAGGTCCCAATTGGAACTTGTAAAAAAGTACCTGCCAAAGTTTGATTCGCTTCCCGCAAAGGCACATTTTAAACACCCGTATATCGGAGTATGTAAACGAAAACAAGCCAAGAAATTCCTGACAATTCACACCAATCATCATTTGGCAATAATAAACGATATCCTAAAAGAAGAACTATGAAACTTTCTCAAAAACAAAGTAATGCAACTAGTTATGGGCGGAATGACAAAGCATCAAAGAAAATAGAACGATAAAAAAATAATAGTTATGAAAAAGTCAATAACACTATCAATGATTACGGTCATGTTTTTAATTTCCTGTGTTTCCACAAAAAAGAAGATTGCGGCTGCACAACCTTATCCCAATCAAATAGAATGGCCGGAAAGATACCTTCCCGAAAACGCTAACTTTTTTGTCCATAATGAAATTGAAATCGATGCATCCCCAGAGAAGGTATGGAATATTCTCATCGATGCAGAAAAATGGACGGATTATTATGAGGGTGCGGCAAATGTGGAAGTTCAGGGTTCCAGTACCGGAAAGCTAACAGAAAATGTGGTCTTTACTTGGAAAACAATGGGAATGACCTTTGAGTCCACGATCAAGGAATTCAAACCTTATTCAAGGTTGAGCTGGGAGTCCGTAAAACCGAGCATAAAGGGTTATCACGCGTGGTTGATAATCCCGACCGAAACAGGCAGCAAACTCATTACCGAAGAATCCCAATATGGATTTATGACCACATTGGAAAAAACCTTTATGCCCAACAAATTGGAAAAACTGCATCAGATTTGGTTAGAAGAAATCAAGAAGAAAGCCGAAGCGAAAGCTAATTGATACTTTCTTAAACGGAGTTTGTTTTGTCAAACCTTCGATTTATGAGACGTTGAAAAAATTGCCGTCAAGGGCACAGTGTATCAGTTGTAGCGGATTCCACTCACAAACCTTTCGATTTTGAACTGGCCTTTGTATTATGTTTATATTTTCGTTTTTTCACTTAAACAGCTATTGCTTATGCGCATCGTTAGCCTGAGTTCGAAGTTCATTTCTGCTTTTCAAACCAAAGGTTCCAGACTCTTCCATTTGTAGCAAAAAAACCATTAACAATTCCGTTCTCATCTCTTGATATTTCAACCTTTCTCAATGGCCATTTAGTTAACAAAATATCTTTTTTTGGCATACGCATCTCTAGATCTCCATGTCGTGCATGATGTGCTATAAGCTGTTCGTTTTCTAAGCTGATTGAATAAATCGTTTCCAATTCTGGGCTATGGTAAGTACCTACGTAAGCTGATAAATCTTCTTTTAGAATAGCGTTTGGATTAAAAGACTCAGAAATGATAATCTTTCCATCATTATAAGTTCTGATCATCTTTTTAGTACCATCAGCTTCTATTATGAATTCGCAGGTTGAAGTCCTTGTATCCTCAAGAATTAAAAATTTGTTATTGTCAATAGGATAAAAATGCAGGTTATTGTTTTTTAATTCCGTTAAGGTGTCGTTTTCAACGGACATTACTCGGACACGACTATTTTTTTCATCCCAATATGAACCTTCGAATTTTTTTATTTGTTCACTGGATAATTCAATGGTCTCAATTGAGGATGGGTCTATAATTTTATTCGCTGATTCCCTTTCTTCCAATAGTATGTCCGCTATTTCTACAGCTGTGTCCCATGGTCTTGCAGATCGGTTAGCAAGAATCACAATATTCAGTTTCTCTTCAGGATAGACTCCAATGAATGTCTTGAAGCCTCCGGTACTGCCGTCATGAGCTATTCTTGTATAGCCGTTTATATCTTCTACAAAAACTCCAAAAGCAGAATTGTTTTCTCTACCGTCATTCAGCCTGTTTCTGGTCAGAAGTGTTTGGAAAGCAGTTTCCCATCCCAATCGGGGCTTATAGAAATTTATAAGCCATTTTAGTAGATCTTCAGTAGTAGAATGAACATTGGCGGATCCATAATATCCCCAATATTCGGGAACTCTTCTAAATATACCCCCCCTGTATGCGTAATATGAGGTCGCCCTGTTCGGCACTACCCTTCGGTAATCATCCTCAATATAGGTATTTTTCATTCCTAATGGTTGGAACACTTTTCTTTTCATCCAATCTATAAACTTTTCCCCCGTGATTTTTTCAATGACGTTTACCATCAGCATATAGTTTGTGTTACTATATGCATATTCTTGACCGGGTGTAAAGTTGAGGTCACGCTGCTTTAACATTAATCTATACAGATCATCATTATCTCTACGTTCACCCGATCGCCAACCGGCAAGGGCCAACAGATCATGAAAGCTTCTCAGTCCACTTGTGTGCTGCAGCATATTTCGTATGGTAATTGTTTCACCAAAATCTGGTAGTTCGGGGATATGTCTTCTTATGTCATCATCAAATGAGAGTTTGCCTTCTTGTTCAAGTATCACGATTCCCATTGCTGTAAATTGCTTGGATACCGATGCCAAATTAAAAAGGGTTTCTGTAGTATTTGGAACATTGTATTCTAAACTTGCCAAACCATATGCTTTGGAGAAAACCAATTCCCCACCTTTCATAATTCCGACAACAGCTCCAGGATAATTGGGCTGGGTCCAGTTAACAAAGAGACTGTCTATTTTTTGATGTTGAAAGTCGTTTATGTGTTCATATTCTTGGGTATCAAAAGCTTGGCCTTTGCAGAATAAAAACGTTAACGACAAGAAAAAACCAAAGAGGTATTCCTGCTGAGTTCTGTTCTTTCCCATATACAGTTTTGTTATTAAGAAGTATACTTATACTTTTTGAAGAGTCATAAAAACTCAAAAGGTTACACTATATAGAACAATTTATAAAAAAAAGGGTTTTAAAACTATGTAGAAAAATTGAAGAGCGCTATAATCGGCCGTTTCTTGGGATGGGGTAAGAAAATCAACAGAGTCTTTTAAAATGTTCGTTTAATGAGTCTACTAAAGAAGATTTATAGAATTTCCATAAGCCAATCACTTAACAATATTTTGCCGTCAGTTCTTTCATTGAGTTGCTGAACAGCTTTATTGTAATATTTTAATAAGAACCTTGGGTGCTCCATGACATAGAATAGCTCCCTTTTTCCAAAAGCTTTGTATATCGCTCCAAACAATTCTGCACCCAGAAAATAGGCTCTTCCCTTTTTCCCTTGGAGCCAAAAAGTGAGCATGCGCTCCCTGACATCTTTCTGAGAATATGTACCATCATAAATAGCTTTCATATCGCTTTCAAAAGCATCAAACAATTCGCCTTCTTTTAGGGTATAACCACGCCATATTTCCATAATTTCAGTGTCAGTATTTTTGGAGCGCCCTTCGCTGATTTTATCCACAAAACCTCCTGGCATATTATCAACGAACTTGCTTGCCGTACCTTCGGCCACAAATACCTGCAAAAAAGAATATGCCAAAGAGTCCTTGGGGTTTTTGAATTCAGGTGCTGAAACCTTTAAACCCAAATGATGGGATTCGTGTGCTATCAAATCCACCAATGATGGTATGTCGATATTTCCGTCCATATCGGTTTTTAATTGAAAAAAATCATAGCCTTGATTGCCATTGATGGCAAACGCGTTGCTGCCCCCATTGGGGTGGACGAAAAAGTAAAAGTCTGGAATCTTCATGGACTTTGGCAACCACTTTTGGGCATTGGATACACCCTGTTGTATCATCTCATCAAGCTTTGCTTCTTGCAACATGGAAATATTCTTCTTGAAAGTTTCAATGTTATTAAATGCGTTTTTCCAATATGGAAACATTGCATCTGCCCTTTGATTTTCACCTAATTTATACTGACTTGGAAACTTTAATGAGAGTATCATTCGCTTAAAAACACTTTTCGGTAAATGTTTTGGCCTCCAATTCCTGTTATAATGTTTGAACATCACTTGATATGGCCTTGTGAGCAAGATGCTATCCAGTGTTTTTTCTATGGCCAGTTTCGGAAGGTCTGACTGCAATTGCTCCAATACTGCCAATATACCTTTACAAGCTGTGATGTCAGTCTCCACTTTCTGGGCAAACCCGTTTGGCGTATTAAGAGAAAGACAGAAAAATGATATTAAGATGATTTTTTTCATTGTCGATGTCTTTGTTGTTTTAGCAATTCCAAGATATCCGAAAGATCAGTACTGTTTTTATTAATTTTCCTGAAATCGTCATTATAACTATCCGTAACGGGATGGAATCTATCGGCTTGTTTTGCTTCGGACCATCCTTCTTTAATTGATTCCAGTACAGCGGTATTTTCCTCGTGAAGGTTTAGTAGCAGATTGGTAATCTTTTTCTTTTCTCTAGCAGAGAGTTCATTGTTTATCAAAACAGGGCCCAACGGAATTTCCTCGGAAATCCATAAAACCTTTGTTTGTTCCAATAGCGCGTTATTATCTTTAATCTGTTTGTAATATTCATTGCTGCCGATGGCACAGACATCAGTTTCTTTTTTTAGCAATTTATTGAAGGTTGAGGTGTGATTGCCCCCGTATTTCACTGTTTTGAATTTGGCTTCTGGGGATTTTATCCCTATCGAGCTCAATAAAAGCCTGGGCACCAAATTCCCTGATGTGGACCCTTTGTTCACGAATAATATTGATAGACTATCAGCTTTGTTTTTTAAAGTGGTCAAATCCTTGACGCCAGCATTGTTCGTCAATAGCACTGTCTTATAATTATCCACTGCATTCTTTTTTACCTTCAAAGCTGCAATGGGCTCCATGGTATTGGGGCTTAGACTGACCTCCAAATACCCTAATGTGTTTATCAGTGCCACATCTACGTCATTGGATTCTATCCCCTTTACAAAAGATGTCACATCTGGATAGCTTATGGTTTCGACCTGTCTTTCTAGGAGTTCCTCCAATTTTTTCGATAATGGCCTTAAATTTTCTATTCTATCATTGGTGGCGTATGTGTATGTTGCCACCCTTAGGGTCTCGGCACTTTTTTTACACCCGGTTTGAAATAGGGAAATGTTGATGAGAAGCCCTATTATGATTCGCGTTCTGTTCATATTTTGATAATTTAAATTCAATTATTTAATGGCTTTCCCCCTTATCTGTGGAATTATGGGAACGAATGGGGAATACAAATTATAGCGCTCCAGTTCCAACGTACTAAATCCACTTTTCTCCAATAAGGACGCAGTATCCCTATTGGTGTGACAACCTTCAAAAAACCAATGCCACGGTTTGTGTATCAGGTTTTGTATGAAACCAAGAATTGAATTTTCCCTTGCGTTCACATGTTCAATAAAAACAAATTCACCCGCAGGCTTCAATATTCTCTTTATTTGATTCACACATCGTAATGGATTTTCAACCGTGCAAAGCACCAAAGTGCTCATAACGAAATCACAGGAGTTGTCGGGAAGATCGATTGTTTCGCCGGTCACAGATTTAATATTGAGATCGACACCGTACTTTTTGGCACTTTTTCTAAGATTGGCATGCATATGGATATTCGGCTCGATGGCAATAAGCTTGGTTCCTTTTTTCAAGTACCTCATGTTCGCCCCTGCACCTGGGCCTATTTCGACAACGGTATCGGGATGGTTCTGAAACAATCTTCTTTTCGATTTTCCCCATAGAATGTTCATGTAGCCAGAGATGATATAAAAGAACCACGAGTTGATAGGCCCTCGAACGGCATTGTTTTTAAAATTGTTGCTCATTATATATTTTTTTAATTGGTTCAAAATGTAGAATGTATAACTTCAAAAAAGTGCTGGTAACGACTTTCATTGTACCCTCTTCTTTTCTTGCTCCGCAGCATTGCTCTTATATTTGTTTTCTTTTTTGCCCCCTCCAAAACTCTTGATATAGCTCACCGATAAAATCCTCGGCTCGGGGAAATAGGTTTCCGTGGTGTTGACAAAAGGTTGGAGGGTATTGGTTTTGATGTTCCAATTATCAGAGGCCAACACATTGCTAAATGATAGTTTCAATGTTCCATGTTGTTTATCAAGTTGGTATCGCAATCCTAGGTTGAGAGCGCCCCTACTACCGAACGTGCTTATTCCGAACAAGGTGGGGGACTGGTAGTACCCGGCCATTTCCAGATCTATTTTTCTGCCAAGTACAAATTGTTGCGAGATAGTGGTCCTAAAACTGCTTTTGTTTCTTTCGTAGATCGATCCCTGAAAGTCAAATTTCAGTGACTCATGTTGAACGGAGATATTGTTTTCCATTTGCCACCACCGTGCAACACGTATGGGTAGACCCAGTGAAATACTGAGGATGTTCCTCCTGTCCATATTTTCCGCCTGGAAAATATATTGCTGACCATTATCCGAAAGTCTGGGTTGGAATTCGACGATGGTCCCTTTTTCGGTCAGGTAGTGTACAGCTAAACGCTTTCCTATCCAACTCCATTCCACTCCATATTTGTTGACTAATGCAGGTTGTAGATTTGAATTTCCAGAGTACAGGGCATCTGGCCCCAAAAAGAGGGCGAAGGGTGCCAATTGGTTGAAAGACGGCCTATTGATACGGCGACTAAAATTGGCCTGTAAACTATTCCCATCCTTTAATTGATGGGTAATGCTCGCCGTGGGGAATAGATTTCCATACTTTCTGGTAATACAATTCGGTTCGCTACCGACTTCGAGCTCGTTATTTGTATCTTCAAAGCGAAGACCGGATGTCAAGTTTGTTTTACCGCTCAACTTCCATTGGAGCGAGGCATATATTGCCCTAATCTGCTCTTTCATCACAGTGCTGTTGGAAAGGCCGTTGTCAACGAATGTTTGATCCTGGATATTGGAGCTTACTACGATATTGTTATTGAAGTTGGAAGAAGTGCTCTTGATCCCTGCCTCAAGTTGTAGTTGTTCCGATATTTTTCCCCTGTAATCAAGATTGTACACATTGAAAGTAATCGGCGTTCTCTTCCGTATTTCAATAAAACCACCGGCCATTTGCGAATCGATCTGGTAATCACTTGGATTGTCATCCTTGTAGTAGAGGTGGTTGTAGTCAAAAATCAGCGAGTGTGATTTTCCAAAAGATTGTTCAATTTGAAGGTTGGCCGAAACGTGGTTCCATTGATTGATTTCGTTGGTCTCGATATTGAAGGCTTCTTCTACATTTGAATTATCGTTCCTAAGTACTTCATCAAAAGCAAGCATGTCCCACTTGCTATTGTAACCACTTAGTGTACCACCTATGGATGTGCTTTTTAGAACGGCATAACTTGCTCCAATACTGTAGTTGTGCGCAGTGGTTACTGGCTTTCTGTTACTGACGACCGATATCCTTTTTTGGATCATCGGATTGTCAAATTCGGTCTCCAGTCCCCATTCCTCAGGAGACCGGTTTCTATCAAATGAATAGCTTCCGTGAAAACCGAACTTGCCATGTTGATAATGAAAATTTGAGGAAACACCTGTCTTTTCACCCTTACCATACCCACTTGTCAGTGATAATGACCCTCCCTGAGTATCACTGTTTTTGGCTTTTGTGTTGATGTTGATCAATCCTCCAGAACCATTGGCTTCATATTTGGATGGTGGATTGTTGAATACCTCTAAATTTTCAATGTTTGAGGCTGGCATACTTTTCAACAAACCGATAAGGGCCTGCCCATCAATGCGACTGGCTTTACCGTTGACCATGATGGTTACTTTGCCGTTTCCCTGTAACGATAGTGTCCCGTTCTGTTGATTTATGGACACTCCGGCGGTATTCCGCAATACATCAAATGCCGAACCTCCTGAATTCGCAATAGTTTGCCCAATATTGATGACGACACTATTGGGATTTTTCTCATATAGTCTTCTCTTGGCTACCAATTCAACGCCGTCCAGTTCTATTGAGGCCGTGGCCAATCGTAAGCCTCCTAGGTCAGTTGGGCCATCCTGATGGGCAAATTTTTTAAAATATTTTTTAAAGCCAAGAGCTTCAATCTTCAATATGTATGAAGCAGGTTTCAAATCATTTATCCGAAAAATTCCATCCATATCAGTTATGGCCCCTGCAAGAAATGTATCGGCATTGAATATCATAACATGGACTAGAGGTATAGGATTTTTAAGGCTGTCTATTATCTGTCCTTTAACAGCATGGTCTTGTCCCAAGCCCAAAAGGGGAAAGCACAAAAAGATTGTCTGTACCATGCGCTTAATATGATGGAAGAATGGTTTCATGTTAGGTCGTCGTATGCAGTTTGAAAAAAAGTGCCCACGTATTTAACGGGAAACCGTGGGCACCACCACTAAAAAACTACGTAGTCATTATTGGTTACTTGGATTCCAGATCGATGGTGAAATTGCAGTTGAAGATGATGATGTCCTGATCAAATCGTGTGAGGTCCACTTCCCCAACAAGGGTAGTTTTTCCTTCCAGCCCTAGAAAATCATCGGTAACGGCTACTATATTGTTTTCTGTCGGAGTGAATTCCGTAGAAAACTTTCCCTCACCTATAGGTCTTTGCAAAACGTCGCCCCTAGAAGTGATGGAACCTTTTCCCGTGAAATTGAACTTGGTTACTATTTTGGAGATAAGGGTGCCATCAGGGTTTTCCGTAGTTCCCATGTCACAGTCCTCAAGGGTTCCGATGATTTCACCGGTCTTCGAATCGACCAAATCCATTAAAAAGCAGAAGGCTTCAACGGGTTGGCCATTATCCGGGTTCATAATTGTTTTTAATTGGGCGACCGACGCTCCCCTACCGATTACTTTTAACTGGGTCTGTACTGGATCAGGTGCGTCGCCGGAATAATCATCACTATCGCAAGCAAAGAATAGGACAGTCATTAATACTAAAAAGGTGTTCTTGATAATTTTCATGATAAAAGATTTAATTATTAAATGATTGTTATGGTAAATGTGAATTTTCCACTGTTAGGGCGAACAATAGTGCACTGCCCATCAAGGAATGGGTAGTAGTTATATGGCTATAAAAAAGGGAGAACCTGTACTTTGCCTAGTCCGATTGCAGATTTATGGTGAATAGGGAATTGAATATGAGAATACCCTTGTCGAAATCGGCAAAGCTTACTTCACCTTCCAAAGAAACGGTACCTTCCATACCTTCAAATTCATGGGTAGTGTCTATGACGTTATTTTCAATCGGTGTAAACGAGGTGTCGAAATTAAGCTCGTTAACAGGAGGTCGTATTTCATGGAATATTATATTTTCTGCCTGAATCGTTCCTCTTCCATGGATATTTATGGAAGTTATTACTGTTGAAGTTATGGTACCGTCACTAGGTATATGCATGTCAACAATACAGTCTTGAAGTGTTCCTATTATTGACCCGGTTTCTGGGTGTGCTAGGTCCATTAAGAAACAATTAGGTCGTAAAGTTTCTCCGGTTGTCGGATGCACAATGGTTTTGGGCTGGCCAACAGAAGTACCTCGACCTATTACCTTCAATTGTATTTGTTCAGGCGCTACTGCCTCTTCATTGATTTCACCGTTGCTACATGCGAAAATGAGCAAAGAAATGATTTTTAGAATAATACCCTGGCTACTGTTCATGATGTTCATATTTGATGATTGATGTTTGTATGGAATTAGTCCTGAATGGTTTTCCCAGAATACTTTATTTCCTATTCTTTAATATGTCCTTGAAGAGAAGCATATCCTTAATCTTCGATGAAGCACCATGATAAAAACCGGTCTCATGGGTATAATTTTTGGGGTTTTTAAAGGTTCCGAAGAGAATATCGAATAAGGCAATACCTGAATAGTTATACGCATGTATGCCCTTAGCATGATGAATGGTATGGGATTCTGGCCTTTGTATAAGATATCCGATCCAAGTGGGTGTGTTAATGTTGGCATGTTGAAAAATGGATAGAAAAGTAGTGGTCAGGATAATGACTGTGGTAGCTTCAGGGGTAAACCCTGCTACTAGAACAAGACAGACACTGCTTAAGATAATCCACCCAACCATATCCAGAGGGCTAAAATAAAAGGCTCCATAGCTATCCAAACGCTCCGCACTATGGTGCATTTGATGCATTCCCCTCCATAGGAAATTACTATTGTGCATGGTTCTGTGCCAAACATATTCACCAAATTCATAGACAAGTACTCCTACCGTAGCTCCCCAAAAGGTGCCGAGGCCTGTCAAATCTAAAACTTGGTAGTCGGCAAAGAACCCATCCCATATTATCGGGAGGTAGGAAGAAAGAAAAAAGAAAAGAACAAATGCTAACAGGCCCCGTAGTTTCCAAAACTTTATATGGGGTAGCTTTCGAGCTGGTAACAGCGATTCCCATAGCATCAATCCACCATACATGGCGAAGATGATGTAGGATATTGGATCAAAAATCAATTCAAATGGGGCAGGTAACTGTAATAAGAAATTTTTCATAGCTAATTTTTATTGATAAATAGTTATCTATACAGACTAGACGGTGCAAATATATGATTATATTTTATTATACCAACTAGTTTGTTTAAATTTTATATCTTTAACATATGGGAAGAGATGGAAAACCAACAAGGGACAAAATACTGGCAGAATCGAAAACCTTAATATTTGAAAATGGATTTTCGGGGACCAGTATAGATCAAATACTACAGCGAACGGGAATTACCAAAGGAGCGTTCTTCTACCACTTTAAAACCAAAAATGCACTGGCTAGAGCCCTGATAGAGGAGTATGCCAAAGAGGATATATTGCATATGAATCAAGCCTTGGAAAAAACTGAAAATTTAAAGAGCGATGCTCTAGAACGCCTTTTAGGGTTTATCCAGGAATTTATCGATATGATGTCTGGTTTATCTGAGCCTCCAGGTTGTTTGTATGCTTCTTATACTTACGAACCTAGTCAATTCGATAAGGAAACTTTACAGCATATTTCGGAAACTATATTAAAATGGAGAGATACAATGCAGCAATTGATAAAGGATGTTCTTAAAAAATACAACGCTAAAATCGAAATTGACCTGCAATCATTGGCCGATCATACAGTTGTTATTTTTGAGGGCGCTTTTGTAGTATCCAAGGCTTTGAACTCAAAAGACCTTACCGCGGACCACCTAAAACATCTAAAAAACTACTTTGAACTAATTTTTGAACCGAAAAGTATTGATTGATTTTAGTTATTCCTAAAGTTATAATATTATGCCGTTTTTTAAGGTTTATAAAACTCGTTTGATTATTAAAAAACTGATTTAATACATATTTTCTACTATTTATAGGCATAGACTATTGACATAATACTAGCCTAGAGGAATAATCCTAAAAGTAGCTTTTTAACATGTTTGGAATATTAAATTTTGAAACTTTTTTAATTGCCACAATACTTTTGATACTGACTCCGGGAGCAGACACAATGTATGTTCTTGGAAGGAGTATTTCCCAAGGTAAAAAAGCCGGGGTTTTGTCAGCTCTAGGAAGTTCGACCGGCACATTGTTCCATTGTATTTTGGCGGCGTTCGGACTTTCAATAATTATCGCTAAATCTGCAATTGCCTTTGGCACTATTAAATATTCAGGGGCTGCTTATTTGATTTTTCTAGGTGCCAAGGCAATAATCGCAAAAGCATCGGATGAATCTGAAGTTGAGAAGATAGACAAAAAGAAAACGACCAATGGGAAAGTATTTGTTTCTGGGTTTTTGACCAATATTTTAAACCCGAAAGTAGCATTGTTCTTTTTGGCATTCTTGCCACAGTTTATTGATCCAGTCCATGCGAAGAATTCTTTGCCGTTTATAATATTGGGATTGACATTTTTCACTATTGGGACAATCTGGTGCTTGGCACTAGTATTATTTTCGGCTAGATTATCGGCTAGAATCCGGAAGAACTACAGAATCAAAATATGGCTAGATAGAATAACTGGCGGAATATTTATAGTCCTAGGAATAAGGTTAATTCTCTCAGAAAAATAAGAGTAGTCGAATTGTATATTCCTATTAAAAGCATGATGAACATGTAATCAATGGACATACATACCTATTAGGCACGGGTAACAAATTGGGCAATGAATACTTACATGATTATTGAAAACTAAGCCTTAGAAAACGCAGGAAAATATAGTCATTTCAATAGACGGGAAAAAATCTACCAGGTGGGGTTAAATATAACTATAGTTGGATAGAAGAAAATCTTCGATTTAAATTGTCTCATTTATTACACTATGAAGATTTAGGATGTTTAAAAACAACTCATGATTCTAACTTTATGCTGGGAGTAGAAATGCGTGCAAATGGTTTTAACAACTTGAATCTAAAAGAATATCAGGGAAATTTGCTGATAAATAAGTGATTTCCAGAAGAAAGTTCTGTTATAAAGTTCATCCAAAATTATTCAAAAAAATTAGTACTACAATATGGCGGGTTAATGATACAGTTTTAGAAAATAGAGAAAGTCTTTTAAATTGTTGTTTTGATTGTTCTCGTATTCCGCTTCAAATGAGGTTACGTTAAAAAAATTGAATCTGTCGCCGATACAGATTCTTACTTACACGGTGTTGGTAATACATGCCCCTGTTACCACCGAACAACTCGACGGGAAGGGGCGGCTGTTGTGCTTTTGAGCAGATAGGGAGAAATTGAATCAGAATGACTGCAAAGGGGAATTTCGGTAAGTCAAGGTTCAAACGAAGAAGGCTAATTTTTGATATGATTTTGGGACTTCTGATTGACTTCAAGTAATTCTTGAATATTATTTGCTTTTTTTTAGGTAAAAGTAGTATTTTTACAAAACATACCAAATGGTCAGTTATGAATAAGGGAGAACGAACCCGTTTTAACATACTTCAGAAAGCTTTTGAGCTTTCATATCAAAAAGGGTATCAATCTACAAGCGTTGATGATATCATACATTTTACAACGGTGACCAAAGGATCCTTCTTTTACCATTTCAAGAACAAGGAAGAAATGGGATTGGCAATGATAAATGAAGTTATGTTGCCGGGAATGAGAAAGTCCTTTATAGACCCTCTCAAAGAAGGTGATACCTCAAAGAGGCTAATTTTTAAAATGATGCGATTCATTCTCTTGGAAGACCCTCATTTTAACCCCAGATATGGATGTCCAGCAGTGAATATCATAGAGGAAATGGCTCCTCTCAATCAAGGTTTCAGTAAGGCCATAACCAAGTTGACCGATGAAGTTTTATCAAAAATTGAAGAGATTGTAAATATCGGTATTGAAAAGGGTGAATGGAATAAAAACGTAGTTCCAAAACAAGTGGCCGGTTTCATAATGTCGGGTTATATGGGTGTTAGAACTCTAGGCAAATTGTATGGAACAAAATCCTATGATATTTATCTAAAGGAATTACGAATGTATCTAGATAGCCTATAATTTTTTAAGATGAAACATATCAATTGGTAAGTTATTTGATGTACAACATTATTTTGGTCTTACACAGTTTTATAAAATGGTTGATGCTTACGATGCTCATCTTTTCAATCATAAAGTCCCTTCATGGTTTTTATAAAAACACAACTTTTAGCAAAGCCAGTAATTCTTTGAGGCATTGGACTGCCACTGTTGCACATATTCAATTAATGCTGGGGATAACGCTATATGCGCAAAGCCCCATTACAAAACACTTTTGGAATAACTTTAGCCAGGCATCAAAGAATTTGGACAGTCTATTCTTCGGGATTATCCACATGCTTTTAATGCTCATTGCCATAGCCATTATCACAATAGGTTCAGCAAAAGCCAAAAGAAAGGAATCAAATAAGGATAAGTTTAAAACAATGGCCACTTGGTTCACTGTAGGATTGATACTGATTGTAATCTCAATTCCCTGGCCATTTTCACCGCTAGCTAGTAGGCCATATATAAGAATTTTTTAATATGAAACAATATTTGTACTCGAGCATTGGTAGATTAAGGGTTCTTGCCTTCTTAGAGGGTGCTTCGTTGCTCATACTCATATTTGTTGCAGTACCTATAAAGTATATACTGTTAAACCCAGTGCCAGTTAAATGGGTGGGTCAAATCCATGGTATTCTATTTATTCTTTTTGTCTTCAATTCCCTAAAAGTTGGAGTTGAAGAACACTGGTCATTTAAAACAACAACATGGAAAATAATTGTTGCTTGTTTTGTGCCATTTGGTACGTTCTATATAGACAGAAAAATTCTAGTTAAAGCCCACAAATCAAACAAGTACTGAGGATGAAAAAACTTATCATCATTCTAATAATTATTGGTGTAATATATGCCGTATACAAAATCTATCAACAGAAAAACATAGACCCCAATTTGAGGGATTTAATTGCCCAGGGTGCCGTAATCTTGGATGTAAGAACCCAGAGTGAATACGAAGGTGGCCACATAAAGAACGCGCTTAATATTTCTTTGGGAGAAATTAGGGAAAGATATGTTGAACTGGATACTTCGAAAACCTATATCACCTACTGTTCACATGGTTTAAGGAGTATTAAAGTGAAGAACCTTTTGAGAGAAAGAGGGTTTAGACGGGTTTATAATGCGGGTTCCCAAAGTGATTTGGAGGAAATATTAAAAGAAGATTAAATGATTCTGATTTTTAAGACATCTGTTAAAGACTTAAAGGATATTGAGGTTTTAAAAAGCGCATTGAACAACGTGCCTACAATGGTAAGATGGAACTTTGATTTGGAAGATATCGATAATGTGCTTCGTGTGGAAAGTATTCAAGACGTCTCAACTGAAATTGTCCATGTATTGAATGATAAAGGGTTTGAATGTGAGGATTTGGATGACAGCGTTATGTTAAACATGACTTGTGCAGAGGATTGAACGGAATTTTAGATAGTATTTTTATATAGGAAAATTAGACTACATACCATTTGCAATAAGTAATGAAGAATAAAGAGCCAATTAATAACATTTTTTTTGTAGTTCCGCCCAAGGTCCATCTACTGGACATAAACGGCCCCGCCCATATATTTTATGAAGCAAGAGAATACGGGGCTTCAATTGATTTGCACTTCATTAGTCCAATCAATGAAGATAGGGTAGTGAGTAGCGCAGGATTGAGTTTTTCGGAATTAAAGTATTTTGGTGATTTTCTGCCCACCAAGGACGATTTTGTTTTTGTTCCAGGTCTATATTTCTCTATTTTCTCTGATTATGAGTTTCTTCAAAAATGCAGTTCATTTTTCTCTTGGTTAAAGGAATGTGATAGGATAGGCGTAAATATTTGTTCAGTTTGTACAGGAAGTTTTTTATTGGCAGAGGCTGGAATACTAGACCATAGAAGTTCTACCACGCATTGGAAAAGAGTCGGGGCCTTTAGAGAGCGCTATCCGAAGATAGACTTGAAGGAAAGCCGTTTGCTGGTGATTGATAAGAATATTTACACCAGTGCGGGTATTTCCTCAGGAATTGATTTGGCGTTGTTTATTCTTGAAACAAAATTCAGTCCCAAACTTGCCGCAGATGTTGCCAAGGAAGCTGTAATCTATTTTCGACGTGGGGAGTTTGATCCCCAATTGAGTGTTTTTCTCAGATATAGAAACCATTTAGAAGAACGAATACATAAAGCCCAAGAGTTTATAGCCCAACATCTTGACAAGCAATTCACACAATTGGAAATCGCAGAGAACGTCAACATGAGTCCAAGAAATCTATCTAGACTGTTCAAAAAAGCAACAGGAATCACCATCCACACTTACACCGAAAAGCTACGGGTTGAAAAAGCCAATAATCTGCTCAACGAGAACAACAAATTGGAAATGGTGGCAAGGGAAAGCGGTTTTAAAAGCATTAGCCAATTGTACGCGGTGCTCAAAAAGCATCAAAACTAGATATTGCCTTCCTCATAGAGATTCAACTTTTTGTCCCTAAACCGAATGATTCTGTCCTTTTAATACCCCTGATTGACATCTAATTTTGACAGATATCAATTGAAAAATGAAAAGATTCATTGTCTTACTCTCGTTTTTACTAGCACAAACATTCACTATCTCTTCTGCTGCGCAAATGGCACTTGGCTTTTCGGAAAAGGAGGTATTTGTATGTCCACCGTGCAATAGAAAATGTGATGACTTGGAATTTGATAAACCAGGAGTATGTCGACATTGTAATATGGAACTGATAAAAAAAGAAGAGGTTAAGAATTACCTAAAAGCCAATCGGAAAAAAATTGGTTTCTATCTGCAGTCTGGAGTTGAAATTCTAGATCTCGCTGGTCCTATGGAAGTTTTTGCCTATGCTGGTTATGATGTCTTCACAATCTCAAAGACCAAAGATCCTATTTACGCGCAAGGTATCATGAAGGTAATTCCTGATTATGATTTATCGGATGCTCCAAAGGCCGATATTTTAGTGTTTTTTGGGGGAAATGCCGTACTGCCTTCAAAAGATAAAGAACTTGTTAGTTGAGTGAAATCTCAAAGTCCTGATTACTATTTCTCAGTTTGTAGCGGCGCACTTATTCTTGCTGCCTCTGGTATTTTGGACGGGAAGCAGGCCACAACATTTCGATATACGTTGGATGTTTTGGAAAAGGAATACCCTAAAGTGGAAGTACTAAGAGGAGTCCGATATGTTGACAATGGCCAAGTAATAACAACCGCGGGCGTTTCTGCTGGTATTGATGGCGCTCTGCATGTTGTTGCGAAACTTAAAGGTCTTCCTGTTGCTGCGCAAACCGCTTTCTATATGGAGTATGACTGGATACCGAATCAAGGAATAGCATATCCTGATGACAGCCCCTATACTTTGATGAATAATGTTGAAATTCTACAGGATTACGAGGGCAAATTTATATCAAACAGCCTAGGTGAATTGGCTTTTACCCTAGATGAACAGCGCAAGCAACTTTATATGGAAAGGCATGGAAACAGACATCCCGTCTTTTACATAGAGAAAGACAGGTTTCTAACATCACACGCCTCCCATATTATTGAATTTTCTAGAGATGGGAATGATGCAATCATAGGTTTGGAATCATCGGAGTACGATGTGAAATTCATGATCAAGTAACGGTAAATGGAAGCCAAGGCAATCAAACTTAAGCAAATAGCCAGAATAGCAGGAGCGACCTATCTCGTGTTGATTTTTCTTGGAATTTTTTCAGAAGCGGTTGTGAGATCTAGTTTGGTGTTCTATTCGGACGCATCACTTACTGTTGAAAATGTTCTTCAATCGGAATTCCTCTTCCGTTTAGGAATTGTAGGCGATATACTGGTGCTATTTGGGGATATAGTGCTAGCCGTCCTTTTGTATTTCTTATTAAAGACCTTCAATAAAACCTTGGCAGTTTTGGCCATGACATTCCGGCTGGCCATAGTAGCCGTATCCAGTGTAAATGTTCTTAATATGTTATCTGTGCTTTTGCTCATCAGCGGCTCGGAATATTTAAAATCATTCAGTGTTGAACAGATTGAATCTTTGGTACTTTTCTTTTTCAAGGTGCATTCCTATGGTTATGATGTGGCTCTGACACTCTTTAGCGCTCATTGTTTGATCATTGGTACGCTGTTCGCTAAATCAAGAATAATCCCCTACTTGTTCGGAATAGCATTGCTAATTACGGCCTCTTGTTATTTCGTATTTGGTTTTAGCAGTTTTCTTTTACCTGAAGTATCCCAAAGCCTTTATCCCATAATCCTATTGCCTCCATTGATTACTGAATTAGCATTGGCCTTATGGCTCTTGATAAAAGGCGTCAATCAAACAAAATTTAATGTATCATAAAATGAAAAAAAGTATGGTATTCCTTTTTGGCCTTCTCGTCTTTAGTGTATCAGCTCAAACGAAGGACACGATAAACATAGCAGTGTTTTTGTACGACGGAGTAGAGTTGCTGGATTTTGCGGGACCTGCAGAAGTATTTGCCGCCGCTTCGTATTATACCAACAACTATCACTTTAATGTGTATACGGTGGCCAAGGAATCCAAGTTGAAATCCCAGGGCTTCTTGGATATCACTCCGAACTACAGCTTGGCGAATGCCCCTAAAACTGATATTTTGGTTCTTCCTGGGGGTAACGCTCAAGACGCCCTGAACGACACTTTGACCCAAAAATGGATTGATAAGGAAATTGGGAATTCATCCGATGTTTTAACCGTATGCTCCGGCATTTTCTTTTTGCAGGAATCTGGAAGACTCGAAGGAATTGAAGTAACGTCCCATCACAAGATATTGCCCTTTCTAAGAGAAATACTAAAACCGGAAAACGTAGTACACGAAGTTAAGTATGTTGATACCGGTAAAATCGTTACTTCAGCTGGGGTATCTTCAGGAATTGAGGGAGCTTTTCTTACCGTATCCAAAATTGCTGGTTATGAGGTTGCCAACAGAACGGCAAGATATATGGAATATCCCCAATGGGATATTTCAAACGGAAAGATTACCTATGATCTAGGAGACAAAGCTTCCGAGTACTTAACAACAACTAATGATGATAAGCCCCAATTCGGGGTACTGGATCTAGCAGGCCATTTGGCCCTTAGGGAGGGTCGCCCCGAGGAAGCTATGAAGTACTTTGAAAGGAACTTAAGTTTCTATCCCAAAAGCCCATTATCGTATTATGGTTTAGCCTCTTCTTTAGAAAAAATGAACAAGTGGGCCCCACCGGTCTATGAGGATTTTTTGAATGTTCTTAGAAACGAAGGGGCTCAGGCTGGCTATAAAATATACCAAGAAACTAAATCTAAATATCCTAGTTGGGTTCTGTTCACCTTAAAGGATATTACAGTCCGAATTGAAAATCTTATGGGGCAACAAAATTATGAGGAAGCTAATCTAGTGGGTCAAATGGCGATGGAAACCTATCCGGATAACATGGCCCTATACATCCAACGAATCAACGTTTACGAAAAACTTAAAGATACCGGGAAGGCCAAGATTATGTTACATGAGGCCTTGAAGAAGTTTCCACCCAGTGAAGAACTAATACAACTGAAACAAAGGTTAGACTGAAAACAATTAAACAATGAAAAAAACCTTACTATTTGCAATTACCATATCCTTACAGGTTATCGCACATGCACAATCAAAATCAGCAATTAAGAATATTGCCATTTATCTACAGGACAACGTAGAAATATTGGATTTTGCCGGGCCAATGGAAGTTTTTGCTGTGGCTGGGTTCAACGTCTACACCATAGCCGAAACAAAGGAGCCGATGAAGTCCTTAAATGTACTTACCGTATTGCCTGATTATGCATTGAACGATCCAAACATTCCAAGACCCGATGTTATAGCTTTTGTAGGTGGTGGAGATCTAAGCGAAGCCAAAAATGAAAAAGTAAAACAATGGGCAAGGGAAATGGCATCCAAAGCAGAGATACAGTTTAGTGTGTGTACCGGAGCCTTTTTTCTAGCGGAAGCGGGTTTGTTGGATGGTAAGATTGCGACAACTTTCCACACGGCGATAGAACCACTAAGGACTGATTTTCCTAAAATAGATGTAAGGGACGATGTTCGGTTTGTGGACAATGGCAATTTGATAACTACCGCAGGTATTTCCGCAGGAATCGATGGTGCGTTGCATCTTGTTGCCAAACTAAAAGGGACGAAATATGCCCAGTGGGTTGCCACGGAAATGGAATATGATAAATGGGTGGCTAATGAAGGCCTGATTTTGGACAATCAATTCATGAACGCGATCAGATATAAAGGTTTTGAGGCAGCTTCCAAGGATGTGGACAAGTATAGTTTTTATAATGGGGAGTTGTTAAACCTAGCCAGTCACTTAGAAGAACATGGAAAAATTGGAGAAGCTCAAAAATGTATTGAAATGGCCATTTCAAGAATGGAAAATCCCAATTTAAGGACTTTTGAGCTTTTGAAGAACATCTACGTGAAGCAAGGAAAAAGTGTTCCCCCTAACACGGATGATTTCATTTTGATTCTGAATAAGCAGGGGGTTGCTGCGGCAAAACAAATGCATCTAAAAACTTCCCAAGAGTTTAAAAATTGGAAGTATTTGGATGCCGACCAAATTATCAGGACAGCGTATTTGGATTATTATAACAAAGGGGATTTAAAAACGGCATTTGAAACGATAAAGCTTCTGGATGAGATATATCCCAAAGATGCTTATGTAACCTTTGTTTTGGGATTGTACCATGAAAGAAGCAATGATTTAAACCATGCAATTGAATTGTACAGAAAATCTTTAGAAATGGACCCCACTTTGTTTATGGCGCAAAACAAATTGAAAACTTTGGAAAAGGAAGGGAAAATATAGGGTTTACCAAAGATGAAATGCGTTGTTCATATAATACACCATTGTTATTAGAGCCTTCTGTAGTTAATATGGAGTTGGATTACAAAAAAGAACTTTACATTAAAAGATTAGAAAAACATGAAAGCTGTAGTTATTAAAGAGTATGGAGAAGCTGAAGTACTCCAAGTACAAAATAATGTTAGCTATCCGAGAATTGAAGAAAATCAGGTTGTGATAGAGAATTATGCCGCGGGCATCAATCCTCATGATTTATACCTGCGAAAGGGGATGCTCGCTCCAATTCTAGATTATGGACCGCCATTAATTCCTGGACTTGATATAGCGGGAAAGATAGTAGAAATTGGAGAAGCGGTATCCAACTTTTCTATAGGTCAAAACGTTTATGGAATGATGGATGCAAATGCCAAATTCGCGAAGTCGGGATTTGCTAAAACAGGGGCATATGCCGAGTATTCCGTAACAAGGGCGGACACCTTATCATTAATGCCTCATAATCTTTCCTTTGTAGAAGCTGCCTCTATTCCTTTAGTCTCTTTGACTGCTTATCAGGCTATAGTAAAAAAAGTGAACGCAAAGCAAAATCAGCGAATTTTGATAAACGGCGCCTCAGGTGGTGTTGGGTGCGCTGCAATGCAAATTGCTAAGCATATAGGTCTTGAAATAACCGCTGTTTGCAGTGAGCGTACCAACAGCTTTGTGGAGTCATTTCACCCAAGTAGAATCATTAATTATGAACATTCGAATTTTACAGAGACGCGAGAAAAATATGATATAATCCTTCAGTGTCAGTAGTTCGATAACTTCCATCACTCTGAACAAAGCCGTCGAAGCGGACTAAAAACAATCCCGACAATAAATCTGGGGACTTCCGATTATTA
>JBCCEC010000051.1:0-27947 GCA_039030475.1 Bacteroidota bacterium
AAATTAATTTATAGTCTCTATATATAGTATTTTGCCCCAAAATTGAAAATCAAGTTCGGATTGGAAATCATCATCTATGAGGCAATCAATTTCTTCCTTGATTTTTTCCAACGCGACGGGTTCCCAAATCCTTATTCTGGTCTCATGGTTGTTTTTTGTACCAGAGTATGTAAAATTTAATGAGCCCAAGTAGGCAACTTGATTATCAATAAGGTAAACTTTACTATGAAGCCGATTTTCGAAATCGGAACATGCATAAATTTTGATGGGGAATATAGTGGAGTAGCTATAGTCAAAGATTCGGGTAATCCTAACTTTTGTCTTATAATGCTGATAAAAAATAAAAAAAGTAATAGTGGGAATCACCCCAGAAATTACCCAAAGATCTCTTAGAAAAATGATAGATATCAAGAAGAGATTTGTTCAAAAAAGGTGAAACGATTTCAATAGACTTTTGAGCTTTACTAATATCATTCATCAATTTCTTTCCGGCTCTAGACCCTATGTAAATATCACATTTTGCACCGTTAAAGAACATATCTAGATTTTTTAAGTTATTGCTAAGAGGGGAATCTAGGATCCAATTAGATACGAACCGTAGCTTAGACGAATTTACCCTTAATACCTTTCCATCGATATTTTCTAATAAAAATACCCTCTTCTTTAGAAACATACCGCGGCAATTGACGAATGACGGCTTTGAAGTAACCAATTAGCATTTGAAAGAAAAGATTTAGGCTTTTTGCTTGCCATGCCATTTTTAATGCAGTTATTTTTGAGAGCAAAATTCCATAGCGCATTTTGTACAAAGCCTGACCTTTGATTTTGTAATTTTTGGAACTGTAACCGTGCCCAGTAGGGCGAAGGTGTTTTACGCCTAGCTCAGGGTCAGTTTTTGTTTCAAAATCATGAAATTTGGCCAAGAGCACATCCACGGTATCCCAGCCAACCCCGGGACGCAATCCGTCAATCTTATCAAAACAAGCTTTATGATATAGTTTTATCGGGCCTCGAATATGGTTTTTATTCGAAATGTTTTCATAAATCCATTCTTCTTCCTTTTTTATATAAAGTAATCCAGAGCACATTCCCAATTTCCAGTTGCTCTGAAAATGGTTTAACATGACTTCAAAATAATTTTGGGGGAGGATAATGTCGGAATCAAATTTGCCGATTAAATCATAACCTGAAGCATGTTGCAATCCAAAATTGAAGGTGTCCACTACTTTTTTCCCAGGCACATGCTCATCTGTCGAATTACGTTGTAGAACTTTGATAAAATCATTTTTTTTTGCAAAATCCGAAGCAATGGAAAAGCTTTTATCACTGGAATTGTCGTCCACAACGATAACCTCATCCGGTACATGGGTTTGTGCAACAAACGAATTGAGACAATCTTTAAGATAGGCCTCTTCGTTATGGGCAGGAATGATAATGCTGATTCGCATGTGCTAAAATTCCAAAAAACTGAACACTTATCCCAAAGAAGTTTTATGTTCTTTGGAAATAGGAGATGGACAATTTACCTTTCACCCTTAACTCTTTCATGAATGCTTCACCTGGTCAAGTATTTCTGAATTGGACACAAAAATGTAGGTTAGGGCTTTCGTTCTGCGTATACAATGTAATACCTTGGCGTAAAAAATCGTAACAAAGGGCGAAAACCTATTTTTTTGGTGGGGTTTGTCCATTTTGCTGTATCCTTTATGGTCCATCCCGCTTTTTCTAAAAGCCAATCAAATTGCCAGTCTTCAAATTCATGGTAATGTCGGTCCCAAGGGTCTGTCTTACTTCGGTATGCAGATGAAAACCATAATCGCATCGGGATACTTGCCACCAATTTTTTTGCTTTTGTTTCTTTTAAAACATTAAAGGGTGCAACTAAATGCTCAAAAATTTCAAAAGCGGTAATCACGTTGGCATCAGTATTGCTGACCGTTTTAAAATCAACGTCTAAATCTTCTCCTCCCGTATTCTCAACTTGATATCCATTGGATTTCATGATTTCAGAAAACGGATTCTCCACCCCCAAATCCAAAATAGATTCTGAAGTATCAATGTGCTTTTGTAAAAAGGCTAAAGTGTGCTTATAACGTTTGTTGGGAAAGTTGTTTTCGTACATTTAATATTTGTAAACAATGGCGTTGATGTTCATACCAGCGCCAACGCTTGCAAAGATAACAACATCTCCCTTTTTTACTTCATGTTGGTCTAGTTCTCCGTTTCGTACCAAATCAAAAAGTGTGGGAATGGTTGCTACGGAACTGTTACCCAGTTTATGGATGCTCATGGGCATAATATCTTCTGGGGCTTTCTTACCGTAAATTTTATAAAACCTTTTTATAATAGCTTCGTCCATTTTTTCATTGGCTTGATGGATAAAGACTTTTTTGATGTCGTCAATGGACACTCCGCTTTCATCCAAGCAAGTTGCCATAGCCTGTGGAACATGTGTGCAGGCGAACTCGTATATTTTACGCCCGTGCATTTTTATATATCTGGTATCCGAACACCCTTCACTGGCATATGTTTTGTCAAAAAACAAATAATACGCTTCTTCATTAGCATATGTAGCCGAGGCATGCCCCAAAATTTCACCAGATGTCGGATTTCCTTCCAGAACCGCAGCACCTGCACCATCGGAATAAATCATACTATCACGGTCGTATTCATCGATTACTCTGGATAGTGTTTCGCCTCCAATAACAAGACATTTTTTCGCAATGCCACTTTTGATAAATGCATTGGCTTGAATTATCCCTTCAATCCAACCTGGGCAACCGAAAATCATATCGTATGCCACACATTTCGGATTTTTTATTTTCAACAAGTGTTTAACTCTTGTAGCCAAGCTAGGCAGTGTGTCACCCTGAATTTTCCCCGGTGTCAAATCCCCAAAATTATGGGCAAAGATGATATAGTCCAACGATTCTTTTTCTATTCCCGCATCTTCAATAGCTTTTTCTGCTGCTAAATACCCTAAATCCGAAGTTTTTAATTCGGCTTGTGCATAACGCCGTTCCGCAATTCCTGTTATGGATTTGAATTTTTCAATAATGACAGGATTGTTGTCCCCAAAAGTAACTCCATCGCTTCCTAGAAACTCGTGGTCTAAAAAGTCTTCATTTTTTGTGATGATTGATGGAATGTAACTTCCGGTGCCGGTGATGCCAATTTTCATGTTGAGGTTTTAAACGTAAAGTTAATCACAGTAGGTGGGTTTATTATGCATGCATAATAATACCTACGATGTTCAAGCGTAATTCTTTTAAGTAGTAAAACATAAAAGCTCTCGATTTACCAAGAAAATCAAGAGCTTTTATAGGCTTTATAGTAGTTGGGCTATGCTTCGGCATATGCCTCAATAGGTGCGCACGTACAAATTAAATTACGATCCCCAAACGCTTCATCGGTTCTTCTGATTGTGGGCCAAAATTTGTTTTCGTGAACGTAAGCTAATGGAAAAGCAGCTTTTTGTCTGCTATAGGGATAATCCCAAGTATCGCTCGTTACCATTTCTAAGGTGTGCGGTGCGTTTTTGAGCACGTTGTTATGGTCTTCCGTGCTTACCTCATCGATCTCTTCACGAATTGCTATCATTGCATCGCAAAACCTATCCAATTCTGAAAGGCTCTCACTTTCCGTAGGTTCTATCATCATAGTTCCCGCAACGGGGAAGGATACCGTAGGTGCATGAAAGCCATAGTCCATAAGACGTTTGGCAATATCTGTTACTTCTACGCCATTTACTTTAAAAGGTCTGCAATCGATAATCATCTCATGGGCAGCTCTTCCTTTTTCACCTGCATAAAGAACATCAAACTTGCCCTTGAGCTTTTCTTTGATGTAGTTGGCGTTCAAAATGGCAATTTCTGTGGATTCCGTTAGTCCTTTTGTTCCAAGCATTTTAATATACCCATAGGAAATTAAACAGGCCAGTGCGCTACCCCAAGGTGCTGCGGATATTGCGGATATTGCTTGGTCTCCTCCAGTTGCAATCACTGGATTTGTGGGAAGAAACGGTTTTAATTGCTCGGCAACACATATTGGCCCTACGCCTGGTCCTCCACCGCCGTGGGGTATGGCAAAGGTTTTATGTAGGTT
Organism: Bacteroidota bacterium; assembly: GCA_039030475.1. Taxonomy (GTDB): domain Bacteria; phylum Bacteroidota; class Bacteroidia; order Flavobacteriales; family Flavobacteriaceae; genus Flagellimonas. The sequence continues at coordinate 4,105 of JBCCEC010000051.1, forward strand.
CAAATGGCACACATCGGCACCGATAACTGCCGGATTGGTAAGTCCGACCTGTGCGTTCATATTGGCACCGTCCATATAAACTTGACCACCGTTTTCGTGAATTAGATTGGTTATATGGATTATTGACGACTCGAATACGCCATGTGTGGATGGATAAGTCACCATTAGCGCAGCGAGATTTTCAGAATACAATTGTACTTTCTCTTCTAAATCCGCTACGTCTATATTTCCTTTTTCATCAGTTTTTGTAACGACCACTTTCATGCCAGCCATTACAGCTGATGCAGGGTTGGTTCCATGTGCAGATGCAGGAATGATACAAATGTTTCGGTGTCCTTCTCCACGGGATTCATGATAGGCCCTAATCGTCATCAATCCAGCGTATTCACCCTGCGCTCCCGAATTAGGTTGTAGTGACGTTGCTGCAAAACCAGTGATAACATTTAACTGTTGCTCTAACTCTTTTAGGATTATTTGATATCCTTCCGCTTGGTTTAGCGGTACAAAAGGATGAATATTGCCCCAATTTGCCCAGCTTAATGGAAGCATTTCCGATGCTGCATTCAACTTCATCGTGCAACTGCCCAAGGAAATCATAGAATGATTCAATGCCAAATCTTTTCGTTCCAATTTTTTGATGTACCGCATCAATTCTGTTTCGGAATGATAGGAATTGAAGACTTTGTGCTCCAAAAACGGAGCCTGTCTTTGCAAAGAACTTGGAATTACATCTGAAACATCAGCAGCAAAATTTTTCGGTTCCGTATTTTCAGATTCGGTAAAACAAGAAATTAAAAGCTTAAGGTCATTTTGGGAAACGGCTTCATTTAAGGAAACAGAAACTGTCTCGGTGTCAATATAGTTAAGATTTATACTGTTTTTTTCAGCAATAGTCTTCAGTTTTTTTGAATCTGAGACTTTTACTTTAATGGTGTCAAAAAAAGCAGTGTTTGTTTGTTGTAGTCCTAACGCTTCGAGTTCTTTAGAAAGAAGCTTGGTGGTATTGTGTACTTTATTGGCGATGAACCTTAATCCATCTGGCCCGTGGTAAACCCCGTACATTCCTGCCATCACTGCCAACAAGACCTGAGCGGTACAAATATTTGAAGTCGCTTTGTCTCTTTTTATATGCTGTTCTCTGGTTTGTAACGCCATTCGCAATGCACGATTGCCATCAGTATCTCTTGTAACTCCTATAATTCTTCCGGGAATACTTCTTTTGTACGCTTCTTTTGTGGCAAAGAACGCTGCATGTGGCCCACCGTAACCCAATGGAATTCCGAAGCGTTGTGTTGTGCCTACTACCACATCTACGCCCCATTCACCCGGAGGTGTCAATAAAACCAAGCTTAGAATATCTGCGGCTACGGCAACTTTTATATCATTTACTTTTGCTTTTTGAACAAAGTCTGCATAATCATGTACTTGACCGTGTTTACCGGGATATTGTAACAAGGCACCGTAAAATCCTTCCGAGAAATCAAATTCTTCATGATTTCCTATGACCAATTCAATTCCAAGTGGAGTAGATCTTGTTTGAAGTAAACTTAAGGTTTGTGGCATCACCTCTTCGGAAACAAAGAATTTAAGTGCGCCATCTTTCTTTTGTTGTCTTGAACGAACGTCGAAAAGCATGGTCATTGCTTCAGCGGCAGCGGTACTTTCATCCAAAAGCGAAGCATTTGCCAACGCCATTCCCGTTAGATCGCACACCATGGTCTGAAAGTTCAATAAAGCTTCTAAACGACCTTGGGCAATCTCGGCCTGATACGGCGTATAAGCAGTATACCAACCCGGGTTTTCCAGAATATTTCTTTTGATGACGGATGGCGTTAAGCTCTCGTGATATCCTAAACCGATATAGGTTTTAAACACCCTGTTTTTTTCCGATAGCTGCTGAATGTGGGAAAGGAACTCATGCTCGCTTATTCCTTGTGGTAGTTTCAGCGGTTCTTTTAGTCTAATATCATCCGGAATAGTTTCAGAAATCAATTGCTCCATGTTTTCGACCCCAATAGTCTTGAACATGTGCTGAAGGTCTTTTTCTGAAATCCCAATGTGCCTAGAGGCAAATACTTCTGTATTCATAGCTAGTTTAATAAAGTCCACAAAATTAGGGATTAATTCAATGAAAATGGGCAATTTTGACGGTACTGGATTCAAAGTTGTCAACCAGAAATCAACCTTTTTTCCATGAGTTATAATTCTGTTTAATGAAATTGTTAAAGAACCTGTTCAATTTTTATCTGGATGCCAGTATTCATGTAGCACTGGCCGTGGTTTCTTTAGCGGGTGTAACGACCCAAATGTTAAACATTTCATCAAATCTTTACCTAAGTGGCTTTATTTTTTGTGGTACGGTAGTGTGCTATAATTTTGTTAAATATGGCGTGGAGGCGGAAAAATACTTGATTGTCTCTACTGGCTATCAAAGAAATATACAGGTTCTCAGCTTCTTAAGCTTTCTCTTGGCAGTTTATTTTTTGTTGCATTTAAAAAAAGAGATATGGATTGCAACCGCAATTTTAAGTTTGATTTCCACACTTTATGCTGTCCCCCTTTTGCCCAATGCAAAAAACCTACGAAGCCTTGGCGGTTTTAAAATTTATATTGTGGCTTTGGTATGGGCTGGATTCACTGTTTTGTTACCTTCCCTAGATGCGGAACTAGGCCTTAGATATGATGTTTGGCTGTATTTGGTTCAAAGGTTTGTTCTTGTACTTATACTTATTCTACCTTTTGAGATACGGGATATGTACTGGGATGATAAAAGCTTGAGAACACTGCCCCAAGTGCTAGGTGTTGCAAAAACAAAAGTATTAGGGCTTCTATTGATTTTTGTTTTTTTTGCAATGAGTTTTTTAAAGGACGATTTAACCAAAAAAGAAATTTTATCCAGTCTTTTGGTAACCGTTATTTTAATTGGAATATTTACTGCAAAAGATAAAATGAAGCCTAAATATTTTGCTTCATTTTGGGTAGAGGGGATACCATTGCTTTGGTTTTGTTCAAATCTAATTTTGAACAAGATTTTCTAAAGATGTTCTTCCAGTTTTTTGCGCATTTCCTCTTTATCATTCTCTGAAAGTACATTAAGGTCGGCCTTATCACAAAGCGAAGTAAATGCAGTATTTTTTTTTGAGAATTTTGCACAAGTCTTGCATAGTAATATATGAAGTTTTAGTTTTTGTATCTCCCAAAAACTAGCTTCATTGTATTGTGATTTGTTACATATGTTCGAGGCCTCCTCGCATGAAATTTTCATAGCTAAAACCAATTTTGATTTAGGCAGCCCATAAGCGCTGTTCGTGCTCTATGGATCATCACCCACAAGTTGGACGGATTAATTCCCAATTCATTACAAATATCTTCTGTACTCATTCCCTGAATGGTTTTCATATTGAAAACCAAGGATTGTTTTTTTGGTAATTTTGAAATACATTCCTGAATTGCCATTCCCAACTCTTCGTTTTCCATAGAAGTATCACCTTCCTTACTAAAAGGGTCTGCAACCTGTTCCTCCAACCAATCTCCTTCAGAATCTGTGTTGGCATTATAGTTTATACGAACCTCTGCTTTTCCTTTTTTAGAGTTGATTTTACGGTAATGATCAATAACCTTCCGCTTTAAAATGGCAATCAACCATGTACGTTCTGCTGCATCTCCTTTATAGTTTTTTGCCGAGTTGAGTCCCGCAAAAAAGGTTTCTTGAACTAAGTCCTTAGCAATTTCTGCATCGCTAACTCGCGCTACAGCATAGTTGAAAAGATAGTCGGCATAAAGGTCGATCCAAGTGTCTGGTTTAAGTTCGTGTGCTGCCATGTGTTTAAAGAAGTACCAAAAGTACTAGATTTTAGTTAATGATTTTATGCTTTGTACACTACAAACGACTTCAAAAAGTATCACAAAAAGTTCATGAACTTGGAATTTGGCTTTTTGTTATGATTTTAAAGGTTGCCAACCTATGCGCAATATAAAATCTTTTAGCACATAAAATATCTTGTTTCACATTAAATCTATTATTTAGTACAGGTAATCAGATAATACCCAAAACTTTGCATGTGCAAACCAGATAATAATGCATAAAACGAGCCTTTAAGATTATGTAGGCTTTCTTTTTTCAACGTTCTGTTCTTCCAAAGCTTTTTGAATATAAAACCAACTATGGCAAAAGGAACATGGAGTACAGAAGGAGCAACCCGAAAAGAGACATCTTCAATTTCTACGTTTTTAAAACCCACATTCTTTAAATCGTCAACTACACTTTTAATAGCTCCCAGTTTTTCAAGGCTCCAATGGTCACAAAGTTTGTTGTAGGCCATAGAACTACCGTAGCAAAGCTGTTCTGCATCTTTTTTTAAAAATGCGTCAGCAATTACCAATTTCTTATTGGGTTTTAAAATTCGATGTGCTTCGGCAAATGAAGATTTGTTATGTCCTGAATGACAAAAACTCTCTATAGCGATGGCACCATCACAGGAATTCGAAACCAAAGAAGTTCGATTGTAATTTTCTTTCAAGATGACTGCATTTAAATCTTTTAAAAGCTTATTTCCTTCGTTTACTTGGAATTCGGATAGGGTAACGCCAATAGCTGAAAGGTTTTTGTTCCTTTTTAAAGCATATCGCATACTGCCGCCCATTCCGCAGCCCAAATCTGCCAATAGGCTTTTGCTTTCACCAATATGCAATCGACCTAGAACTTGCTTGTTCATCTCGTTCAGCATTTCATCCCTTTTAAATGGATTCGTTTTAAAAAGATTGAAATACCCAAAATGCATATTGAAATCCTTGCTCCAGAATTCATAGTCTTCCGTTGCTTCGTTATAGAAGTCTATAATATCAACTTCTATTTTTGGATTGTTTTCAGTAGCGTAATATTGTTTTTCTAAGGTTAGATCTTTCATAACGGATTTTTTAACTGTTGAAATAGTGTAAGCAATTGTTAACGAACAACCAGGCAAAGACAATTGCGAATAGTGTGAATAATACATTCATTAAATAACTGCCAAATTTGAAGATAGTTTGCTGTGGGATGGTATACATGGGGTAATATGCTATTTGGGTAGCAACTTTTCCTATCCAATAGGCACCGATCAATCCCGTTAAGGCCATGGCCAATCGGGTTCCGTTTTGTAGATCGGTGGTCAAAAGAATGGCAATGCAGCCAAACGAAAAGTTTAAACCCTGAATATATCGGCCATAGGTTTTTGCAATTTCTTGATTTAAAGGCTTTAGTTGTTTTACATCGTTGTACCAATCAAAAACTCTGTGCTTTATATAAGGATATATCAAAGCGGTAAAGATTTGACCAACACCACCTAAAATAATAAGCCAATTTGGAACATTGTACCTCATAATATATGTTTTTAAAGTTTCAGAAAATATTGAAATTAAAATTCAAAAAAATTATTTTAACAATTTGAGCAATGCACTGCTCATCCAATTCTGTTTGTGATTCACTGCCTTATCCAAAAGATTATCCGCTGTTTTAGCTAGATTGTGCAATGCTTTTGTTTGTTGAATCAGCTCTTTTGTTTTTTCGGTTCCGTCATCAGTTATCGAACTTATTTCCTCTAAAGTCTTTATTACAGGTTTGATTTCTCTTCTACTGCGTTCTTTGGCGATTATTCTTCCCAATTCCTGTACATCTTTTTCGGTAGAAAAATATTCCTTGCGCTCTCCTGCCTTTAGTTCTTTGGTTACAATACCCCAATCGATTAATTGACGAACATTCATGCTTGTGTTCCCCCTGGAAATTTGAAGTTCCTCCATAATTTCTTCAGTGGTCAACGGTTTGGTCGAAATAAAAAGTAAAGCTTGAATCTGGGCCATGGCTTTGTTTATGCCCCAAAGTGTGCCTAAACTGCCCCATGTACTTATAAACTTATCTTTAGCTTCCTGATATTTCATGCAGTAAAGATAAGAATATTTCTGTACTTTCAAAATTTTTTGAAAGTTAAAAGCAAACATAAATTTCATGCAACGCAAATTCCATTTCTAAGTGTCTGGAATCAAAACCGACAATCTTTCTATAAATTTCATTAAAATTTAGATGATAATTAGGTTATTTAATGCGATACTTGCATGTGTATAATAAAAAACTTGGCACATGAAAACTAAACCGATTTTTGGATACTTATTTTGGATGATTCCTGTGTTGTTATTTTTATATTCTTGTGATAATGATAAGGGTGAGATTGATAATGATATGGATGATGTTGATAAAATATCGGAGAATAGTCCCCCAAGAGATTTTTCCTTACTTACCGTAAATGATGGTGCGACTGAGGTGGATGTTACCCCCACTTTTAGTTGGGAAGAATCGGTTGATCCAGATGGAAATATGGTAAGCTATGATTTTTATTTAGGCACATCTGAAGATGAAATGATTCTTTTTGCGGAAAATTTAACCGAACCCTTGTTTGAGGTTAATAACCGTTTATCACTTTATCAGAACTATTATTGGATGGTAACTGCTAAGGATTCAGAAGGTGCTGCTACACACAGTTCTACGAATATGTTTATAACAAGAGGTTTAAATTTTTTGGTAGATTCCGTTACAGATGAAGCTGAATTTAGCGGAAGAAATAACTTTGGAAGTGCCATTTTTAGGGATAAAATATGGGTTGTTGGTGGGCGTGATGGATCTGAAAACGGACGCGGAAATGACGTCTGGATGAGTGAAGATGGAAAGAGTTGGATAGAGGTTGATTCTAATGCACCGTTTGTGGAAAGGTCAGGTCATATAACTATTTCCTTTAAGGATAAGCTATGGGTAATTGGAGGTGGCACCAATGACTCTAGATTGAATGATATTTGGTATAGTAATGATGGGAATGAATGGGTGGAGATAATGTCAGAAACTAAATTTTCGGGTCGCAACCTTGTTAAAGCGGTTGTTTTTAAAGATAAGCTATGGGTTATCGGAGGAATAGGCCAAAATAATGCTCCTGAAAGTGATATTTGGAATACATCAGATGGTATCACATGGACGGAGATTACCAATCAAGTTCCCTTTCCTGCTAGATTTTCCCATAATCTTGTTGTTTTTGATGATAAACTTTGGGTTTTGGGTGGACTAACTGGACTAACCGGAAATGTTGAAGTATTAGGTGATGTTTGGAGTAGTGAGGACGGTATCAATTGGATAGAAGTAAAGAATAAAGCGGAATTTGGACCAAGACGTGACCATACTAGCGTAGTTTTTGATGAAAAAATGTGGGTGATTGGAGGAAATGATGGAACGGACTATTTAAATGATGTGTGGTATAGCGTGGATGGCATCACTTGGACAGAAGCAATTGAAGATGCTCCTTTTACAGGAAAAGCAGGTCATGCTTCTCATATTTTTAACAATAAGATATGGGTAGTTGGAGGTTTCAATAGGGTGTCCCCAGTTCGAAAGAACGATGTTTGGGCCTTCGATTAAATCAGATACTGGTCTTCAATAACCCAGCCCGTTCCAATAGCGATTCTATTTTAGGCTCTGCTCCCCTAAAACGTTTGTAGAGCGTCATGGGGTTTTCCGTGCCGCCTTTAGAAAGTACATGTTCCTTGAATTTATTTGCTATGTTTTTGTTGAATATTCCGTTTTCCTTGAAATAAGCGAATGCGTCCGCATCCAAAACTTCGGCCCATTTATAGCTATAATAGCCAGAGGAATACCCGCCTTGAAAAATATGGGAGAAAGCTGTACTCATACAGGTCTGGGGTGTGTCAGGGAACAAGTTGGTTCCTTCAAAAGCATTGGACTCGTACTCTTTTACATTTTTAATATTGGAAGGGTCGGTTCCATGCCATGCCATATCCAAAAGTCCAAAACTTAATTGACGTAGGGTAGCCATACCTTCTTGAAACGTAGCGGACTCTTTTATTTTCTTCACCAAATCCATAGGAATCAGTTCCCCAGTTTCGTAGTGAAAGGCAAATAGTTCCAAAGCTTCCTTTTCATAGCACCAGTTTTCCAATACTTGACTTGGTAGTTCTACAAAATCCCAATACACAGATGTTCCTGAAAGACTTGGATAGGTGGTGTTTGCCAACATTCCGTGCAATGCATGCCCAAACTCATGAAAAAGCGTAGTAACCTCGTTGAAGGTTAATAGAGATGGTTTCGTATCGGTAGGTTTGGTAAAATTACATACGTTGGAAATATGTGGTCTACTATTTTTACCATCTAGGGTGTATTGTGGCTTATAAGAAGTCATCCAAGCTCCACCTCGTTTTCCTGGTCTTGGATGAAAATCTGCATAAAACAATGAAACCAAATTTTTTGAACTATCGTAGACTTCATATGTCTTTACATCTTCATGGTATTTTTCAATTCCAGAAACTTCCGTAAAGTTGAGGTCAAACAATTTTCCTGCAACTTTAAAAACACCATCGATTACATTTTCTAACTTAAAATAGGGCTTTAGTTTTTCGTCATCCAAACTGAATAGTTTTTGTTTCAGTTTTTCCGAATAATACGCACTGTCCCATTTTTCCAATTGAGAAATACCATCAAGTTCTTTTGCAAAATCTTTTAACGCAGCAAACTCTTTTTCAGCAGCTGGTTTTGCTTTCTCCAAGAGCTCGGTCAAAAACTCATGTACTTTTTCTGGTGTTTCCGCCATGCGTTCTTCCAGAACAAAATGTGCATGGGTTTGGTATCCCAAAAGGTTTGCTCTCTCGTGTCTAAGCTTGGCAATTTTTAGTACGTTCTGTTGGTTGTCCAGCGCATCGTCATGAAATCCCTTGCTACCGAAAGCGAGCGAAAGTTTCTTGCGCAATTCCCTATTATCGGCATATTTCATAAAAGGAATATAGCTGGGATAATCTAATGTTATCAGCCAGCCTTCTTTATTCTTCGACTTTGCCAATTGTGTTGCGGCTTCTTTGGCGCCGCTGGGCAATCCACTTAAATCGTTCTCGTCCGTTAACAGTAAATCAAACTTGTTTGTTTCGGCCAGAACGTTTTCGCCAAACTTCAATTTTAATTTTGATAGTTCAGTGTCAATTTCCCTTAGACGTTTTTTATCAGCATCTTTTAAGTTAGCTCCATTTCTACTAAAACTCTTGTATCTTTTTTCTAGTAACGTGTGCTGCTCCACAGAAAGGTCTAGTTCGCTCCTTTTTTCATAAACCGATTTTATTCGTTTAAAAAGTTCCTCGTTTAGGGTAATATCATTACTAAATTCAGATAATAAGGGAGAGACTTCTTGTGCAATTTTTTGAATCTCATCATTGGTTTCGGCGGAATTCAAATTGAAGAAAACACTGGAAACCCTATCCAATTGGCGACCTGAAAAATCCAGAGTTTCCAAGGTGTTTTCAAAAGTGGGGGAATCTGGGTTCTTAACGATTTCATCAATTTCTTTTTTTGCATCTTCGATTGCCTGTAGGAAAGCGGGTTTAAAATGTTCGTTCTTTAGCTGCTCAAAAGGAGCTTGATCAAAAGGTTGAAGAAGGGGATTATTCATATAGATATTAGATGTGAGATTTTAGTATTGAGATAATCTTGTAAGTTGGATTATTAGACTGTTGGATTGTTCGATTTTATTCAATTGATTATACGATAATTATAATATATCTTCTTATTGACTATTGACTATTGACTATTGACTACTTATTGCGTACTTCCTCAGCTCCTTTGATGACTTTTTCTTTTAGACCTTGTTTGTAGAGTTCAATTTTGTCCAACACACATTTGTCCGAAGCTCCGATGATCTGTGCTGCAAGAATACCCGCATTTTTGGCTCCGTTAAGAGCCACTGTGGCAACAGGTACTCCACCTGGCATTTGAAGAATGGAAAGCACCGAATCCCAGCCATCAATGGAATTGCTGCTTTTTACAGGAACTCCTATTATGGGCAAAGGCGATAAGGAGGCTACCATTCCGGGCAGATGCGCTGCGCCGCCTGCGCCTGCAATTATGACAGAATATCCGTTTTTATGGGCATTTTTACCAAAATCGAATAGTTTTTCGGGGGTACGGTGTGCAGAAACAATATCTACATCCACTTCAATATCAAAACCCTTTAAAATTTCAACGGCATCTTGCATTACGGGGAGGTCGCTTGTGCTTCCCATGATTACGGCTACTTTGCTCATTTTGTTTTGTTTTTATCTTTGCTTTTAAGAATAATTTTTATGATTTCTAACTTTTAGAACTATAGTAATCTTATGCTATCATTTGGAAATTAGCCAATTGTATTATTTTTAGGTAATATTTTAGTTTTTTCGAGTTCAAAAATTTCGGTGGTTAATTTTGTCTTTACACCATAAAGATCTTTTCTCATTTCTATTATTAGAGAATTGAAGGTATCTGTATTACGTTTTTCAAGCAAATTTTTCATTTTCAATATAAGATTGTCCGATGCATATAAGGCCATATTGGCCCACTCAGCCATAAGTTCATTCAGAAGTTCCTCCTTAGATGAAAGGTTTGGTCTATTTACAACCAATAGTGTACTTTCCCGCTCGTAATTGACATATGCATAACATAAAAGCAAAATTACTTTATATCGTTCTTCTTTTAATTCCTGCTTTGCATCCGATTTCTTTTTCCTAGAACCAACTATATAGGTAACAATAGATGGAACAATACTTCCTATTCCTATTAAACCGATAACCGCTAGAACTTGTTCAACTGTCATTTTATATACTCTTATTTTAAGAAAAATCCATTACTATATAATAAAATGATGGTTTTTCTTTCTACTATTCTTTTATTTTAGGGAACTGATGCATTTTTTGCAACAGTTCAGTGGTATTTGCAAAATTTGCACATACCACTTTTTTCAGATCTATAGATTTCAATATGTGAAGTTTGATTTTCTATTTAGCAATCACTTTAATAGTTTCCTTTACTTCTTGTGCAATTGTCCTTGCTTTTCCCATATCCTTGTCCACAATGGTTACATGCCCCATTTTCCGAAATGGTCGTGTTTGCTTTTTTCCATATATATGGGGAGTGACCCCGTCCATTTTAAGAATGGAATCTATATTTTCATATACAACATCTCCCGTATGCCCTTCGGCACCTACTAGATTCACCATCACCCCAGCTACTTTGCTTTCCGTTTTACCTAAAGGTAATCCCAGTATAGCTCTAATATGTTGTTCAAATTGATTGGTATAGCTCCCTTCAATGCTATAATGTCCGCTATTATGGGGTCTTGGCGCGACCTCGTTCACCAAAATTTCATCATCCTTGGTTTGGAACAACTCCACGGCAAGTAATCCAATATGGTCTATTTTTTCGGAAACCTTCAAAGCTACGTCTATCGCTTTTTTGGCTACCGATGCTTCAATCCGAGCAGGACAAATAACATATTCCACCTGATTGGCCTCAGGATGAAATTCCATTTCAACAACAGGATAGGTTTTTACAATTCCTTTGGTATTCCGCGCAACAATAACGGCCAGCTCGTTTTTAAAATCGACCATTTCTTCAGCAATACATTCCACATTTTGCAACCCATCCAAGTCTTTTAATGAACGGACTACTTTAACACCTTGTCCGTCATATCCAAATTGCGCACTCTTCCAGACAAAAGGAAACTGGAACCCACCATTGGAAATACTGTCCTCAATTTCCGAGGTATAGGCAAATCGAGTAAAGGGCGAGGTAGGGATATGATTATCTGTATAGAATAATTTTTGTGTTGCCTTATTCTGAATTGTTCTCAATGTTTTTGTGGGGGGATATACATTTACACCTTCATGTTCCAGTTTTTCCAACGCATCCACATTAACATTTTCAATTTCGATGGTCAATACATCAACAGCTTTTCCAAAGTCATAAACAGCATCAAAATCCATTAGGCTTCCCTGTATAAATTCATCGCATGCTATTCTGCAAGGTGCATCTGGGGAGGCATCCATTACTTTGGTTTGAATGTCCCATTTTCGGGTTTCGTACAACAACATTTTACCCAATTGACCACCGCCTAAAATACCGAGTTTAAAATTGGAAGAGAAAAAGTCCATTGATTTGTAATTGGAATGAAAACAAAAATACATGAATTCCTTTAAGGGATGCAAGTCCAAAGGACAAAGCGCTCTTAAAAGTGTTATCTTTGCCAACCCAATAAATTGATTGCGATTTGATCAAACTTCATGATAAGGTTTTTAAGCCCTATTTAAGGGAGGAGCAAATTTTAGCTGCCGTAGAAAAAATAGCAGCGGAAATAGCCGAAGACTATAAAGATGAGACTCCTATTTTTGTGGGTGTGCTCAACGGAGCTTTCATGTTTGTTTCCGATTTTCTAAAGGCATATCAATTTCCGTGTCAAGTTTCTTTTGTGCGATTGAGCTCTTATCAGGGTTTGACTTCGACCGGAATCGTGGAAACTTTATTGGATGTACCGGAAGATATTGAAGGCCGTAGCATAATTATTCTGGAAGATGTTATAGATACCGGCAGAACCTTGAAAAAATTGGTGCATCTATTTTCCCAAACCAACGCAAAGGAATTTAAAATTGCTTCATTGTTTTACAAGCCAGATATCTACAATGGCGAGTATACCATTGATTATGTGGGAATGGAAATCCCAGATACTTTTATTGTGGGATATGGATTGGATTATAACGATTTAGGAAGAAATTTAAGTGCAGTATATCAATTAAATCAACCAACTATGATCAACCTAGTGCTTTTTGGAAAGCCAGGAGCTGGAAAAGGAACCCAAGCTGATGTTTTAAAGGAAAAATACAATCTAAAGCATATTTCTACAGGAGATGTTTTTAGATACAATATCAAAAACGGAACGGAACTTGGTACACTTGCAAAATCTTACATGGATAAAGGAGATTTGGTGCCAGATGAAGTGACTATTGATATGTTAAAACAAGAAGTTGAGAAAAATCCGGATGCTGCTGGTTTTATATTTGATGGCTTTCCCAGGACAACGGCACAAGCTGAAGCATTGGACAACTTTTTAGACTCGAAGGATATGCAAATCAACGCGACCATTGCCCTGGAGGCCGAAGATGATATTCTGGTTGCCCGTTTGTTGGAGCGTGGCAAACAAAGCGGACGTACCGATGATCAAGATGAAAGCAAAATACGTAACCGATTTGATGAATACAATCAAAAAACAGCTCCCTTAAAGGATTATTATGAAAAGCAGGATAAGTTTTATTCTGTGAATGGGATAGGGGATATTTCTGAGATTTCGGAACGTTTAAGTCAAGTAATCGACAAGCTTTAGCTTGTTGGTATTGCCGAATCAAGAATCCAATTGACATTAAAAAACTCCCATATTTACGGGGGAGTGAAAGAAGGGTAGTTAGCTATGACCGAAGGTAATTTTGTTGATTATGTAAAAGTGTATGTGGCTTCCGGTAACGGAGGTAAAGGCTCCGTGCACCTACATCGCGAGAAATACATTACCAAGGGCGGTCCAGATGGTGGTGATGGTGGTCGTGGAGGTCATGTCATTGTGCGTGGCAACAGCAATCTTTGGACGTTGGTCACATTCAAATTTAAAAAACACTTCAAAGCAGGTCATGGGGAACATGGAAGTAAAAACCGCAGTACTGGGGCAGACGGTAAAGATGTGTATATGGATGTGCCCTTGGGCACGGTGGTCAGAGATACCGAAACGAATGAAATTCTCTTTGAAATTACCGAGAACGGTGAGGAAAAAATAGCGGCGAAAGGTGGCATGGGAGGTCGTGGTAATTGGCATTTTAAAAGTTCTACCAATCAAACGCCACGATATGCGCAGCCAGGGATTCCCGGAGAAGAAACTCAGATTACCTTAGAATTAAAGGTTTTGGCCGATGTTGGGCTCGTAGGTTTTCCAAATGCTGGCAAATCAACGTTACTTTCTGTAATGACCTCTGCCAAACCCAAAATTGCGGACTATGAATTCACTACACTAAAACCAAACTTGGGAATTGTGGAATATCGTGATTTTAGAAGCTTTATTATGGCCGATATTCCCGGGATTATTGAAGGAGCCGCAGAGGGAAAAGGATTGGGACATTACTTTTTGCGTCATATTGAACGTAATGCGACCCTACTTTTTTTGATTCCGGCGGATAGTAACGATATCTCCAAAGAATATGAAATTTTACTTGATGAGTTAAGGCGCTATAATCCTGAGCTTCTAGATAAGGAAAGGATAGTGGCAATTTCTAAAAGCGATATGCTGGACGACGAACTCATGCGAGAAATGAAAGTAGCGCTTGACAAAGAACTTAAGAATGTCAATTATCGATTTATTTCATCAGTAGCGCAACAGGGTATTCAAGAGCTGAAAGATGATCTTTGGAAATTGTTGAACGAATAAGACTGTTCCTATTTCATTCGAACCCAATTATTGATTAAATTTATAGGTATCCTTAAAAGGAAGAAATGAGATACCTTGCTACTATATTGCTTTCCTATCTTTTGGTTTCATGCGCTGGGGTGCGCGTGAATTATGACTACGATAAATCCACAAATTTTTCTAACTATACCAGTTACAATTATTTTTCTGATATGGATTCTGGATTAAGTGGTTTGGATGAAAAACGGTTATTACGGGTGTTGGACTCCACGCTGCATTCAAAAGGATACATTCTTGCCGAAGAACCTGACTTTTATGTCAACATCATGAGTAATCAATTTAGGACAGCTCCAAACAATAACGTTGGCGTAGGGGTAGGCGGTACCGGAAGAAACGTAGGTGGTGGACTCTCCATCGGAATTCCTATGGGCAACACTGGAATCCAGCGTGCCATCATATTTGATTTTGTGGATGCTGAAAAAGATGCCTTGTTCTGGCAAGCTTCCAGCGAAAGCGGATTTAGGGAAAACGCTTCTCCAAGTGTGCGTGAAAAGAAACTTAGGGCCGTAGTGGATAAAGTATTTTCAAAATTTCCACCTGAAAAAAAATAGATTCCGTTGGCTTAAGCTAATTTACCGTTTATCATAATGTATTTCAGGACATTTCTCATCGATTGTACTTTTATTGCTCTAAGAATGTAACATAGATGTTAAAAAATAGTCCTATTAAAGCATTCACCTTAACTACTCTTATTAATTTATTAAAACAACATGAAAACAAAACTAAATTTTAAAATGATTGGGGGAATTATCCTCTTTTCACTTATGGGATTAACAACATTGGCCCAGGATATCTCAGGTTCTTGGCAAGGGACCCTAGAAGTACAAGGAAACAAAATGCCATTGGTCTTTGATGTCACCGAGGAAGATGGGGCCTTGCAATCGACCATGGATAGCCCATCACAAGGTGCAACAGGTATTCCTATGGATGAAACTTCTTTTGAGGATAACCAACTGACCATTGTCTTTAAGCAGGCAGGGATTAAATATGTAGGCACACCCAAAGGCACTATGATGAAAGGTACATTTTACCAAGGAGGAACGGAATTTCCTTTGAATCTAGAAAAAAAGGACAAAACTATCCCGGGAAATCCTTCTTTGGTAAGCTCAGATGAGGAATTGTTGGCATTGGCGTCATTGGATAAAGGAGATTACAGGTATACTGTAGAGGACTATTTTGCTAGACCTAAAGCTTCTACCTTTCGTTTTTCCCCTGATGGTACGTACATGTCCTATCGTGAAAAAGATGAAAATGGAAAAAGACATGTCATGGTCAAGAACATTTCAACAGGTGAAGTGAAAAAGGCCATTGAGGAAAAAGAAGAATTGGTGAGAGGTTATGCTTGGCTTAACAACGAGCGCTTAGCGTATATTATGGACAAGGGCGGAGACGAAAACTACCATGTTTACGCAGTAGATTTAGATGGGTCCGACCTAAAGGATTTAACTCCGTTTGATGGGATTCAAGCGCAGTTTACTGAGCTTCTTAAAGAAGATAAAGATCATATCATCGTTTCGATGAACAAAAACAATCCGCAGGTTTTTGAACCTTATAAAGTTAATGTAGTAACAGGAGAACTAGAACAACTATTTAGTAACGATGACCCTGAAAATCCAATAGCAGGATATGACTTTGACAAAGATGGCAATCTAAAGGCTTATACCAAAATAAGGGATGGCGTAGAACAAGACCTTTACTATGAAGACGGAAATGGCGGATACAAGATTATAAAAAGCCTTAATTGGAAAGATTCATTTGGGATATTGGATTTTAACTACGCCACGGAAAATCCTAACGACGCCTATATGATTTCCAATTTGGATAACGATAAGGCAGAAGTGGTTCTTTACGATTTAAAAGAGGGTAAAATACTCAAAAAGGTTTTTTCAAATGACCAATATGATGTTCAGGATATGCACATGTCCAAAAAACGAGGTTACGAATTGGATTACTTTGTGTTTGAAGGAGCAAAAACTGAGATTGTCCCTGTTAGTGATTCCTACACGAAGCTCCATAATAAAATTACCAAGAAATTTCCCGGAAAACAGTACAGCATAGCAGATGCTACAGATGATGAGAATAACCTTTTGGTTTTTATTCAAAGTGATAAATTATATGGGGAATATCATTCTTACAATGTAGAAAAGGATGAGTTTAAGTTTCTCTATAATTTAATGCCTCAGCTCAAGGAAGAAGATATGTCCGAAATGCGTCCAATCACATTCACAAGCAGGGATGGCATTACTTTGCACGGTTACATTACATTGCCAAAAGCTGCTTTGGCGGGTCAAAAAGTACCCGTAATCGTTAATCCGCATGGTGGTCCTCAGGGCATCCGCGATTCTTGGGGCTTTAACCCCGAATCGCAGTTATTTGCAAGTAGGGGATATGCTACCCTTCAAGTTAATTTTAGAATTTCTGGAGGCTATGGTAAAGAATTTTTGGAATCCGGATTTAAGCAAATCGGTAGAAAGGCTATGGATGACGTGGAAGATGGCTTACAGTACGTAATTGACCAAGGTTGGATAGATGCTGAAAAGGCGGCAATATACGGTGGAAGTCATGGTGGTTACGCAGTGCTTCGTGGTTTGACGAAGACACCAGACTTATACGCCTGTGGAGTGGACTACGTTGGTGTCTCCAACATATTTACATTTATGAAAACTATACCTCCATATTGGAAGCCCTATTTGAAAATTATCAAAGAAATTTGGTATGATGAAGATATTGCTGAGGAGAAAAAAATTATGGAAGAAGTATCGCCGGTATATCAAATTGATAAAATCAAGAAACCTTTATTTGTAGTTCAGGGTGCTAACGATCCAAGGGTGAATATCGATGAATCCGATCAGATAGTAAGTGCGCTTAGAACAAAGGGATTCGACGTTCCTTATATGGTAAAGTATGATGAGGGGCATGGTTTTGGTAAAGAAGAGAACAGAATAGAACTTTACAGGACTATGATGGGCTTTTATGCCAAGCATTTAGGAGATCAAGAGATTCCTACACCATTAAAGGATTAGATTAAAGTACATAATTGCTAAAAAGGGGAGTCATTTGACTCCTTTTTTTATGGCAATATATTGAGAGGTATATATTGTTGCCGTTCGCAGTTTCAATTTTACCATTGGTCATAATCTACTTTAAATAGGCGCTTACCTAGATTATTTTTGATGTATAATTTTAAAACAAGCACTATGATTACCTTGGCCAAATTAATTATCTCCTTTCTAATTACGATTCTTGTGTAAAGGAATCTAGTTTTAATAGGTAAAAGATGAAAACCATGAAAAAACTAAGTATAGTCCAGAAAATTTTATTGACTTCAGGAATAGTGTTAACGGTGATTGGCATTTTTGCAAGATATATCGGTTGGGAAAACAATGATTGTTTGGCGCTTTTTTATACAGGAACCTCGTTTATGTGGATAGCGTTTTTGAATAAAGAAAATAAATGTGAAAGACGTTTTATCAAAAAACTGTTTAGAAGACAGCAAAATGGATAGGGATAAATCGATAGTAAGCATTCTTCCAATTTCCCAATATATTATTTTTGAATTAAACTATTGACCAATACGTATGGAGTTGAATGGTAAAACCAACAATCTCGTTTTCTGGACACTGCAATTTTTAGGGTGGGGCTTTATTAATTCATTTTCCATTTTTACGCTTAAAGATAGTAGCACAGAATTTTTGGTGTTTAACATCGGTGCTGGATTGCTTGTAGGTATTTTATCGACAGCTATCTTGAGATATTACCTCAAAAGAAATATTTCTTTTGAAGGGTTTGGAATTCCTGATTTGGTTAAAATAGTTATTGCTACAATACTTGCATCTTGTATATATGGTGCTCTCAGTTTTGCTTCTGGATATCTGTATCATCACCTTGGTTTTAAACTATCTGAAAATGAGTTAAGGGTTTTTAAAGCATATAATGAAATCTGGTTATTGGCCCTTGGCTCCCTATTTATGATTTTTGCATGGGTAGTCTGTTATCTGGTCATCAAACTTTTGATGAAACTCAATAAAGACAGAATTGAACGCCTAGAGCTAAATACCAATTTGAAACAGGCTCAGCTCAATACCCTAAAGGGACAGATTAATCCTCATTTTATGTTCAATAGTTTAAATAACATTAGGGGGTTGATGTTAGAAGATGTTGAGAAGTCAAGAGAGATGTTGACCAAACTCTCCGAGATTCTTCGGTATTCGCTTACTAAGAATAATAGCAACGCCATTTCAGTAGCGGAAGAGTTGGAAATGGTGGACAATTATATTGACCTATCCAAAATTCAATTTGAGGACAGATTGGAATTTGTCAAAGAAGTCGATGAGGATACCTTGTCGCTACATATCCCACCAATGATCATTCAATTGCTTATAGAGAATGCTACAAAACATGGAATTTCAAACCTAAAAAAAGGAGGTAGAATCGTGTTGAGCTTAACAAAAGAAGAAGACCAATTGATTATTGAAGTTAGGAATACGGGAAAACTCCAAATAGGAAAAAACACGACACAACTTGGACTGAAAAATATAAGACAACGTTTAAAACTACTTTATGCCGAAAATGCTTCTTTTAACTTGAACGAAGTTGCAGGTGAGGTTGTGGCCCATATTAAAATTCCTATGGTATGAAAGTAAGAGCCGTAATAGTTGAAGACTCCCGACTGGCTCGCAATGAGCTGAAAGAACTCATAAAAAAACATGATGAAATTGAGCTGGTAGGGGAAGCTGAAAATGTTGATTTGGGGTTTGAATTGATTCAAAAATAAACTCCGGATTTATTGTTTTTAGATATTAATATGCCTGAAAAAGATGGTTTTGAGCTTCTTGAAATGTTAGACGATGTTCCCATTACCGTTTTTACGACTGCTTTTGATGAATACGCCATAAAATCCTTTGAGTACAATGCCTTGGATTATCTGCTTAAACCAATAAATGAAAAGCGCTTTGCCGTTGCTTTTGAGAAGGTGAAAACAAAATTAAAGAGTAATCAAGAGGATAGGGGAAAGACGGAACGACTTTCAAGTAATAGTCAGATTTTTATCAAAGATGGAGAATCATGTTGGCTTGTTAAAATTGGGGATATTTCACATTTTGAAATCGTAGGGAATTATACCAGAGTATTTTTTGAGGATAAGAAGCCGTTACTCTACAAATCACTGAACCAAGTTGAAGAGAAACTCCCTGAACAGTCTTTCTTTAGGGCAAACCGGCAACAAATCGTAAATACCAATTTTATAGCTAACGTAGTGCCCTGGTTCAACGGTAAGTTGAAGTTACAAATGCAAAATGGAGATGAAATTGAGGTGTCGCGAAGGCAATCCTATATTTTTAAGGACAAAATGAGTCTGTAGTTTTAACTTTTACGATGAATAGTCAAAGAAAAAGATGAATAGAATCACATTTTTTAAAACCTCGACCGTATTTGCAGTGCCATTATTGATTGTTGGCGCTATGGTTCTTATAGTGAAATCGATAGGATTTCAGCAAAATCCGGATACATTGGCGTTGGCAATCACTTTTGATTTACTAATAACTGCACCATTCGTATACTTTTTACTAGTCAGAAAAACAAGGATTCCAACGACTACAGTAGTCCCTTTTTTAATTTTTGTAACCGTAGTTTGTTCAATTATACTGCCCCAAGAAAATCAATTTTATTTAAGATTGTTCAAGACTTGGGTGCTTCCGGTAATCGAAATGTCCATTCTGTCTTTTGTACTTTATAAATTATATGGGGCAATAAAACGGTACAATGCGGAAAAACAACATTCCTTTGATTTCTATTCGACCTTAAAAAAAGTCTGTGCCGAAATTCTACCTAAAGCTGCAGTCACGCCCGTTGTTATGGAAATCTCAGTTTTCTACTATGGCTTTTTATATTGGAAGAAAAGGGATTTTAAGGAAAATGAATTTTCGTACCATAAAAACTCTGGTACAATAACCTTATTGGTCGCAATACTTTTTATTGTTGCCATAGAAACTTTTGTTTTTCATATTCTCATTGCCAAGTGGAGTGTTCTGGTAGCCTGGATTTTGACGTTTTTAAGCATTTATTCTGGAATTCAAATCTTTGGGTTTTTAAAATCAATGTTAAAAATACCCATATCCATTGAAGGTGATAAGCTCTATTTACGATATGGAATTATGAGTGAATCCGTTGTCGATTTAAGTGATGTAGATGCTATTGAATTATCATCTGCAAGCATTGAATTGGATAGTGAAACAAAAAAACTATCTTTCCTGGGAGAGTTAGAGCCCCACAATATAGTAATCCGATTAAAAAAAGAAAACGTCTTAACCGGACTTTATGGAATTAAAAAGCGGTATAAGAACCTAGTTTTATTTGTAGACGATGCAGTGACTTTTAAGAACAGTATTGAGATTGCCCAAACAAAATTAGAATCAATAACTTAAAATTGTCTCCTCGAGCGCAGTCGAGAGGTTGTTAAATTATAGTAAATACAAAGAGTTCTCAACTGCGCTCGAACTGACAAAAAAATCATCTACAAAAACTAAAAACAAGTAACCTCACTAAAGCGATTTTAACAAACCTCCATCAATTGGAATATTGGTGCCCGTGATGTAAGCGGACTTTTCTGAAGCTAAAAATGTTGCTAAAAAGCCATATTCTTCTGGATTTCCTATACGTTGCGCCGGCACTTGTTGTTCCATATTAGATCGCACTTCTAATTCCGAAACTCCAAGTTTTTCAGCTTTTTTTGCATTGAGTTGGGCAATGCGGTCGGTATCAAAATAACCAGTAAGTACGTTGTTCACCGTTATTCCGTCTTTTGCAACATCGATAGAAAGACTTTTTGCCCAAGTGACCACTGCGGCCCTTATGGAATTTGAAAGCGCTAAATAATTTAAAGGTTCCCTAACGGATATGGACGCCACATTGATAATCCTTCCCCATTGTTTTTTTTGCATGCTCTTTAAAGCAAGTTCTGTAGTGAAAACAACCGACTTGAACAACAAATCGAATGCTTGCTGGTAGTCTTCAACATTTTTTTCCAAAGCTCCTCCCGCTTCGGGACCTTGGGTGTTGTTTACCAATATATCGATAGTATTTTCTTGGAGAAACTTAGAAATTGTTGGTTTGAAAGCTTCAAAACTAGAAAAATCAACGACCAAGTAGTTGTGTTCTTGTCCTTGGGCGGTATCAAATCCAGCAATCAGTTCCCTCATCTTGGTTTTATTTCTCGCCATTAAGGTTACGTTGGCGCTACTGGCGGCCAATTGCCTTGCAATAGCTTCTCCAATACCTTTACTGCTCCCGCCAACCAGCGCATTTTTACCTAAAAGGGATATATTCATAACTACTTATATTCTTCTCTAGCTGGGCTAAAAACATCCATTAATTTACAGGGAGTCAAAGCTTTGCCTCCATGGGATACATTAGAGGGAATTACAACAACATCCCCTGGATGGTAAATAGCGGTTTTTCCTCCAACGGTAAATTCAAAATCACCATCAAGAACATGCATGATTTGCTCATGTATATGATTGTGCTGAGGTACTACAGCGTCTTTTTCAACGTCCCAAAATGCCCAGGTCATAGACTCTGCATGTACCATTTTCCCATGGTAACCGGGCATGATTTCCTTTGATTGTATTTCTGATAAATTCATCTAAAACTTATTTGCTGTAAAATAGCAATAAGTATTGAATGTAAGGTTTAAAAATGAAGTCTTTTAAACAATTATTCCCAAGCTACAACAACAAATTCGCAACGCCTGTTCCATTCATGATCTTCTTCGGTACATGCATCTTCCGCCTTGCATTCAACAATGGGTTCTGATTCTCCGTAACCTTTTGCGATTACCCTATTTTCATCAATGCCCTTGCTTATTAAATATTCTTTCACGGAATCTGCCCGCTTTTGAGAAAGCTGCTTGTTATAGCTTGCCCTACCGCGAATATCAGTATGACTACCAATCTCGATTGTCATGCTTGGATTTTTTCGCAAAACCTCCAGTACTACTTCCAAACGTTCTCTGGATTCTCTTCTCAAGTACCAAAGGCTATAATCAAAATGGATTTCCTCGGTTTTGATTACTGTTCTGTTTTTATCCTTTACTATGGCATCTTCTTTCTTAATTGCATCTGCAATTTTTTTCTTCTTTATTTTTTCTGCGTCCTCTTTTGCCTTCTTTTCTTGTAGCAGTTGTTTTTCCTTTTCTTTTTCCGCTTCTATCTGCTGCTGTTTTTCAATCTCCTTTAGGGATAGTAATTGCAGCGAACCGTCAAAGATTTTCTTACGCTCTTTGTTGCTTGCTATGGTTTTCCTGCTGTCTTTGTACCCATTTTGACTTCCATGTACCGTAAAAAAGGAAGCACAGGAAATATCAAACTTAAATGCTGCGCTTTGGTCGGTGAATACCTCTTCTATCATTTTTCCATCGCCGTCCAATAAGCGTATGGTACCATTTGGGATAGGCTCATTAGTTGTTATATCTGTTAGTATGCCAGTAATAAACTGATTACAATCCTCGATTAAAAGTGGTTTTGTTTCAACGAATGAATAAATGTCATCACTACCTTTTCCCGAAGGCCGGTTGGATGAGAAAAAACCATCTTTTTCTGAGTGAAATGAAATGGAAAAATCATCATAACCACTGTTGACAGGTAGTCCTAAATTATCAGGTTTCTTGTACGTTCCTGAATCGTATTTTGAAACAAAAATATCCAAAAGTCCAAAACCAGGATGCCCATTTGAAGCAAAGTACAGATTGTTCTCTGTATCCAAATATGGAAACTGCTCTTTTTTATCCGTATTTATTGAAGCCCCCAAGTTCGTTGGGTTTCCAAAAAGTCCATCTGACCGTATGGACACCCTATAAAGGTCGAACGAACCGAAACCACCAGGACGGTCCGAGGCAAAATAAAGCTGTGTTTCATCTTTGTTCAAAGCTGGGTGTTCTGTAGAAAAGCCATCATCATTAAATGGCAATTCGGTAATATTTGTCCATTCTGTACCGGACCATTCCGCTTTATAAATTTTTAAGTTGGTAATCTTATTGGAGTCTGTTTTTTTCTTGCCCTTGTTAAAATTGTTCCGTGTAAAATAGAGTGTCTTTCTATCCTTGGTCATTGCAAAGGATCCCTCGTGCATTTTGGTATTGATGCTTGGGGAAAGGCTTTGGCTAAGACCATCTTCCTGATCTATTTTGTCCATAGGATGTGTATAAATATCCAGATAGTTTTGATTGTTCCATCGATACAATTTTTTAGCCTTGTCGCTATTTTTTCTTGAGGCCGTGTAAAGAAGGTTGGAATCTATCTTCGCTGCTCCAAATTCGGAAGCAGTTGTATTTAAGGCAAGGTTTTCTATAGTGAAACGGTCGCCAATAGCACGTATATTTTCTAAATATTGAATGTCTTTGTTGAGCTTTTTAATGGCTAAAGAGTCACCCATTTCGTTATAATACGCTCTTAGTGCATTTTCTGCTTCATCATACTTTCCAATAGCTTTTAAAGACTGGTTAAGTTTGAAATAATAGGAAGCATC
>JBCCEC010000052.1:0-27469 GCA_039030475.1 Bacteroidota bacterium
AAATTATCGGTACCAAACATGGCGATTTCTTCGTAAAACGCTCCATTAACTATAGCAAAAGAACACAAAGTATAACCAGTGACGACCTTTTTTAAATGATTGATTCAAAAAACACAGTAGCCTCTAAAACAACAGAAACACTATCCGATAGCGATCAGCTTGTAAACGCAAGAAAAGAAGCCTTAAAAAACCTCGCTACAGCATCAAGCGATGGATTTGAATGGCTAACCAAACATAGTAGAAACTTTTTGGCCTCAGGCTATTTGACACAGGGTTATACTGCGGAACAACGTATACGCGAAATTGCGGATAGGGCGGAAAAATTGTTGGAGATGCCCGGTTTTTCCGATAAGTTTTATGGTTACATGTCCCAAGGTTTCTTCTCTTTGGCATCACCCGTGTGGTCCAATTTTGGGAAGGAAAGAGGGCTTCCGATCAGTTGTTTTGGGTCTCATATCGATGATGATATGGGCAATATCCTTTACACGCAATCCGAGGTGGGAATGATGTCCAAATTGGGCGGAGGTACATCTGGGTATTTTGGTAAGATCAGACATAGAGGTGCCGAGGTAAAAAATAATGGCCAAGCATCTGGTGCGGTCCACATCATGCAGCTCTTTGAATCTATGGTAGATGTTGTAAGCCAAGGCTCAGTAAGAAGAGGGCGTTTTTCTCCTTATTTACCTGTGGAGCATCCAGACATTTCAGAATTTTTAGAAATTGGTACCGAAGGAAATCCAATCCAAGAATTGACTCACGGTGTTACTGTGACCGACAAATGGATGCAGGAAATGATAGATGGAGATGCCGAAAAACGATCTATCTGGGCAAAAGTATTGCAACGAAGAGGGGAGATGGGTTATCCTTACATCTTCTTTAAAGATCATGCGAACAATGCTGCGGCTGATGTCTACAGAGATAAAAAGCATAGTATTTACGCCAGTAATCTTTGTACTGAAATCATGTTGCCATCCAACGATAATTGGTCGTTTGTTTGTGTACTTTCTTCGGTAAACCTATTGCACTACGATAAATGGAAAGATACCGATGCTGTAGAGACCATGGTCTATTTCCTTGATGCTGTAATAACGGAATTCACCCAGAAATTAGAAGCCTACCGCGACTCATCCGACCGCGAAGACCGTCAAACCTTCTTATTTATGGAGCGTGCGTACAATTTTGCAAAAGAAAATAGAGCTTTGGGATTGGGTGTTTTGGGATGGCATTCCTTATTACAATCAAAAATGCTTTCGTTCAATAGCCAAGAAGCCTATAACCTGAACAATGAAATATTCAAAGCGATAAAAACAAAGTCGTACAAGGCTTCAGAAGAATTGGCTACAAAATTTGGAGAGCCAGAAGTCTTAAAAGGCTATGGTCGACGTAATGCTACCTTGAATGCAATTGCTCCTACCACCTCATCAGCTTTTATATTAGGTCAGGTCTCCCAAGGAATAGAACCTATTTGGTCCAACACTTACGTAAAGGATATTGCCAAAGTAAAGACTACCATCAAAAACCCGTTCCTGTTAGAGCTATTGGAAGAAAAGGGAAAGAACACCACGGAGGTTTGGAGAAGTATTCGTGATCGTGATGGTTCTGTACAACATCTTGATTTTCTAACGGAAGAAGAAAAAAATGTTTTCAAGACCTACTCAGAAATTGACCAATTGGACATTATATACCAAGCGGCCAATAGACAAAACCATATTGACCAAGGACAATCTGTCAATATTATTGTTCACCCAGATATGCCAGTGAAAGAAATCAACAAAATCCATGTTACGGCATGGAAACTTGGATTAAAATCATTGTACTATCAACATAGCATGAACGCGGCTCAAAAATTCAAGCAGAAAAAAGAATGTGCTAGCTGCGAAGCATAAAAAGTAATCAAGAATGTCATATTGAGTTTATCGGCCAATACATATTTCGACAGGCTCAATATGACATTAGACATCCAAAAGATACAATCCGATTTTTATTTTCCAATAAGGTACTTTTTCTTCAAAATAGTCGAAATACGCTTTTAGTCCTTCTGCTTCGGGCAAATTAAGTTTAGCTTTTTCAATTTTAGAAAGCTCTTCGGGAGTAACGAGTTCTTGCAAGTCTATTTCCTCACCTTGGGAATGTACCTTTAGTAAGTGACCATAAATAGTGTTTTCGGTAAGTTCTCGTTTTTGGGCAATTTCCAAAGGGGATAATCCTTGCCTAAACATAACATACGTCTGCTCATGTGTTGGAACTTTTGGCTTTGATGCTTCAACATGGGCCGCTATTTCCTTTAGAAAAACTTCGGCATACTTCTCCAATTTGGCTTCCCCTACTCCTGATACTTCAGCAAATTCTGATAAGGTGAGAGGCAGTTTAGCTTCCATATCCTTTAAACTTGCATCACCAAAAACCACATAGGCAGGTACGCCTTCTTCCTTGGCAATTTCATAGCGTAGCAAGCGAAGTTTTTCGAAAAGGCTTTTTTTGCTGCTTCGCTCTCGGGTTTTCTTTTCAGCCTGTTTCTCAACTTGATTCAGGTTTGCCAATTGAACAGGTTTTTTATCGAACAGCACCTCTTTGGCCAAAGGAGTCAATGCAATACTGCTGTTTTCCTTAAAATTGATTTCCAAAACACCTTGGTTGAGTAATTGAATGATGTACTGTTGCAAATCTTGCCATGAAATATCTTTTACTGCTCCGTAGGTCTTGATGTGTTGAAGTCCTTTATCAAATACTTGGGCATTTTGCGCACCGCGAAGCACATCGATAAGGGTTCCCATAGGTTCTTGCTCCTTCATACGAACTACGGCCGAACATATTTTTTGTGTCAATACCGTTCCATCAAAATAAGATGGTGGAGCTTTGCAGATATCACAATTGCCACAATCCTCGGTAACATGTTCCCCAAAATAATTGAGCAACGCAATACGACGACAGCTTAACGCTTCGGCAAATTGCTGCATACGCTCCAATTTAGCATGTTGTACTTGGGCATTTTCGCTTTCGGCTATAAATTTTTGCAACTGGAACACATCGGCATAGCTATAAAAAAGTAGCGTATGGGAAGGCAGACCGTCACGCCCCGCCCTGCCAATCTCTTGATAATAGCCTTCAAGGTTCTTGGGCAAGTTGTAATGGATGACCCAACGTACATTGCTTTTATCGATACCCATCCCAAAGGCTATGGTAGCGCAAATAATCGATGTGCGGTCATTAATAAAATCTTCCTGAACTTTAGTGCGCTCTTCAGCACTCATTCCTGCATGATAAGCTTGGGCTTCATACCCTGAATTGCGAAGCTGCCCCGCTAACTTTTCTGTACTTTTTCTACTTAGACAATACACAATGCCGCTTTCATCGGGACGTGCTCCCAAGAAGTTTAGAATCTGCTTGACACGGTTTTGCCCAGGTCTGACATCTAAATACAAATTCGGGCGGTTGAAAGATGCCAAATGTCTAGTAGCATCAGAAATAGAAAGCTGTTCTACAATATCGTCTTGAGTGGTTTTATCTGCAGTGGCCGTCAAAGCCATTATCGGAACTTCTGGAAAACTTGTTTTTAAATTTCCCAGTTGCTTGTATGCAGTTCTAAAATCATGTCCCCACGAAGAGATACAATGGGCTTCATCAACAGCAAACAAGCTAATTTTCAATGCCTCAAAAATCGTGTTGAACTGAGCAATGCTTTCTGGAGCAACGTAGAATAATTTCAGTACTCCATTTTTAAGTTGCTCAAAAATGGCTTGTTGCACTTCTTGTGGTTGTGAACTGTTATAATATGCCGCTGATACTCCATTTGCGTTTAAAGCATCAACTTGGTCCTTCATTAACGCAATCAACGGGGACACTACGATTGCTGTTCCTTCCATGGCTAGAGCAGGCAATTGAAAGCATAGGGATTTACCACCTCCTGTAGGCATAATGGCCAAGACATCTTTTTTTAAAAGGACATCTTCCATTACTTCCAACTGGTTGGGCCTGAACGAATCGTAGCCGAAATGTGTTTTAAGGAGGGGTAAAAGTTGTTGTTTATAATCGATAGTAGGCATGGCCAAATGTAATAAATGTTTGGCTTAATTGAATTAATGTGAGTTGGACTTAAAATAAGTTTGGTGTTAATAAAATCCATGCGATGTCTCCTAGAGCGCAGTCGAGAGGCAATTAAATTGTAGTGAATAAATAGGTCTCGACTGCGCTCGACCTGACGTAATTAATAAAAAATCACCTTCGGATACTTTAAAATACTACTCAAATTTTAGATTTCATATTTAGTTCCAATTATAAGGTCAGTTTGTATCCATTGTTACACATCAAGCGTTTTTGCTTGCTCTATTTTCAATTCTGTTTTAATAAACGCCTCTTTAGGACTGCCACAAACGGAACAAACATATTCTTCAGGCAGTTTCTCAAATTTTGTACCTGAAGCTATAGCGTTTTTGCTATCCCCAAGACTTTCATCATAAACAGTCATACAAGATGTACACTGGTATACTTCGCTTAGCGACATTGCTTCTTCCGAAACTTTGGTTTCTTTAATTTTTGTTGTGCCCAGTTGTTCAAAATATTTTTTGCTGAGTTCCATTAGGAGTCCGGGCAATTCAATCTTATCTACATCCTGAGCATAAGAGATATACTTGTTTGTATTGGGGTCAAAACGTTCAAAATACAACACATTATAAGTGGGTCTTACGGCAAACTCCTTTACAATTTCCGGAGCTTGATTTTTCTCAACGATCACAGATGAAAAGTGAGATCTCTTGCCTGCTTCATTGCTTATACCAAACGTGAGTCCGTAGGTACTGATATCGTTTTGGTCAAAACTACGTACCAGAAATTTTTTAAGTTCCAGAGCCTCAGCATCATCAACAGGCAAATGCCAGTTCATTTCCAATTGCGAATGCCTGACATTAATTCCCCAATTTCCAAGAAAACGTTCCAGTTCAGGACGGCTGTTCTGTTTAATTCCTTTCACTATAAAAGACTTCCATGGGGTAATACAAATCTTTCCAATACTGTTGTTCAAACAAAAGCCACAGAATTCCTTTAAAAACTCCAGGTCATATTTGTTATTTCTCCAATAGAGTCCCAACCAATATTGGTCTAGGCCCATACGGTTCATTCCCTCATAATAAGGAAATGTTAAGTATGGTATTTCCAAAGGTTTTGTGATACTCTTACTATTGGTATCTATACGCTGATTAAGCATATAAAAAAGGGTTTCGACAGTATCGGCTTCCTCATAAATGGCTTCAATAGCCTTACAAATTTTTACAATATCCCAACTGTAGACCAAAACGGGATGATATGCCGCTTTCTCCCAATGCGATAAGTTCACATGCAAATACCAATAATCCTCTTGGTCCGATGCAATAAAATTCAGGTTTCCACTAAATAGTGGCACCAGACGTTGTTTGGGGTCCGTAATATTGATTTTTAATTTGGGAAAGTAGTCAAACTGTTCTAAAATATAGAGATAGGTCGAACCTTTGAGCCAATAGGTCATCTCAAAAACATCGGCCGATACATACGAGCAAACAATATTCTGAAAACCTCGGTCACCAATCACATCGGTACTTAACGAAGGGGTTCGCCCGTCTTTCATGTCTTCTATACTGTCCAAAGGGAAAAGAAGGTCTTGTCGTGAACCAAAGTGAACCTCGTTCAATCCAGCAGATGTCAGCATCGTAATACAATCTTTTAACTCCCCGGGCGAAGTAACCCCACCTTTAAAAAGTATACGGTACAAATCGTCATTTTTCATGCGTTTGCTGTTTTTAGTTCCGCTTCCAGTAACGCCTTCACTTCCGGCTTGCAACTGCCACAACCAAGTCCCGCACCTGTTTCAGTACAAATTTGTGCGAAGTTGTCACATCCATTGGCAATCACGTCTTTTATATTTCCTTCACCGACTTGGCTACAAGAACAGACTAGTTTTCCCTTTAAGGGAGCCGTGTTCGATGCCCCTCTTAAAAGCTCATCGCGTTTGTCCGAAAGTTCAATTTCCTCCTCAATAAGACGCTTGAATTCTGCAAATTCATTTTTGTCTCCCATCAAAACAGCTCCTTTTAATGTATCGTCCTTTACGATACATTTTTTGTAAAACCTTTTGCGCACATCCATCAAAATAATTTCCTCAAATGAACTATCATCTGGTGGAACGTTTACCATACCAATACTACACAAATCCAAGTTCTCAAACTTTAAAATGTTTATGAGCACAGACCCTGAATAAATGCTTCCAAAGTCCCCCAAAATATAGTTTGCGGCAACATCAGCCTGTTGCTCTGCAGCAGAGGTAATGCCAAACAAAGAATTCTGATATTCTGCGATTTCGCCCAAAGCAAAAATATCAGGTCTATTGCTCTGTAGGTACGAATTGACTACAACTCCCCTACGTGTTTTGATATTCGCGCTTTTTGCCAATTGAATGTTGGGCCGTGTACCGATAGCATAAACAATGGCATTACATGTTATGGTACGTCCTGTTTTTAAAGTCACTTGAAGCGTGTGTTTGTTCTTTTGCTCTTCAAAAACAGTACTTACCTCATTATCAAAATAAATCTGAATGCCTCTTTCGGTAACGTCTTCGGCAAGTAAACGACTGGACACGGCATCCAATTGACGTTCCATCAGTCTAGGGGCACGTTGAATGATGCTAATATTGATGTCGATTTTTTTTAGCGATGCTGCCAATTCCAATCCCAATAATCCACCCCCTACAATGACCACGTGTTGCTGGCTGGGCGCAAGCCCTGTTTCATTCAAACAACGTTTTAATTTGTCGGCATCACCACGCTCACGCATCGTAAAACGTCCTGGTAAGTCCATTCGAACTTCAGTAGGTACAAATGCCCTACTACCTGTAGCTAATACTAGAATATCGTAGGAATGTATTTGGCCGTTATCATCAGTAACCGCTTTATTATCAGAATCTATATGTGAGATGCCGTTAGAAGGATAAAGATTGATATTGAGCCTTTCCAGTTCTCCCTTCTTTAACTTTAGTAAGGACTCCCAAGGCAACTCTTCATTTACATATTCAGGCAATAATACTCTATTGTAAAAGGGATAGGCTTCTTTTGAAAACACGTGGAGCTCGTCTTCCTCATTTTTTTCCCGATACGATTGAATAAATCGATAAGCGGCCGCACCTGCACCGACTACCACTATTTTTTGTTTTGGTTTTTGATATTTTTCGACCCTGACCGCACAATATTTAAAATCCGGCTCTTTTGAAATAGGGTCTATCAAATCACTGGTCATATTGTTCACTCTGCTAAAGTCGTTGTTTAAAATTTTACCCCAGTGCATGGGTAAAAAAACCACTTGCTCTCTAATATCAAAATTGATTTTAACCTTTACCCGAACACTCCCCCTTCTGCTGGTAACTAAAGCAATATCATCTTCTTTCAGGCCATTCAAGTAGGCATCCACCTTGTTCATCTCCAGATATGGTGTGGGAATATGGGTAAGTAGCCGCTTGACCTTGCCCGTTTTGGTCCGTGTATGCCATTGGTCACGAATACGCCCTGTGTTCAATATCAATGGATACGTTGAATCCGTTTGTTCTGATTGATTATAGCGTTTTCTTGGAGCATTAAAATGGGCCTTGCCATTGCTGGTGAAATAATTGTGGTCTTCAAATAACCTAGGAGTTCCCTTATGGTTTTTATGTGGTACGGGCCACTGAAAACTCCCCTCATTTTTTAGGCGTTCATACGATAATCCCGAAATATCAATATTGGTACCTTTCGTCATTAGGCAATACTCATCGTATACCTCACTGGCTGAATTGTATTCAAAACTGGAATACCCCATTTCTTGACCAAAACGCCATAAGATTTCTGCATCGGGCAGAGCTTCAGCAGGTGGGTCGATTACTTTGGGCAAATAACTGATGCGCCGTTCTGAATTGGTCATGGTTCCCTCTTTCTCCAACCAACCTGCTGCAGGAAGCAACAAATCAGCATATTTTGTGGTTTCGGAACGGTGTGAAATATCTTGAACAACTACAAAGCTTGCATTTTCGAGAGCAGCTTCCACTTTTCTGGCATTGGGCATGCTTACCACAGGATTGGTACAGATAATCCAAACCGCTTTTAGCTTTCCGCTTTCCAATGCCTTGAACATTTCAGTAGCGGTAAGTCCCGGGTCTTTCTTTATAGGTTTACCGCCCCAAAATTCCTCAACTTCTTTTCGATGTTTAGGATTGCCCAAATCTCGATGTGCTGCAAGAAGATTGGCCATACCGCCAACTTCCCTGCCTCCCATAGCGTTGGGTTGACCTGTTAATGAAAAAGGACCACAACCAGGTTTTCCAATTTGCCCTGTTAGCAATGAAATATTGAGCAATGCCATATTTTTATCTACCCCGATGACACTTTGGTTAAGACCCATAGTCCACATGCTGATAAAGCGTTTGGCATTGCCAATAAGTTTACCAGCTTTCTTGATTTCTTCCAAGGGGATTCCACATTCAATGGCAGCCTTTTTAAGTGTCATACTAAAAGCACTTTGCTTGCACGCTTCAAAATTCGAGGTATATTTTTTGATAAAAGCGATATCTATTTTTTTACGTTCAATTAACCATCGGGCAATGGCATTGAACAAGATAACATCGGTACCGGGTAAAATTTGAAGGTGTAAATCGGCCAACGCACAGGTCTGCGTCTTTCTAGGGTCAATGACCAATATTTTAACGTTGGGGTTCTCTTCTTTATGTTTCTCTAATCGACGAAACAAAATCGGATGGCACCATGCGGGATTGGCCCCCGCTATTAAAAAACAGTCTGCCAATTCTATATCTTCATAGGCTATGGGCACCGCATCCTCTCCCACTGTTTTTTTATAGCCAACAACAGCAGAACTCATGCATAAACGAGAATTGGTATCAATGTTATTTGTTCCAATAAAGCCTTTCGTTAGCTTATTGGCCAAATAATACTCTTCGGTAAGGCACTGCCCGGAAACGTAAAACCCAACACTATCAGAACCATATTTATTAATAATGCTTTTGAAAACCGAAGCTGCCCGTTTAAGGGCAATATCCCAGGTTACTCTTTGCAAAGGATGGTTTCTGCTCCAACGCATTTCTGGATACAGGATTCTGTCACTGGTATCTTGGGCAACATAATTCAGGTTTTTTCCTTTAGAACAGAGCATTCCTTTGTTTACGGGATAGTCTTCATTACCAACCACACTAAGCGTACCGCGAGCATCTTTAGTGACGGTGATACCGCAGCCGACCCCACAGTAGGAACAAATCGTATTATGACTTTCTTTTTTTTGCATAGCAACCTATTTGGCTTTAGCTATTTTTTAAGAAAGGAAAATAAAAAATTACGTAGTAATACGTAGTAAAGATTTCGTAATAGTTGGGCTTTATTCTTGGAGATTGGTAATTATCACATGTTTAATTTGTCGATTCCAAATCCGGAATGAAAAGATGGCTATATCAATCCCGCTTCTCTTGCTTTTTTAGAAAGCTCGATCAGGTTTTTGACTTCCATTTTACGCATCAAGTTAAAACGGTGGGTCTCTATGGTACGCTTGCTGTTTTGCAACTGCTCTGATATTTCTTTGTTTGTGTAACCTGATAAAATCAATTTGAGTACTTGTAGCTCTTTGTTGGTGAGATCAAAGGCATTCGCTTTACTGCTTTTTGAGGAGTTTTCTTTGTTGGCAGCTTGTCCTTGACCGAACAAATTGTTTACCAATACGTTTGAAATATCCCCACTAAAATATTTACCCCCTTCATCAACTGTTCGTATCGCCTTTATAAATTCGTTCTTATCGGTATCCTTTAATAGATAGCCATTGGCTCCCGCTTTTACCGATTTCAAAATATATTCTTCCGAATCGTGCATCGAAAGAATGATACACTTCGTTTTGGTATTTTGGGCATTCAATTTTTCAACCGCCTCGATACCCCCCATTTCAGGCATTCGAATATCAATAATCAAAATATCAGGTTGCTTCTCCGCTACCATAGCCATAGCCTCAGTACCATTGGATACTTCACCGATGACCTTGAGATTGTTTTCTTCTTCCAATAAAGCACGAATTCCATCACGCACCAACGCATGGTCATCGGCCAGTACAATTTGAATAGTTTCGTCAAGAGCAGTTTCCATTTAAACAAAAATAGCCCAAAATCTGAATTGTCGAAAAAAATAAGCTGCCATAGCAAGTACATACCATGGCAGCCTTTCCTAATATAATCAATGGTAGCTATTGAGCAGTTTTTGCCGTAGTAAAAAGCGTTGGTTTGATAATTAACATTGCCCAAGCCCAGTTTTGGGAGCCTTTAAAATCAACCGCTGTTTCAGAACCCAACCGTGCTGTTTCCAACTCCTCCAGTCCATCAACTGCAAATAATTGGGAATAGCCCAACTTAATTGCAAAGCCATTAAACTTTTGGGTAAGTACCAGATCCAATTCATTCCCTAAACTACGTTCTCCGCTTGGCGTTTTTTCCATTCCGCTAAAATTCAACAATTTGGCAAACAACGTGGTTTTATCACCTAAATTAAATGTAGCACTTGCATGAATGTCCAACAAACCAACTCTGTTGACCCAATTACCCACGTAGAAGTGATCCATAAAACCATTGAATTTGTGGTTTGTGCCAAAATGGGGCAAAAAAGCTTCTGTAGCTTCGGTCGTGCTGTCGTCACCGCTTATCGCCTCAATCCCTAGACCCAATTTGGTTTTGGGGGTTACAGCATAAGTCCCTTCCAAACCAAGTAGATATGCCCCTTCAATATCAATACCATTAAAGAATTCACCTGTCTGTATGAACGCATTGCCATCCAATCCAAATGCGCCTTTTTTGTAGGATAAATGGGTTCCTGCAGTAAACGTACTTCTAATATCGCTTACATCGCCAGTAGTTTCATCAATCTGTTGAAATCCTAAATTGGCTAACAGCAAGCTTGCACTAAAGTTGTTGAACTTTTTTTTGGCATACAGGTGTTGCATTGTTTTGTACTGGAAAGGGTTGCCAGAATTAAACTCAGTACCACTATTCTTGAATCCAAACTTAGGTGCATTTTGTGAATCTGAATCTAAATCCTGATTGAACGCAAAGCCAACATCGAGCATAAACCCATTTTTTCGGTATTTTATCATTCCCAAATCGTGGTATCTGCCTTGTTGGGCCCAATCCAGACCTCCAAAATAACGCTGATCCTCGTATGACAAGACTTGACGTCCCAGTTTTGTGGACCATCCTTTTCCCAACTGTAATTCTGCCCATGCTTCAAAAAGACTAAAAGTATCGTTGGCATCAATTGGGGCCAATTGTGGGTTTTCACCCCAAATCTGAAGGTCTTGGATATTGATATAGATTTCATAAGAATCCGTTTTATACCCTGCTCCTATGCGAGCTCGGGTATTTGTCACAAAACCAGCATCAACACCTTCTTGTTGTAAAAATTGAAATCCATTTCTATATTCTGTTCTTGGTCTAAATTGCGCATCTAATGTAAATTGAGCCGTTGTTAAGTTAACCGATAGAATAAATAGGAATATTATAAAATATAGCTTTTTCATAATTTCTGAGTTTTAATTTTAAGTTGAGTTAGGTTTTTTTAATGTTCTAAAAAATCAATGAGGTGTTTTCTATACATGTAATAGTCATCATGTTCTAAAACCGATTTTCGGGTTCGTGGCCTCTCAAAGTCAATAGTGAGGATGTCACCGATTTTAGCACTTGGACCGCTCGTCATCATGACTACTCTATCCGCAAGAAAAATGGCTTCGTCCACATCATGGGTAATCATTACAGCCGTAATTTTCTCTTTGTTCCAGATTTCAATCAATATATCTTGAAGCTCCCCTCTGGTCAAGGAGTCCAACATCCCAAAAGGTTCATCAAGCAACAAGACTTGGGGCTTTATTGCAAATGCCCTTGCAATGCCTACACGTTGCTGCATCCCTTGTGATAGTTCGTTTGCCTTTTTGTTGAAAGCTCCCTCAAGACCTACTTTGTGCAAGTAGTATTTTGCGATATCTTTTCGTTGTGCTTTTGATGCATGTGGAAATACTCGATTGACCCCTAGAAGGACATTCTGCAAGGCCGTCATCCAAGGCATGAGACTTGGAGACTGAAAAATTACTCCCCTATCTGGGCCAGGACCTTTAACGGGATTCCCTAGAACTGCAATAGTACCAGCAGAAATCGGGTTTAATCCTGCAATCATGGATAGCATAGTGGTTTTGCCACAGCCCGAATGCCCTATGATGGTCACGAACTCCTCTTTGAGGATTTGTAGGTTCAAATGTTCTAAAACCACGTAGTCCCCTTTAGGTGTAGGATATACTTTTTTTAGATCTCGTAAATCCAACATTACCTTATCCGATGGAAAGGACATTCCATTTTCGTGGTACTTCTCTATTGTTGCTATTGCTGTACTCATATCTGTCGATTTAAAAAATTAGGCCACAAAACTTTTAGGGCTCAAATCAGGAAGCACATAGTTTGTTGTCGAGACCGCTTTTCGTTCTTCACCAATCCCCATCAAATACTCAATTATGGCATTGCGGGTCTTTTTGTATTCCAGATTGTCATTCAGGGCCGTTTTATCCCTTGGTCTTTCAATATTGATTTTAAACTCTGGCCCCAAAGTAGCTTTTGGTCCAGGGCGTAACGGAATGATACGGTCTGCCATATAAATGCCTTCATCTACATCATTGGTTATGAGCAGGGCCGTTCTTTTGTCCTTGCTCCAAATATTCAATATTTCATCCTGTAAATTGCCTCGTGTTAGTGCATCTAGGGCACCCAATGGCTCATCCATGATTATCATCTCTGGGTTCATTGCCAGAGCACGGGCCACGGCCACGCGCTGTCGCATACCTCCAGAAAGTTCTTTTGGACGCTTATTGATGGCGGGTGATAGGCTGACCATTTCCACATAATCGGCAACCCTTTTATTAATTTCAGACCTGCTTTCTTTCGGAAAAGCCTCTTTGACCGCCATTGCCACATTTTGGCCAACACTAAGCCACGGCAATAAGGAGTAGTTCTGAAAAATAACTCCACGTTCATGACTTGTATCTTTCACTGGTTTGCCCTTAAAGAGCACTTCACCTGTCGTTGGGTGCAATAGGCCGTTAATAAGATTCACCAAAGTAGTTTTTCCGCTTCCAGTGAATCCAACGATGGCTACAAACTCTCCTTCTTCAATAGATAGGTCGATGTTTGTTAGCACCTCTGTAGCATTTTCCCCTTCCCCGTAGGTTTTTCCAATATTTTTCAATTCTAAGTATGCCATAGTATTAGTTTATGCGGTTGCATTTTTATTGAAGGAAACCGTGTTTTGAATCCAAAGCATGATTCTATCCAACAAGAATCCAATGATACCGATGACGAACATGGCCACTATAATTTTTGAGTTAGAGTCGTTGGCACCGTTTTGGAATTCCTCCCAAACAAACAAACCAAGTCCCGGACTTTGGGCTAAAAGCTCAATAGCGATCAAAACCATCCATGCTACAGAAAGTGTAATTCGCAATCCGGTAAAAATCAATGGTAATGATGATGGTAAAATCACCTTGAATACCTTTTGAAATGCCCCTAATTTCAAAACCTTTGCTACATTAATGTAATCTTTGTCCACGGATGAAACCCCCATGGCCGTATTGACCAATGTGGCCCACATGGAACAAAGACCGACGCTTATGAAAGAAATCACAAAGGAGTTGTCAGAACTACTCCCGATCAACAGGGTTTTCACAATCATAAAGACCAGCAGGTACCAAACAACGGGCGAAACGGGTTTGAATACTTGAATGAACCAATTGATGGCATTTCGAAGGGTATCACTCAGGCCAATAATAATTCCGATAGGAACCGCTATAAAAAATGCTAAAAGAAATCCAGCAAATACAGTTTTTAAACTTGTAAGCACAATATCTATAAATGACGGCCTGCCCGTATAAACAATCGGATCTTTACCTTGTTCCAATCGTTTGGCATTTAGTGTGGAAGTTTTTGCGATAAAATCCAACTTGTCTTGCTTGATTACATAATGATCAGCAACCAAGGTCTGTACAGAAGCTAAAACCTGACTTGGCGATGGTAATGTATTGGTCTGACAATCCAATCCGCCACTGGCAAAACAAGCTTGTAAGGCATCAGCTGCTAACTGCCCTTGATCTTGCAAAGTCTTTTCTATCCTAAAATCAATCTCTCGTTGCCGTAAGATATCAGCACCCAAATGCCAAATGCCGAAGAAAGCCAAAATTGATATCAGAGGAATAACAAGCATCTTTACAATACTCTTAAACTCAACCTTTGGTACCTTAATCTTAAGTTTGGACAGTGCGATTTTTAGACCTCCTGCCCATTTGATTTGCTCCGCTTTGTTTACTATCACGCTTTGCTTCATGGCTTGTAGTATTTTAAAGTGATGAATCTTCTTTATTTCCTATTTCAAAACTGTTGATATACCCAATCGGATCTTTGGCATCGTAACCATTGCCATCAATAAAATCTGAAGTGGCTGGTTTGAAACCGTCTGTGTTCGGAATCTCACTTGCCGTAATGTGCCCTTCTTCCACTAAAACCTCAGCAGCTTTCTTCCAGATGTCTGGACGATAAATGTCTTTGATAGTGCTTGCATACCATTCAGCTGGTTTTGATTCGGGAATTTGTCCCCATCTTCTCATTTGCGTCAAGAACCAAATACCATCAGAATAAAATGGATAGGTCGCATCGTATTTGTAGAACACGTTGAAATCGGGCATGGAGCGTTTGTCCCCTTTTTCGAACTCGAATGTACCGGTCATGGAATTGGCCAATACCTCTTCAGGTGCGCCTACGTATTGTGACATAGAAAGTATTTTAACCGCTTCGGCCCTATTTTTAGGTTCGTCCAACCATTTTCCCGCCCGTATCAAAGCTTTGGTCACGGCAACCGCCGTATTCGGATTTTCTTCCACAAATTTCTTCGTCATCACGAATACTTTTTCTGGGTTGTTTTTCCAAATTTCATAGTTGGTAGTTACGGGAACTCCAATTCCTTTAAATACTGCCTGTTGGTTCCAAGGTTCACCCACGCAATAGCCGTAAATAGTACCTGCCTCTAAAGTTGCCGGCATTTGAGGGGGTGGGGTTACCGATAACAATACCTCGGCATCGATCTGACCTTGAACATTATCAGCTGTATACATCCCTGGGTGGATACCCGCTGCAGCCAACCAATATCGAATCTCGTAGTTATGGGTAGATACAGGGAAGACCATTCCCATCTTAAAAGGTTTTCCACTGTTTTTATAGTCTGTAATAACTGGCTTTAAAGCACCCGCTTTTATGGGGTGTATCGTTTTGCCTTCATCATCCACGGGTACATTGGGTTTCATTTTTGACCAGACATCATTTGAAACGGTAATTCCGTTACCGTTTAAATCCATAGAAAATGGGGTAACTAGTTCTGCCTGTCGTCCAAAACCAGCCCCAGCAGCAATGGGTTGCCCCGCCAACATGTGCGAACCATCCAGTTGCCCATCGATAACACGATCTAACACATTTTTCCAGTTTGATTGCGCCTCAACCGACACAAAAAGACCCTCTTCCTCAAAAAAGCCCTTTTCCTTAGCTATGGCCAATGGTGCCATATCGGTCAACTTTATAAACCCGAATGTTAATTGCGGTTTTTCAATTTCAAGCGATACGCTTGAAATGTCCTTGGCTTCAGCCAAATCTTTAGACTTCTTTTTACTATTACCGCCACAGGCCATCAATAGAATCGCTACCAAGGGCAAGCTGAGCATGTTTTTAATTGTTATTTTCATAGTTGTATGTTTAAAGGGTTGCACATTTTCTTCCTAACAAACATATAACAATAACTACGTATTAATACGTATCATTAAAATAATCTACGTTTTACTTCGTATTTTTACGAGGGTAGCATTATAGAAAACAAAAAAATTGAAACTTTTAAATTATTGATGGCTGAAATTGAGAAATTGAAAATCAAATCTTCTGTAGCGTCTAAAGAAAATGAATAGCGTACTTATAAAGTAGGGGTTAAAATGAAGAGTGAAGTACGCGCTGCACTTCTTCTTCAAAAAATGCGGGATGTTCCATAACTACATTTCCAATAACAAGTATCCCAGGTTTGGATAAGTCTATATTTTGAATAAGTTCAGTTATGGTATTTAAAGTTGCTACAGTACATGATTCATTGGCCAAGGTCCCGTTCTGTATTAAGGCAATAGGTGTCAACCCCCCACGATATGCCTTTATTTTTTGGGCAATCTCAGTGATTTTCCGAATTCCCATTAAGATGACCATGGTTGCTGAAGACTGAGCGGCTAATTTTAAATCCTGAGAAAAACCACCATCTTTTCTTGTTGCGGTCACTACCCAAAAACTACTGCTGACCCCTCTTTTGGTTACAGGAATACCCTGACTGGCAGGCACGGCAATAGCACTGCTGACACCAGGCACAACTGTCGCGGGAATGCCAAAGGATTCCACATATTCAATTTCCTCGGATGCACGGCCAAAAACAAAAGGGTCACCTCCTTTTAATCGCACGACATGACCGTAATTCAACGCATATTCTACTATTAAGGTATTGATTTCTTCTTGCGATGCATAGCGTTTTCCACAACGTTTTCCTACGTATA
Source organism: Bacteroidota bacterium (assembly GCA_039030475.1). Taxonomy (GTDB): domain Bacteria; phylum Bacteroidota; class Bacteroidia; order Flavobacteriales; family Flavobacteriaceae; genus Flagellimonas. The sequence goes on from JBCCEC010000052.1 coordinate 16,633, forward strand.
TTCTCGGTATTGCATCTGAGGCTTCCAATAACAAATCTTTGTCTACCAATGCATCGTACAAAATTGCATCTGCACTTTGCAATGCTCTTAAACCCCTAACTGTAATAAGGTCTTTGCTTCCTGGTCCAGCACCTACCAAGGTAACTAGAGGTGATTTATGAGATTGCTTCATTTTTATTTATTGTGAGTTGTAGTTGTCAATTTCACAACAAGAATACGTAATTATTTTGATATAATTAGATTAAAAATACGTAATTATACTTAATATTGCCATTCAATCTAATCGAAGTGATATGAAAACTATTCTAGTCATCGGTAACGGAATGGTGGGCTATAAGTTCTGTGAGAAGTTTGTGGCCCAACCCAATCATGAAGAATTTCTACTTATTGTCTTTGGAGAAGAACCGCGTGTAGCTTACGATAGGGTTCATCTCAGCGAGTTTTTTGAAAATGGTGATGCCGAAAAATTGACATTGGCGCCGCGCAGTTGGTACAAGGAAAATAAAATTACCCTCTATACCAATGAAAAGGTCATCGATATCCATAGTGCCAAAAAAACAGTGACCACACTTAGCGCAAAAACGTTTTCATATGATTATTTGGTCTTGGCGACAGGTTCTGTTCCTTTTGTTCCGCCAATAAAGGGGGTTTTTAAAAAAGGGGTGTTTGTCTATCGTACCATTGAAGATTTGGAACAGACCATGGAATTTGCAAAAAATATCAAAGGGGGCAAAGCCGCAGTACTTGGTGGTGGGCTTCTGGGTCTAGAAGCTGCAAAAGCAGTAAAAGATATGGGGCTTGAGCCTCATGTAGTGGAATTCGCACCACGATTAATGCCGAGACAATTGGATGATGATGGCAGTTTGGCGTTACAGGCAAAAATGAACGAACTAGGTATTTCGGTACATCTGAATAAAGCTACCCAACAAATTTTGGGTAATGGCAGCATTCAGGGAATGGAATTTTTGAATAACGAACAATTAGCTGTTGATATGCTTATTATCTCCGCCGGTATTCGACCCCGTGATGAACTTGCAAAAACATGTGGACTTAAACAAGGTCCCCGAGGCGGTATTGTTGTTGATAATACCATGCGTACCTCGGATCCTAATATTTTTGCAATTGGTGAAGTCGCGTTATATAACGAAATGATCTATGGTCTTGTGGCGCCAGGTTATGAAATGGCCCAAGTGGCTGTTGACCAAATTTTAGGTGAAAGCACCCAAATGAGTGCTTCTATCGATATGTCGACCAAACTAAAACTGATCGGGGTAGATGTAGCCAGTTTTGGAAATCCGTTCACTACTGATGATGAGGCCCATACTATTGTTTTCGAAAACAAGCTGGAAGGGCTTTACAAGCGCATCAATATTTCAAAAGATGGAAAACACTTGTTAGGCGGCATTCTTGTGGGTGATGCAGATGACTATAACATGCTCTTACAATTGTACCAAAACAAAATAGCACTTCCTGAAAACCCAGAAGATTTGATTCTTGGTGCCCGGGGCGGTGAAGGCACGGCTATGGGCAATGTTATGGATTTACCCGATGAAGCCATTGTGTGTTCTTGTGAATCGGTAACCAAAGGAGCTATCTGCTGTTCGGTAATCGATGATGGTAACGAAAGCTTAAAAAGTGTTGCAAAAACAACCAAAGCAACTACAGGTTGCGGTGGCTGTAAGCCAATGGTATCCGACTTGGTCACCGAAAGTTTAAAATCACTCGGAAAAACCGTTAAAGTTCGTATTTGTGAGCATTTCGACTATTCGCGTCAAGAGCTTTATGATATTGTGAAAGTTCGTAACATTCAAGATTACGATGAACTATTGGACACCATAGGGCAAGGGCATGGTTGTGAAGTATGCAAACCTGTTGTAGCCGGTATTTTTGCCAGTTTGTATAATGAAACGGCCAACAGACAAGAGACAATTCAAGATTCGAACGACCGTTACTTGGCTAACATACAACGTAATGGGACTTACTCTGTGGTGCCCCGTGTCGCTGGGGGCGAAATCACACCAAAGCAATTGATGGCGATGGGGCGAATTGCACAGAAGTACGATTTGTACACTAAAATTACGGGGGGGCAACGTATTGATATGTTCGGAGCCAAACTTCATGAACTACCTCAAATTTGGGAAGAACTCATTGCTGAGGGGTTTGAGACAGGGCAAGCTTATGGTAAATCGCTCCGAACCGTAAAAAGTTGTGTAGGCTCTACATGGTGCCGCTACGGAATGGACGAAAGTGTAAGCTTTGCCATTGAAATCGAGAATCGTTATAAGGGTATTCGTTCACCCCATAAAATGAAAGGTGGGGTCTCTGGATGTATTCGAGAATGCGCCGAAGCACGTTGTAAAGACTTTGGTTTTATCGCTGTTGAAGGTGGTTGGAATGTTTATGTCTGTGGCAATGGCGGTGCCAACCCAAAACACGCTGAGCTATTTGTTGAAAAAGTAGATAAAGAAACTGCTGTGAAATATGTAGACCGCTTTTTAATGTATTACATCAAAACGGCGCCTCCATTGACACGAACAGCGGCTTGGTTGGAAAAATTGGAAGGTGGTATTACCTATCTTCAAAACGTCGTCATCAATGATTCTCTTGGTATTGCAGAAGAATTAGATGCTGAAATGCAGCGTTACACCGACACTTATACATGTGAATGGAAAGAGGCAGTTGAAAACCCTGAAATTAGGTCGCGTTATACACACTTCGTCAATTCAGATGAAGAAGACAACAATATTGAGTTTGTTTCGCTTAGAGAACAAAAAATGCCAAAGGCATGGACGTAATTAAAGACGAGATACAAGGTTAGAAGTACGAAGTTGAAAGTATAAATCTAAAAAATGACAAACGATGATAACACTAAATACCCAACAAGCAATAACCAAAAGCGAAGTAACCGTTTGGTTCAAAGCGGCACCGGTTTCAAAGTTTCCAAAAAATGGAGGTGCATGTATAAAGTATAAGGACAAGCAGATTGCCGTGTTCAATTTTACCCGTAAAGGCGAATGGTATGCCTGCCAAAATCTTTGCCCACATAAGATGGAAATGGTACTTTCCCGAGGTATGATCGGTGAAGATGGGGAACACCCTAAAGTGGCTTGCCCACTTCATAAAAATACTTTCTCCTTAAAAACAGGTGAAAACTTGAACGGGGCATTAGACGCTATTGCCACTTATCCTATCAAAATAGAAAACAACTTTGTGTATCTTGGCTTTTCAGAGTAACGCTATAAAGTACAAGAATGGGAATTTCTGTTAAACAGACCGAAGCTTTCCGGCTTTTTGATGAGGCAAACCGCAAAGACCCCAATAGTGAAGTTTTTGAAGGTAAACCCTATCCTAAAGAACTACTGTATGCCCAACGCATGACGAAAACCCTCGATGCTTTTGCACCCAATGCTTCTGAGGCCTTACAACTAACCGCTCGATGTCAACATATTTGTAGATGGGAGATTCCTCGTGATTCTTATGAAATGAATCGAACAGGGTACCTGAAATGGCGTCAAGACCTTAAAAAATTCCATGCCCAAAAGTCTAGGGAGTTGCTTGAAGCTGCAGGTTATGGTAACTATCTTATCGCACAGGTTGAATTTCTTCTCTTAAAAAAACAATTAAAGAAAAACGAAGAAACCCAAACATTGGAAGATGTTATCTGTTTGGTCTTTTTGGACTATTATTTTGAACCTTTCGCTGCTAAACATGAAGAAGCCAAAGTGATCGATATTCTGCAAAAAACTTGGCGCAAAATGTCTGAAAAAGGACAACAAGCCGTGCTCAAGCTGTCTTTTTCAGAAAAATCAATGCATTTAATTCAACGGGCGATTACAGCCTGACCCTATGTAATGATTGCAAGGAATGAGCGATAATGTAAAAAAACTGGCATTAGACACTGCTACCTTTCTAAGGATTCAGAAGTGGTACTTGCTTGCTATTGCCGGTATTGCACTTACGATCGTTATTGCCCAGGTTTTAATCCAACAACATCTCAACTCGCAACTGAACGATTCTAGAATCATCAATGTTGCCGGTAGACAACGGGCATTCAGCCAAAAACTGGTAAAAGAAACTTTGTTGATTCAATTTGAAAACGGCAATCAAGCTTCACAAAAAGAGCTCCTTGATACTCTGAAAAAAACACTGTTCGTTTGGAAGGTATCTCATGATGGACTTCAGAACGGAAATGACAGTATCGGTCTTCCCGTGGAAAAGAATGCTAGAATTTTAAGCTTGTTCGCAGACCTGAACCCGCACCACGAAGCCATGGTCAAAGCTGCAGAAGTTATACTAACAGAAAAGGCTTCGGTTACGCTCGACACCCTACTCTATAATCAACAGTTGCAGATATTGTTGTCCAATGAGCGACCGTTCTTGAAAAAAATGGACACGATTGTCAATGAATATGATACCTTAAGTAAAGAGAAACTGAAAAAACTCAAGCTTAAGGAATATCTATTGCTTGCATTTTCATTGTTGATTTTATTGCTAGAGGTGCTGTTTATCTTTAAGCCACTCTCCATCCAAATTCGAAAGACCATTTCAAAATTGGTACATAGCCAGTTCGAATCAGAAACAAAGGCTTCTGAAATTAAAAGGCTCTTTATCGAAAAAGAAAAATCATTGTTAGAGTTACAGGAACTCAATTTTGTAATTGACAACGCTGCACTTTTTGCCAGTACGCGAAAAGATGGTTCCGTTGTCTTCATGAGCAAAAAATTCTTGGAACTATTGGAGCAATCACAAGACAGCATACATAAACCATTGGCCGAACTATTGACCCAAGATGAAGGGCAACAACAGTACTTACGGGAGATTTTAGTAAGCAAACGCAAAAACATGCGAACCGAAGAACTAGAAATAAAAACTGTTTCTGGCAAGAAGCTTTGGCTCGATATGTCAATCATTCCCATACATCAATCGGGCCTTGAGCAAAGTATACTAATTCTATGTTCAGACATTACGGAACGCAAGCGCAATCAATTAAAAATTGAAGAACTGACCAAACAGAACTATGAGGAAAGCATTCGCCAAAAACAAGTACAAGCGAGCCAGATTGTGGAAGGGCAAGAAGAGGAACGCAAACGTATTGCAAAGGATATTCATGATGGTATTGGGCAAATGTTGACTGCCCTTAAATTCAATATTGAGTCCATTAACTTAAATCAAAAAGAAAAAACAAAAGAAAAAATAGCCTATTTAAAGACCCTCGCATCGGATTTGATCAAAGGTGTCCGAACGGCTACTTTTAACTTAACGCCTCCAGAACTACAAGATCATGGTATTTTTCCCGCCCTTCAAAAAATGACTCAGGAATTGAGCAAGCTAACGGGAAAGAATATTTTGTTCGAAAATAAGGCCGAAGAAAATATTCGTTTTGATTCCTTAGCAGAAACCAACATGTACAGGGTTACCCAAGAGGCGGTAAACAATGCCATTAAATATGCTGACGCCAATTATATTTTAGTGACCATTAACCATAAAGAAGATATATTGAGCATTATGGTCGATGATGACGGTAAAGGCTTTGATCCTAACATTTTAGAACAACCACCAAAAAACACAAGTGAGGGTGGCATGGGTGTTTTTTACATGAAGGAACGTATTGGCTATATTAATGGTCGGTTGTTCATCAATTCAATCCCCGGTGAAGGAACGCGGGTCACCATCAATTATAATCTAAGTTCGGGCAACAGTGATAGAACGGCATAACGCTTATCTGATTTTTTAAAAGCAATAGCCTTAATCGTAGTTACTTACGTTTTGTGACATAAAAAGTAGTGTGAAAAGCACACAAACAAACATTTTGTTGTTTAACAAGACTACTCTCTTTCAACAGATTTCAGTTATATCTAATGAATGAAAAATTATCTATTCATTTCCTATAGGATCTGCGCTTACCTATTCGGCAGGCTTTACAACAGAAAGTGTTAGCGGGACAGAAGATTTTCAAAACTTTGAAAATAAATTGTATCGAAAACGATACAAGAAAAAAGATTTAAAACCTATAGCTGATATAAAAATGTGTCGAAATTAGTCTCCCTGTTCAATCCTAGTTTCTTCTTTAAGCGATATTTGGATTTTAGGATGCTATCTGGTAGTACATTCATAGTGGCCACAATTTCCTTGGTGGTTAAGCTCATTCGCAGAAAGGCGGCCAAACGGATTTCCTTTTCAGAGATATTGGTACATAAATAGTCTATTCAACAACTTGATGTCGGCTGTTATTTTAAAGCCTTTTAATAAAACCATCAAAATCAAGTTCTTTATCAATATTCAATTTTTGTTTTAACCTGTATTTTGAGGTGTGTATACTTGATGGTAGCACGTTTAGGATATTAGCAATCTCGTTATTGTTAAGCCCCATTTTTACATAAGACGCCAAACGCAATTCTTTATCTGTAATTTTTTCGGTAATAGCTTTTAATTTTTCTTCAAAATCTTGGTGAACCTCGGAGAAGTACGATTTAAATACTTCCCAATCCTTATCCGCAGCATTCTGCTTTTTTAAGAGCATTACAATACGTTTGAACTCTATTTTAAATTTTTCTGGAGAGTTCTTTAGGTTTTCAAGGTTTTCTTTGATTTCTGCAATGAATTGACTTTTTTGAACCAAATGCAGCGTTTGACTCGTCAATTCTTTTTGTTTATGCTCCAATTCCTTGGATATTTTTTCCTTTTCAATATGGTTCTTTTTGATGCGCTGTCGAAACCCAAAGACCAAAAGTCCAGATAGGGCAAGGGCAGAGGTCATTCCTCCGGCATAAAGCCCTTTCGTTAATTTGTCTACTTTGGCTTTTTCACTTAAGGTCTTAATTTCTTCTTGTTGTAAAGCGATTTCCGCTTCTTGCTGCTCTGTTTCATATAAGGTTCTGAGTTGTTCAATTTGCTTTGTTTTATCAGCATTGAAAATACTGTCATTTAATTTCTGGTATCTTTTTCTATCAATGTTGGCCTCTCGGTATCTGTCTGCTTTTTCGAAGGCCGCAGCCCTATAATTTAATGCTCCCAATAGATAATTGGCGGTTTTGATGGAATCAGCCAAATGAATGGATTGATTCAAAAACTTGAAAGCGTTTGGAAAATCGTTCAATTCTGTGTAGGTTTTTCCTATTTCACCCAATACGCTTACTATATTATCGATTGTATTGCTCGATTTGTTTATTTGCAGTGCTTGAAGTTGATTTTTCAAACCTATTTCATAATTTCCAAGCTTTCTTTGTATAATTCCGATATTCGACAGGACATCTGCGGTATTGTTTAAATAGTCAAATTTTTTGCTTATGGCTAGACTTTGCCGGTACGTTTTTAAGGCGACGTCCAACGCTCCCAATTCCACATAAGTATTTGCCATATGATTCAGTACGTAGGCTTGATAAAGGTAATCTGTAGTATTCTTATAAATTTCGAGTGATTGATTGTAATATTCAATAGATTGATTGTAGTTGCCTTGCGAGTAATTTATTTTTCCGATATCCATTAAAATATCTGCTTTTCTAAATGGCTCTTTGTCTATAGTATCCAAAACTTTTAGTGCATCAATATATCTTTTCATGGCCCTATCATATTGCCCCATAGTTTGATAGGATCTGGCGGAATTACCCAAAATCATCCCATAACCCAAATAGTTATTCATCTTTTTATATAATGGAAGAAGTGAATCATTTAATTGAATAGCACCAAAGTAGTCCCCAATATCTGCTTTGATAATGGCTTTACCTGATAATGCAGCAGTTAAATGCTTATCCATATGGTGTTTCTGGCTAATCTTGATGGTTTTATTGTAATAAAAACTGGCAGAATCTGAATTATTGCTGATGTAGAAATAATTACCCAAGCAGTAATTGCCCATGGCAATTCCGTTTGGATAATTCTCTCTAATTGAAATAGCCAAGACTTTTTGAGCGATTTCTTTTGCACTTCCAGTTTCACTGTAAAGCTGAATATTGAATTTGTCTCTCAATATTTCAACTTTTTCGGCAATAGTATTCGAATTCTTTAGCGCAAGATTTAGACTGTCCAGTTTAGATTGTTGTTGTCCTAGACAGAGAAAAGAAATGCTTACGGCAGTTAAAAATAAAATGGCTTTTTGGGTCATCTTTAGTATATATGTATTTCTCACAAGATAACTAATATTTAAGAAGAGAATGAGGTCAAAATCTAAAGCTGTCTATTTGAAATCTATACAATTATGGAGATCTGTAGAATTATGATATTTGTAAATCATTGATTTTGTTTGCTTTGAAAAGAATTTGAATTTTAAGGAAAACCACTTGTCTAGATGCGTAACAACAAATCTGTCTAGGATTTGTCTAGCTCTGTTTTTAGGTTTTAGGTCAGTGTGCTTCTAGTTTTGGAGTGTTGAATCTTAAAAACCAAGAAGTTATGAAAACAAATCAATCACCATTAAAAAGTATCCCGCTTCGCCTCATCGCTGAGATCGATCTCGCGAACGAACCGGCACCCGCGCCCACGAGCACCGTCTGGCTCGATGACGGCACCATCCTCGCCGCCGAGCCCGCGGCAGCGATCGCCTCACCACCCGATACCACCACGAACCAAATCGCCGCCAATAGCACAGCGGTCTCCCTCACCCTCGGCCTCGATCGCGCAGACGACGCCGGCAACGCAGTCGCCGTCGTGCTGAGCGACCTCATGGCGATCACGCACGGCCCGCTTGCGCTCCACCCGCTCCGCGCGTTCGGATACGCGATGCACTCCGCCGAACTCGAGCGACGGGGCCCGCTCGCCGGCCGCGTGATGCTCGCGTCGGGCGACGACGCAACATTCCCGTTCGCCCCGGGCAACACCGGCACCGAAGCACGCCCTGCCGTCTTCGGCGCGACGGTCCGCCTTTCCGCTCCGCCGCCGGGGATGACCGGCCGCGACGCCCTCGCGGATCCAGACAGCGTCCGCGCAGTGGCCGCGAAGATCGCCCACGACAACCTTGGCCCCGGCCCGCGCTCATCCTGCATCGTCGTTGTCACGCTGACCGGCGACGCGAACACGACGCTCGAGCGGGTCGAGCTCACACCCGAACAGCCCGTTGCCGAGCTCCGGATCGCACTCCCACCCGTCGCAGGTGGCGACGCCGAGATTCGCGTGCGCGTCGAGCCGGGCCCCGCCGGCCCGATCCAAGACCGCGTGCTCATCGATGGTGCAGTGATCGCCCCCGGCCCACCAACCAGCCTACCACCATCCACCGGTTGAGTCGGATCAGATCACGGACGCTCGGCCAACGCGTTGAGCCGTTCCACCCAAGGCTCGCCGCCCAACCCGTCATCAAGAAGCCGGAGCCGAGCCAAGTGGGCCCGAGCCGCGCCGAGCGCTAGATTGTCGCCGGCATCGCGTGCCGCTCGGAAAGCGATCTCGAGCCGCAGCGTCGACGCGTGCCAGAAGAGCCGTGAGTACTCGCGTCGACCCTCAAGCCGCCGCGTGACGCGTTCAAGCAGCGAGAACGCCGACGCGTCGTCACCGGCGGCGGCGTGCGCACGCGCCTCGATCATCTCGACCCGTGACGCCCCGCCGGGCACAAGCGACGCGGACCCGCGGACGACCCGCGCCATCTCGATCGCTCGTGCAGGATCAGTTTCGATCATGGCCTCCGCCAACGCGGCCGTCCGCACCGCGCCCGCCCCACTCCCCAGGCGATCGGCAAACCGCTTCGCACGCTCTAAAAGCACCAGCCGCCGCTCATCGGACGCGGTCGCCACGAGCTCGTCCACGAGCTCGAGCCCGAGCCGGTCCGCGTCCAGCGAGAGTGGGCCCGGCCGCTCGACACGCTCGAGCAGGTCGAGCGCCGCCGTATCCCGCCCGATCGACGCGAGCTCGATCTTCCAGCGATCCGAAGACGGATGCGCCGGGATCACACCGAGCAGCCGCGACAGCACGACCGCGCGGTCCGCTGGGGCGTTCTCAGTCGCCGCGATGTCCGCTGACATCCGCGCGAGCGGGTGCGCCGGCTCCTGCTCGACGACCTGCAAGAGCAACATCGCCGCGCGCTCGCGATCCGTCCTCCCGCCGATTCCCAGACCACCGCGCAGCCGCAGCAGATCCGCCGCCTCACGGATCGCATCACCGGCGACCGCACCGAATGCGTTGTTCTCGTTCCCGAGCCCACCGGCCCCCGCCCGCGACACCGCGACCAGAGCATCGACAGCACGTCCGATCGCTTCGCCGGCGTCGTCGCCATCGACCATCAGTTCCCGTGCCGCGGCCGCGTCATCGAACGCGAGCGCCGCCGCGGCGTGCACCGGCAACGGACCCCCCAGCCCCCGTGACGCCGCGGCGAGACGTGGATAGACGAGCCGTCGCCGGTCCGGGCCGTCGAGGCCGAGCGTCAGATCATCAATTAGATCCGTCAGCGGCGCGAGCGCCCCCACCGCTGGCTCACCCAACGAAAGCCGCGAACGCACGAGCGCTGATTTCGCGAGCACAACCCACCCGGCGTCACGTCGCCCACCGTCGACGAACGGTGGCCCATCCATCGAACCTTGCACCGCCGCGACCGCGCGGTCAAACTCCCGCCGGTCGAGCGCGTTGTCAGCCGCAGCAGCAGCTTCAACCGCGAGCACCGCCAGCGCCGACTCCGCGAGCGTCACATCGCCCAGCTCCAGCTCCTCCGCCCGCTCGTACAACCGCCACGCCGCGTCACGCGCCCCGGCGTGATCCCCCGCGAGCGAACGCCCGAGCGCCAACGAGATCGCCCGCGACGCGTACGCCGATGGGTCGAGCGGACGGAGCGCCCCCGCGTCACCGGCCGCGCGCACGCCGAGGTCCCTTCGCTCCAGATCGTCAGCCCCACGCGGCCAAGCGGAACCGAGCAGCGACGCCG
>JBCCEC010000053.1:0-26621 GCA_039030475.1 Bacteroidota bacterium
GCCGGGCTCCACCTCGGGCAGGTAGAGCGTCGGCAGGCCCGTATGCCGCGGCGGCTCCGCAAAAACCAGTGGGCAAAATCAATTGGTCTTTGACTATAAACAAAATCATTGCCTTGAGCCAATAAAATCTGTCCAATTAGAAAAAATAGAAGTCCTGTTAAAAAGAGTATTTTATATTTCATCTTGATTATTCATATCTTAAAGACTCAATTGGATCTAATCTAGCTGCTTTCATTGCAGGATATAGTCCTGAAACCAACCCTACAAACAAACACAACAATACACCAACCAAAATCCATAGCCAAGGAATGATAAAAGGAGCATTCATATATTGTGCTACTCCCAAACCAATTAAAACCCCTAAAATAATTCCCACCAAACCACCTAATTGACATATTATAACCGCTTCGGTCAGAAATTGTACGAGTATCGTTCGACTGCTTGCCCCTATGGATTTTCGGATACCAATTTCCCTAGTTCGTTCTGTAACGGATACTAACATAATATTCATTAAACCAATTGCTGCACCGAGTAAAGTGATGAGTCCAATGACAATAGTTGAAATCTGTAAGGTTGCTGTATTTTCTTCTAAAATGTTAGCTAAACTATCACTTTTAGTAATTTCAAAATCTTCTTCCTCTCCAATTTTTAAATCTCTTACTGTTCTAAAAACACCTGTTGCTGAAGCAATAGCGGCTTCCATATCTGTTGCTTTAGTTACCCCAATTGAAATATTGTAATTATTAGTTTGGGAGCCATAATATCGTTTCACATTTATCAAAGGAATCATAACCAATTTATCGCCACTCATGGTCATACTTGATCCTTTTGTTTTTAAAATGCCTATGACCCGATATTTAATACTCCGAATGGAAATCACATTATTCAACGCTTTTTCCTTGTTTTTATCAAATAAGAGGTTTTGCAACTTTCAGAACGGCATGCGTAAAATCACCATTAAAAACCATCATGGATATTTCCCCTTCCTCAACAATATTGTGCTGAAACTCTTGGAGCATCATTGCTTCGGAGACAAGAAGCTCTTTAAAGATGGTTTCATAATGGGTAGTTTCAGAAAAATCGAATTTATACGTATGCCGTGCCGCACCAGAAACGCAGGGTTTTAAAACAAATGAATCTGACTTGAAATGATACTTTTCTTTGGCCTCATTACACGTTCTTGCTAAGGAGGTTTCGGTTCTCTTTTCTACAAAGACAGTTTTGGGAATGGTTACTCCAGCAGCAGCCAAATCCTTCAGATAATGTTTATCAATGTTCCAATCGATAAGCTTTTTGGAGTTGATGAGTTGCGTTTGGGAAGAAACACCTTCCAACCAGTTTGAAAACTCATCAAAACGGTCAAAATAATCCCAAGTCGTTCTAAAAAGAGCATATTTTGTAGTTGTCCAATCAAATTCCAGATCATCCCAAGACTTTCGGGTCACCTTCAGTCCAAGATTTTCAAGAGCTTCGGACACCAGCTTATCCTCTAATAAAACATTGTCTATATATTCGTTTCTCTCTTTTGGGTCGATATACCTTCCATCCGTAAGAACAACAATGTCATACTTCATCCTAAACCTGTTTAAAAGCCAATAGCAGTATCGTCGCCTCTTTTATCCGCACCACCTTCCAGTTTTCCATTGGGCAATACGCGTATAGCATCAACTTTACCAATAATTGGGGTTCGTTCCTCATTAATGATATAGCCTTTGGATTTCAATTCGGTTTTCAATTCTGGTGAGAAACCCTCTGGTTCAAAAATTACAACATCGGGCAACCATTGATGATGAAAACGGGGCGCATTAACGGCATCTTGCATGCTAAGATCAAACTCATACACATTAAGAATGGTCTGAACCACAGCGGTAATAATCGTAGAACCGCCCGGCGTGCCCACGACCATGTAAAGCTTTCCATCTTTTTCCACTATTGTTGGTGTCATACTGCTTAGCATTCTTTTTTCCGCGGCTATGCTATTGGCTTCGGCACCTATTAGGCCAAACATATTGGGAATTCCAGGTTTTGAGCTAAAATCGTCCATTTCATTGTTCATAAAAAAACCAAGTTCTTCCACATATAGTTTTGAACCATAACCACCGTTTAAAGTTGTGGTAGCGGATATTGCATTTCCTTCACTGTCCACGATAGAGTAGTGGGTGGTTTCCATGCTTTCCGCAATTTCTACTTTACCATGTTCCACTTCCGAAGACAAAGTGGCTTTTTCAAATGAAAAGTTCTGCATTCTTTTTTGCAAGTAGTTATCGCTTAGGATTACGTCCAGAGGAATATCCACAAAGTCGGGGTCTCCCAAAAAATAATTTCTATCCGCATAAGCCCTACGTGATGCTTCCGTAAACAATTGAATGGTTTTGGTGGAATTGTGTCCAAAATCAGCGACCTCATAAGGTTCCATCATTTTAAAAATCTGATTTATGGTCACTCCTCCACTACTTGGAGGGCTCATGGATATGATATGAAGACCCTTGTAATCGAAAATAATGGGTTCGCGCCATTTAGCCTCATATTTTTCTAAATCCTCCGTGGTGATGAATCCTCCTTTTTCTTGAATGAAAGCTGCCAGTTTTTGAGCAACTTCGCCTTTATAGAATCCATCCCTACCTTCCTTAAGGATTTTTTCCATGGTCTTTGCCAGTGCAGGGTATTTTATAGTGTCCCCAGCCTTGAAATTGGTAGCAAACTTGGTACTGTCCCCATTGGCTTCGATAAAACGTTCGCGGTAGCTTTCCAATCGCTTTTCTTGTTTCTCGGTCACCACTACACCTCTTCTAGCTAGTTTAATGACAGGGGTCAAGATGTCCGAAAGAGGTAAGGAACCAAACTTTTTGTGTACTGCTATCACCCCGGCAACCGTTCCCGGCACCCCAGATGCGGTTGCACCTTTTGTACTTAGATTTGGGGTCACATTGCCCAAAGAATCCAAATACATATCCTTGTGTGCCGATAATGGGGCCTTTTCCCTGTAATCCAATCCACCTACATCTCCGTTATTTTTTCTATATACCATAAATCCGCCACCGCCTAGGTTTCCCGCAAATGGGTAGGCGACTGCCAATGCCATTTCTGTAGCGACCATGGCGTCAAAGGCATTACCGCCTTTTTCCATGATTTCAGAACCGATTCTTGAGGCCTCTTCCCGAGCGGAGACCACCATTGCTTTTTCAGTGACCACCCCAGTTGGGATTGCAGGTTGCTTTTTACAGTTTAGAAATAAAAGAAAGGGGACAAGGAGTACTAATCTTCGCATAGGGAATCAAATTTTTGTTGGGAAAAGGTAATCAATTCTTTAAAAAATAGGGTGAATTCATTTTCAAAAGCCTCGTAGTGTTCTTCTAGGTCTATGATGGCATGATTCATTTTGGATTTGTTTTGAGTTCTTCGGTTCATACCTTCCAAAACTTTGGAGATGCCTTCCAAATCGGCATAGCTCAACAACCAATTTCCAGAAATCATATAGGGCATCATGCGTTGGGTGGCAAGTGGCAGTATATCAAAGTTGTCTTCCAATAAATCATAAAAGCGTTCTACAAAGAGTTCAAGGGAAATTTTAGAATAAGACGACCAATTCTTTGCCAGAAAATGATCATAGTAGATATCTACGATTACCCTACTGTAATGGCTATAATTTTGGTGTAGACGTTTGCTACTTAGTTTTGGAATAGGATGGGAGTCCGTGTATGTATCTATCGCTCGATGCAACAAAATCCCTTTTTGAACCCTTTCAGAAAAGTGTTTGAATTTGTTTCCTTTGATATGATCTGCAAAGAAATTGCCCAAAGTAATTTCATCATCGCCAAAAGAAAGGTAAATGTGTGCTAGAAAATTCATCGTATAATTTTCTTTTCTGTCGAAATTTACAAATTCGAAACACGGAATAGCAATCAGCCAATTATATTTGCAAAAACTTTTTTAACAATTATGACCCTTATTAAATCAATTTCTGGAATACGCGGTACCATAGGCGGTGCAACAAATGATAATCTTACGCCAATTGATGCGGTAAAATTTGCTGCGGCTTATGGAACATGGTTGAAGGATTATGCTGGAAAAGAAAAACTAACGGTCGTAATTGGTCGCGATGCACGACTGTCTGGCGAAATGATACAAAATTTAGTGGTTTCCACATTGGTTGGACTTGGTATTGATGTTGTTGATTTGGGATTGTCCACAACCCCAACAGTTGAAATTGCCGTTCCTTTGGAAAAAGCGGATGGCGGAATTATCCTAACAGCTAGCCACAACCCAAAGCAGTGGAACGCATTAAAACTATTGAACGAAAAAGGGGAGTTTTTAGATGCAAAACAAGGAGCTATCATTTTAGAACTCGCGGAAAAAGAAGATTTTGACTTTGCCGAAGTGGATGACCTAGGAGAGATTATCAAGAACGATTCGTATATCGACATTCATATTGATGAAGTTCTGGACCTACCTCTTGTGGATAAAGAAGTTATAAAAAAGGCCGGTTTTAAGGTCGTTGTTGATGGTGTTAATTCTACCGGAGGAATTGCCATTCCAAAGCTTTTGGAAGAGTTGGGCGTGGAAGTCGTTAAATTGTACTGTGAGCCTAATGGGCATTTTCCACATAATCCAGAGCCTTTAAAAGAGCATTTAGGAGATATCTGCAAATTGGTTGTTGAGGAAAAGGCCGATTTTGGTATTGTTGTAGACCCAGATGTTGACCGATTGGCATTCATAAGCAATGACGGTGAAATGTTTGGAGAGGAATATACGTTAGTTGCATGTGCAGACTATGTACTGGGCAAAACCAAAGGTAACACTGTCTCCAATCTATCCTCGTCCAGAGCGTTACGGGATATTACTCAAAAACATGGTGGAACGTATGAAGCCGCCGCCGTTGGAGAAGTGAACGTAGTAACCAAAATGAAGGCCAACAATGCGATTATAGGTGGTGAAGGTAACGGCGGAATTATTTACCCTGAAAGTCATTATGGACGGGATTCATTGGTGGGTACCGCACTGTTCTTAATGTTGATGGCCGAAAAAGGAGGAACGTTAGCAGAACTACGGGCCAGTTACCCCAGCTATTTTATGAGCAAAAAGAAAATACAATTGACTCCAGATTTAGATGTGGATGCTTTGTTGGCAGCGATGCATGAAAAGTATAAAAACGAAGAAGTATCTACAATTGATGGTGTTAAGATTGATTTTCCAGAAAATTGGGTACACCTGCGTAAGTCGAATACGGAACCTATCATAAGAATCTATACGGAAGCAAAATCCCAAAAAGCGGCAGATGCCCTAGCAGATAGAATAATTGGGGAAATCAAGGAAGTAGCTGGGCTTGACTGAACTTTAGCCTATTACTCTAATTTATAGATTATTTTTTGGCTATTAAATTCATCGTGGGAAAGTTGGACTCTTTTATCAGAATCCAATACCAATTTCCATGAGCCTTCCTCTTTTTTAATGGCCACATTAAACTCTCCGTATCCCCTTATGCTCAAATCTTTTTCACCTTTTTGTTTTGAACTGAAACGATAATACCCTGTTTGATAGGCAATGTCTTGCGTTTCATTGACTGCAGTAGATAAAATGACGAATGCAATACCCAAACCACCACCTTGCTGTTTCATATTGTCGATATATCTGCCGAAATTGGTTAAATAATCTTGACCTGTTTGAATGTTGTCCTGGTCCAATGTTATTCTCACAATTTCATCGGAATGAATGGACTTCAATTTATCTGAATCTAAATAAGCATAGGACTCCATAAAAGGAATCCATATTTCTGCTTTTATCGACTCAAGTAATTCCTTGGAGATCGTACGGGGACCATTTTGACCGTTTGTGAATCCTACAACTAAGAAGAAAACTAAAAGAATTAAATACCTCATGCTTTTCTGATTTTTGAATGATGTACTACAATGTAAGGAATCTTTGATCTTTAGAAGCTTAACGTTTAGTGAAAATAGTATCTATCCATTGGTTTTTGAGGACGTGAGTCGGTAGATTTTAAGGAAGAACACGTTCATAGGAGCAAACCGGTCCCAATCGTTATCGACCTAATGATAAGTCACTTTAATTATAAAAGTCTTCCTATTATAGCTAAAAATAAAACTACTCCGTAACGTTAGATGTTACATTGGGTTGAAATTCTTTTGGAGCTTTACCACGATGTTTCCATCGTTTGTGCGTCCAAAAATAATATTCTGGAGCTTCGTATATCGACTTTTCGGTTTCTCTAATAAAGGCTTCGGAAACACCGTAATCCTTTACCTCAGTGGGTTGTTCAGTCAAGACCTTAAAAGTCGCTTCATAATGACCACGTTTTACTTTTTTAACTTTAAGATAAACGGGCACAATGTCATGGGCTTTGCAAAGTTCTTCGCCGCCAATGTGAATAGGTACCAATATATTCATGAAATTTGCCCAATGCCTTGCTCTAATGACCATTGGAGATTGGTCACTGATAATACCAACCGTTATTAAATCCGCATTTTCTTTTGCATCTTTTATAATTTTTCGGCTTTCATGGGTCCTTATAAGTGTAGTACCATATTTACTTCTGATATCGCGCACCAACTTATCAAAATACTTGTTCTGAATTGTTTGGTAGATAGCATACGCTTCGGATTCTACATAGGAATTTAAGGAAAATACCCATTCCCAACTTGCATAGTGCGGCATCATGATCATGGTGTTCTTTCCATTTCGCTCTAATTCCTTAAACACTTCAACATTGGAGAAAACATATCGTTTCTGCATTTGTTCGTTGCTAATGCCCAACGTTTTTATCATCTCCAAAAAAATATCGCAAAGATGCTTGTAGAATTTCTTCTCTATCTGTAAACGCTCCGCTTCGGGTTTTTCTGGAAAAACCAAAGCTAAATTACTGCGCACTACTTTTTTACGGTACCCGAACACATGGTAAAGTAATTGATACACAACATCTGAAATAAAATAAAGAACTCCAAATGGCAGTCTTGAGAGCAACCAAAGAAGCGGATAAATAAGGATAAAAACAACTAATTGCATACGTAATTCTTGTGCGCAAATATAGCTATATTTGAACCCAAACTTGAAAGTGTATGTACAATTTGCACGCTGCTACCATAGCTATTATTGCAGCTAATATTCTGGTCTCCCTGAGGGGATTCAGTGATTCGGTTTTTTTTGATAGATATAAATTTAGTATAGGTGGAATAAAGGCTGGACAAAAGGAAAGAACGGTTACTTCTGGGTTTTTACATGTTGATATCTCGCATCTCTTTTTCAACATGTTCACGCTTTATTTCTTTGCAAATGTGGTCATTGGTTGGTTTGGCGCTACCAAGTTTCTGATTATCTATTTTATAAGTTTGGTAGGAGGAAGTCTTTTGGCACTCTTTTTCCATAAAGATGAACCCTATTACAGTGCAGTTGGCGCCAGTGGTGCGGTAACGGGAGTTTTATATGCTGCTATTTTATTGAATCCCGAGATGCAACTTGGAATTATGTTTATTCCAATTCCGTTACCGGCGTATGTCTTGGGAATAGCATACCTGTTATATTCCATTTATGGTATGAAAAGTAGGTTGGGAAATATTGGACACACGGCCCATTTTGGAGGAGCAATTGGAGGTTATGCAGTTACCCTCCTTTTAAAACCAGAGCTATTTGTGACGGATACTTTGATTGTGGTACTCTTGGCAATCCCTATTTTGATTCTTTTTGTACTGGAGAAAATGGGAAAGATTTAATTATAGAAAATTAACTAAAACTTAGTTAAGCAGTTCAGCTACTTTCTGTTCCAATGCTGGGCCTCGCAAGTCTTTGGCCACAATTACACCATTTTCATCAATTAAAAAAGCTGCAGGAATCGCGTTAATATTGTACAATTGGGCTACTGGGTCCTGAAACCTTTTTAAATTGGAGATGTGATTCCATGCCAATCCATCGTTCTCGATCGCTTTTGTCCAGTCTTCTGCGCGGGCATCCAGAGAAACGCCTATCACATTTAGGCCTTTCTCATGGTATTTGTTGTAAACGGAAACAATATTTGGATTTTCCGCTCTACATGGACGACACCAAGCTGCCCAAAAATCTATTAGGGTCAGCTTGCCTTTAACATCGCTCAGTGCCAGTAACTCTCCATTGGGTGTTGGAGCGGAAAACTCGGGAGCAACACCCCCTATATCAGTAGCTTTTTGCTTTTCCAATTGCTCTTTTAATTGTTCACCGGGCTCTGATTGCTTCATCTCTGGCGTAAGTGCTTCGTACATACCTTTGATTTCATCGTTTGGTACGCTTTTGTTCATCATAAGATTCCCTATAATCAATACAGATATCAAGGCATCCGGATTTTCCTTGGCGAAGTCAACATTAAAGGTTTTTACCTCATCTTGAAATTCTATGTATTCTTCTCTTAATGAAGTAACAGTTGCCGAATCCTGCTTTTGAGCTGCAGTACGCATATCGTTCTGCATAGACCTTGCCCTTTCTGAAAGTTTTCTTGATTCGGTCAAAAAGTTCATGAATAATTCATTCTGTACCGTACCCTTCAGTTTTGCATAATTCATGCTGTCCTTCTGAAACTTTAGCTCAATAGCACCATTCTCAAGTACAAACGGAATATTGCCCCTATTTTCTTCCACAAAAACATAATAGAGCATAGGCTTTTCTTGTGAACCCGTAAACGTAAATGCTCCGTTTTCTACCGTGGTAGTGTCTATATCGACCAATTGATTTAAAGAGTCAGTAGTTTTTAGGTACACTTGGGTACCGTTTTCCAATTCTCCTGTAACCGTAGCTTTTAAAGTATATCCTTCCGGTTTTGAATTACATGATGCCAAGAATAGAATTCCTGTAGCAATTGCAAACACTTTTTTCATTTGTTTCAATTTATTAAGTTGCGAAGGTATTCATTCCTTATCGCATATAAAAGCCTTCACCTTTAATCTATGGAATTCCACATTACCCTGTTCAGCGTGTTGGATAGGATGGCGATTTCCTATGAGTTTGGGGGATATAAGAACAGAGAACCAAGAACCAGGACAAAAAGTCTGGTATCTCTGCTCTTGCAGCGAAGCGGTCTTGGTTCTTCTATTTTCGAGTCTAAAATTGATAGCGAATACCAAGTGCAATATCGAAATCAAAACTGTCATCAAAGCCATCATAACCCAAAATCCCGATTTCTGGCCTAAAATCCAATGAAAGAAGCAAAGGGATATCAAAATCGTACTCTACACCTAGGTTTCCAGCTGCAAATACAAAAAGTCCATCGTTGTCATCACCATCTGGTTCAGGTTCAAATTCAACACTGCCCAATCCACCACCAAAACCGTAGTACCAATTAAAATTTCCTTCAATTTGATGTACCCATTGGTATACCCCAGAGAGTTTAAATGCATCGAATCGTCTACTATCGCGCCATCCCAAATTGAATTCGGCACGGTTGTAACGACCAATTGATTTTTGATAGGAAATTTCTGCACCAAAACCATCACTATCGCCTAAGCGTAATCCTATAGTATGGTCAGAAATGTCCTGTGCACTGATAGCAAATGTCCCAAATATGAAAAGACAGGTAAATAATGCGGTAATCTTCATAAGTTTCTCTTTTAGTTAAAAAATTTAAGGATAGCTTTGTAAAGCTTTCTGACCAATACAACTGAATTAGGTAACCAAAAATTGTTCCAGATTGGATAAATCATCATTAACCCAACTTTCGGAAAAGCTCCAAGGAGAATTCTTCATCGATGACCTAAGCAGGGCACTATATGCCACGGATGCCTCTGTGTATCGAAAAAAACCTTTGGCGGTAGCATATCCCAAGAATACAGAGGATTTAAAGACCCTTATTGTTTTTGCAACTGAACATGGCATTGGATTGGTTCCTAGGACTGCGGGCACATCTCTTGCGGGCCAATGTGTGGGAGATGGCATTATAGTGGATATTTCAAAACATTTTACGGCTATTTTACATCTGGATGAAGAAAAAAAACAAGTCCGCGTGCAACCAGGGGTGGTACGCGACGAACTCAATCAATATTTAAAACCTTTCGGTCTTTTTTTTGGCCCAAATACTTCAACATCAAATAGATGTATGATAGGGGGGATGGTCGGAAACAACTCTTCGGGAACTACATCCATTCAATATGGCGTAACTAGAGATAAAGTCGTAGACATGAAGTGCGTGTTATCGGATGGGAGCGAAGCCTTTTTTTCAGCGGTAACCAAGAAAGAGTACGAGGTAAAGAAAAAAGGAAGTTCTCTAGAAAGCCAGTTATACGCATTGATTGAAACAGAACTTTCCAACAAAAAGACTCAGGAAAGTATAGCGACTGAATTTCCCAAACCAAGTATCCATCGCAGAAATACAGGCTATGCCATAGATAAACTCTTAAAAAACGATGTTTTCGGAAATGGCGATGCGAATTTCAACCTATGCAAGTTACTTGCGGGAAGTGAGGGAACATTAGCGTTTACCACAGAAATTACGCTGCAATTGGACGATTTACCTCCCTCATTGTCCGCAATGGTAGCAACCCATTACCATACCCTAGAAGATTGTCTTAGTGATGTTGCCCCGGTTATGCAACATAATTTGCACACCTGCGAAATGATGGACAAGGTCATTTTGGACTGTACCAAGAGCAACCGTTCCCAATTGGCAAATCGGTTTTTTGTGAACGGTGACCCTGCAGGAATATTGATGTTGGAAGTAAAGGCCAATACCGAGGAAGACTTGAAAAAACAGCTTGAAGGGTTGTTGTGGACTATTGAAAATTCAGGGTTGAGTTATGCGAGCCCTGTTTTGATCGGCGATGAAATCCAAAAAGCCATTGAGCTCCGAAAGGCAGGTTTAGGCCTGTTGGGGAATATGGTAGGAGATAGGAAAGCGGTTGCCTGTATTGAAGATACTGCTGTTGCCTTAGAGGATTTAAAGGATTTTATTGGGGAGTTCACCCAAATTATGAAAGGGTATGATCAGGATGCCGTGTATTATGCCCATGCGGGGGCTGGGGAGCTGCATTTGCGCCCCATCCTCAATCTAAAAAAATCTGAAGATGTTGTGTTGTTCCGTTCAATTACAACGGATGTGGCAAAACTCACTAAAAAATACAAGGGCAGTTTTAGTGGCGAACATGGTGATGGCATTGTACGAGCCGAATTTATACCCTTGATGATCGGAGTTGCTAATTATGAGTTGCTGAAGCGTATAAAATTGGCTTTTGACCCACAGAATATTTTTAATCCAGGGAAAATTGTGGACGCTTTCCCAATGGATGAAGCCTTGCGCTATGATATTGACAGGAAAGAACCTGTTATTAAAACGTTGATGGATTTTTCGGATAGCGAAGGAATCCTAAAAGCCGCGGAAAAATGTAACGGTAGCGGTGATTGTCGTAAAAGCCATACCATGTCGGGGGCTATGTGTCCCAGTTATCATGCGACTAAAAATGAAAAGGATACGACCAGGGGTAGGGCTAATGCATTGCGAGAATTTTTGACCAACTCGGAAAAACCGAACCGATTTGACCAGAAGGAACTAAAAGAAGTTTTTGATTTGTGCCTTAGTTGCAAGGCTTGTTCCAGTGAATGCCCCAGTAATGTGGATGTCGCAACATTAAAGGCCGAATTTTTGTACCAATATCAAGAATCCAACGGCTACCCTTTGCGAAGCAAGCTTTTTGCTTACAATACCAAGTTCAATGCGATGGGGAGTAAATTTCCTTCATTGACAAATACGGTTTATAAATCCAATATTCTTGGTGGACTATTGAAAAAGACATCAGGAGTGGCCAGAGAACGTGATCTTCCAGAGGTTCACCGGTTCAATTTTGAAAGGTATTTGAAGAAGCAGAAAAAAGCGAACACGCAGACCTTAAAAAAAGTAGTGCTGTATATTGATGAATTTACAAAATACTTGGATGTTCAAGTAGGTAAGGATGCTATTGAGCTGTTATGTAAACTAGGATATGACGTACAATTGTTTTATGTGGAAAGTGGACGTACTTATCTATCCAAAGGGTTCTTAAAACAAGCAAAGTCTTTGGTCAAGAACAATATGGTCAAGCTTAAAAAAATTGTTCAGCAAGATATACCGATTGTTGGTCTGGAACCTTCCGCTATTTTATCCTTTCGGGATGAGTACAAAAGATTGCATAATGACACGGAACTCTTGAATAGCTTGGCTTCCAAGTCCTTTCTCATCGAAGAATTTCTTGCTAAAGAAATTAAAAAAAGAGCTTTTGGCTCCAACAGTTTTACAGAAGAAGAAAAAGTGGTGAAAATCCACAATCACTGCCATCAAAAAGCACTATCAGACCAAAAAGTGACTTTTGATATACTTAATCTTCCCAAAAATTATAAGGTTTCCATTATTCCTTCTGGCTGCTGCGGTATGGCTGGTTCTTTTGGGTATGAAAAGGAGCATTACGAAATTAGTATGCAGGTTGGTGAACTCAAACTATTTCCAACGGTAAGAAAGAGTTCTGAGGATACTATTATAGCTGCGAATGGAACAAGTTGTAGGCATCAAATAAAAGATGGGACGAAAAGGGAGGCACAACATCCAGTATCAATCTTGCGTCAAGCCTTGATTGTCTAGAGGTTTGGTGTCTTGCTCTCCAAGGTCTATCGTTTCGATATCATCAGGTGCTATGCTTTCTATGATGTCTTTTCCAATATGTTCTATAATATCGTTGGGTTCTACTTCTTTTGAAACCACCTCTTTATCCGTAATGGAAGCAATCAATTCGTTCATGTCCATTTCCTTGAGGTCTTCATCAACAAAAAATGGTGATAGCTTGTCATGATTATAATAGTATATCCTCCAGCGTTTAAAGGAGTACTCCAGTGCTGTAAGGTTTTCTACCCAATCTCCCGAATTTAAGTAGATGCAACTTCCATGTCTGTTTTCGTACCGTTCTTTTTTTGGCTGATGGATGTGTCCGCAGATAACATAATCATAGTCATTTTCAATAGCGAGGTCAGCTGCGGTAGTTTCAAAGTTGTTGATATACTTGATAGCTCCCTTTACGCTATTTTTAATACGCTTGGATAGTGAGTACCGTTCGCGTCCCATTTTTGCCAAGCACCAATTGATGAAGCTATTAATGAGAATAAGCAGGTCATATCCATATCCTCCCAATTTGGCCAACCATTTGGCATTCTGTATGGATACATCAAAAACGTCTCCATGAAAAATCCATGCCTTTTTCCCATCTAAATTGAGTACAAGCTTGTTGGCAATTTTAAAATTACCCATTGAAGTATCACTGAACTTACGGAGCATTTCATCATGATTACCAGTTATATAGTAAATTTCTGTACCCTTGGAGGCCATGCCTATAATCTTTTTAAGCACCTTTAAATGTGAAGCCGGAAAATAACGTTTGCTAAATTGCCAAATATCTATGATATCGCCATTTAAAATAAGCTTCTTTGGCTGAATACTGTTTAAATAAGCTATGAGTTCATCGGCGTGGCAGCCGTATGTACCTAGATGCACATCCGAAATTACGGCTACTTCAATCTTCCTTTTTTTCAACAGTTACAGTTTACATGCAAAATAACAGCGTAGGAATAAACTTAAAATCAAATTCAAATCAATTATTCATGAGCATATGGTTAAAAAAACATCAAGAACGCTATCAAAATGTTACATAAACATTAACTGGCAAGCTTGTTTTTGAAAATGAGTTAGAACATCTACCTTTGAGGCTTACCCAATTTACAAGTACATGGCGGGAAATACTTTTGGACAACTTTTTAAGCTCACTTCTTTTGGAGAGTCCCACGGAAGGGCAATAGGCGGGGTCATAGATGGTTGCCCTGCCGAAATAGTTTTGGATTTGGAAAAGATTCAGCTTGAACTGAACCGGCGTAAACCTGGACAATCTGCAATAGTTACCCAAAGAAAGGAACCGGACACCGTAGAAATCTATTCGGGTCTGTTTGAAGGAAAGACCACAGGAACCCCTATAGGCTTTGCTATCCATAATACCAATCAGAAGTCAAAAGATTATTCCCATATCAAGGATTCATACCGACCGTCCCATGCAGATTACGTATACGATCAAAAATATGGTTTTAGGGATTACCGGGGAGGTGGTAGAAGCTCAGCAAGGGAAACCGCAAGTAGAGTAGTGGCAGGAGCTATTGCAAAACAGTTTCTTGAAAACATAAAAATCAATGCTTTTGTATCCCAAGTAGGTGAAATAAAGTTAGAAAAGGATTACCAACAGCTCGATTTCTCAAAAATCGAATCAAATGCTGTACGTTGTCCGGACTTGGAAATGGCGGAAAGGATGGAAGAATATATCAAATCCATTAAAAAGCAAGGCGATACCATTGGTGGTGTCATTACCTGCGTCATTCAAAATGTACCGATTGGTCTTGGAGAGCCGGTCTTTGATAAATTGCATGCAGAACTAGGTAAGGCAATGTTATCTATAAACGCTGTAAAGGGTTTTGAATACGGTAGTGGCTTTGCAGGGGTGCTCATGAAGGGAAGTGCGCATAACGATCAATTCAACGAAGACGGAACCACATCCACAAACCGCAGTGGCGGTGTTCAAGGAGGTATTAGCAACGGTATGGACATTTATTTTAATATAGCTTTCAAACCAGTGGCCACAGTACTTCAATCTTATGAGACCATCAACAAAGAGGGTGAGAAAGTTACGACCCAGGGCAAAGGAAGGCACGACCCATGTGTAGTTCCAAGAGCTGTTCCAATAGTCGAAGCAATGGCGGCAATGGTATTGGCAGATTACACACTTTTGGCACGCACCAATAAAATATAATGGTCAGTTAAGGGTTTTTCCATTCAAAATAGTATCTTACTTTCCTAAAATTTATATATGCGTAAACTAGAACTGCATTGGCAGATTCTCATAGGAATGCTTTTTGGGATAGTTTTTGGGTTTGTGATGACCCAAGTAGATTGGGGAAAAGGTTTTGTCTCTGATTGGATTCAACCCTTTGGAACCATCTTCGTAACATTATTAAAGCTTATTGCTATTCCTTTGATCATCGCTTCTTTGGTCAAAGGAATTTCTGATTTAAAGGATATCTCAAAGTTTAGAAATATTGGTTTACGTACAATTGTTATATATGTTGCAACAACGGTAGTTGCAATAACAATTGGTCTTGTTTTGGTAAATATTGCACAGCCGGGAGATGGTATATCCGAAGAGACAATTACTAAATTGACAGAGACCTATGCCAATGACAAAGGCGTAACCGATAAGTTGGAAGAAGCCTCGAAACAAAAGAATAGCGGTCCGCTCCAGTTTTTGGTGGATATGGTTCCAGAGAATGCACTTGCGGCACTCAGCAATAATTCACTAATGCTTCAGGTTATTTTCTTTACCATTTTCTTAGGGATTTCCATGTTGCTTATTGGAGAGGAAAAAGCAAAACCCTTAAAGGATTTTTTTGATGCACTAAATGATGTGGTGCTCAAGATGGTCGATTTAATTATGCTTACCGCACCTTATGCTGTCTTTGCATTATTGGCAGGAGTCGTGGTTTCTTCCAGTGACCCAGACCTTCTATTGGCTCTGTTAAAATATGCCGGGATAGTAGTGCTGGGACTTTTCCTTATGATCGTGTTCTACACGATTGTAGTAGGAGTTTTCACCAAGAAAAATCCTTTTTGGTTTCTTAAAGAGATCGGTCCCGCGCAATTATTGGCATTTTCAACAAGTTCCAGTGCGGCCACATTGCCGGTCACTATGGAAAGAGTGGAGGAGCATATTGGTGTAGATAAGGAAGTTTCCAGTTTTGTACTACCCGTTGGTGCTACCATTAATATGGATGGAACAAGTTTATATCAAGGCGTTGCGGCGGTCTTTATTTCCCAGGCCTTGGGCTTTGATCTTACATTTGCAGACCAATTGACCATAGTATTGACGGCTTTATTGGCTTCGATTGGCTCTGCCGCGGTTCCTGGAGCGGGTATGGTCATGCTCGTAATAGTTTTGGAATCCATCGGTTTTCCTGCGGATAAACTAGCGATTGGCTTGGCATTGATCTTTGCGGTGGACAGACCTTTGGATATGTGTAGAACCGTCGTAAACGTTACAGGAGATGCCACGGTTTCCATGGTAGTGGCAAAATCTGTTGGCAAGTTGGGAGAACCCAATATAAAGGAGTGGGATGACCACTTAGATGAAATTAAACCATAAAACCATACAGTCATGAATATCTGCTTTTTAATGTACCCGTGGGAAGAAATTCAACCTGAAAACGATACAAGCCTTGCGCTTATTCATGAATGTGTAAAACGTAAACACGGGGTGGCCATTTGTACCCCGGCAAACCTGACCATTAGGAACAGTGTGACCAGCGCCTTCTGTGCGGTAGTCAATAAAATGGAAAAGGTTTCCAGTAGTTTAAAAACCTTTTATAAACAAGCATCACTTCGAGAAGAAATGCTTCCATTGGCCGGTTTTGATGTCATTTTTATGCGGGCCAATCCGCCATTGGACCCATTGATGCTCAACTTTTTGGATTCGGTAAAAGATGACGTATTTATTGTGAATTCGCTACAGGGTTTACGAGAGGCAAATAATAAATTGTATACCGCAGCTTTTGGGGACAGTCATAGCAATATTATTCCAGCTACCCACGTATCAAAGAACAAAAACTATTTGGTACGACAGATCAACGAATCCACTGCAGAAAAGATGATTTTGAAGCCCTTGAACGGATTTGGTGGTTCTGGGGTCATTCTTATAGAGAAATCCGCTATGAGCAATATTAAATCGTTGTTGGATTTTTACGTCACCAACTCTGATGGATCTTCCAATTACGTGATACTCCAAGAATACATAGAAGGTGCAGACCAAGGGGATGTTAGAGTGTTATTGCTGAACGGTGAGCCTATTGGAGCCATGCGCAGAATTCCGGGATCGGACGACCACCGCTCCAATGTAAGTGCTGGTGGCTCGGTTTCCAAGCATTCATTGACCAAACAAGAAAAAGCGTTGTGCAAACAAATTGGTCCCAAATTGGTAAATGATGGTTTGTTTTTTGTTGGTATTGATGTAATCGGTGGTAAACTGGTTGAGGTAAACGTGATGTCGCCTGGTGGAATCACCTATATGAACAAAGTTTACAAAACGAAGATTCAGTGTAAGGTCATCGATTTTGTTGAAAGCAAAGTACTCGATAAATTGAAGGCATTCGATAGAAGGTCTAGACTGCGTAGCGAGGTTGAAAATGCGTAAACTTTCCGTTGAAGATATCATTATTTCCATTGAGGAACGAAAATGCTTCGAAGCGGTTGCAGAGGATTACTCCTTTACCATAAAAATTGAAAGTTATGCACCTTTTGTATGCGGTGCGGTGCATGATGGACATCAATTTAGAAAATCGCTTTGGGAAAATTGCCTTCATACCGAATATGAACGATGGTACGAAGAAGACCCTTGTACAAAGCAAATGGTGAAAAGCTTCCCCATTGTAATCGCTGGTTGCGATAGTCGCTTTGAATACGATTTGAACAGGGAGCCCGAACGTGCAATTTATGAAGATGCCTGGGGCAAGCGTTTATGGAAAAAACCCCTTTCAGAAGAAGAAAAGAAAACCAGTTTACAAAAACACACGAATTTTTATAGGGTCGTCCACGAACTTATCTCTAAACTGGAGACCGATTTTAAAAAAGTGATTGTTTTTGATATGCATAGCTACAATTGGAAACGTTGGGATAGGGAAGTGCCCGTATGGAATTTGGGAACTGCAAATATCGACACAGTACGTTATGGGAGCCTAGTTGAAAAATGGCGAGCAAAGCTGGGAAGTATGCAATTGCCCAACGGGATTTCGT
The DNA here is from genome assembly GCA_039030475.1 of Bacteroidota bacterium. Lineage (GTDB taxonomy): Bacteria > Bacteroidota > Bacteroidia > Flavobacteriales > Flavobacteriaceae > Flagellimonas. Next base: position 17,804 of record JBCCEC010000053.1, read on the forward strand.
CAACCTCTAAAGTCAATGATACTTTTCAAGGAAATGGGTATTTTTTGAAATACATTACCCAGAACTTTAAGAATACTCTGGTCCTGGCGACAGAAATATCAAAAATATATTGTGATGAACTCACTGGGATTATTTACCCCGAAGTAGTTCAATCGGTAGAAGAACATTTGAAAGAATTGATACCAGAGATGGTGAAGGAATTTGAAGAAGCTGGATTATGATACGTGAGCATGAAGTTGGGAATTTGGAAAAGGAATACGACCATCTATTTGAAATTGATGCGAATCTAGACCGTTTGGTCCGTCGTATTGAACTTCTTAATTATATAAACCCTTTAAATATTGAAAAGCAAAAACAACGGTTTTTTGCTTCAAAATTTACGGCGGAACCTAATTTTAAATACCCCAAGCTTAAGTTTAATCCCTATAAGTTGCACCGATTGTTCTTTTCGCAACGATTGGAGCGTATAGCCGATGATAGATTGCGGCAGTTGTACCAAGATGTTATCTACCATTACGCCAATATGATCCAGTGTATAGAGACTATTGGAAAAGGCAAGAATTTCTACTACAACTCGCTACGGGTCTATGGAACCCCGCGGGAACGCGATGTGCAAAATGCAAGGTTCATTCTCCATTTTGCGGATGAGCCCGTTTCTTCGGATATGGAAAAGGTTTTCTCTCCTGAAGAAGCCAAATCCTATTTTTTGGACTTTAGCCAACAATATGATTTTCCGTTACAGGTCCGTTTTTCCACGCACATCGCCGCCGATGCCATGGTGAGCAATAGCTCACAGACCTTAGTGATAAAAAAGAATGCCAAGTTCAGTAAAAACCAACTATTGACCTTGGCCAATCATGAAATTGGGGTGCATTTGGTAACTACGTATAACGGCTTGCTACAACCCTTGAAAATATTCTCGAACGGATTAGCCAAAAATGTGGAGACCCAAGAGGGTTTGGCCGTATTCAGTGAATATATGGGAGGTGCGCTTACGCTAAAACGGCTTAAAGAATTGGCATACCGTGTACTGGCCGCTGATAGTCTCATCAAGGGGTATTCATTTGCAGACACGTTTGATTTGATTCATGGTCAGTATAAATTGAATAGGGAAGAAGCTTTTTCCATAGCCTTGCGGGCGCATAGGGGTGGAGGCTTTACCAAAGACCGATTGTATTTAAGTGGACTTAGCAAAATTTACAAGAAGTATCAGAAAGAAGAAAGTTTGGATGCTTTGTTCACGGGTAAAGTGGCTTTAGAGAATGAAGATTCGATCCGTTATCTTATGAAACTGGGGCTTGCGCAACCAATTACACATAAAAGCCACTCTTTTGCACAAAAGTCGAACACGAATACCACTTTGGATTTTATTTTAAACAATTTAAAGTAAAACCAACTATAGTACTCATTTTTGAATTGCTTGCAGCCTGTTTCTTTATGTCATCCTGAGCTTGTCGAAGGATAAACCAGTACAAAAAAGCACTTCGACAAGAATAAGGTTTGAGGGAGATGAAAGGTTACGTTCAGTTTGCAAAACAAAAAAGAACAATAGCCCTCTAAAAAATAAATCGAAATATCAAATTGAGCCCATCGATTTTTTGATTAATTGCTAATCTTTAATCGGTTTCGATGGGCTCAACGTGACAACCCTAACAAAATTATACTTTCTAGACAGCCGCTATTCAATAGTTTTTTAGAGACTCCCAGAAGTCAATATTTGATCCAATACATATTGCATGGCCGTTTTCCAGCCTTCTTGGTTGGCAGTAACGGAAGTTTTCTTGGATGTACGTTCGTCAGAAAACTTTATGGCATATTTTTCACTCGCCATTCCACCGTAAACAATAACTTCAATTTCATATTTGACCGTAGATTCCGTATCGACCGCAGCAGCTCCTTGGCTATCAAAGAAACCAGGACTCTTTGCTGTTTTGGGCTTATCTGTAATTTCGTTTACTTCGATCATGACCAGGTATTCGGACCTAAGCACACTTTGTAGCTTGTCCACGGTCGTTTCACTTAACTGTTGAAACCCTACACCACCGTCGACCAACATTTTTATGGTCGTAGACATATCTTGTACGTTTATGGGCGATGATTGATTCTTACGTGTAAGGTAATCGGTAGCAAACTTTGTAACCTTACTCGATACCTCCTTATTGTAGGTGGTGTTTTTGTAATAGCTCAAGGGAACCACGGACAATTTATTATCCTCGTAATTGGGTCCAAGGTAGATTTCTTCCTTTGGAAGCGTTCTCACATTTTCAACTTGGTTCGAAGGATTTTCTGGAACTGTTGCGGCCGTTGAAGCGGCATTGGCAGCACCACTACCAAAGTTTTGTGTTCGTCCACTAGAAAACACAATTTTTTGAAGTTGGTCGGCACTGATTTCATTTACAAGCGTTTCTCCAGGATAACTAAAACTAATGCTGGAGGTGGTAACCTTGGTTACCTTACCTTGTATAATTTCACCTGATTTGGTGAATAAAATATCATTTACATTGCTTTGTTGGGCGAACGCCACGAGGGACATCGACAGGAAAAATAGTAATAATAGCTTTCTCATTTTTTATTTTTTTTTGTTAGAGGTAAAGGTCTGTAGACTCATCTATCTTCAATGAAAAAGTGATTTTCATCTTCTAGGGGTTCCTCACAGCTACTTGAAAATCTAGAAGCGTTGGAAAATCACTTTATATCAACGAAAGGCTCAATACTACCTCCACAAAATCAGTGCCAGTACTGAGGGCACAATAGTTAAAAAGTGAAAAATTTAATTATTTCTATACTATTTTAAGAAAAAATTTACTTGGAAGGCAATATTCTGCTCTCCAAGCACATTCCTTTAGGGGTTTTGTTAAAGAGAGATATACTTCCCTCTGGAATATTTTATTTGAAAGGGGAAGCTTTCTTTTTTAGTTTCCTTGCTATCTAGTTTCAAGTTCCATGTCAACAAACCGGTTTTCTTGTTAAGGGTAGCTGCTTGGGATTATATGGCCTAGTTTGATTTATTTGTACTGGTCCAATCTATTTTTTCGTGTAGAGTACGAGATAATCTAGCCCAAAAACTTGGCTTGCAATTCTGGCGTGGGAATCATACAAGCATCTTTACGTCCAAACCATCTGTAGCGGTTTCTGGCCACAAAATCATAGACAACATTTCTAAAGGATGTAGGAATCCAAGTGAAAATGGCTAAAATCTTCCATAAACCTCCAAAGTCTTGCCCAATACGCAGTGCTGCATCGGATTTTGTGAAGTAGGCGACCCCCGGCTCAATAAGAATAAAGGAATCTATTTTTGAGGTATCGATTCCCCGTTCTTGGGTTAGACGGATACCTGTTTCGCTCTGCAGGGCGGCGTATCTAAAGATGTCCTTTTTGTCTCGTTTAATGATGAACTGAATTACGCCATTGCAGAGATTACAGACACCATCGAACAGGATGATTTTTTTTTCTTTTTCCACAGTACAAAGATACAAAGCTTGGGAATGAAAGCCTAGTAGGGTAGGCGGGCTTTAAATACCAAGGGAATGTTTTTCTCAATTACCCTCCCGCAACCCTAGTTCCATTTTAATTTTTTTCATGGAGCCAAACTGTATGGGGAGTATGGCACTACAAGAAATTGCCACGGCGATCAAGGCAATGAATGTGGTATTGTTTTCTTTCGTTAGCAAGCCATAAATTGATACGGCTACCAAAACGATCAATATACCCGTTAGCATTCCAGTGATTGTTTTGAGTTGTTTCAGTTGGGTTTTTAATGTCTCGGTCGATTTGTTTTTTATATCCTCTTCTTTCATACTAGTTTGGTTTTTTAGTTTTGGATTACACGTTTATAGAGGGCGCCTTCGGTCCGGTATACGATCATGAGCACATCATCTTTTTCACGCTTATAAAACTCGGGCGTACTTTTGGTTTTCCACTGATTTTTTTTTTCAGTAATCGTTTTTGTCCAATCCAATGTTTTTTCATCTGGTACGGCCTTGATCATTCCCTCCGTCCATTTATCGATATCCGAAGCTTTTACCTTGATTGCAAACCTATAATCCAAAGAGGAAGCACCGGGAACGTTCATTCTGCTATTGGAAAATCCGTTTACGTTGAACAGTTCAAATTCTGCATCCTCAAATTCACTGGGCCATTTGATGTTGCTTTTAAGCGACTTGACCCGTTCCGCTTTGGTTGCAAATTCGTCGCTGTGCAATAAGTTCGGGTTTTTACGTTCCGAACATCTACTCACGATTAGTAGCGATGATGATAAGGCTATAAAAATTAAATGCTTCATAAAAAAACGATCCCATGTTGTGCGGTTATCTTTGCTTTTTCCTCTTTTGTCGCATCTATGCCGATTGTATTCATTTTTTCAAAGAACGCTTCAAAATTCTTTCCCGGGATAACATAATTGAGCACTTTGGCGGTTTCATTTCCGGCTGTTTTAATTCCGTGTTTTATGCCGCGGGGCAAGTAGATAATGTCATCTTTTTTCCCATATAGTGTTTTTTCGCCTAAGACCAGTTCTACCGTTCCCTCCAGCACGTGGAATATTTCATCTTCCAGTTCATGCACATGTACGGGCACAACACTTCCTTTGGGCATAATTCCTTGAACCAGATAGATATCGCCATCTGTTTCTTCCGATTTTAAGATTACATTTCGCAACCCGCCAAGAAAATCATCTTCCAGATTTTGGGTCGAAGCTATTTTTGGTTTTTTGCCCATATTCTTGTTTTGGATAAAACTGTTCACAATTTGTATAAACATTGTACTTACTCAACTAAAGATAATCGATTTCTATGTGAAAAATCGCTTAAGGTTGATACACTTTACTGGGAAGGCTTTTCAATAGTTCAGCCTTATCGGTTTTGTTCGCTTTTGACATTTGAAGAATAAACAGCGTTAGTTTAATGTCATTGATTTTTTGAACCTGGCCCAAATTTATGTTCAGTTCTTGCGCGCCAATGGCTTCATTCAGTTTTGCCACACTTTTAGAAAACCGGCCTTTCTTTTTTGAAGGTTTAAATTTTTCATCGACCACCAAACATATAAACCGTTGTCCGCTTATGGCAATCGGGTAGGCATTCTGTATCAATTCCCAATTTATATAATCTTGGCTGATGCTACGGTCAAATATGCCGATTTCATTTAGGATTATTTGTGGCCGTTTGTCGAACAGATTGAAAATACCAACGGGGTAGGCTAGTCCAAAAAATGCGATGAGCGCCCACCCGAACAGGTTGCCTTCCACGAGCATCCAAATGCCCATGGCCACAAATGGCGTGCACAGCAGTAGTAAGCGGACCGCTTTTCGTTTGGATTTATACAATTTTAGTGCTCTCATAAAAATAGTTGGAAACGGTTTAGCACATTATATGAAACGAATTGGCACAAATTTCTTAAGGACCTTCTTTAAAACCTAAAACCTAAAACCTAAAACCCAAAACCTGAAATCAGAAACCTGACATCAGAAATCAGAAACCTGAAACCTGAAACTTACTATGGCTACCCTCATTCAACACAGTTCCCATTATAAAACGCAACGACCTCCCTCACTTTTTTGAATTGTTTTTCTGCCAATTTTTCTTGGAGTTCTGGGCAGTCGCTAAAGTAATTGCGCAGCACTTTTCGTTTTAACCCCAGCAATCCCAGGTCTGCCCGTATAAGAAATTTATCTTTTGTTTTTTTGAGCAGGGCCTTGGACCATAGGGTGCTGTTTCCTTGATTAAACCATTCCAGTTCATAATGGCTTACGGCTCCCTTGCTAACGACCCTTAAAAAAAATTGTGTGCCGTCGCTGTAATCTATGTCGTGCCTTGGTTCTGTTAAAGTTAGTCCTGATGGCGAGCTTTTGCTCAACCAAAAACTTTCATAATCAAAGCCGTCCCACCTAAAGCCCGAAACCTGTTTCCATTTGTATTTTTTTGTTTTTCCTTGGGCATCTGCGAGTCGTATTTTTTTATAAAAATCTCTGCCAACGCCCTTTTCGTTAATATAGCCTACCGTACCGTAGAGGGTGTCACCAGTTTGTAGCACCAGATATTCGCGTTGGTTGCTATTTTGGGCACTTAAGAAGGTGTTAGCTGAGAGCAACACCAACATAAAGAAGAAAAATAGGGTTTTGGTTTTGCTCATGCTTTAGTTTCAATTAAAACTTAAAGTTACTGGATTAATTTTTAGAACAAAATGTAGGGTTTCGTTATCGGTCTCGTATAACCGTCAGTTACGGTTTAATATGCGTTAATTTTCGGTTTGGCACAGGTTTTAGCAATTCCGAGTGGATTCGGACGTAGTCGAATCCGCCGTAATTGCGGTTATACATTGTTGTAACACGTTATTTCTTATTATTTAGTGGAAATGTAATTCCAACAGCAAATGCTCCAGCGAACTGTTCAACTGATGGCTGAAAATAATAAGCTAATCCCAAATCAACATTATTATTTTTTCCTAATTCAAGCCCTATCGAGAATGGAATATGGTAAATAACTCCACTTTTGTTTATGTTATCAAAAGCTGTAAATGTTTCAAATTTCCCAATTGAAGTTCCAATTCCAATTTCTACATAAGGTGCGACCCAAGGAATTGGTGCTCTGACTCTTGCTTTTCCTCCAAGTAAGAAGGCTTTTGATTCTGCTATTTCATTTGTTGGATTACCGTTAAGGTCTTCTCCATTTGAGTTTGTCAATACAAAACCTGCGTAAGGTCTAAATTCAATCCAAGATTTTACTTTAAGGACTAATTCTCCCTGTGCAAAAAATCCGTCATCAGCTATATCGTCTATACTGTTGTAAGGAACACTAATTCCGTATCCAATTTGAGCATTTATCGATTTCTCCTTTATAAACTGTGCCTCAACTACATTTGAAGTCAAAACAATTATTAATAATATCAGTAGTTTTTTCATAATGTGTTACAACGTAGAAGATATGATTCTGTTTTAATGAATTATATCAACCGATAACGAAGTTCAAGGAATTTTCCTTCAAAATCAATGATATTCTACCTGTAATTGTAAGGAAGTTATCAACACATAGTTCCTTTATTCCAAGAGGTATATTTCAAGAAAACGTATATTTGGGATGTCAACACATTTTATAAATCTCGCAATGCGAAAATTTCAAAAACGGTTAAAAAAGAAAAAACTGGGAAGGCATACGGGTGCAAGTCCCGAGACCAATCTAAGCATTGCTTGGAATGTGTTGACGGTGACCTTCCTTTTTAACTCATTTTTTAATCCATTTACTTATGTCAACACAAAATGGTCAAAAACAATGTCCGCACTGTAAAGCGGCCATGGCGCACAAAGATGCCCAAACACCCAAAATTCCCAAACTGCTTACCCCCGCACAGTTACAACTGCTGGAATTTACCGATCAGCTCAACGCCCCGGTTTTGGTAAACGCCCTGCAATTGCTGCACGATATGGCGCTGTACCAATCGGACCACGTTATCGATGAGGACGAAAAGAATGCGCTCTTTAGCGCCAAACAGCTTTGGGAACGTATTGCAGCCATTACCGAGCCATAACCACGGCGCGCTTTATGTCATCCTGAGCTTGTTGAGGGATAGTTGGTGCAGGAAAAGCACTTCGACGGGCTCAGTGTGACAATTGCGAAGGTGGAAGTTGGAGGTACGAGGTTGGAAATACGAGGTTGGAGGTACGAGGTCAGAGGTTTGAAACTAAATACTTGTAAAACAATAACTTAAATCTTAAAACTGAAAGCTTAGCGCTGAGAGATGCCTCGACGGGCTCAGTGTGACAATCATAACGGTCGGAAGTTAGAGGAACGAGGTTGGAGGTTGGAGGTCAGAGGTCTGAAATTAAATATTTTTTAAAACAACAACTTAAATCTTAAAACTGAAAGCTTAGCGCTGAGAGATGCCTCGACGGGCTAAGTTTGACACGCGTTGATATTAAAAGTACTTTGCTTACGAATTAGGATATCGGGGTCTTATTCTATGACCTCACTAATTTGTACTACGGGTTGAATGTTGGTATAGTTTGGAATGTCCCCAACAATTTTTTCCGCATTTGGGGCAAAAGCGTTTCTATATTCAGAAAGCTTGTCAAAATATAAATACCCAATGGCTAAATAGGGAATGGTATCGTCCGGTGTCCTGCCCGATATTCCCTTGTCAATCGTATAAAACTTTAAAGAATCTCCCAGTACATTGGCCAACATGGGCATGTGTTTGTTGGTGTAGTAGTCCATATCAAACGTTTTTCCTTCACTGTTGGGGTATAGGATGGTCACTTTTATCATGCCTTTTTTAGCTGTGGTCGCAGCTATAGGTTGCATTTGTTTACAGCTTGCCAAAAACAAGATAAGGCCAAGGGTCAGGAACATAATTTTAGTTTTCATCGTATTGGTATTAAAAGATTTGAAGGAAGTTACAACTTTTATCATGTAATGCAGGGACCTAGGTATTAGCGGTATTCTTGTGGGTTTGCTGTTTTTACGTTATCCTGAGCCTGTCGAAGGATACTAGATATACGAAAGCACTTCGACGGGCTCAGTGTGACAATCGTGTAGGTCGGAAGTTAGAGGTACGAGGTCGGAAGTTAGAGGTACGAGGTTTGAGGTACGAGGTTTGAGGTTGGAAGTACGAGGTTGGAAGTTTGAAGTTAAATACTTTGACAAGCCATCAAAAATTGATACGTTTAACTATCAAACTATCAAACTATCAAACTATCAAACTATCCAACTATCCAACTATCCAACTATCAAACTATCCAACTATCCAACTATCCAACTATCCAACTATCCAACTATCCAACTATCCAACTATCCAACTATCCAACTATCCAACTATCCAACTATCCAAC
>JBCCEC010000054.1:0-26250 GCA_039030475.1 Bacteroidota bacterium
AAATTGTGTTAAATCCCAATTCATTACATCAATGAAAACTTCAAAAATATTGGAGTTCCTACGATGCTATTTAATTCATTAATGAAGTATAAACTTCTAAAGCCTCCTTTAGAAAATGTCCAAAAATCAATGGAGCAGTAAGTTTTCGTTTATTATCACAACCTCTGCATTTGCAATAGGGTTGGGAAATATATGGCGATTTCCTTACGTAGCTGGTGAAGGAGGAGGCGCTGCTTTCATATTGGTTTATATCGTCTTAATGTTTCTAATTGGTATTCCCATTTTAACCATAGAAATAGCCTTGGGGCGTATGTCAAATACCACAATACTTCTTGGTTTCGGAAAAATGGTCAAAAAAAACAATTGGAATGGTATTGGTTGGTTGGGTACGGTGTCCTGCATATTAATCATGGGGTTCTACGTTATGATCATGGCATGGATAGCAATCTATCTTTGGGAATGTCTTTCAGGAGAAATCTCAAGGTTACCTGTCTCAGAAATTACCGGGCATTTTGATGGTGTTGCTTCAAACTTACCCATGGTCATTACCGTAATCTTAACTATAATGCTTATCGTATTTTTTGTAGTACGCCAAGGTCTAAAAAATGGGTTAGAACGCTATGCCAAGGTAATGATGTTCGGATTAATCATTCTTATGATAGGTTTATGTATTTGGGCCGCTACTTTAAATGGTGCTTCAGAAGGATATCATTGGCTTTTGTCTCCAGACTTCTCCAAGATTAATTTTAGAATAATTATGAATGCACTAGGACAACTTTTCTTTTCGGTGGGAGTTGGTATGGCCGTAGCATTTGTTTTTGGCAGTTATACCAACAAGAATGAAAACCTCGTCAATAGTACTACATGGATTGTTTTAGCGGATACTTTTTTTGCGCTCCTTGCAGGTCTTATGCTATTCCCCGCCATTTTTAGTTTCAATCTCCAACCTGATTCAGGACCAAACTTAATTTTTGTTACGATGGCTACTGTTTTCAACCAGTTGGAACATGGTTGGGCAATAGGCACGTTATTCTTTCTACTGTTATTTTTGGCTGGGTTTACTTCACTTATTTCATGTATACAGGGCTTAAAAGATACCTTCAAAGACAAATACAACTTATCCGATGCAATTGCTTTGTTGTTAGTTATCGGCTGTATAATAGGTATAGCAATACTAGCGGTTTTCTCATATTCAGATAATCCATTACTACTATTTGGAAAAACAGTTTTTGAAACTTTGGATTATACCACGAGCACCATGTTGCTGCCTTTAAGCGGACTACTTACAGCTGTATTTGCAGGTCATATTATTGGTTTTGATAAACTCAGGTTACATCTTTTGACAGGAACGAAAACATTAAAAATCAGGGCATATTGGAAGGTTATCCTATTGTGGGTATTGCCTTTGGCATTACTTATTATTTTGATAAATGGTCTTTTTAACACTTAAGTAGATTATGAAAAAAGAATTACGTAAAAAAACAAGCAGCACCATTTCAATTCCAAAGGATCTGATCTCGTTTTCAATCCTAGGAGGACAAAGCAATCTATCTATTGACCGATCGATACAAAATAAATGTTAAAGTAAAAAAGACCTATGAAAAAGTATGATGTTCTTGTTATTGGTGGCGGAATCTATGGCGTAACCGCGGCTGTGGAATTAGCAAAGCGGAAACATAGTGTCGCATTAATCAATCCTGATACCATTCCCCACCACCTGGCAGCATCTACGGATGTGACCAAAGCTGTCCGAATGGAGTATGGTTCGGATATGGAATACTTTAAGATGGTTGAAATGTCAATAGATAAATGGCATGAATGGAATGATCTCTTTAATGAACAACTGTACCATGAGGTTGGTTTTTTAATGCTCTGTAAGGACAGCATTGAAAGTGAAAAACACACATTTGAAAAACACAGTTATCAAAATTTATTGGATGCCGGTTACAAACCAGATCGCCTAAATGCAGAAAGTATCAAAAAACGTTTTCCAGCAGTAAATACATCGGAATATATAGACGCAAATTTTAACAGAAAAGCTGGATATGCAGATTCTGCTTTAACAGTTAAAACCTTGGCTAACTATGCTCGGTCCTTAGGAGTCGATATCCATGAAGGACAAACTGCCAATGGCTTTGAAATTGAAAATGGGGTATTGACGGCTGTAAAAACAAAAGAGGGGCATACGTTTCAATGCGGCCATGCATTGGTGGCCGCCGGAGCACACACACCATTGTTGCTTCCTGAACTGCAACCTTACATGAAATCCACAGGACATCCCGTATTCTGGCTTAGGCCCAAAACCCGAAATAATTTTATTCCCCCAAAATTCTCTGTATTCACCGCTGATATTTCCAATTCTGGGTGGTACGGCTTTCCATTTTTGCCAAAACAGGGCATCATAAAGATTGCGAAACATTCTAACGGTACCGCAGTGCATCCTGAAAATGATGATCGTCAAATCACTGATGCAGAAGTGGCAGATATGCGATCTTTTGTAAAAATGACATTTCCAGAGTTAATAGATGCCCCACTGGTCTTTAGCAGGAGGTGTCTTTACATAGATACTTTGGATGGACATTTTTGGATAGACAACCATCCTGAAATTAAAGGGTTATCTGTGAGTACAGGAGGTAGCGGACATGGACTTAAAATGGCTCCAATACTGGGAGCTATGGCTGCAGATATCGTAGAAGGCAAATCCCATATGTTTTCTAAAAGATATAGATGGAGGCATCTCTCGGGCAGCACATGTCAGGTAGAAGAGGCTAGATATGTAATTAACAGAAAACTGTAATGAACATGAAAGCAGGGAAAATTATACACAGGTTCATGGCCGCATACAACGAGAGAGATTTGGAAAAATTTATAGGGTTTATGCATCCTGAGTTTACATCTTACTTATTTGAATCGCAACACTGCTTATGTTCAGATATTGAAGATGCCAGAAAAATATACCGTAAAAGGTTTAAGGAAAACAAAAAGCTTTTTGTTACTACCCTAAATAGAATGGTCAATGACAATGTGGTGGTTGAATCACAGGTTATTGAAGGTTTTGACAAGGGTAAAACCATTCATGCAATTGCAATTTTCGAACTTCAAAATGATAAGGTAAAACGAGCGTCATTTGTCAGGAGGGAAATTCATACCACTGAAAGCCTTTCAGTTTTGATGTAATTTATTAAGAACAGAGACATGGAAAAGAACAAGTACTGTAACAAAGAAATATTGCTAGGAGATTTAAAAGATGGGGTCATGCCCGCTTTTACTCATGTTTTTAATTGTTATTTCAATGAATTGAATAGTTATATAGCCGTTATCTGCGGCAATCAAATTTTGGCGCAAGAAATCGTACAGCAAACTTTTGTTAAGTTTTGGGACAAGCGTAAAAAACTGGTAGTAAAAGATAATATAAAGCGGTATCTCTTTAAAATGGCATATAACCTTTATAAAGATCTGCAAAAACAGAATACTAAAGAACTAACGGTTATAAAAGAACTACAATATACCGCAATGATGAATCTTGTGGAAAAAGACCCAGAAGAGACGGAACGAAAACTTAAGCTACTGAACGAAGAGATAGAAAAGCTACCAAAAAAATGTAAAACTGTTTTTTTACTCGCAAAAAAAGGAGGTTTAGAATATAAAGAAATTGCGTTCCAATTGAACATTTCAGTAAAAACGGTTGAAGTGCATATTTCCAAAGCAATGCTTCGTCTAAAGAATACACTTAATCAGTATTAGTACTTTTCCTTCATTTTATTAAAATTTTGCGATTCATTCAATATTTTTTTAAAAAAGTAGCATAAAAAATAAGGGTTGTCGATTTTTTTTGCGTCTACTCTTAAGAAAATGCTAAATAGTTGAAGAATCACAGCAATATAGATATTGTCATTTCCAAGTTTCTTGATGACCAAGCTACAGAAGATGAGAAAACATTTCTCGTAGAATGGATAAAAGATCCCGAAAACAAATCCTATTTAGAAGATTATATAAAAACTGAAATCTGGATCAAATACAGTTTTAACTCATCAACAATTGAAAAACAGCTTTCAGTTTTATCGATCGTCACGGAACCAAAAAGAAAAAGGGCACGTTCAAGTTTTCTAAAATATGCCGTCATTTTTATTGGGATTTTGACCTCTGCTACACTGGTATATTTTTACTCGGATCAATTAAACGATCAAATAATGGATGAATCTATGATTACACTTGAAATAAATGATGGTGTGTCAAGATTCTTTTCCCTTGAAAATCAGGAAGATCTTAATTTGAAAGATAATTCTATCATTTTTGAAAGCAACTTATTATTAAAGTATGAATCTTACCTGAATAACAATCAAAGATCAAGTACCCATGAATATCACACCCTACATGTTCCCTACGGGAAAACTTTTAAAGTTCAATTTTCAGATGGGTCTCTTGTACATATGAATTCTGGCTCAAAACTAACCTATCCCAAAAGTTTCAACGAATTCAATTTAAGAGAAGTAACACTTGTAGGTGAAGCCTATTTTAAAGTCTCAAAATCCGACATCCCTTTTCAAGTTAACGTTGATGGCATATCTACCAAGGTCTTGGGAACAGAATTTAATGTTTCAGCATATAAAAACGACACTTTAAAAGAGGTAATACTGGTTGAAGGATCCGTTCAGGTATTCGAAAACGATTCTAAAGAGCACTACAGGTCGTCCAAAATTATGGTTCCCAATCAAAGAGCAACAAAGCAAAACCAAAGTAGAGGATTAGCAATTGATCAAGTTGATATCAAAAATCATATTGCTTGGGTGGAAGGTATCCTAGTGTTCGAAAAAGAGAACATAAATGCCATTATAAAGAAATTAGAACGTCGCTTCAATATTACGATTAGGAACAATTATAAAAAACTAAATGCCTTAAGTTATAGTGGACGATTCAAGGACGAAAACATAAATGACATATTAAGGACCATGCAAGCGCATACCAACTTTTCATATATCGTGGAAGGAAAGACATTAACAATCAATAACCCTAACAATTAAACGCCTATGGAGCAACATTAGAGTTTTTTGAAACGAATACTAACTTAAACTGAATATCAATGAAAAATTATTTACTAACTACCAAAATCAACTGGTCGGTCAAAGTGTTTTTGCTTTGTATCACCATGCTCTGTTTTGCCAATACAAAGGCAGCTACGTGCGAACAAGATGACATGGTTACTGCTAGTTTTAACAATGTAGAATTAAAAAAAGTCTTTGACGAAATAGCTAAAAAAAGTGGTTATAATTTCTTCTACGAAGCTTCGGAAATCAACATCGACAGGAAAGTCTCCATAAGTGCAGTAAGTACTTGTATCGATGATTTCCTTCAAGAATTGTTTGCGGATATGGATGTAAACCACCAAATCGTGGCCAAACAAATTGTAATTAAACCAAGAGAGGTCAAAAAAGAAATTCCGAATGACAATAAGACAAAGAATAACGATATTGAGCTACTACAAACCACAATAGCCGGCACCATTCTAGACAGTAATGGAGTTCCGTTGTTAGGAGCTACCATTGGGGTCAAAGGTACCAATGTCGGTGCTATTACCGATTTTGATGGAAACTTTGGACTAGTCGTTCCTCAAGGCGCCACAACTTTAGTAGCCTCATATATAGGCTTTAGAACAAAAGAAGTTACAATTGGCAACAATACTTCCTTTACGATAACTTTAGAACAGGACGCTGCCAAATTAGATGAAGTCATTGTAGTTGGTTATGGTACTTTGGCAAAAAAGAGAGTTACAGGATCTGTAATCTCTATTGACTCGGAGTCCATAGTCGAAGTGCCTGCGTTAACACCAGAGGCGGCAATAATAGGCCAAGTAGCCGGTGTTCAGGTCCAAGAAGTATCTGGTGAGCCTGGAGCTGCCCCAAACATTAGAGTTAGAGGGTCAGGTTCTATCTCGGCTGGTAATGATCCATTATTTGTTATCGATGGTATTCCAATATCCAGAAACTTAACAACTTCCAACATCGGGGGGGTCTCAAGAAGGCGTGCAAGTTTTCAACCACCACCGGTAAACCCATTGGCCACATTGAACCCAAACGATATTGAATCCATACAAGTACTGAAAGATGCCTCTGCAGCTGCAATCTACGGTTCACGAGGTGGAAATGGGGTACTTTTAATTACCACAAAAAAAGGCACCACTTCGGATAAAGGAAAATTTTCTTTCGACTCTTTTTTTAGTCTTCAAACTGTCGCAAACAAGATTGATTTAATGAATGCAGAAGAGTTGATCGATTTTACCAGGGATGCCAGAAACAACAACTACCTTTCGTCCGTAGAAGGAGCTTCAATCAATGACCCAATTGGTGATGGCGATAGAGGAGATGTCAACTTTGAAATGCCAGAATCCTTTATCAATTGGGATGGAACGGATACCGATTGGCAAGATTTAATTTTCAAAACAGGTATAACCCAAAGTTATAATTTCTCCTATTCCTCACCGATTCAAAACAAGACCAGCTTTTTTGCTTCGGCCAGTTATTTTACCCAAGAAGGGATTTTAGATAAATCAAACTTTGACAGGTATAATCTATTGTTAAATCTGAATTCACAGGTGACGGATAAACTAAATCTTGATTTAAGAATAGCACCAACAATCACGGAAAACCAAAGAGTACCAGCGTCGGCACCCTATTTTGCCAGACCTCCAGGTATTGTTTATTCCGCATTGGTACATTCTCCAACTGTAGCTCCATTCAATCCAGACGGTACGGTCAATCAGTTGAACAACCAATCCTATTTGGGCGGTGGTACCACAACGGCAAGTAATCCTTTGGCCATTACGAATGCAATAGATGATGAGATATTTCAATTTCAGACCAGAGCTTCATTGGCTTTATCTTATGAAATTTTACCAGAACTCACTTTTAGGACATTTGGAGGCACTTACATAAACTTGTTCAACCAAGACTTTTTTAGAAACAACACGCTTTTGTACAGAAATGCAACTGAGGGGGAGTCTTATGCCCAGGCAACATCATCCACTGAGGTAAATTGGGTATGGGAGAACACCTTAAATTGGGAGAAAGAATTTGGTGATCACTTTTTTAATGCGGTATTGGGATATACAGCACAAAAAGACAACATAACCATTAAGGAAGTCTTGGCAGATAACTTTCCGGACGATTTGGTACCCACTATAAGCGGAGGACAGGTTTTTGCAGGCAACGCCATTAAAGAACAATGGACTTTGGCTTCTGCTTTGTTTAGAATGAACTATAGTTTCAAGGATAAGTACTTGTTTACAGGAACGATCCGTTCAGATAAATCATCACGATTTGGCGCCAATAACCAAACAGGGTATTTCCCCTCTTTTTCTGCAGGGTGGCGTTTAAACGAAGAAGACTTCCTCCAATCGATAGAAGCAATTTCTGAGCTTAAGCTAAGATTTAGCTGGGGAGAAACCGGTAATTTCGAAATACCGAATTATGGAGCAATAGGATTGCTTTCTCCAGATAATTATAATCTTGGCGGAAATGAAATCAATGGATTAATACAATCCACTATTCCCAATCCAGAATTGACATGGGAAAGATCCCAGCAAACGAACATTGGTCTTGAACTGGGGTTATTGGACAATAGAATATTTCTGTTGGCAGACTACTACACCACAAAAACGTCCGACTTGTTGTTGAATGTAAGTATTTCTTCCGTTTCAGGTTTTCAAACCACATTACAGAATCTAGGGGAGGTTGAAAACAGTGGTTTTGAAATAGCATTGCGAACTAAAAACTTTGTAGGTGATTTTTCATGGGATACGGAGTTTAATCTTTCGACCAATAAAAATGAAGTAGTATCACTTAACGAAAATAACGAACCTATTTTCTCCGCAGGTAGTGCGGGAGTAAGGCATGTTACCCGTGTAGGCGACCCAATTGGCAGCTATTTTGGTTATGTGGTGGATGGTGTTTACCAAAACCAAGCAGAGATTGATGCAGCACCTGTGGACACACAAGCACCCGATCCATCTCCAGGTGATTTCAGGTTTAAAGATGTAGATGGCGATGGCGAAATAACTCCGGATGATAGAACTGTTACAGGAAGTTACTTTCCAGATATTACATGGGGGATCAACAATAGGCTAAGCTTTAAAGGAATCGATTTTAGCTTTTTGATTCAAGGCGTTGAAGGCAACGAGATTTTGAACCTTACATCAAGACACTTAAAGAACGGAGAAGCAAACTTTAATTCGTATGCCGTATTCAACAATAGATGGAGATCAGAATCGGATCCAGGTAGTGGAAGTATTCCCAGAGCTGATAGACAAACGGGAAACCACGGCAACAATAATAGGCCTTCTTCCTTTCAAGTTGAGGATGGTTCCTTTATTCGATTACGAAATATAACACTAGGGTATTCAGTACCTACTGATAAACTTTTTGGGAATAGTATAGATCGCTTAAGATTCTATGTTACAGCTACCAATCTGTTCACTATTACAGATTACTTAGGATATAATCCAGAGGTCAGTAATATTTCTAACAATAGTTTAACTCCAGGGGAGGATTACGGGGCTTATCCTTTGACCAAGTCAATCACAATGGGCGTCAACCTAACCTTTTAATTAAAATTGTAGAAGATGAAAAAAATAATCATAATACTAGTAACGTTTAGCGTGTTATCCTCCTGTAGCGATAGCTTTACGGAGTTGGCACCAATTTCAAACCGAAACGAAGCAGATTTCTTTAACACAGTAGATGACTTTATTGCATCGCTGAATTCAAGTTATGCAGGGCTGCAAGATGATGGAGTTTATGGTAGAGCTTATTGGACCATGTTCGAAATGCGTTCGGATAACACCGACCAAGGACCTGATGCAACAGGACTGGCAAGACAGTTTACCGAAATAAATGCATTCACAGAGGATCCTTTAAATGAACAAATAGATGCAGGATGGAGTGGTTCTTACCGAGTCATTGCCAATTGTAATGTTATTTTGTCTAGAATAGAACCTACAGAAATAGATGCAGGATTAAAGAACCAGATTACAGGAGAAACGCTCTTTTTACGATCTCTTATGTACTATCATTTAGCGGTAGCCTTTGGAAATATCCCATTACAACTCACCCCCTTTATCCCTGGTGACGAATTGGTTCAAGTGGATGCAAATATGGTGTATGCACAATTGGTCTCGGATTTAGAGATTGCAGAGTCCAATCTGCCTGTCTCCTATTCCGCTAGTAATGTAGGCAGGGCTACAAAAGGGGCCGCAGCTACTTTATTGGCAAAGGTATTGTTGACCATAGGGCAGGATTCTGATGCGGAAACTGTTTTACGTAGAATAATCAGCGATTACAATTATGAGCTGGTACCCAACTATGCGGATTTATGGGGTATAGCAAATGAGAACAATTCCGAATCTATATTTGAAGTACAGTTCATTAGTGGTGGTATTGGACAGGGAAGTGCTTTTACCAATGATTTTTCACCAAGTTCTGATTTACAAACAGGTCAAGGTTTTGGAAGAAATAGGCCTACTGCTACTTTGGAAAATGCTTATGAATTGGGAGACTTAAGATTTGAACCTTCTATGGGAACCGAATGGATCAATGTAGATGATGAAGTTGTCGTTCAGAATTATGTAAGAAAGTATGAAAGTGATCCACCAACAGAAAATGATTCAGATATAAACTTCGTGGTTTTTAGATATGCGGATGTATTGCTTATGCTGGCCGAAGCTTTGGGAGAATCAACGGAAAGCTATGGTTTGATAAATCAAGTCAGAAATAGAGCAGGTCTTGACCCGATCGATGCCGGCACACCGGGTACATTTGAAGAAAAACTTTTGGATGAAAGACAAGTGGAACTTGCCTTTGAAAATCATCGTTGGCCAGATTTAAAGAGGTTTGGAGCAGTAATCGAAAAATTGACTGAAGCTGAGCCTGATGTAATATCGGAAAGCGATATCAGAAACCTGTATTTTATACCGCAGCGGGAATTGGACATCAACCCAGATTTTATTCAAAACGATAATTAGTTGTAGTTAATTGAATTTGATTAGTCACCCTTTACTAAGGTTTTGCCTGCTTATGCTTTCATAAAAGATGATAGTCAACAACTAAAATCAAATTCGTAAATAAAAGAATCAAACAATGAAAAAACTTTTAATAATTGTATGTATGTGTGCTGGATTTTTGGTTCAGGCACAGGAGAAAAAAGTACTGAATATCATAGCCATCGGAGCACATCCAGATGACTGTGATTCTAAATTTGGAGGTACTGCGGCCCTATTTGCTAAAATGGGACATAAAGTAAAATTCGTTTCATTGACCAATGGTGATGCGGGCCATCAATCTCAAGGAGGCGGTGCGCTGGGTAAACGAAGACGTGCCGAAGCCAAAAGAGCAGGTGAAATTCTTGGAATCGAATATGATGTGCTGGACAACCATGACGGAGAATTGATACCAACGCTTAACGTTAGGCATCAAGTAATACGGAAAATTCGCGAGTGGGATGCGGACATTGTTTTGGGGCTTCGTCCCAATGACTATCACCCAGATCATAGAAATGCAGGCATTGCAGTTCAAGATGCAGCGTACCTTGTTATTGTACCAAATGTTACACCTGACACGCCACCATTAAAAAAGAATCCGGTTTTCTTATATATGAACGACCGTTTTCAGAAACCTTATCCATTTTCAAAAGATATTGCTATAGTAGTGGACGAAGTCATCGATACAAAGGTCGAGGCTTTGGCAGCGCATGACTCTCAAATGTTCGAATGGCTGCCCTGGGTGAGCGGTGCTGATATGAGTACAATCCCAGAAGGCAAAACTGAACGTTTCAACTGGTTGAAAAATAGATGGGCAAAAGAAAGAACATGGAACGAAATTGATACAAAAGCAATAAAGAAATGGTATCCGGAAGCAGATACATCAGACGTAAAGCATGTGGAGTTTTTTGAAGTATGCGAATATGGAAAGCAACCAACAGATGAGGAAATAAGACAATTATTTCCAATGGTCAGTAAAAAGTGATTACCAAATCCACTAAATAGCCAAACCAATAATGGATAGCAAAAAAATAACTTCAAAAAAGTACTTCCATATCATAGCCTTGGTCATGCTGGTGTTCTTTGTCATCTCTTTTATCACCAATATACTCAACTCAATAATTGTAGATGTTAAGAATAGCTTTGACCTTAGCTTAACAATGACCGGCCTGCTCCCTTTCGCCTTTTTTATTGCGTATGGTGTAATGTCCATTCCAGCAGGTTTTTTATCTGAAAAATATAGCGACAGAACCCTATTGTCACTGTCATTTTTATTTATGGCCTTGGCCTCCTTGGGTTTTGCATTTTTTCCGGGTTATGTGGTTTTCAGTATCACGTTGTTTTCTTTGGGATGTTGTATGGCAGTATTGCAGGTAATAATTAACCCAATGCTAAGGGTTGCAGGAGGTGAGGAACATTTTGCCTTTAACTCTGTTTTGGCACAATTGGTATTTGGGTTGGCTTCTTTCTTGAGTCCATTTTTGTACAAATACGTAGTAGATACGAATTCCGAAGAAACGGGCTTGGCAAGTTTTATAAGGAGTCTGGTCCCTGAAAATTTACCCTGGGTAGGGCTCTATATGATTTTTTCAGTGATTGCCATATTTCTTTTGGCTGTGGTCTTTTTTACTAAATACCCTAAATATGAAAAGAAAGAAGATGAGGTCGCAGGAGATAAAAAGTCGTATTTCAGCCTTCTTAAGAACAAATGGACCATTCTGTTCTTTCTTGGCATATTCTGCTATGTGGGAACCGAACAAGGTGTAGGTAATTGGATTTCCCAGTTTCTTAGTCAATACCATGGTTTGGATGCCCAAACCGTTGGTGCGGATACGGTGGCCTATTTTTGGGCTATGCTCACCATAGGCTGTCTACTCGGTTTACTATTGTTGAAGATCATGGATAGCAGAAAACTTTTGATAGGGGCTACTGCTGTCACAATGATATTTTTGATCTTGGCACTTACCGGTGGAGCCAAGGTTGCGCTTTTTGCCTTTCCCGCAATTGGTTTCTTTATCTCGGTAATGTGGTCCATCATATTCTCTTTGGCACTTAATTCGGTCAAAGAAAATCACGGATCCCTTTCAGGAATTTTATGTACTGGAATTGCCGGTGGAGCGGTTATTCCATTTTTGGTAGGGGCTTTAGGAGAGATTACAAGTCTTAAAACGGGGATGTTCTTTTTGCTCATTCCTTTGGCATTTATTTTGTCCATTGGCTTTTTTGCAAATCCACTGGTAAAAAACAAAACCATTCAGTTGAAAACTAAGCAGGGCAATCAATAATATGGAAGTGATTGGCGTGGACATAGGAGGAACCAAAATCAATGCTGGTGTAGTAAAAGAAGGATTGACTACAAACCAGTTTTATATTGGGGTCGACAAAGAAGATTCTGAAAAACAGACTCTTGAACGTCTATTTGAATGTGTAGACAGCTTGATTTCTAATAATACAGAAGCAATAGGTGTTGGAGTACCTGCCGTGGTTGATTCGTTAAGGGGAATCGTTTATGATGTTCAGAATATCCCGGCTTGGAAAGAAGTATACCTTAAGAAAATTCTGGAAGAACATTATAGCATTCCGGTTTATATAAACAACGATGCCAATTGCTTTGTTATGGGTGAAAGACTTTTTGGAAAAGGAAAGCAACACAAAAACTATGTTGGTCTCTCTATTGGTACAGGGTTGGGTATGGGAATTATTGTTGACGGAAAAGTTTATAACGGTGTTCTTTCCGGCGCTGGGGAAATAGGTATGGTACCTTTTAAGGATAGTATTTTAGAGCATTACTCAAGCAGCTTTTTTTTCACCGAAAACTATGGGTTGAGTGCTAAAGAAATCCATGGCTTGGCAAAACAAGATAATGATGTTGCCCTAAAGGCTTTTTCTGAATTTGGCGAATATTTGGGTCAAGCTATTAATATCATTTTGTATGTATTGGCACCTGAAGCCATCATTCTAGGGGGCTCTATAAGCAAGGCTTATTCTTTTTTCAAGGAATCCATGCATAAAGCAATAGGTTTATTTGCCTATCCCGAACAAATAAAGGACTTAAAAATTGAGCTATCGGAATTAGCTGAATCTGCAATTTTAGGGGCAGCAAGTTTATGTTTTCAAAACGCAGAAAAAATAAAATAAGAACAATAATTTTATAACACCGTATTCCTTCTATGGAAATACGTAGTGTTGATCAAAAAGATACTATAAATGAAGAACACTATACTGTTGATATTGATTTGTGCGTTTTTAAACGGATTTGCTTCGAAAACGAAAAAACTCGAAATCACGATTGAAAACAATGTAGAAGGAGCCCCCATAACACTAGGAATTCCTTTTCCAAAGGGAGAACTGTATTCTATAGATAATGTTCGCCTATTAAATTCAAATGGCAATGAAATACTTTGCCAAACTACAGAGGTATCAACTTGGGAACCAGCAGATGACAGTATAAAATGGATATGGGTATTTTTCTTTTCAGAAGCAGAATCCGATTATATGCTGGAGTACGGTGCCGATATTTTCCCTATAAGGCCAAAAGAACGGATAATTTCCACGAACAACATGCGCCCCCGTGGTGGTATCAAAGTAAATACAGGACCATTATCCTTTTCCATGAACAAGTTGGGAAATGGATTTTTGGACAAGGTTTATTTGGATTCCAATCAAAACGGAAAATTCGAGGACAATGAACTTATAGCTTCTTCTCCAAAGGATAATAGAGGAACTTTTCTTGATATATTGGATGATTCTGGTATTGATATTTCAAAAGCTGTCATAAACGAGGTGTTCAGGGAGAAAGGTTCAGGTCCCATGCACAAGATATTTAGGGTTGAAGGCACCTATGTTTATGGAAGAGCGGACAACAATCTGTCCCCGTTTACAATTAGGTTGCATACCTATGTAGGAAAATCATATGTAAAAGTTTTACATACAATGACTTATACCGGTATTCCAGATAAGCACAAGAGACAGAAAGGCGAACACGCCAATATTGCGACGCAAAACAAGGAAATCTTATCCGAAGATACCGCGGATGATCCTGGATGGACACAGCCGAACGACCAAATTGCAGCTTGCGGCTTACAATTAAAATACCATTTAGATGAAGAGACCGAAGTTTCGATGCCTTTGTTTGAAGGAAATTGGGATGCACCATCATTCACGGAAAAAATGGAAAAGCTTGATGCCAACAAAAAAATAAGTTTGTTACAAAAAGGCCCAAAGAGAAATAACGGAGAAAGTACAAGAAGTTTGTTTATGGGGCAATTTAAAAAAAGTAGTTACGCAAATGAAGCTTCCACGGATAAACATACGTTCAGAGCAACGGTCTCCCAAGGCAAGGATGTTATGACCGAATCACAAAGGGCCAAAGGATGGATCAATGTTTCTGATGGAACCAAAGGAATAAGCATTGGAATCAAGAATTTCTTGAAGGAATATCCCAAGGGGATCGAAGTGGACCCAAGCTCAAAAATACTGAAAGGAAATATCTGGCCCTTAGAAAATGGACCTATGAACTTTGCTAGAAAAGATACCGAATTGGACGGTCAAATGCTCGGTAATTTTGCACAGGGCATTACAAAGACAACAGAGTTCCTTTACTATTTTCACACAAATCAAACTGATGGAGCTATTAACCAAAAGATGGATTATGTGATCAACAATCCAGTAGCCCGTGTTTCACCTGAATGGTATACAGCATCAAAGGTATATGGCAACATGGCGCCCTATTCTGATAACCATTTAGAATTTGAAAACAGTCTACAATACAAATACGAGTGGTGGGCATTCAATCAAAGAAAACAACCTTGGTATGGAATGTTTGATTATGGTGATGGAAAAACGTATTTCTTCAAAAACAAATGGGTTCAATGGACAAATAACGAACCTACTGTCGACTTTATGCTTTGGACCAACTTTATGAGAACTGGAAAAGCCGAATTCTATCACATTGCCGAAGCCATGAGTAAGCATACCATGGATGTTGATAATGTTCATTGGCCAAAAAAAAGATACTATCTAGGTGAGATAAACGATGCAATTGATTTTTGGGATTTTGAAGATGAACCTGAATCCACTCCTTATCTGGGAATTGGCCGTAGGCATGCAAACGAACATTGGCATGCGCTTTTAAGTGCCCATGTTTGGATTCAGGGATGGATTGCATCCTACTACATTTCTGGGGATCATCGCGCTTTAGAAGTTGCAAAGATGACCGGTGACAGTTATTTAAAACGTATATGGGGAGAACACGACTTAAGGGGACGAAGATTGTACCTATCCGTGCTCAATCTTGTCGAGTTGTACGATGCTACCAAGCTGGACAAATATAAAAAGGAGCTGGACGAAAGGGTAGATTTGATGTTGACATTGCAAAAGGAACAGGGAGGAAACTTACTCTTGGATAGGTACGGATATAGTCAAACCTATGTTGTACAGGGTTTATACAAATATTATCAACTTACAGGTGAAGAACGTATTAAAAAAGCGCTTCTTAAACATGCCAGTTGGGTAAGGGACGTACCGCCTTTAAACCATGAAATGGAATCATATCTTGCCACTATCCATCCTCTATTGATAGGTTATGAATTTAGTGGTCACCAAGTATTTTTGGACGAAGCATTGGCAAGGGCCGAAATGCTTAAGGTAAAAAAGCTTCCAAAAGAAAGCAGCGAGTTCGATAGTGTGGAATCCTACAACGAGGAACTATTGAAGGTTTCCAACCTCCCCAAAAGCAATAAGGGTTTTACCAATTGGTAAATTAACCAGGGATTGATAGTATTTGGATGGACCCATGCCTTTAACGTTCCTTATCTATTATATTGGTTGGACAACACCGACTCTAGAAACACAAAATAATAGTTTAGTTGATTTTTATCCTATATGGGGCTAAACTTTAGTTTTTTAATGAATCCAGCGCTAACCTAGCTTGACTTAATTCGATTTCCAAACGTTGGTTTTCTTGAATGTATTTCGAACGCAATTGTTGCATTTCCCTAACAAATTCGTCTTTTCGAACATAGTCGGGCTCCATTAGCACCTCTTTTAATACACTGAAAAGCGTAAACAAGAAACTAATAGCTACAGCAGAGACTAGCACAATGAGTAATGTTTTCTCTCTTTTAAACGTTTGTGAATTCTTCTCAAGAAGTAATTTTTCGTCTTTCGATAATTTACGGTTACCTGAAAGTTGATTCAAAAAAACATCCCATTTTTCTTCTTCTTTAACATGCATATCCATGAACCCGCCTTCATCCAAAAAATCTTGGGTTTTAGGCGTAGAGGCAAGAATAAAGACTTCGACCCCATTACCGCTCATCACATCCAATAAATCAGCATCATGGTCTCGGATATCTTTTATCAGTTTTCCAACAAAGTCCAAGCTATAGTTGGGATGCAAAAATTCATCGTAGAGCACTTTTATTTCAAAATAATCCCTGCGACTTAATGCATACTTCAAAAAACGGTCTTTAAGTTCTGCTTTAAAAAATTCGCCCATTTTTTAAGTAAGAAAAATTAAAGGTTTGGTTTATTGGTCATAACAAAGTTAGTGTAATGGAAGATGGTAAAACCTACTATCAATGTAAAGAATTTATAACTTTTACAATCATGTAAGATAACATAATCATAATTTGACACTATTTTTCAAAATAGTATTTTAAAAACACGGTACGGCAACAAAATTATGGCGTTAAACTATTTCTGCGTTGAGTCCGGCTTGAAGTAATTTGGAGCATCTTGGTTTCAAATAGGTGTACTCACCGGTTTTTACCGTGCACTTTCCATTATAGTGTACGATCAGAGAACACTGTTCAGCTTGTTCGGGTGTATGCTCGCACACGTTCATAAGTGTTTCGATAACATGGTCAAACGTATTTACATCGTCATTGAACAGCACTATCTCGTTCTGATTTACCGTTTCTTCTTCTAAAAGTACTTCTTCCGATACTTTTTCCTTGATTCCCATGGTGCTACTATTAATCAAAACTAATTTACATATTTTACCGAAATCCAATTATTCTTTTCCAATTTTTTTTCAAATTCTAAACCATAGGCCCCACATTTTGAGGAAATTGCATCTAAATCGCTTAAATAGAAGCCACTTAAAAAAAGTATTCCATCAGTATTTAGACAATTAGCGTAAATGGGTATATCCCCAAGTAAAATATTTCTATTGATGTTGGCAAGTATCACATCATACTTTTTCACGGTCAACAAACTACTATCACCTTGATATACATCAATTTGATGGCAATTGTTACGTGCTACATTTTCTTTAGAATTCAAATAGCACCATTCATCAATATCAATTGCATCTACGGTATCTGCTCCTTTCATTTTGGAAAGAATTGCCAACACCCCGGTACCACAGCCCATATCCAATACGGATTTACCTTTAAAATCCATATCCAAAATGTGTTGCAACATCATATGTGTAGTTTCATGATGTCCCGTTCCAAAGCTCATTTTGGGCTCAATGAAAATGTCATATTCAACAGCTATGGCATCGTGGAACGGTGCTCTTACCATGCACCTATCCCCTACTTTAATTGGATGAAAATTATTTTCCCATTCCGCATTCCAATTTTGTTGTTCAATTTCGGTATGTGACCATTTAATATTAAAATCTGGATTTTTAAGGATAAAGACATTATCCAAAATGGACTCTTTCCATTCAGATTTTAAAATGTAAGCCAAAAGTCCAGAATCGTTTTCTACAAAACTCTCGAACCCTACCTCACCCAATTCCGCAATAAGAATATCCGTAACTGGTTGTATTGGTTCTACCGTAAAACTATATTCAATATATACCAAGATGAGTATATTCCTTTAAATTGCTTTGATAATGTCCACAAAGTCGTCCGCTTTTAACGAAGCTCCTCCTATTAGGCCACCATCCACATCTGGCTTTGAAAAAATTTCTGAGGCGTTTGAAGGTTTTACACTTCCGCCATATAGAATAGAAACCCCATCTGCAATGGAATTTGTAAAAGCCCCTGAAATTGTTTTTCGAATAAAAGCATGCATTTCTTGAGCTTGCTCCGGGCTTGCCGTTTCACCAGTACCGATTGCCCAAACAGGTTCGTAAGCCAATACAATACTGCTCCATGCCTTGCCATCCAAATCAAAAAGGGCATTTTTTAGCTGGCTTTCCACAACAGCAAAATGATTATCGGATTTTCTATCTTCTAACTCTTCACCAAAGCAGAAAATGATTTTCATGCCTTTTTCCAGTGCAGTTTTTACTTTTTTGTTCAATAAATCGTCTGTCTCTCCAAAGAGTGAGCGTCTTTCGGAATGGCCAAGAATTACGATATCTACTTCAATGTTAAGTAACATATCGGCAGAAATCTCTCCCGTATACGCACCATTTTCAGCATAATGCATATTTTGTGCAGCTACCTGTATCGTTGAGGATTGTAGGCTTCTATTTGCAGCTGCCAAATTCACGAATGTTGGTGCTACAATCACTTCTGCATCGGTATCTGGCAGCTTTGCGGATAGTGCCGATAACAAGGTCTCGGTTTCTTCAAGGGTTTTGTTCATTTTCCAGTTTCCCGCTACTATCTTGGTTCTCATATGCTATTATTGTTTTGTTATATAGTGTAATTAGAGTTCTAATTTGTTTAAGTCGTTGTAATGTACTTTTTGCAAGATGGTGCCCTTTTCCAGAACCAATACGGCAGGATTAGATCGCACAATAGTTTTTAACGCAGTTTCATCCGTAAAATAAAAATCGAAATTCAGACCAAACTTTTCTTTGATCGCATTTGCCCTATCAACACTGGAAGCTGACATTCCAACTACTTTATATCCCTTCTCATTTGCTTGTTCGGTCACCTTTGCCACTTCTGAAAAAACATCGGTAGTACTTTTTGCCAAATCATAGGCTATTACCATGACCAACTTGTCCTCCTCCAAAATTTCCGAGGCCCAATCTTGACCTTCTTTTTCTATAGTGAAATCATGTATAGGAGGCTCATAACCTTCTTGTATCTCTGTAGTTTCCACATCTATAAATTCACCATCCACTTGTGGATACTCACCATTTGTCACAACAATCTTATCATCACCGTTGACTTTAAATCGCCAAGCATATTCGTAAATGGCCTTGGCAGCATCTTCCGGTACGTTCATCCCCTCTTGAATGTTCGCTCCAATTTTATAGGGCCTAAAATCTACTGAAGGAAGGTGGTTCAATACATGATTGGCAAACAAAGCACAGGCAAACAAAGCAGTTCCACCGATAATCCAATTGATTTTGGTATTAAATATTGGTTGGATGTGCTTTCTCCCCAAAAACAAAATTAGTATAAAAACCAGAAGAATTATATCCTTAGCAAAAGATTCCCATGGGGTAAGCTTTACGGCATCGCCAAAACAGCCACAATCGGTTACTTTATTAAAATAGGCAGAATAAAAGGTTAAAAATGTGAAGAATACTATCATTAAAAGCAAACTCCAAACCGTAAATTTTGGTTTGAACCCTATCAACAACAGTACACCTAAAATCACTTCAACGATAACCACAAAAATGGAAATACCCAAAGCTAAAGGCATCAAAAAAGGAAGGTCCAATACGCCTTGGTTGAAATATTCTTCCAACTTAAACGAAAAGCCAACGGGGTCGTTCAGTTTTATGAGTCCACTGATGATAAACAAAATCCCTACAAAAATTCTATAAATACAAACCAAATACTTCATGATTTTTCATTTAAATGGATTAAGGCAAAAACAGCATAATTGATGATATCTTGGTAATTGGCATCTATACCTTCACTTACTAAAGTAGCTCCTTTGTTGTCCTCAATTTGTTTTACCCGGAGCAACTTTTGTAAGATTAAATCTGTTAGCGAGCTCACACGAATGTCTCGCCAAGCTTCACCATAATCATGATTTTTGTTCTCCATCAAGGTTTTGGTCGTGGTCACTTCTTTGTCGTAGAGTGCAATTGCCTCATCCACCTTCAAATCTGGTTGTTCCGCCACTCCTTTTTCCAACTGGATCAAGGCCATAATGGAGTAGTTTATGATTCCAACAAATTCCGATTGTTCCCCTTCATCGACTTTCCGCACTTTGTTTTGCTGTAAACTACGTATACGCTGTGCTTTTATAAAAATTTGGTCTGTGAGGGAAGGAAGCCGTAATATCCTCCATGCGGTACCGTAATCTTTGCTTTTTTTGAGAAATAGTTCACGGCAGGTCTTAATCACGTGATCATATTGTTGGGAAGTCTGCTGCATGTATTCTTGCTAATTTGCGTAAATTTCGTCAAAACTGAAATGCTTTGACAAACAGTATGTCAAAGATAATCAAACCCAATAAAGCGCGTATTTTTTATGACCATAAACTGTAAAGGAACCCTCATCGATTTTACCGTCCCAAAAATCATGGGAATTCTTAACCTTACTCCAGATTCTTTTTACGATGGAGGAAAATACAAGGAGGACAGCGGTATTCTTGCACAAGTTGAGAAAATGCTAAAGGAAGGTGCCACTTTTATAGATATGGGCGCTTACAGCTCTAGACCTGGCGCCGAACATGTACCTGAAAACGAAGAACTGAAACGATTGATTCCGATTATTACGCTGATCCTCAAACAATTCCCGGAGGCTATAATTTCGGTGGACACGTTCCGTAGCAAGGTTGCTTCTGAAAGTTTAGCGCATGGAGCTGCATTAATAAATGACATTTCTGCGGCGAATTTAGATTCCAAAATACTGGATATTGTAGCGCAATATCAAGTTCCCTATATTATGATGCATTTAAAAGGTACGCCGCAATCCATGCAAAAACAAGCGGTTTACGACGATTTATTAAAGGACCTGTTGTTTTACTTTTCTAAAAAAGTTAATGAAACAACCTCTAAAAAAATCAATGACGTTATCATAGACCCTGGATTTGGTTTTGCCAAAACTACAGGTCAGAACTATGAGCTCTTGAATCACTTAGACCTGTTTAAAACCTTTAAAGCTCCCATTATGATAGGGTTAAGTAGAAAATCCATGATTTACAAAATATTAAAATCAACACCAAAAGAGGCACTTAACGGTACTACGGCACTACATACCGTTGCATTATTGAAAGGTGCCAATATTTTAAGGGTGCATGACGTTAAAGAAGCATATGAGTGCGTAAATCTTATTGAAGAGTTAAAAGCAAATAGCCAGTAATTTTTGATTCTGCTATTTTTGTTAATTTTACAAAAACACCGCGGTTGGATTTCCTGAATTTTATTGAATTTAAAATCACAGATGTCATAGACATTGTGCTTGTTGCCGCGATGCTCTATTACATCTACAAATTGGTAAAGGGTACGGTCGCCATAAATATTTTTATTGGTATAGTCATTGTCTGGGCCTTATGGAAGTTGACCGAACTACTTCAAATGAAGATGATCAGTAGTATGGTGGGCGGATTCATGAATATTGGGCTAATAGCCCTTATCATTGTCTTTCAACAAGAAATAAGGAAGTTTTTACTAATGGTAGGTTCAACCAATTTTGCTTCTAAACGAAACTTTATTCGCCATTTTAAATTTCTTAGACAAGAGACCATGTCTACGGATACGGATGTAGAGGCCATTATAAATGCTTGTAAAAAAATGGGGGTCAGTAAAACTGGGGCACTTATCGTAATCGAAAGGGCCAATTCCCTTGATTTTGTAAAATCCTCCGGGGATAGCATGAATATTGAAATAACCCAACCTATTTTAGAGAGTATTTTTTTCAAGAACAGTCCGCTTCATGACGGCGCTGCCATTATCCAGGATAATTACATTACAGCTACCAGAGTAATTTTACCTGTTTCCAATGACCGTACCATTCCTTTGCGCTTTGGCCTACGGCACCGTGCCGCGGCTGGAATCACCGAAAAAACAGATGCAATTTGCTTGGTGGTAAGCGAAGAAACCGGAGCTATCTCTTACATTAAAAATGGCGAGTTTGTTCCATATAAAAACAAGGAAGAACTCATTAATTTTATTCAAAAAGATTTGGAATAAAATGGACTGCAAGAATTGTGGCTATAGCCTTAGATCAGATTACAGTTTTTGCCCTGCTTGTGGAGCAAAAGTCATCCGTAACAGGATTACAATGAAACAGTTATCCCATGATATTACGGACAGATATTTTAATCTGGATAATACCTTTTTAAAAACATTTCTCCATTTATTCACCCAACCTGAAATTGTAATAGAAGGATACATTAATGGTATCAGAAGAAAATATTTGAATCCAATAAGTTATCTGGGGATTGCATTGACACTTTCTGGGTTTATTGTTTTTCTGATTAAAAAGTCTCCTGAAAGCTTAAACTTTGATATTTTTAATACAGGTGTTCAGAGTGTAGCACAGGACAAGATGTTTGAATTTACTTTTGATTATCAGGCAATCTTATTCATTCTTTATATCCCAATGATGGCAATTGCCAGTTGGTTGTGTTTTGAAGAAAAAAAATATAATCTTTCAGAGCGAATCATAGTATTTATGTACGTACTAGCCCATTTTAGTGTGTTCGTTTTTTTGCCCTCTATAGTTCTTCTCATAATTTATCCACAATTCTATTCATTGTCGTCATTTGCTTTTTTGTTATTTATGTTCGGTTATTCAGGGTATGTAATCAAAAGAATATCTAAAGAAAAGGGGCTTGTCTTTATCGCAAAATCTATTCTGTTTTACATTCTTTTTGGAATAATGCTCATAGGCCTATCCTCTTTGATACCTATATTTTTGTTTATAACGGGTGAGGTAAGTCTTCAAGATTTTGCGCCTATTAAAAAATAATCAAGCTACTTCCTCAGCTAAAAATTGTGCTTCGTATAGATTGCTATAGTATCCGCCTTTTTTTAGCAATTCTTTATGCGTACCTGTTTCTACAATCTGCCCAGCATCCATTACTATAATTTTATCGGCCTTCTTAATTGTGGCCAAACGATGCGCGATGATGATAGAAGTTCTGCCTTCCGTAACCTTATCCGTAGCTTGCTGTATCAATTGCTCTGAATAGGTATCGACGGAAGAGGTAGCTTCATCTAAAATCAAAATACTGGGGTTGCTTACATACGCCCTTAAAAAAGCAATTAATTGTCGTTGTCCGCTAGAAAGCATCGTTCCACGCTCTTTTACGTTATACTGATAGCCACCTGGCAGGCTCGAAATAAACTCGTGCACACCAATCTGTTTTGCCGCAGCTTCAATCGTAGAAAGTTTCACAGAAGATTCTCTAAGTGAAATATTATTGGCTATGGAATCAGCAAAAAGAAAAACATCCTGTAATACAATGGCAATATGGGAACGAAGCGATTTTAGGGAATAATCGCGAATAGTATGCCCATCGATTAAAATATCACCAGAATTAATTTCATAAAACCGATTCAATAAATTGATAATGGTTGATTTTCCCGCTCCCGTGGCACCTACAATGGCTACGGTTTGGCCTGCTTCGACCTTGAATGAAATCCCATGTAAAACTTCTTCATCGGCTACATAACCAAAACGTACATTGGAAAATTCTATATCACCTTGCACATCTTCTTTTTCTAAAGTCCCGGTATCTGCAATCTGGCTTTCAGTATCTAGAATTTTGAATACCCTATTTGCAGCGACCATTCCCATTTGTAATGTATTGAATTTATCCGCTATTTGTCGTAAAGGGCGAAACAACAAATCCATCAAGAAAAAGAAAGCGAAAATAGAACCTGTATCGTTCAACGCAACATTCTCAATATTCTGAATCACTCCAAAATAGACCACCAAGCCAATACCAATGGAATAGGAAATCTCCGCTATAGGGAAAAATATGGAATTGTACCACACTGTCTTTAACCAAGCATTTTGGTGTTTCTCGTTGATTTTTCTAAACTTCTCTTTTTCGATTTCCTCTCTATTGAAAAGCTGTACGATTTTCATTCCTGCAAGTCGCTCTTGAACAAAGGAATTAAGGTTGGAGACTTGTGCCCGAACCTCTATAAAAGCAACCTTCATCGCCTTTTGGAACAAACGTGTTGCCACAAGAATAACAGGAAGAATAGCAAAAACGATAAAAGCCAACTTCCAATTAATGAGTATCATGACCGTAGCACCCGAAATCATCTTTAACAAATCTGCTACAATAACAAAGAAACCCTGGCTAAATATCTCTCCTATACGTTGCATATCCGCTACGGCACGGGTAACCAAAACACCAATGGACGAATTGTCAAAATAGGTCATCTTAAAACCCATCATCTTTTGAAAAAGTCGTACCCTAATATCCTTTATTACGGATTCTCCCAAAAGGTTCGCATAATAATTAAAGGAAAGTTGGCAGACAACTTGTCCAAATAAGGCTCCCAGCATCGCCAATACTACATAAAACAATAGCTCGCTATCTTTATTGGATAAGGCCTCGTTTATGATATCCCGCACCAAGATTGGCGTAAGAACGGCAAAAGCAGCTGAAAGAATTGCAACAATGGCTACGACCCAAAAAATTGTTTTGTATGGTTTGGTATGCTCAAAAACTCTTTTGAACAGTCCAAAATCAAAAGCGGTCCCTGTTTCCTCGGTTTTACTCATTAAAAATTGCTGTAGGGTATAAGATTTTAGTCAAATATAATCCTTTTGCCGGGACGGAAAACCCAGCTTCCTCCCTATTCTTACTTGCTATTATTTTTTTGATTTCTTCCGGCCTCATTTTACCCTGACCAACATCCAACAAGGTACCTACAATGGCGCGCACCATATTCCGAAGAAATCTATCTGCCGTTATGGTGAATATCAATTTATCGTTTGTAGCAACCCAAATAGC
Organism: Bacteroidota bacterium; assembly: GCA_039030475.1. GTDB lineage: Bacteria > Bacteroidota > Bacteroidia > Flavobacteriales > Flavobacteriaceae > Flagellimonas. The sequence goes on from JBCCEC010000054.1 coordinate 24,818, forward strand.
CTTCGAAATCTTACAATTGAAGGTTTTAACATCTGTATTGGACTTGGAGAAACATTCAAAATCCGTATAATCCATCAAAAAAGAAGCCGATGTGTTCATTGCTTCCATATTTAAAGGATGTCTAATGTGATATGCAGTATCCGAATAAAAAGGATTCTTTTTTTGAACTACCCAATACTCATAGGTTCGTTGCGTAGCATCAAATCTTGCATGGGCATCTTTTGCAACGTGTTCAATCGCATCGACTGCAATATCTTCTGGAAGAAACGCATTGAGGCGGTACACTAAATCCTTTGTATCATCAATCACATCATAATCAAAATGAGCATACATTTCTCTAGCATGCACGCCAGCATCTGTTCTACCAGCGCCCAAAATTTCAATTTTTTCACGCAATAAGGTAGATAAGGCCTTTTCCAATACTTCTTGAACTGTAATAGCATTGGGCTGATTTTGCCAACCGTGGTACGCTTTTCCAAAATAGGAAAATCGGATAAAATATCTCAATTGAATACCTTATTTTTAAGTCGTTAAAGATACTTAATCCCATCCAACAGAAATCCAACATTCTTTTTTTAGGAAATTTTTAGCGTTATGACCAAAATTTTATTGCTCTCGGATACTCATGGCCACATAGATAACACTATTTTAAAGTACGCGGCACAGGCAGATGAAGTATGGCATGCAGGCGATATTGGAAGTTTGAACGTAACGGATAAATTAGAAGAGATTAAACCATTACGTGCAGTTTATGGCAATATTGACGATTACATTATACAAAAGGAATTTCCAGAGAACAATCGTTTTTTTTGTGAAGATGTCGCAGTTTGGATAACGCATATTGGAGGCTACCCCAATAAATATAATGTTAAGATAAGGGAAGAGATCAGGAAGAATCCACCAAAACTTTTTATCTGCGGTCATTCACACATATTAAAAGTGATGAACGATAAAAAATTGAACTTACTCCATATGAATCCCGGTGCTTGTGGAAAGCATGGTTTTCACCAAGTCCGTACCATGTTACGATTTACGATAGATGGTCCTAAAATAACTGACCTTGAGGTTGTAGAACTGGGCAAACGTTAATCCTTTCAATCCCGTTATACGATTAAATCTTTGGATTTTCTATACCTTATATATAAAATGAATAAAATTCCATTAATAAAAAATCCCGGCCTAGACCGGGATTTTCTCGCACTAATACTACTAAGATGTTAGGTTCAACGTATGCGATCAACAGATTTTACAAGATCTTCATCCTTTTTGATAGCTCTGTTGGCCAGAACCAGAAAAACGATAGAAAATACAGGAATCAGCATCCCAATACCCTTCTCAGAAACAATAGTTTCTCCGGATAAGCTTAGCGATCGATAAACGAAAAATCCTAGTAAAAAAAGATTCAATATGATGTTCAATCGATTTACTACGAA
>JBCCEC010000055.1:0-26229 GCA_039030475.1 Bacteroidota bacterium
CTCAACTTTAAGTCCTTTGAAATCATCAAAAATCATCACATTTTGATTAAAAAAGGAAAGCCCGATAAGGATTTACTTTCCGCCTTATTGTTGAGTATTGGTTTATATACTGATTTATAGTGAATTAATTGTAACTATCTGAAATTTAACAAGTTTCATTTTAATTTAACATTATTGTAACGTAAAGAAGCCCATGAACTTTATACTTTGGTACAACAACCTAGTAGTTTATTCATCAATAAATCAAAAACAAACAAATGAAAAAAAATTACATGGCTTTTTTTGCCACAGTTCTTATTACGGTATTCCTTATTCCCAGTAGCGCGTATGCACAACTAGATTTTTTGCCCAGGGGCAGTCAAATGGCCAAAATTTCGCAACGAATAGGGAATACAGATCTTACGATAGTGTATTCGAGACCTAGCGTTAATGACCGCGAAATATGGGGTAGTTTAGTTCCATATGGGATGAACAATTTGGGATTTGGCACGGCAACGGAATCTCCATGGAGAGCGGGAGCAAATGAAAATACTATTTTCAAGACTACCCATGACCTCACTATTGATGGTAAAAGTTTACCTGCCGGGAAGTATGGTTTGCATATGGTAGTTAATGAAAATGATTCGGCGACAATTATCTTTTCAAAGAACCACAAAGCTTGGGGGAGTTACTTCTATAAGCCGGAAGAAGACGTACTTAGGGTTGATGTTGCGACCAATGAAGTAGCTCACGTAGAACAACTAACCTTTATGTTTAACGAAGTAGATGCTACATCGGCTATTGTTTCCTTGAATTGGGAGAAAAAGCAAATACCGTTTAAAGTGACTGCCAATGTTACAGATAACGTTTTAACGGAAATACGTCAGCAACTACAAACTTCTCCGGGATTTAATCGTCAAAGCTGGGAACAAGCCGCCAACTTTGCTCTTACTAATGATGGTGATTTGGATGAGGCCATGGGTTGGGTAGATGCTGCTATTGCCGGTCAGTTTTTTAGTCAGAAAACATTCAATAACCTTAATATAAAATCCCAGATTTTGGCCAAGCAAGGCAAAACAGCTGAAGCAAAGGCATTGATGGAAGAAGCATTACCATTGGGTACGGTCTTTCAGGTTCACGGATATGGTAGACAGTTAATCGGTCAAGGCAAACATGATGCCGCTTTGGAAGTGTTCAAATGGAATGAGAAAAACCACAAAGATACCTGGCCGGTACATTATGGATTGGCAAGGGCTTATTCTGCTATAGGTGACAACAAAGCTACCATAAAGCATTTAAAAATTGCACTTGAAAATGCTCCGGCACAGGCAAATAAAGACCGAGTGACAGCAAACATTGCTAAGGCAGAAAATGGAGAAACCATAAATTAAGCTTTTTGTTGGTAAGTTTAATTAGCGAAGATGCCCAGTTTTTAACTGGGCATTTTAACTAATGTAGTTCCAAATTGATGACTGTTTCATCATTTTGGTATACGCATTCAAAATCATTTGATTTTCCTCCTTTTTTAAATTGGGATCATCCTTTAAAAGTTGAATTGCATGATATCTGGCGACTTTTAAGATTTGGTTATCCTTTACGATATCTGCTATTTTTAAGTTCAAGAGACCACTTTGTTGTGTACCCATTAAATCTCCTGGACCACGGAGTTTTAAATCGACTTCGGCAATATCGAAACCATCATTGGTGCGAACCATGGTCTGTAAGCGTGTCTTGGAATCTTCAGATAGCTTGTTGCCCGTCATTAAAATACAGAAACTTTGCTCGGCGCCTCGACCCACACGTCCACGTAACTGATGTAATTGTGATAGCCCAAAACGTTCCGCACTTTCAATGATCATAACAGATGCATTGGGAACGTTAACGCCAACTTCGATGACCGTTGTTGCTACCATGATCTGGGTTTCACCTTTTACAAAGCGTTCCATTTCATAATCTTTGTCCTTTGGCTTCATTTTGCCATGGACTATCGATATCTGATACTCAGCAGGGGGGAAGTCTCTCGCAATACTTTCATAACCATCCATCAAATCCTTATAATCCAAAGCTTCGGATTCTTGAATCAAGGGATATACAATATAGATTTGTCTTCCTTTTTTGATTTCATCTTTCATGAACTGAAAGACCTTTAACCTATTGCTATCAAACCTATGCACTGTTTTGATAGGTTTACGCCCCGGGGGAAGTTCATCGATTACGGAAATATCCAAGTCGCCATACAGGCTCATTGCCAAGGTTCTCGGTATTGGAGTAGCGGTCATGACCAGGATATGTGGTGGAATAGCCCCTCCATCCTCCTCAGTGGCGACTTGGCTTCCTTTTTGCCATAATTTGGAACGCTGTGCCACTCCAAATCGATGTTGCTCATCGATAACGGCCAAACCAAGATTGTTAAACTGTACTTTATCTTCCAAAACCGCATGGGTACCTACCAAAATATGTAATGCTCCGTTTTTCAATTGCTCATGAATTACAGTGCGCTCGGACTTTTTTGTAGAACCGGTCAATAGCGAAATATTCACGTTCATTTCCCCTAACAAATCCTTTAGGCCATGGTAATGCTGGTTAGCCAAAATTTCGGTGGGAGCCATCAAGCAGGACTGGAAACCATTGTCTATGGCCAATAACATGCACATAAGCGCAACGATGGTCTTACCTGATCCTACATCACCTTGCAACAAACGATTCATCTGGGCATTACTGCCCATGTCGCCCCTAATCTCTTTAATAACTCTTTTTTGCGCATTGGTAAGTTCAAATGGGAGGTGATCGGTGAAAAAAGTATTGAAGTACTTGCCTACAGTTTCAAACGGCAGTCCTTTTATTTTATGCTTTCTGATGAGTTTTTTGGAAATAAGCTGGAGTTGCACATAAAAAAGCTCTTCAAACTTTAATCGAAACTGTGCTTTTGCCAACAGCTCTTGATTTTTTGGAAAGTGAATATTAAAAAGAGCCTGACTTTTTGAAATCAATTTTAACTCGTCACGTATTTCTGATGAAAGTGATTCCGGAAACTTTCCACCAGATTCCAAAAATAACTGCTGCATCATTTTACCGATCACACGATTTGTGATACCCCTGGCACTTAACTTTTCGGTTGATGGATAAATAGGTTGCATGACAATTTTCAGATTTTTCTCATGCTCGGATAACAGCTCCATTTCTGGATGTGGCATCGAAAAGGTACTTCCATATTTTGTCGTTCGTCCAAAAACTACATAGGGTTCATTAAGTTTCAGATTCTCCCTGATCCATTTGTGCCCACGAAACCAAACGAGCTCCATTTGTCCAGTTTCATCGATAAAACTGGCTACCAACCGTTTTCCGCGCTTTTGTTCCACGGTTTTTATATGAACGATTTTACCAATGATCTGTACATCTGCTCCGCTAGCTTGTAACTGATTTATTTTATAATAGCTCGTTTTGTCCAAATACCTATTTGGAAACAGATGCAGCAAGTCCAAATAGGTGTGTATGCCCAATTCTGACCCAAGCGTATCCGCTCTATTGGGACCAACACCTTTTAAATAGGGCATAGGAGTTTGTAGAAAATTGGGATTCATAAAACTAAAATATGTAATTTGGATTGACTTTTGCTATTAACAAAACATGAAGCTCGGCCCCACAGCAGTTTTTTTCTTCTTTGTGCAGATTCTAAGTTCTCAAACTCAGGATGGTGTAGATTTTTTAAGTGCCAAGGTTTTTGTTGAACCAATTCCCCAACAAAAACAGTTAAAAGGCCAAGTGACTTATAAGTTTGAAGTTTTAAAAAATATAGATTCCATTTTTCTGGATGCAATCAATATTAATTTTTCTTCTGTTTTACTTGATTCGGAAAAGGTGAATTATTCCAATAATCAAAAATCGATTACAGTAAAAAAGAAATTTAGGAAAGGTGATATCCATTCCATTTCACTGAGGTATTTGGCAAATCCTAAACAGACTGTTTATTTCTTGGGATGGGATGATAACAATCCAAATAACAATCAAATTTGGACACAGGGACAAGGAAAATATACCAGCCATTGGTTACCTAGTTTTGATGATATGAACGAAAAGGTCGAGTTTGACCTTAATTTAGTGGCAGCACCTGATTACTCCGTTATTACAAACGGTAAACTTATTGGCAAAGAAGAATTATTTGATGCTGAAGCCCTTTCTTGGCAATTTGATATGGAGCAACCTATGAGTAGTTACCTCGTAGGATTTGCCATTGGAAAATTTGATAAAAAAACGATACAATCTAGTACTGGGATACCGATAGAGTTATACTATGAACCCATGGATAGTTTAAAGGTTGAACCTACCTATCGACATACTCAGCTAATTTTTGATTTTTTGGAAAAGGAAATCAATGTGCCCTATCCTTGGCAGAACTATAAGCAAGTTCCTGTTCAGGATTTTTTATATGCCGGAATGGAAAATACAGGTGCAACCATTTTTTCAAATACGTTTATGATTGATTCTATCGCCTTTTCGGACAAGAATTATGTAAACGTTAATGCACATGAGCTAGCACACCAATGGTTTGGTAATCTGGTTACTGAGCAGAGCGGGGAACACCATTGGTTGCACGAAGGTTTTGCAACCTATTATGCCTATTTGGCCGAAAAGGAAATTTTTGGTGACGATTATTTCTATTGGCGATTGTTGGATACCGCGATATCACTTATCAATTTTTCAAGTGATGGAAATGGAGAGGCATTGACGAACTCCAGAGCAGGAAGTCTTACGTTTTATGAAAAAGGAGCTTGGGCCTTGGTGATGCTCAGAAAAAGGGTAGGGGATTTTAATTTTCAACAGGGAATTCAGAACTACCTAAAAAAATACGCTTATCAGAATGTTACCATTTCAGATTTTATGTGGGAAATGGAAAAAGCTTCAGGAATGAAACTGGCAGATTTTAAAAGCGTATGGCTAGAAGAGTCGGAATTCCCGTATGAAACTGCTAAATCCTTTTTGATCGATAAAAACAGCGCTATCAAAAATTATTTTGAAATCAAAAATACTATTGGAAACAATTTTGATAAGGCCGAAACTATTCTCTTAGGTAGATGGAATTCATTAAACTCAGATGATATTAAGTATCGTTTAGTATCTGATTATGCTCCAAATTTATCAGCAAATTTTTTAGGAAACATTCTTAAAAATGAAAGCCCTAAAGTTAGACAGGCGGTAGCTTTTTCTTTAGAAAAACTGCCAGCTCATATCCGTTTGGATTTTGAAGGTTTGTTGAAAGATGAGAGCTATAAGACTGTGGAGTCCGCTCTTTATAGGCTGTGGACCGACTTTCCAGATAACCAAACTACTTATTTGGATAAAACAAAAGATATTGTTGGATTGCCAAACAAGAATGTTCGTTTACTTTGGCTGACCTTGGCGCTGGTAAGTCCAACCTATCGTACTGATTTAAAACCAGCTTTTTTTAGAGAATTAAATAGTTATACAAGTTCTGAACACCATTTTGAAGTACGGTTACTGGCGTTTCAATTTTTAAAAAATGTAGGAGCATTCAATGATAATACCTTGAAAAATTTAGTGGATGCTTGTAGCCATCATGTATGGTATTTTAAGAAATCTTCACGAAAAATGTTGAAAGAGTTCTTGAAAAGGGACGGTAATGTAGCCCGACTTAAAGCCATATACCCGTCTTTAAGTCAAGAACAGCAGTATTATTTAGATAAAACTATGGGTAAATGAGGGCATTGGTCATATCTGGTGGTGGTAGCAAGGGAGCGTTTGCAGGTGGAGTAGCACAATTTTTAATACAACAAGCAAGTCATAAGTACGATTTGTTCGTGGGTACCTCAACAGGAAGTTTGCTTATTTCCCACTTGGCATTGAACAAATTGGACAAAATAAAGGATATCTATTCCTCGGTAAATCAAAAAAGCATATTCAATAATTGTCCCTTTGTCATAAAGAAAAAACATGGTATCGAAATTATCGCCATCAATCATTGGAACGTTGTCAAAAACTTTATGCGCGGTAAAAAGACCTTTGGTGAGAGCGAGAACCTTCGACACCTTATTCGGGAATCCATAACCCCAGAGGAATTTGAGGAATTAAAGCAAAGCACCACAGATGTAGTGGTGACGGTATCCAACCTATCTTTGAACCAAGTAGAGTATAAATCCATAAACGATTGTACTTATGATGAGTTTTGTGACTGGATATGGATCTCGTCCAATTATGCACCGTTCATGAGCTTGGTAAAGCGGAATGGTTGTGAGTATGCAGATGGTGGTTTGGGAAGTTTGGTTCCTATAGAAGAGGCGTTGAAACGGGGTGCGACCGAAGTTGATGTTGTTGTGCTTCACACAGAGGTAAATTATCTCAACCGCTTGCCCGTTAAGAATCCTTTTGAGTTAATGACCACTATTTTTGCTTTTATGTTGGATAGAATCGAGAATCAAAACATCCGAATAGGAAAATTTGTGGCCAATCAAAAAGATGCGATTATCAATTTTTATTATACGCCTACAGTTTTAACCACAAACTCTTTAATTTTTGATAAAGAGCGGATGACCTTGTGGTGGAAAAAAGGATATTTATATGCCAAGAACAAAAATGAAGAGACAAGCCCTATAGACCCTGAACATCAGGAATAACGACTACCATAATTCGCCCACTTCTTTCTTTACAAAGCTAAGTGCCGTTGAAGAAGGGGACTGTTTTTCCATAGTCTGGTTTAGGATATCCTCCCTTAATTTGTCTGGAGAATCCGTAGCGCTCATACCCGCAGAACGTATAATTTGAATCGTAGCGTTTTTTGCAGCTTTGATAATGTTCCAACATTCTTCGGACATATATATTTGCTGGGAAAGATTATGTTCAAATTCGGTTTCCACTTGTTTTATGAGTAGGTTCTCATAGGCACCCTTATCTTTTCCATTTGGCCCTACGCGAACTACCAAACTATTTATAGCAATTCTTTCTAAAAAGAGAACCATACGCTCATAGGCTTGCAAGCGTATGGGCAGCGTATCTTTCTGGGAATCCTTATGCAATAGAAAACGTCTTCGGCCTTCTTCATTTTTAGTATGTAGCCTAAAAAAGTAAAAGGCAATTGCTCCGGTTACTACCGCTGGTAATAGGTATGCAAAAAGTTGAAAGATATCGTCTCCGCTCATGGATTAGTTGGTTTTTGGTTTTATAAAAACTAGAACGAACTAAAGCCACAAAAAGTATGGACCGGAGCAATGAAAATATTACTTGTTCTTTGCGTTCTGTTTTACACTATCGTAAAAGCTTTTATAGTCGGGTTGTAGCTTTATGTTTATCCCTTCTTTAAAGTTGCCATCTTTGACCGATATGTTGATACGCTCGCTGGAAACTTCATACGTTTCGACCAATTCTTTTGAAATTGTGGTGGCCTGATCAAAGGTGGCACCAAATTCTCCAGTTATGTTCAAACCTTCAACTTCAATCTTTTGTGTGGGGTTGGTCTTGATGACTTTAGAAACTTTTTCTAACCATGCTTTGCCTTCCTCCGTTATTTCTGAAGCGTTATCAGCTCCAAATAGCGTATTCAGACTGTTAGATATTACGATTTCACCTTCCACAAAGTTAGCTTTTGCATCGCTTCCCATGGATTGTTTTATTTTAGAGAGCAATACAATGGCAACGGAATCATTGGAAGCGATCATTGAGGTCATGTTGCTAAGTTGTTTTTCTTTTCGTCCAAGTGCAGCCAATGTAGTGTTCACGTTTTGACTGTTCTTTTTGGAAAGTTCCGAGAAACTGCTCAAATTTTGCAGCAGTGTTTGATTGGCATCACGTAGCGCTACATTTTCATTTGCCAGGGTTTCCGCCTTTGCCTCACTTGATGAAATTTTTCTTTTGGTACCGGCAAGTTCCTGTTGAACAGTGCTGATCTCCGTTTTTAATTCATCTATCTGTGCTATCAACTCGCTCTTTTTCTGAGAGAATCCTAAAGTTGAAAGTAAAAGGCATAGTAGGATAAGTAATTGTTTTTTCATGGGTAAGTCAATTTAGTATATCAAATTTTATGGGAGCTAAATTAGAATGTTTTTGGAGAATGCACAAAAAAGCGCTGCATATGTATTAAGGCGACTTTTTGTATCGATAAAAAAAGTGCATTGAGTCTCGAAATATTCTAATACCGCATCTTAGTGATTGCTATGGACATTTGCTAGGATGCTTCAATTGCAATTTTTCCACCAAGATGTTCACATTCAATAAGTTTTTGCATACTATCAAACGGCACCTTCGATTTTTTATAACCATATACTTTTTCCAAATCGGTGCTTAAATAATCATCATCCACATTAACCTGAATATCGGACATTCTAAACTGACAGGGATGCTCATATCCCGCTGCGTGCGTGATTTCTAGAAATTCTTTTCTAAAGGTTTTAAAGTATTGTGCCAGTCTATCGGATTTTAAGGGGACATTGATTCCATTCTGAAGCCATTTCCGCTGGGTGGCAACACCTGCGGGACATCTATTGGTATGACAAACCTGAGCTTGAATACACCCGATACTCATCATAGCTTCGCGTGCTACATTGATGCAATCTACGCCCATTGCAAATGCCATGGCCGCTTTTGCCGGAAACCCTAGTTTACCACTACCAATAAAAACAATTCTTTCCGTAAGATTTCTATCCTTGAATAAGTTATAGATAGAAGCAAAGCCATAAACCCATGGTAAAGACACGTGGTCGGCAAAGCTTGGTGGTGCAGCGCCAGTGCCACCTTCTCCGCCATCGATTGTAATGAAATCCGGTCCTTTCCCTGTTTTCTTCATTAAATCGGCCAGCTCTTCCCATTGATCTAGTTTTCCTATTGCGGCTTTGATTCCTATGGGCAATCCTGTCTGGTCTGCAATATTCTCTATCAAATCCAAAAGTTCAGGTATGGAACTAAATGCTTTGTGGGTGGCAGGGGAGAGTACATCCTTTCCAACCTCCACACCTCGGATTTCAGCTATTTCCGGTGTAATTTTAGCACCTGGTAGCACACCGCCTTTTCCTGGTTTGGCACCTTGTGATAGTTTTATTTCAATAGCTTTTATACAAGGGTTCTCATCTACCAAAATTTTCATTTTTTCCATGGAGAAATTCCCGTTCTTAGAACGTACGCCAAAGTATCCGGTTCCAAAATGGAAGACAACATCGCCCCCTTGTTTATGATATGGTGATAATCCGCCTTCACCAGTATTATGGTATGCATTACATTTTTCTACCCCTTTGTTCATTGCTTCTACGGCAGCTGCGGACAAAGAGCCAAAGCTCATTGCCGAAACATTGATGACCGAACTTGGACGGTAAGGCTTTTTCCGGTTATTGTAAGCTCCTATGACCTTGGCACAGGGCAAAAAATAGGGATTCTCTTTGTTGGGATGATTTTCAGCAATCTGATACCCCATCAGGGCATTTTTCACGAAAATATGTTGATGGGAATAAATATCCCTATCTGTTCCAAAACCTTCGTAATTGTTTTCTTTTTTTGCAGAAGCATAAATCCAACCACGTTCTATTCTATTAAAAGGTAGTTCCTCTCGGTTATTTGCTACGAAGTATTGCCGCATTTCGGGACCAATACTTTCTAGCCAATACCGTAAATGACCAACAATGGGATAATTATGGCTTATGGTATGTGATCTCTGAAAAAAGATATCACGTATTGCCACCAAAATAAGAAACGTCAACACCCATAGCCACCAAGGCACACTTATCAAGAAATCCATAAAAGAATCCATACTACTTGCTCAAATAATCCAATGCCAATTCCGTCATGGCCTTTACGCCCAGCTGCATACCCGCATCATCGATTAGGAAATCAGGAGTATGATGGGGATAGGATTCCGTGTTACCAGGGGTCATACCACCGAGAAAAAAGAAAAATCCAGGGACATCCCTTTGAAAATAAGAGAAATCCTCTGCTCCAGTGATAGCTTTTTGTGCAATAACATTTTCATCACCAGCTATACGTTTTAGTGTTGGCAACATCTGTAGGGCCAGTTCAGGCACGTTAAAGGTGATGTCCGTGGCATCCTTTATTTCACAGGTAGCTTCTCCACCATAAGCTTTCGCAATATTGGCCACCATTTCTTTCATTCGCTTGTTGATATGATCTTTCATATCATAGTCCAAAGTTCTAATAGTGCCCAGCATTTCGGCAGATTCAGGAATGATGTTAAATCGGACTCCGCTTTTGATTTTACCCACGGTGATAACAGCGGCTTCATTGGTCAGATTCGCCTCTCGACTGATTATGGTCTGTAGTCCATCAATTATTTTTGCACTGATCAAGATTGGATCTACACCGCTCCACGGTTGAGACCCGTGACTTTGTTTTCCCTTAACGTTTATGGTAAAACTTTGTGCTGCAGCCAAGGCACCGCCTATCTTATAACGAATGGTTCCTACTGGGGTTTGTGAATTGATGTGCAGTCCAAAAATGGCATCTACATCGGGATTCTTTAAAACTCCTTCTTTCACCATAAGCAAAGCTCCGCCTTCCTCGCCAGGGGGCGCTCCTTCTTCGGCAGGTTGAAAGATGAATTTTACGGTACCATTTATTTTGTCTTTGTTCTTGGATAAAACTTCGGCTACACCCATTAAGATGGCTGTATGGGTATCATGACCACAGGCATGCATAACCCCGACCTTTTCTCCCAAAAACTCTGAAGTTACGGTAGATTTAAAGGGAAGGTCATTTCGTTCTGTTACCGGTAATGCATCGATATCCGCCCTTAGTGCTACGACTTTTCCATCTTGGTCGCCTTTTAGCAATCCAACAACTCCGGTCTTTGCAACACCTGTTTGGACCTCAATTCCCAATGACTTTAAATGTTTTGCAATCTTTTCTGCTGTTTTAAATTCGCGATTGCTCAATTCCGGGTTTTGATGTATGTCCCGTCTCCATTCGATGACCTTGTCTTCAATGGCGGTATAGTCCTTTTCAAGATTAGGGCCTTGTGCCCAAATCGAGATGCTGGTAAGTAGCAATGCGAAGGTGAAAATTTTGTTCATGTGTAGTCGATTTTAAAATTTTATGAGTTGATAGCCATCTTTTTGCAGTTGAATAAGCGCTGTCATGGCAGATAGTGCTATTTTAACATTAGGTATCAGTTCTTCTTTGGGAAAGTTACGGGATTTTGAAGATTGACCACAATAGATTACCTCTACTCCTGCATCCATCAAACTTTTGACCATATCATAATTTGGGTTGACCGCTCCATACTTTGCTGTATATGCTTCATTATGAATAATGTCCTTCGATGCTTTATTGTGAACCACTAAGGCTACTTTTAGCTGTTCTACGGGTACTCCTCCTTGGGCGTGCATGTTCAGAAATCGAGCTGCGGTTTCAATGTTCCTATTGATTTCTGAGTGGGATTCGGGACTGTTCATGATATCAAAAACAACCTTAAATTCTTGATTGACATCGGTCTTAAAATCAGGATTTTTGATTTCCCAGACTTTCCCATAATCTTCAATTACTGGGCCTGCTTTTTTTTCTTCTTGAGAAATTCCATACAGACAAATTAAAGTGAAGAGTAGGGCGGGTATCAATTTTAAATTCATGGATGTGAGGTGTTTTAGTTCTTAAATATATTCAAATTCGATTTAAAAAAACAGTTTCGTGTTTATAAGTATTGAAAGTATGTTTTTAGGATAAAACCATTATTAGCTAATTTCACGGTTACTTTTAAAATTTTGCTGTTTGAGTACTTTTTTGGATGAATTGAATGATGCGCAACGAGCCCCTGTATTGCATAAGGATGGTCCTTTAATGGTTATTGCAGGCGCTGGCTCTGGAAAAACCCGGGTCCTGACCTACAGGATTGCCCATCTGATGGAGCAAGGTGTAGATTCGTTCAATATTCTGGCTTTGACCTTTACGAACAAGGCCGCCAAAGAAATGAAAAAGCGGATTGCCACTATTGTTGGAAACTCCGAAGCAAAAAACCTTTGGATGGGAACTTTCCATTCTGTTTTTGCAAAACTGCTCCGTTTTGATGGCGATAAACTTGGCTTCCCCAGCAATTTTACCATCTACGATACCCAAGATTCACAACGATTGATTGCTTCCATTATCAAGGAAATGGGCTTGGATAAGGATATTTACAAGTACAAACAAGTACAGAATAGAATATCATCCTACAAGAATAGCCTGATTACTGTAAAGGCATATTTTCAGAATCCAGAGCTTGTAGAAGCGGATGCCATGGCCAAAAGGCCCAGGCTAGGGGAGATTTATCAAAACTATGTAGACCGCTGTTTTAAGGCCGGCGCCATGGATTTTGATGATTTGTTATTACGGACCAATGAATTATTGACCCGTTTTCCGGAGGTATTGATGAAATACCAAGACCGGTTCAGGTATATTTTAGTTGATGAGTACCAAGATACCAACCATTCCCAATATCTAATAGTCAAGGCACTTTCTGACCGTTATCAAAATATATGTGTGGTTGGGGACGATGCTCAGAGTATTTACTCGTTTAGGGGAGCCAATATCAGTAACATCCTTAATTTTCAAAGGGATTATGATGATGTTGCCGTTTACAGGTTGGAACAAAACTACCGATCTACCAAAAATATTGTAAACGCCGCAAATTCCATTATTGCCAAGAACAAAAATCAATTGGAAAAAGTGGTCTGGACCTCTAATGATGAAGGACATCAAATAAAGATTCATAGAAGCCCCACAGATGCTGAAGAGGGTAGGTATGTAGCTGGTTCCATCTTTGAAAACAAGATGCAACAACAGATGCCAAACGGGGAGTTTGCAGTTTTGTACAGAACCAACTCACAGTCAAGGGCCATTGAAGATGCACTTCGCAAGCGTGATATTCCCTATAGAATTTATGGCGGGCTTTCTTTTTATCAACGCAAAGAAATTAAAGACGTTCTTGCATATTTGCGTATCATCATCAATCCTAAAGATGAGGAAGCGCTAAAGCGTATTATTAACTTTCCTGCTAGGGGAATTGGTCAAACGACCATTGATAAGCTTCTGGTTGCTGCAAATCACTATGGGCGTTCCATTTTTGAGGTAATGGAACATTTGGAAAAACTCAATTTAAACATCAATAGCGGAACCAAAAGAAAATTGGGTGACTTTGTGACCATGGTCAAAAGTTTTCAGATTATGAACGAGGGAGCCGATGCGTTTACCCTTGCAGAACATGTCGCCAAGAAAACTGGTTTGTTGTTGGAGTTTAAAAAGGACGGTACCCCCGAAGGTATCGCTAAAATGGAGAACATTGAAGAACTCTTAAACGGAATCAAAGATTTTGTTGAAGGGCAAAAAGAATTGGCAGATGCTACCGGTGGCCTGTCCGAGTTTTTAGAGGATGTTGCCCTTGCTACCGATATGGACAAGGATGTTGGTGATGATGACCGTGTCGCCCTTATGACAATTCACTTGGCCAAAGGATTGGAGTTCCCCTACGTGTACATTGTTGGAATGGAAGAGGATTTGTTTCCTTCTGCAATGAGTATGAACACCAGGAGCGAGCTTGAGGAGGAAAGACGTTTGTTCTATGTGGCCTTGACGCGGGCCGAGAAACAAGCTTTTCTTACCTATACGCAAAACAGATATCGATGGGGAAAACTCATTGACGCGGAACCTAGCCGATTTTTGGAAGAGATCGATGAGCAATATGTGGAAAATTTAGTTCCTGTAAATGATGGATATCGCTACAGATCAATGATCGATTCCAATATATTTGGTGAAGTGGACAAAAGCAAGCTTCGACAAATAAAACCTAAGAACGGAACACCGCCAAGTGTCCAAAAACCCAATGAGAATCAATTACGAAAGCTGAGGAAATTAAAACCAGAGCTATCATCACCAGCAAATAACACCAATAGTATAGATGTAAACCTAGCAGAAGGTTCTATGGTTAACCATACCCGTTTTGGTAGGGGAAGAGTCCTAAAGATCGAAGGTGTTGGAAATGATAGAAAAGCAGAAATCAAGTTTGAAAAGGGGGACGTTAAAAAACTATTGCTCAGGTTTGCCAAGCTAGAAATACTCTAAATAATAGTGAAAACTAAGATACCCGAAGGATACTTTCTCTTGTGAGGTTTGTTGGTACTGTAAATGAAAACATACTTCCAGAATTGATTTTGGATTTGATTTGTACCGTTCCGTTATTTCTTTTTATAAAATCCTTGCAGATGGCAAATCCAAGTCCCGTACCTTCTTCGTTGTCAGTTCCTTTGGTGGTCGAGTTTTCTTTGGTAGAATTAAGCAAGGCTTCTTTTTGTTCTTCCGTCATGCCAATGCCAGTGTCATTTACCTGAACCTCCAAATGGTCTCCATGTTCTAAAGCAGCTATTGTTATGATGTCCCCACTTTTAGTAAACTTTAATGCATTGGAGAGGAGATTTCGTATAACGAAGTCTATCATGTTTTTATCGGCATACACGTTGGACAGCTCTGTGGCCGTGTAATCAATTTTAATATTTTTTCTATGGGCGTTCTCTTTGAACAAGGTCACGTTCTTTTCGATAACGGGATTGATATCGAACATCCTTTTAGAGATTTGGTGATCGTTCATTTGTGTTTTTGCCCAATTCAATAAGTTGTCCAATAAAAGTTGAAGGTTTTGGGAAGCATCAGATAAATATTTTACGAACATTCCTTTTTCTTGGTCGTTCATTTCACCTTTATCTTCATTAAGAATATTGGCTAGGGAAAGTACGTTTCCGGTATGTCCCCTTAAATCGTGAGAAATGATGGAGAAAAATTTGTCTTTTATTCTTGATGCTTCTTTGAGCTCATTTTCAGATTCTACCAATTTAACGTTCAAACTGCTCAAGGATTTGTTTTTTTCGCTTAGGCTAAGAATTTGTTGGCGTATTTTGTTTACAAGCCCATTGTAGGTACCAGTTAATTTATCGATTTCATCAATCTTAATACTCCGGTTTTTATGTATTTGCCCCTCAAAATTATTTTGGACAATAGAGTCCATATCCGATATCAATTTTTTAATGGGCTTCGCGATATGGCCTGAAAAAACAAATGCCGATAGAATCGCAAAAAGTACCGTAATGGAAAAAAACAGTACCAAATATGATTTTATGGTACTTATCATGACTTTCGAATCTGAGTCAACAATACCGTATAAAGTGCTCACTTTGTCATTGAGTTCGGAGTGAACCGTTTGAATCTCTTTGATAAGTCCCGTATTGATATTGCCAATCTCTTTTTCAAGTGCAACTACTTGATTAAAGCTTGTTTGATATCCTTTTAAGGAGGCAATTGTTTCTACATCTGCTTCGGCATTACTTTCTAAACGACTCAAAATCGTATTGACAAAGGAATTGAGCTCTTTGGCGTACACATAATCTTTTCTTAAGAAAAAATCTTTTTCTCTTCTTCGCATTTGGAGGATTTCCGCCAGTGTAATTCCTTCTGCACTTGTTTCCAGTTTATGGATATGTTGGCGCATTTTTCCAATGGTGCCAAAATTTTTGAAACCTCTTTGTTGAATTAACGTTAGGACCTTTATGATGTTAGCATTAAGATTGTCGACATCCTCAGAAATACGGTTCAATCTTTTATCGACGATTGTATTTGAGTTGCTTTTAGCTATCTGAATATCGTTCAGTGCTTTTTTAGCGCTGGTAATATAGTGGTGGTATTTTTGTAAAGATTGTGTAGATTTTTCAATATAGAAGGAATCTTGTTTTGTATCAAAATCTAGAATATGGAAGAATTCATTATCTGCTTTGAGCCTATTACCATCAAAAAGCGCAATACTTTCCCTAAAAGTTTTTGCATTGTCAATTTTCTTTAGACTGTTGAATGCAAAAAGTAGAAAAGGGCCTATGAGGATGAAAAGCATAAAAAATGCTATCAGTACTCTGCCTCTAATGGTGTTCATTGTCTATTTTTAGAAAATGTTCTATGAACTTTAAACGAAGATTTTAATAGGATAGTATTTGAAAAGATACACTATAGCATTCAATCAGTCATTGACAATTTGTAAAGTGTTGGGGTATTGTTATTGCGCATATCCGCATAATATCAAGTCTATGGATTCCACTACTGGATTGAGGTCCGTAAATTGAAATCTATATACATTGTAAAATTCGGCATACTCCCTGTATTCCTTCACGCAATCGACAGTATGGTTATGATTTATTGATTTATTTGGCATTAATTCTTTGAAAATCAATTGATTTTCTTTGATAATCGCTGCTGATATGTATTTGGTGAGTATTGTTCTTTCATTCAAATTAAAAATATGTATCGGCCAATTTTCCGCAACTCCAGCACCTTCAAAAAATAGAAAATTTCCTTTTTTCCCAATAAGTGATGTGCTTGAATCATTGAGATTGATACGAATTGTGTCTCCCTTATAAATTTGGATAGTAACGTTAGTGTGCCCATTATCTAAACCCTGTTCTACTGAAACTGTAAATTCATTTTCGAAAGTATAGGTTGAGGCATGTTCTACTTTATCTTTTATCAGCGGGAGCTCCGACCCTTTGAGAAAATTAAAAGTATCGGTACGTTCAAAACTTTGGTTGGAGTAGTTTGTACTTGCGTTACGGTCTAAATACTTTTTTTCAAAAGTAGTACCATTAAACTCCAAAGGATGGTATACCACTTTTTCTCCCCAAATTTCCGGTTGTAATATTAGGGAGCCGTCTTTTTCTATACTGAAGTCCATTTGTGCTTCAAAATCCAAACTTTCAAGTTGATAATGGGAGGTTAAGGAACTCTTATTTTCTGGAAACACAGGTTCTGGTTGAAAAATACCTTCATCATTCGAAAAAGCATCAATTTGATAGTAGTACTCGTAAGCCGATGATTTTCCCCAACCCTGAAAAAGATATATGGGTTTTTGCCGGTGACCACTTAGATTATAGATTTCATTATAGGTAATTGAGTTTTCATCAAGATAAATATGTACGACATTTTCATTTTTTACATGTAGCACTATACTCTTAAAATCGCTCATGGAACTTCCCAGTCTCGTATTCCAAGAGAAGACACCTATTTTTTTGTCATCGGATAACGCAAAGACATAGCTATGTTTTTTTAAGTAGTTAAATCTATTGAATTCCTCAAGCAGGGATTGCGAAGTGATTTTTTTAATAGCGTTGCCAATGTTTTTATTGATGGTCGTAGCCAAGTCATGAAAATCCGAATCATTTTGATTCAGATTCGATAAGTTTTCAAATTGTTGGTCCAGTGCATAAATGATATCCCTCCCTCTTTCGGGAACAGAAGTTAGACTATAAAGTTTGTCCGGTTTTCCGTTTTCCTTACAATTGGTCAAAATCACTAATAGTAAAAGAGGTATTACTTTGGTGAACTTATTAAACGCCATAATCAATGTCCATTTACTTAGAAATAATGATAAAAATGAAACTTTTGGAGAAAATGTATCTGGCTAAATGGACTAATGCCCCATATCATTTGATGGATGAGTAGATTGAATGTATAAGATGCGTTTATGGTCAACATTTGAGGGTTTACTATACTTATTGGTTTTAATCTTGTTACTTTGTATTATATGATCTAAAATCTTCATTTAAAAAATGGCAGAACTCATTAAACTTTTTGAAGAGAATCCCAACCCAAGACAGGTTTCGAAAATCGGAAACGTATTGCGAAAGGGAGGGCTTATCATATATCCTACGGATACAGTTTATGGGTTAGGTTGTGACATCACAAACTCTAGGGCCCTTGAAAAGATTGCAAGAATAAAAGGGGTAAAATTGGCAAAGGCCAACTGGTCTTTTGTTTGTGCGGATTTAAGTAATCTTTCGGACTATGTTCGCCAAATAGACACTTCTACTTTTAAAATATTGAAAAGAGCATTACCAGGCCCGTATACCTTTATTCTTCCTGGAAACAACAATCTCCCAAAAGATTTTAAAAAGAAGAAAACAGTAGGGATTCGTGTTCCCGATAATGCGATTGTAAATGCTTTGGTGACAGAATTAGGCAATCCTATTGTATCCACCTCTATTTATGATGAGGATGATATCCTTGAATATACTACAGACCCCGAGCTGATTTTTGAGAAATGGAAAAACCTTGTGGACATTGTTGTGGACGGGGGGTATGGTGGCAATATTGCATCTACGGTCATAGATTTAGCTACAGGATACCCAGAAGTGATAAGAGAGGGAAAGGGAAGTTTAGATATTTTATAGGCTCTTTAGGCATTAAAAACAAAAAGCGGCCATTGGCCGCTTTTATACTTTATATGTCTTAATTTTTTACTTTCCAGACCCACCAATGGCAGGATCTTTCATTCCTTCTTCGATCATGCTATAGAACTGATCGATTTTTGGAAGTACAACAATTCGTGTTCTTCTGTTTTTAGCTCTATCAGCAGAACTGTCATTGGATACCAAAGGAACATAGTAACTTCTACCAGCTGCGGTCATACGTTTAGGATCAACATTAAACTCGTTCTGTAGAATACGTACTATGGATGTAGCTCGTTTAGCACTCAAATCCCAGTTATCCTGTAATACACCTTTTGAGAAAGGTACGTTATCGGTATGTCCTTCGACCAAGAATTCGAAATCTGGCTTATTGTTTACAACTTTGGCAACTTTGCCCAATACTGCTTTAGCTGCAGAAGTTACATTATAGCTTCCGCTTCTAAACAATAGTTTATCAGAGATTGAAACAAATACAACACCTTTTTCAACACTTACTTCGATGTCCTCATCATCCAAATTGCCCAAAACTCCTTTTAGACTCTGTACAAGGGAAAGGTTTACGGAATCCCTTCTTGTTACGGCATCTTGTAACTTTCTGATGGTCAAATCCTTTTCCTGTAAACTTTCCAAGGACTTTTCAAGGTTTTCTGCACCTTTAGTAGTAAGCGTTGTTAAATTACCCATATTGTTGATCAATTCTTGATTGTTCGCTTTTAAGAAAGCGTTTTGATCTTCGAGGGTTTTAAGTTTTGATGATGCTGTGGCTTTTTCCTCCAAGCAATCGTTTAATTTTACTGTCGCCGAATTCAATAAATCTTGAGTTTCCTGTTGTTGGGCCTCTAGTTCAGCATATTTTTTCTGTGATACACATGAAGACAATACTATTGCCATCGCGAATGTTCCTAAAAAGACTTTTTTCATAATACTGTTTGTATATATTAGGGATTATTAGTTATTAATGTTCAAAACATCAGCAAAATTATATAAAAAGGAAATTTCAAAAATTTCGCTATCGTTAATCTTTTACTAAAATGTTAAAATTCTTTATGTGATGTACGAAGTGAGACCATACTATGGATGTAGTCGAATGATATTTTAATATAAAATTAGCTTTTTCCCTTTTTTTGTACATCTTCCTAAAGTTACTGTAAAAACTTAAATGCGCCTTTAGAATTGCAAAACAATGCTCCCACTTTAACTGAAAAATGAAGCGTAGCGCAGCTATTCCGTCCAAGACCAATCTTATAAAAATCAACAGTAATGCTTTTCTGCGAGGGAGGTTTTTGGTAATAGAGTATAAAGAGTTCCTGAAATTTAAAAAGGTTTTTTTTGGATTCATATTGGCCAAAGTGGAGCCGCCCAAATGGTATACATGGCTTTTTCCAACATAATACACTTTATGTCCTGAGTTTTTAGCTCTCCAGCAAAGGTCAATTTCTTCTTGGTGCGCAAAGTAATCTTCATCAAACCCACCGAGCGATTTAAAAACGTCGCTTCGTATAAACATGCATGCCCCTGTGGCCCAAAAAACTTCTTTAACATCGTTATATTGTCCATTGTCTTTTTCTAGCGCCTGAAATATTCTACCACGGCAGAATGGATATCCTAGCCTGTCAATAAAACCACCTGCCGCACCGGCATATTCAAAATAATCCCTACGATTCAAGTCCAGGATTTTAGGTTGTACAATAGAGGCTTCAGGAGTGGTATGAAACATTTCTAAGATAGGTTCCAACCAATTAGGGGTCACTTCAACATCAGAATTAAGAAGACAAAAAATATCGGCCTTTATATGTTTTAGCCCATCATTATACCCTTTTGCAAACCCTCCATTTTCTGTGTTCTCGACTATGCCAACGTCAGGAAAATTAGTTTTAAGAAAAGTAACGGAACTGTCCGAACTGGCATTGTCAACTACATAAATACTTGCCCCATTTGAGTGGGCAATAACAGAGGGCAAGAATTTTTTGAGCAAAGACTCTCCGTTCCAATTTAGTATGACAACTGCAATCTTCAAAACGGCAGCAAATTAACGGCTAAAATCAGGAATTTCCTTTAAAAACCTGTATTTTTCATTTATCAGGTCCATTTCACAGTAATAATGGTCAATTCCATTGCTGAGCATCAGGTAATTAGCTTCCAATAAATAATTGTATTGTGCAATTTGGTTGAATGTGGTCTGATTTATTGTAATCGTTGGTGCCTTGCATTCCACTAATAAAAAGATAGCTCCGTTGGGTTTAAAAACCACGATATCGTAGCGTTTTTTTAAATTGTTCACTATCAACTGCTTCTCTACATTGATAAGGCTCTTTGGATACTTTTTAGTATTCAACAAAAAATGGATTACATGTTGTCTTACCCATTCTTCTGACTGCAAAAGCACAAACTTTTTACGTATCACATCAAAAATATAGAGGCTATTTTCGCTACTTTTGATTCTAAATGAATACTTGGGAAAGTTCAACGCTTGCATTGGACAAATTTGATGATTTTTTCTGAATGGACAGGGTTAAACAAATTGTTACGGATATAAAAAACGGAGTTCCAAAACCTATCTATTTTTTAATGGGGGACGAGCCTTACTATATTGATAAAATTTCGCAGTACGTAGCAGACCATGTTTTAACCGAAGATGAGAAGGGATTCAACCAAATGGTGCTTTATGGACGTGATACCAGTGTGGACGAGGTAGTTGCCAATGCCAAACGTTTTCCCATGATGTCCCAGTACCAAGTGGTAATCGTAAAAGAGGCACAACACCTTTCCCGAACTATTGAAAGCTTTGTTAACTACGTTGATAACCCCCAGCCTACAACCATATTGGTAATTTGTTACAAATATAAAAAGCTTGATAAACGAAAAAAGCTCTACAAGGCCATTCAAAAGAAAGGAGAACTCTTTGAAAGTAAAAAGCTGTATGAAAATCAGGTTTCTGAATGGATAAGAAGGACTTTGAGCGGAAAAAAGTATAAGATCGCTCCCAAGGCAGCGATGTTACTTGTTGAGTTTTTAGGAACAGATCTTAGTAAAATAGCCAATGAACTCGATAAATTAGCGATAGTTGTACCTCCTGAAAAAGAGATAACCCCGGCCTTGATAGAGGAACATATCGGTATAAGTAAGGACTTCAACAATTTTGAGCTAAAAAAGGCCATTGGGGAGCGTAATGTAGGTAAGGCAACACGTATTATCGATTACTTTTCCCAAAACCCAAAGGATAATCCTTTTGTAGTGACCATAACCTTGCTCAATACTTTTTTTACACAGTTGCTACAGTACCATGGACTTAAAGACCATTCACCTGGCAATGTTGCGAAGGTACTTGGTGTTAATCCTTATTTCGTAAATGAGTTTACGGTAGCGGCAAAAAACTATCCAATGAAGCGAGTAAGTGGGGTTATCTCTAGTTTACGGCAGTTGGATTTAAAAGGTAAAGGCGTTGGTGCAAACAATGTGCAACAAGCAAGCCTTCTTAAAGAGCTGCTAATAGAAATTATCTAAAGCTTACTTTTTATCGATACTGTATTTACCCGGTCCCAATAGAAAAATTACGATAAAAATAACAGCGTACAGAAGTGCCAATTCTTTTTTGCCAAATGGGTCTGCCCCGTGTACGACAAAGGCTGCAACGAACATTGTTATTGCTGCGGGAATTGTTGCCCAACGTGTCTTAAATCCAATGATGATAAGTATAGGACAAAGAAACTCACCGATTACGGTCAAAAATAAAGATGGAGTCTGACCAATACCGATTGGGTCTGGGAATTCGGTGTTGCCAGAAATAAGATTTTGAAATTTTGGTAGGCCGTGCGTAAGCATAAATGCAGATGGAACTATTCTTAAAAGTGCAAGTCCCAAATGTATCAGAATGTTGTTTTTCATTGATGTGGGGAAATAAAATTTTCGTGAAAATATAAATTATGTCTTAATAGAAACATAATTATTTATTAAAATATTCTTCTCTAAAAAAAATATAGTATCGAAAACAGATTATTTTAAATTAGCTCTGGATAGGAATTTGGGTCAGTTTCGTTCATTATGGCATAGACTTTCTCAAAAATGTCTTCCGCGTTTGGTTTAGAGAAATAGTCCCCATCCGAAGCATAAGCAGGGCGATGCGCTTTAGCGGTAAGTGTTTGCGGTGCGCTGTCCAAGAAATTGTAACCCCCTTGTTTTTCTAGGATTTCCTGCAAGAGGTATGCTGAACACCCTCCAGGTACATCCTCGTCTATAATTAATAACCTATTGGTCTTTTTTAAGCTCTTTACAACATCATGGGAAACATCAAAGGGGAGTAGCGACTGTGCATCGATAACCTCCGCATCAATGCCGACTTCCAATAATTCTTTCGCGACTTTTTCCACTATTCTTAAGGTAGATCCGTAAGAAAGCAATGTAATATCAGTACCCTCTTTTAAGGTTTCAACTTTTCCAACGGGCACACAGAACTCTCCAAGGTTAGAAGGTTTCTTTTCTTTTAGACGATACCCGTTTAGACTTTCGATGACCAAGGCAGGCTCATCACTTTTCATTAAGGTATTGTAAAATCCTGCAGCTTGGGTCATGTTTCTTGGGACCAAAATGTACATACCCCTAAGCAAGTGTACCAGTCCTCCCATTTGTGAACCTGAATGCCAGATACCTTCAAGTCTGTGGCCTCGTGTTCTAACGATTAATGGCGCCTTTTGCTTACCAACCGTACGATACATTAGTGTTGCTAAATCATCACTCAATGTCTGTAAAGCATACATAATGTAATCCAGATACTGTATCTCTGCTATTGGCCTTAAACCTCTGAGGGCTAGTCCAATACCTTGCCCAATAATAGTCGTTTCACGAATGCCTGTATCTGCGACTCTGTATGGACCATATTTTTTCTGTAACCCTTCCAGTCCTTGGTTTACATCCCCAATATTTCCAGTATCCTCGCCAAACACCAAGGCTTCAGGGTACTTTTCAAATAATTTATCAAAATTGTCCCTTAGAATGATTCTACCATCTACTTGTTCGGAATCTTCTGTATATTCAGGAGGATTTGCTTCAACACCAAGTACGTTAGTATTTTGTTCGCTATACAGGTGAGAGCTATATTTTGGCTGCGCCGAAGCTAAAAAATCCTCGACCCATTGCTGCAATTGTAACTTTTCTTGGGTAGTCTCCCCCAAAAGATAACGCAGCGCCTTCCTAGACTTGGACGCTAAATCCTTCTTCAAAGGTTCTTCTATAGCGATAAGGTCGTTCTTTATTTTTGCTATAAAATTTTGGTTAGGGCTTTTATCCGCAGCATCCTCCAATAGTTGTACAAGCTGATTCTTTTCATTTAGATGAGGCTTCAGAAATTCGGTCCAAGCTTCTTTTTTTGCTGCTCTAACGGTTTGCTTGATTTCCCTTTCCAGACTTTTTAAATCTTGCTCTGTGCAAATGTTGTTCTCGAGAATCCAAGCCCTAAATTTTTTATTACAATCGTTTTCACGTTCCCATATCAATCGTTCTTCAGATTTATAACGTTCGTGGGAACCAGATGTAGAATGGCCTTGAGGCTGTGTAAGCTCGGTAACATGAATTAGTACCGGTACATGGCTTTCCCTTGCAATTTCTGATGCATTTTCAAAAGCGTGTATCAAAGCTGTGTAGTCCCAACCTTTTACCTTAAGAATTTCATAGCCTTCATTTTTGTCGTCACGCTGTAGACCCTTAAGGACTTCAGAAATATCTCCTTTTGTAGTATGGAATTCAGCTGGAACTGAAATCCCATAGGCATCATCCCAAATACACATTATCATGGGTACTTGCAATACACCGGCAGCATTTATGGTCTCAAAAAAATGGCCTTCACTTGTACTTGCGTTACCTATAGTTCCCCAAGCAACTTCATTCCCATTATCGGAAAAGTTGGTTTGGTCAATATCCTTTAAGTTACGATAGATTTTTGAAGCTTGCGCTAAACCCAGTAATCGTGGCATTTGACCTGCAGTACAAGAAATATCGGCACTACTATTTTTTTGTTTGGTAAGGTTCTTCCATTCACCGTTCTCGTCCAAACTATGGGTGGTAAAATGGCCTCCCATTTGTCGCCCGGCACTCATAGGTTCCTTATCTATGTCGGTTGTTGCGTAAAGCCCGTGAAAAAATTCTTTTGGACTTAACTGATCCAACGCCATCATAAACGTTTGGTCGCGATAGTATCCACTTCTAAAATCTCCATCTTCAAAAGCCCGTGCCATTGCAAGTTGGGGTAATTCTTTTCCGTCCCCAAAAATCCCAAACTTTGCTTTTCCAGAAAGTACTTCGCGTCTTCCCAATAGACTACATTCCCTACTGGTCACTGCGATTTGGTAATCCTTTATGATTTGAGATTGAAAGTCATCGAAAGAAATGTCGCTGCTCGTAGTGGATTCTGGTTTCATATGGGATTGAAGATTTTGTGCAAAAATACTAAAATCCAAGGAAATTAGCAATGGAGAGCGCTGTTAATAAAATGCTATTTTGATATTTAAATGTGATTATATTTAAATATATTTCAATAGTTTGATTCTTTAAAAGCCATTTTTTAGGAATTCATCAATCTAAAACCACTTTCTAGTAAATAGTCCGGTTAGGGTTCTTGGGCTTAACGTGACTATAAACCGTATTCGTTCCCCGTAGTTCTGTTCCGCAATTTCCCATCCTCTATTGGAATACACGGGAAAGTATAATTCAAAAAAATCGGTTACAAGATTTAACCGTACACCAGAGCCATAAACAAACCGGGGGTCTTGCCCCTTGTTTCTTGTAAATCCAATATCGCCATAGACTTCTATCCATCGCCATATATTGGTGCTTGCATTAGTGGTGGCAATCCAGTCATTGGCAAAAGGGTTTTCCAACTGAGATTTAAACCCACCTTCAGCAATGATAATTTGTTGGCTGTAGATTCCTGAATCCTCCGACCTTCCTAAATAGGCGAGATCAAATAAATAATCCGTAGGCCTATCCAAGGCAAAACTGAAAAAATCAGAGTCTGTTTTGTTTCTTAAAAATTTACCTGCGTAAAACCGAATATTAAATTGTCTGTTGTTTTGGTACAGTTTCCTGTATTCCATTTCGAAGGCCAATTTGCTAAAATCAGCTGAATGTTGTGCATCTAAAGACCAATTGGCAAAGTTTAAAATGTCATTGTTAAAGTCCCTAAAACGCACATTGAAAACGCTATAATCAGGATCTGTGTCGATTTGGTCTGCTATTGTTTCATCAATGTTCCGGAATACGCTTCTATATCGTATCAACAGCGATTGTCTTCGATTTGAAATAAGATTTTCAGGTCTCCATCCAAAACTGATGGCCGGAGTAAGCGTAGTGAACCGAGAATTCACCTGAAAGTGGGAAGTAGACCCGGAAAAAGAATAGTTGGATACATATAGACCACTCTTCCCATGATATTTACGGTATCTAAGACTGGCTTTCCCTACTAAAGTTTTCTCTAAAAAAGAGTAAGTAGGAGCAAAGTCATATTGAAATGGTCGTTCTAAAAAAGTTTTGTTATAAACTCTTAGGCCCGGCGTTATACCATCATAAACATTAAAATTTGCAATAGGAACATAAAAAACCTGATTAAAGTAAGGGTCCTCGGTATCCTTAAAAAATTGAAACTTCAATTTTTTATTACTGGAAAAGAATCCGCTCAATGTTTTCCAATTATCCCGTTGATTGAACTCAGGTATTTTTTGATCGTAATTAAGAACTAGCTTATCTTCTCCTTTTTTAGGTATAGTGAAGGTCCTTGATGTATCAATATCAGAAAACCAATATTTAGAGACCACAGAATCCTTTTGAAGGCCGAATAGGGAAATTGGGACTTTTGTTCCTCTTTTGTTTTTTATGGTAAACGTGATAGAGTCTTCCGTTTTGGCGCCTTCGGCAACCAGCCGGCGCACCGCTTCGCGCGCGGGCGTCATCGACACCTCAAACTCTTCGCCGATCCCGCGTAGGGTCAGGGCATGGCCCGGCATAATCTCGCCATGCATGATACGGCTGCGCAATTGGCGATAGACCTGTTCATGCGCGGCTGAGC
>JBCCEC010000056.1:0-26215 GCA_039030475.1 Bacteroidota bacterium
CCGCTGCGCCTGGTGCAACCGGAAGTTCAGCGGCTCATCCTTGGTCTTGGCACCACCCGCCCCTTTCTGGTTCTGATCATAGATCGCACGGCTGCGCGCACCCATCTCATCCCACCGCGCGGCGAGCACCTCACCAGAGATCACCACGTACCTGCACATGAACTTCTTTTATTATGATTTAAGGTTCAATAACTGCAAACAATATTATTCCAATTTTAAAAAAAAGTTCAAAAAACCAAAGTAAAAAGAACTGCAGAAAATCCTAGTATAATGGTTTTATGGCCTTACCAGCATCGAAAACTTATATACTATTTTTCTTCTTCAACCAATTTATCATCTTTCCAGATACCTTGTGTGACTACTTCATTATCTTCCCCGTAAAATACGCCTTCGCCATTTCGCTTGTCTTCTTTCCATTGGCCACTGTATTTTTCGCCATTTGGCCAATAATAGGTACCATACCCATTGCGTTGATCGTACAGATAAGCACCTGAATAATGTTCGCCATCTGCCCAGTAAAAATTCCCTTCACCATGGCGTTGGTTATCTTTCCATTCTCCTTCATAACGGCTCCCGGTATTCAATAACGCTATTCCAAAACCGTTTGCTTTATTATTCTTTACTTGGCCCACGTAATGAAACTGACTGCCTTTTTTATTGGTAAACGTGATGTATTCGCCAAAAGACTTTCGCTTTAGTTGCCGTTTTACACTCAC
Organism: Bacteroidota bacterium; assembly: GCA_039030475.1. Lineage (GTDB taxonomy): Bacteria > Bacteroidota > Bacteroidia > Flavobacteriales > Flavobacteriaceae > Flagellimonas. The sequence goes on from JBCCEC010000056.1 coordinate 717, forward strand.
CAGTTCTACCTTGGTTTTCTCTAGCACAAAGTTCAACGAATCATACTGTTTAATTTCTCTTGGAATACTGGAAAGTCGAATATTTTGAATGGAATCCAAAGAATCTTTTTCCGTCGAGTCCAATTCAGAAAATTGCCGGTTCCTTTTTAAGTTGGATAACTTTTTGGCAATATCAATTCGTAGCCGTATTCCGGAAGCCTCTTCTATATCTTTATCCGACAATTGAGAAGTATACGCATTTATAGCTGAATCGTATTCGCCCTTTATGAGCAAAGAATCGATTCGGAGCAATTCGTCGTACTCAGTAGCTTTTTTAAACATACCGGAAACCTTGTTCTCCGAAGTTTTTAGTTGTTTTTTTAAATTGGTAATCTTAAAAAAACTGTACGTAGCTATTACTAGCATAACTACTAATAAAATCATTCCAATATTTTTTGCCCTATTCATAGCTTATGTATTGTTCTTTGGATTGGACAGCATTTTAATCGTCCAGATGAATAGCTGGTAGCTTATTTTTGACTTTTCTGATATCAGGTGAAAAATAAACATGGAAACGCATGGTCCAACCCTGTTTAAAAATACCTGCATTCTCAATGGTTTGTCCTTGTGAATACATTAATCCGGCAGCCAATGTTAATCTTGGGGTCACAATATAGCCCAAAGTAGTGGTCAAACGAAGATCTTCCATAACACTACCAACTACTTCCTTACCACTTTGCATGATCAATTCTGCTTCAGGTGAAACGTAAAGTGTCTTGGGTACCAGTTTGTGATTGGTCAAAGGTACTTTAGCCCTGAACATGTAACGCCATCGATTCCTAAAAATATATTCACTATTTTCTTCAAAACCTTGGGTCCATCGATGTTCAATCCTAATCCTGTGGTAAATCATAGCGCTGTACAAAGGTTGCGCAAATTGATACTGATGCCAGATACGCCATTCAGGAACAACATTTCGTGCAGTGGAATTCTCATCCGTATTAAAATTTATACGCACGACCCCACCAAGACTAAAATTGACCTTTTTTGAATAAATATATCCGATAGCATGCCGATTATATATTTGACCAATCTGTCCTATAAACGGGGTATCCTCGGTCTCTTCAAAGCGAAAATGGGTTTGGGCATCCCAAAACAAACGTTTTGATATACGGATATTGCCATAGGTATTAAACCATACCCTCGTACTTGGGTCTTTAAACTCTGATTCTTCTGGAAGCACCTCCGCCTCCTGAGCAAGTATCGTAGACAAAAAACACGATAAAAACGCAACTGACAACCAAACTATATTCTTACAATATACCTTCATTTCTCAGTTTTGCCAATGGATTCTAAATTGAACAACTGTATGATTACCAATGGATCTTGTTCCCTTTTAAGTTTGCGTTCCAATCGTGAGGTGTCCTCATCCCGCATTTCCAACATACGCTGGTGCGTATTGTTCAGCAATCCGACCAACTCATCAACATTATCACAATCAAGTTCTGTTTCTACCCTATCCAATAGGTGCGGAATCAATACTCTTTGGTATGCAGAAGTAATTCGTTTTTTCACCTCTTCGTTCATTATGTTCGCCATAAACGGGTTCCAAATGGCATCTTGATACTTTTCTTTGATAACTTGCATCCTATCTGGTTGCTGTGCCAGCGCCTTGGTCAGGATATCCATCGACTCAAAACAACGCACTAAATGACGACCAAACTTTGTCTTCGCTTTGGTCTCCTCCATTTTTGAATATCGGGTGAGGTTTTGGTCGGCGGTGGATTTTATTTTTTCAAACGACTTCATGTACTTCAACGGCAATTTATCCGACAAAGAATCTAAATCATTGTTCAATTGATTTACTTGTGCTATTATCCTCTCTTCCAGTGCGATAAACTCTTGTTGTCGTTTATCCTTGGTCAATTTATCGTTTAAAACTTGCTGAATGGAATCTAAACTCAATGTGGCATAGTGTGCCATTTTGTAAATTGACGCAATATTATTTTGAGTAAAGTCGAAATCCGATGCTTGTGGTCCCTTGAAGATTTTGTTCTCATTTTTTTGTCCGATAACAACGAATTCTGTTGAAGGTTTTCCGTTTGGCCACGCATGTTCAATTAATTCATTAATTGGAACGTATTGAAGAATATTCGATTCATGATAACTCAAAACATCTCCTAGGGGGTGAACAAAGTTTTCAGAAATAGCAACGACCACGGAATGAAGAAAGTGGGCATCTTCATCGGCCATTTTTAAAATGGTCAACTGAGTGTCGTTCAATAATGACTCGCTTATCAGTTTGGACTTCTGGTACAATGTTTTTACAGAATCCATTTGCGCAGATTCCAAAGAGTCTATTGGATGGTAAGGAACTTTGACCTTGAATTCTGGATAGAAAGCTGATTCACCCAATTCGGATAAAATACCGTCTATCTTTCCATAATACCCAGCATTTGCCGCTAGCGACTTATTTATAGGGCTTTGCGATAAATCAAAAGTGTCCACCGATTGTTGTATAACACTAAGAATCTTTAAATAGTTGTCGTCCAATGTGATGATTCTTCCGTCAAGAATTCTACTCTGGTAAAGGTTGATTTCCTTATTTTCACCATCTGCATTTAATTCAATTTTCTCTAAACGACCATCTTTAAAATACCAACGCTCCACCACATCAATGTCATCTTCGGAATAAAGCGTCCACTCGTCATGCGCCAATCCGTTTCGTAAAAATCTACCTACCAGAATGGTACCTTCATTTTCAATACGGAAGCTTTTCTGGGGCACTCCGTTTTCAAAATCAATGGTACTCTTGAACAGCACTTCATCCAACTCCGAATCTTTGATGCGGTTTTTGGTTATGGTCCATATCCCATCGGGTTTTCCATTGTCCAAAATACCTTCCGCTTCTTCTTGCGTTCCCGTGATGTTCAAAATATATTGATAATCCAGTACCTGTGTAATACTATCTGACTGGAATTCACCAAACTGAAACTTCCAATATCCGTTGGGATAATTCTCTTTAAATACACCTTTGAACAAAAAGGAATAGTCACTTTTCGACAATAAGGCACCAAGGTTGGACCGTTGCAATTGAAATGGACCGTCCAATATCGTATCGTTTTCAACTACTTTGTACTGAAAGTCCGCCATGCCCTTATACTTGCCAACGTTAAGGCTGTCCATGTAGGAGATGACCTGACAGTGCGCAATCATGGAGAAAGAAGTGAATACCAGAATGGCTATTCTTCTGACCAGTAAGTTTTTTGTGAGAGTATTCGACATTTTCCTTTTGTCTGTAAAATATATGGGCACGCTAAAGCCTTTAAACATATTATCTGTCATAAGCTTATACGTAAGGATTGGAGAAAAAGATCATATTTTATCGTCCAAAGACACATTGCTCATTTTAGCGTTTTAATTTGATGGCAATTTTTATAAAAGGAATTCACAATGCCTAATGGCCAACTTAACACAAATGCGGTCAAAAATAAAACCCTAACTACTTGAATGCCTAAATTTTGTAAAGTTCTACATGGTTTTACGACGAAGCATAAAACAATTCCACATGCGAAATTTAGCCTTAGTTTTCTGTTTCTACTTATTTGCAAATAGTGTCCATTCACAAGAGATGACAGCGAATGAACTTTATGATATTATAGAAAAGCAGGCAGACACCGTCAGAATCAATGGAAACTCTTATCAATTTTCGATTAAAAAAGTGGTGCTGATCTGTGTATTTGATGAAAATGCCAACCGCATGCGAATCATATCGCCGATTGTAAAACGGGAAGAAATTGGAGAGGAAGAAATTTTGAATGCCATGGTGGCCAATTTTCATTCTGTCTTGGACGTAAAATATGCGTTAAGCGATGAAATCATCTGGTCCGTTTTTACACATCCGCTCAAAGAACTTTCCGAGCATCAGGTAGAAGATGCCATTAAACAAGTATATGCCGCAGCGCTTACTTTTGGAGGGTCTTATTCAAGTACCGATATGGTTTTCCCGGGAAATACAAAAAAAGTAGAAAAACCCAAGCCACAGGTTTTGAAAAAAATCTAAAAACTGTATTCTGGGATTTTCCCCACCACTCCATCAAAAAAACTATGGAATATTTTAAAATCCTCCTGTATTTCTCCTGTGGGGTATATTGCTTCTGAAATTTTCACTTGCTTTTTGCCAAAATCAAATGCAACGGCAACTATTGGTACTTGTGCCATTACCGCAATATGGTAAAAACCCGTTTTTAGTTCCGATACCTTTTTACGCGTACCTTCCGGAGCCAAGGCAAATCTAAAAATCTTGCGTTCTTTAAAAATATTTACGATGCTTTCAACCGTATTGGAACTTTTGGAACGGTCAATGGGCGCTCCTCCCGTCCATCTAAAAAACCATCCAAATGGAGGTTTAAAAAGACTTCTTTTTCCAATATAATTGATTTCTTCGTTGATTACTTTTCGTACCAACAATCCCAAAAAAAAATCCAACCAATGGGTATGGGGAACCACGGCAACAACACATTTATCGACGTTGGGAAATTCCCCAATCAGCTTCCAGCCCAAAATTTTAAAATATAAAAACTTATATAGTTTGCGCATGGAAAGTGTTTGGTTTGCTCATTGAAGCAAGGCTGTATAATACTAAAATCTAGATTTTTTGATAAATAGTTTGTAGACGTTCCGGGGTCATGATTTGTTTCCAATCTTTACCTAGCGCATTTTCCCATAACGCTTCCATACCTAGAGAAACATTGATTAAGGTGTCAAAATCATTTTGGGTCAAATCTGCACAAACCCCTTGAGGTAATTTTATATGATGTTTATTCAGCATTTGTTTAAAAAGATCAACCCCCTCTGGATAAAATTCTTCGAGATGTTGAAAAACAAGACAGTTCCCTATCCCATGTTTTATTCCCAAAAGATAGGAAAGACCGTAACTCATAGCATGCGCAACACCTACTTGTGAATATGCAATGCTCATGCCCCCATGCCAAGAAGCCATCATAAGTTTATCCCTGGACTCATTATCCGAAATATCTCCTAAAAATACATCTATACAAAGCTCAAGGGCCTTTTCCCCATAGCTCTGGCTAAATGCATTCAAATATGTACCGTTAAGAGACTCTATACAATGTATAAAGCAGTCCATCCCCGTATAAAACCATTGTTCTTTAGGGACAGTTTTGGTTAATTCTGGATCCAGGAGCACCTGATCATAGGTCGTATGGTCTGAATTTATCCCCAGTTTTTTTTCAGGCCCCAATAATACGGTTGTTCTTGAAACTTCGGCACCTGTTCCACTTATCGTAGGGATTCCAACGTGATATATGGAAGGACTACTGACCAAATCCCAACCTTGATAGTCTTTGGCTACTCCTTTGTTATTTAGAAGTATGGCAACTGCTTTGGCCAAATCTAGAAGCGTACCTCCTCCTATACCAACAACTCCAGAAGGTAATTCATCGAAGCTTTCCTTAATTTTAAGTACCAAAGCATCTACTTGTTCCGTTTTGGGCTCTTCCTCCGCGGAAACAAAAATTAACTTATCATTGAACATCAAGGGCATATTCATCGCCAGCTCCTTGTTCTCAAAATAATCGTCCACCAAAAAGATGAACGGAGCATTGGAATTTCTTCGTTTAGGTAACAAAATATCCCCTAACTGACTAAAACTGCCTTGTCCAAAAACTACTCTTGGAACCATTGGAAAATTACGGTACGTAGTTCTCTTCTCTAACTTTACTTCGCTTTTCTTCAAATTGTTTTCCGTCTTATAAGTTATCCAAATACTTTAAAATATCTCTAAGGCTGTTCAGTTTCAAGTGGTTGTTTATTTGTTCGGAATCATTTACCATTTCATGTGCCCATGTTGTGTGAAAAGGAATGTGAATGGCTTTTGCTCCAATATTCAATATAGGTAATACATCTGACTTTAAAGAATTTCCTATCATTAAAAACTCTTTCACATTAATTTCTAAATGCTCCAATAGGTTACTATAATTTTGCTCTTTTTTATCACTAAGGACCTCTACGTGATGAAAATATTTGGAAATTCCGGATCTTTCAAGCTTTCTTTCCTGATCCAACAAGTCACCTTTGGTGAGTACGATCAATCTGTATTTATTCTCCAATTTGGCCAACACCTCTTCTACCCCATCCAATAATTCAACGGGATGGGAAATCATCTCTTTTCCTAAATCTAAAATTTTGGAGATTGTTTCTTGTGGTACATTGTCATTTGATATATCCAACGCAGATTCTATCATGGAAAGCATGAAACCTTTTATACCATAACCATATAGTGGTAAATTGTCCATTTCCATTTTAAAGAGTTCTTGGTCAATTTTGTTCTTGGTTTCATAACCTTCCAACAATTCTGCAAATCGCTCTTCCGTATCCCTAAAATAGGTTTCGTTGACCCACAACGTATCGTCAGCATCAAAACCAATAACCTTTATGTCCTTAAAATCTATTTCCATGCTTTTTTTGCTCGCTCTAGGTCTTCTGGAGTATCAATTTCTATACCAGCTACATGCGTTTCGACCATTTTTATTTTTTTCCCATATTCCAAAAACCGAATTGCCTCTATCTTCTCCTTAGCTTCTAACGGAAGCATGGGCAACCGCTGAAAATCTAACAAGGCCCTTTTCCTGAAAGCATAGACTCCCTTGTGTTTGTAATAGGTAGCTTCAATATTTTTATCCCTAGGATATGGAATAGGTGAACGTGAAAAGTAAAGCGCAAAACCCTGATTATCCACAATAACCTTTACAGTATTTGGATTGGAAATTTCGTCCCAATCGGTTATTGGTGTCATTAAGGAAGCAAGGTCGATTTCTTTTTTTTCATCATCATGAAATACCTGTATTACTTTCCGTAAGCTTACTTCATCTATAAACGGTTCATCTCCTTGTACGTTGACCACAATATCCACATCCAGTTCCGCAACTGCTTCGGCAATTCTGTCACTACCACTTTCATGCTCTTGCTTGCTCATGAGTACATGTCCCTCAATGGCCGAAATCGTATCAAAAATTATCTTGCTGTCCGTCACTACATAAACTGCATCAAACAATCCGGTTTGTACCGCTGCTTCATAAGTTCGTACGATTACAGGCTTACCTTCCAAGTCTTGCATAAGCTTAGCTGGAAATCTTGAAGCTTGGTACCTAGCAGGTATCATTGAAATTATTTTCACGATTGTTTATTTAAAATGTGTGAAATCATTTTCTGGGTCTCAGTTTACGATATATCCTAAATATTATGAATAAGATAATAATAACTAGAATTGCTGCAATTGGCGGCACTAGGATTGAAGCTGTTGAGACTGCCACAGCAGTTCCTGTTTCTATTGTTGATATTACTGGGTTGGCTATACCTCCTGTTGTGGTACTAGAGGTTACCCTTCCTACCGCATTTGCTCCTTTTATGGCCGTTGCCGTACCTCCCCCGGCAATAATGGCCAAAGACCATGTAATGACCGGGTCTAAATTTGCAACTGTAGAAACCATTACAGCTGTACCTGCAATAGCGGCAAGGGGAACAGCAAGACTGTCCAATGCATTATCCACCCAAGGGATGAAATACGCGAAAATCTCTATTATCATTGCAACACCCAACATGATCAATGCTGTCAAGCTTCCTATCCATTCCCAATTATCGTTAAGCTCCCAAACACCTAGGTATGCCGCAAAGCTCAAGGCAAAGAGTGGAAGGAATACTCTAAAACCAACGGAAGCGGCTAGACCTATTCCTAAAAATATGCTTATGATTGTATCCGGTGACATCCCCATGGTTTGGACTAAAGTAGGATATTCTTAGTCAACAAAAAAATCATCCTTGAATCCGATAAGAAATAGTTTTTCTTTGGATCTGGTAACTGCTGTGTACAACCATCTTAAATAATCTTTGTCCACGCCATTGGGCAAGTACGGCTGTTCAACAAACACAGTGTTCCATTGCCCTCCTTGGGATTTATGGCACGTTATCGCATAGGAGAACTTAACTTGCAAGGCATTAAAGTATTTATTGTTTTTCACCCCTAAAAACTTCTTGTATTTGGACTTTTCGTGCGCATAATCCTGGAGTACTTCTTGATAAAGTCGGTTTCCCTCCTCATAGGAAAGTGACGGGGTTTCTGCATTGATCGTATCCAATAAAAGGACCGTTTCAAAAGGCCTTTGATTCGGATAATCCACCATTTTCACCTTCACTTCGGCAAATGAAAACCCATACAATTCTATTATCGAAAACAGTTCCAATATTTCGATAATGTCTCCATTGGCGATAAAACCGGCCTCCGAATTGGGTCTTAGCCAAAAATAATTGTTCTTTACCACCATCATAAAATCACCCACCGCAATCTGATTATCCAGAAAAAGTATGCGCTCCCTTATATTCTGATTGTAAAGATTCGCTCTTTTATTGGAACGAACGATAATAGCGGTTTCCTCTTTACCATTTTGGTTATAAGCGGTATCAATAGCTTCTTGTATTTCCGTACCATCTAGTAACCTAATGATATCTTTAAACCCACTTACTTCAAATCTAAATTCTTCAAAAAAATAGGATTGAAGTTGTTCCCTTAGATTGGTGGCATTATACAGAATCCCTGAATCACTTGTTTGCCGCATTACCTCATCCAGTTCCAGACATTCAACTTCCTTGTCGTAATTTAATGAGAGTCGTTGTTCCTCCAAAGCAGGACTCAAATCAAGCTTTACGGGAGGTAACTGGGCGGTATCGCCAATCAATAGTAGTTTACAATTATGGCCAGAATAGATGTAAAACATTAAATCATCCAATAGCGAACCATTTTCAAAAAGTTTAGAATCGGCAGGGGTATTGGGAATCATCGAGGCTTCGTCCACAATAAAAAGTGTGTTGCGATGCTTATTGGGGGCCAAAACAAATTGAATACCGCCTCCGGTCTGTTTTTTTGGGAAGTATATTTTTTTATGAATGGTAAATGCTTTATTTCCCGAATAAACAGACATCACCTTGGCCGCTCTGCCAGTAGGCGCCATTAAAACAGCGCTCATTTTCACTTTCCAAAGACTGCTTACCATTGTTCCAACTAAAGTTGTCTTGCCCGTACCGGCAAATCCCTTTAATAGAAATACTTCTTCCTGTTTCTTATTCAGTACAAATTTTGAAAGTTTTTCTAAAGCAACCCCCTGTTTTATGGTTGGCGTATGTGGAAATTTTTCCAATAAGATGGCTAAAAAAGTGGCAGGCTCAAAATTGTTCATAAGCTTCTAAAGATAGCGTGGATTTTTGAAGCAAAAAGTTTCGTGATTAAAAAAAAATTGTAGATTTGTCTGTAACCGCTAAATTAATTCAGAAAGACAGTATTAGTATGTTAAACTTAATCATTATTGTTTTAGTTATATGCCTTTTGACCCTAGGCCTTGTATTCTTAATTGATAGATTTTTACCCCAAAAGATAAAGCCAGTTCTTATTATCGTTTTTGGGCTTTTAAGTATTTTCTTAGGATATCAAATTTATCAATCGATAAATGCACCTATTGAGTTCAATAAGGTAAGAAAAGAAAGATTTACACAAGTTATTGCAAAGCTTAAGGACATTAGAGATTCTCAAGAAGCCTATAGAACGGTGAATGGAAAATTCGCAAAAGACTTTAATAGTCTTATCCAGTTTATTGATACTGGTAGCTATACCATTACTCAGCAAAGGGATTCCTCTTTTATGCGTTTTGATAAAACGTATCAAATCGAGCTTCAAAAAGATACCGTTATCATCGATACGCTTGGACTAATAAAAGTAAAAGATTCTTTGTTTAAAGATGATTTGGGCTATAAGACAATGATGAACGTACCTTATGCGCAAGGAGGAGAGAAGTTTGAAATGAAAGCGGATATTATTGATAAAAGCGGATTCAAAGCTCCTGTCTTTGAAGCTAAAGTCAAGAAAAATATCATTCTTTACGATCAGCCCGAAGATTTATTATCAAGAGAAAATGCCCACCAAAGTGTTGAAGAAGTCAATGGTACAGAAATTAAAGTAGGTTCTCTTACGGATGTAAGTTCAAATGGTAACTGGCCTCCAATCTATGACAGAAAAGACCAATAATATAGCGAGTTCAGATACAGACAACACGTTTAAAAAATTGTCCATTCAGGTTGGCCTGAATGGACTTTCTTTTTGTGTTCTAGATACTATTTCCAATAAAGTATTGGCTTTTGAGAAAATAGATTTCAAAACCTCTTCTACTCCATATTTAATCCTGAAAGAGCTAAAATCAGTTTTAAATCAACAAACAAAGCTTAACAAGGGTTTTGCAGAAGTTGTTGTCATTCATAACAACGCATTGTTCAGCTTGGTTCCCAAAACACTTTTTAAAAAAGAAGAACTCCCAAATTACCTTAAGTTCAATGCCAAGATAATGGCAAATGATCAGATTGTTTTCGACGAAATTAATAATCATGACATCGTTAACGTATATATTCCTTTTACCAATATCAATAATTATATTTTTGATCTCTTTGGTGAATTCGAATTTAAACATAGTGGTACGGTTTTAATAACCATGCTTTTAAACCAGACCGGAATTTCTAAAGAGCCGACCTGTTATGTTCAAGTCTCCAAAAAAGAAATGGAAATTGTAGTCATCGCTGATAAAAAAATACTTTTCTACAATCATTTTGAATACAAGACCAATGAAGATTTTATGTATTACCTGCTCTTTAGTCTAGAACAATTACAATTGAATTTGGAAAAAATAGAATTACGGTTATTTGGTCTTGTAGAGGAAGGCGATACCATTTATGAGCTATGCTATACATACATTAAAAATGTTTCCGTATTTGTTCCAAAAAATAATACTTTTCCAATAGAAAATGTAGAGGATAAGACTTTCGATTTCACATTGTTAAGTGCCTTGTAATGCGAATCATTTCCGGTAAATACAAGGGAAAAAGACTTATTGCTCCTAAAAAACTTCCAGTAAGGCCAACTACCGATATGGCAAAAGAAGCACTGTTCAATATATTAAACAATCGTTTTTATTTTGATGAACTTAGAATCATAGATCTCTTTGCCGGTACCGGAAACATTAGCTTTGAATTTGCATCTAGAGGAGCTAAAGAGATTATTGCAGTCGATAGTTATATAGGATGCGTTCAATACATCTCTAAAACAGCAAAAGAACTTGATTTCCCAATCACTGTATTAAAATCTGATGTCTTTACGTATTTGGAAAGAACCAAAGAGAAGGCAGCACTATTTTTTGCCGATCCTCCATATAATTTTGAAGATGCAAAGTTTGAGAAAATCATAAACTTGGTTTTCGAAAAAGATTTGCTACTCGAAGGTGGACTTTTGATTATCGAGCATTCTGATCAAACCGATTTATCCCAAAACGAACATTTCTCAGATAGTAGAAAGTATGGTGGGAGTATTTTTAGTTTTTTCGATTCTATAAGTTAATAATTTTAGCCTTTAATCGAAAAACAGCGTTGTCCAATAATCTCTTTATGTTGATTTCGTTTTTGGTAGAGAAACCATAATCCCGTAATAGCATGAAATATTTTAAACTATTTTTTTTATCGACTTTACTTATCTCTTTTCTTTCCTGTAGCGATGATGATGAAGATACTCCACCAATAGATACTACATCATTGATAGGAACTTGGACAGCGGTCTCGCTAGATGCTGATATTGATTTGAACGGAAGCTTTTCTATAATCGATATAGAAAGTTCTACTAATACCGTAGGTGAAAATTTTGATTACGAACTCACTTTTACTGAAACCGGATATACCGTAACAGGGAGCTATGACCTGGTTACTACAGGTACAGTGAACGATGAACCTTTTACAGATACAACGTCGATAACAGATGTTTCAGAAACAGGTACTTATTCATTAGATGGAAACACCATTACAGTAAATGGTGGGTTATATGAGTTGGGTGTAGATGAAGTGGATTTGAGTGATATATTGGCTGAGCAAACTGGAGAAATCTCATTCAACTCCAATGGGGAACTGGTAGTTAGACAAAATATTGATCAAACTGTTAACGAACAAGGCATAGCATTAGCTACAAAAATTGATGCCACTACAGTTTGGAAACGGAAGTAAAAAGAAGCTTACAAAGACAATCCTAGTTTTGAAGCCTTTGAGATAAGTAACTATGGAATAGAAACCAAGAGCCAACAAAACTAGATTTTGTTGGCTCTTGGTTTAAAAAAGCAGGCCATAAGCCGGATTCTGTTATTCTAAACTTGTTTTAGAATCTCTTCTAAAAAAGCAGAATACCCTTATCATTTATCTAGACTTTCAGTTACCCAAAAGTTCCAACCGCCTACCCTCCAATTTGAGCGTGCAGCCCTCAAACATTGGTTTACATGACGTTTCACCGCATAGAGTTTACCTGGTTTCACTACAGCCTAACTGTACTTGCTTTCTGTTGCACTGGTCCTCACCTTTCGGTGGACGGGCGTTACCCGCTATGCCGCACTACGGTGTCCGGACTTTCCTCCATGTCTTGAAATTCATTCAAGATCTCTAAGAAAATGTTTCCAAATTCCAAAAGATGCCGAAACAAGTTCGGCACAGGGCGATAAGGTGGCCTGCTGGCGGCAAAGGTAAAGTAATTGTTAATAAAAAATAGCTTACTTCTTAAAGCTTGGGCTGCTTTGCTAGCTGCTATTTTTATATTTGTAGAATACAAAATTTTTCCTGATTTGGAACCCTTTGTAGTATCAGCCCGAAAGTATCGTCCCCAAACCTTTAAAGATGTTGTGGGCCAAGAAGCTATTACCAATACGTTGCTCAACGCCATTGATAATAACCATTTGGCGCAAGCACTTTTGTTTTGTGGGCCAAGGGGCGTAGGGAAAACTACATGCGCCCGTATCTTGGCAAAAAAAATAAATCAAGACGGTACCGAACAAGACGATGAAGATTTCGCCTTCAATATTTTTGAACTGGATGCGGCCTCCAACAATTCTGTAGATGACATCCGTAGCCTTATAGATCAGGTACGTATACCGCCTCAAGTCGGAAAATATAAAGTATATATTATCGATGAGGTTCACATGCTCTCGCAATCGGCCTTCAATGCTTTTTTAAAAACGTTGGAAGAGCCACCTAAGCATGCCATTTTTATTCTGGCAACCACAGAAAAACATAAAATTATTCCCACCATACTTTCTCGATGTCAAATTTTTGACTTTAAACGAATAACGGTAAAAGATGCAGCTTCCTATTTAAAATATATAGCAGAACAACAAGGAATAGAGGCGGAAGAAAGTGCTTTGCACATTATTGCACAAAAAGCGGATGGGGCTATGCGGGATGCGCTTTCCATCTTTGATAGGGTCGTTAGTTTTTCTGGAAAACAATTGACCCGAAAAGGAGTCACGGAAAACCTGAATGTTCTTGATTACGACACCTACTTTTCGAGTACCGATCTCATCCTTCAAAATAATATTCCAGAGTTACTCATACTCTTTAACAATACACTCTCACTTGGGTTTGATGGACACCACTATATTACTGGCCTAGCATCCCATTTCAGGGATTTAATGGTCTGTCAACATCCCGAAACACTTTCTTTACTAGAAGTTGGGGACGATGTAAAAAACCAATACCAGGAACAGTCCAAGATAGCTTCAAAAGAATTTTTGCTTCAAGCTTTAGAAATAGCGAACGATTGTGATTTAAAGTATAAAACCAGTAAAAATCAGCGGTTACTTGTAGAATTAACGTTAATGAAATTGGCCTCCATTACTTTTAATGGAGAAAAAAAAAAGCCTGATTTCATAGTTCCAGCTTCATTTTTTACTCAAAAGCCAACTACAAAAGACGATGTGGTCGTTCCAAAAGAAGAAAAGTTGGAACAGAAGGTTACAACCAGTGAAGTAGAGCCTACGGAACCTATAGCTGAAAACATTGAACCGCCACAATCAATAGTAGAAAATCCTCCTGTCAAAAAAATTCAATTAAAAAATACCACAAATCGAGTATCGGGATTGTCATTGTCCAGCATTAAGGCCAAAAAGGAACATGAGAACATAAAGTCTCCCCTGGTAGCCGAAGAAGAACTGCCAAAAGAGCCCTTTTCAGAAGATGATATGCAAAAGTACTGGAATGATTTTGTACAACAACTTGAAGATGAAGGTCGAAAAATATTGGCCAGTAATCTTCAGACAGATATTCCAAAATTAAAAAAAGAACATGTTATTTGGATCGAACTTCCAAACGACACCATGAAGAAAGAGGTGGAACGGGAGCAAAGTTTAATGCTAAACTACTTAAAACAAAAACTGAACAATCATTCCATTTCGCTGCATATAACCGTTAATGAAGTAGTAGCGAAGAAATTTGCTTTTACCCCAGAGGAAAAATATCAAAAGTTACGGGAGAAAAACCCTGCACTGGATATTTTACGCAAAGAATTCGACCTAGATTTTTAATCCTCAATTCTTCACCTGCTCTCCCAATAAAACCAAAACGTATTGAGTGAAATACTTTTATCTTTGTTAAGTTCAAAACTTTAATAGAATTCAATGCTAGGACTAAAATTACCTACGGATCCAAGATGGGTGAACATCGTTGAAAAAAACATAGAAGAAATCCTTACGGACCATGCGTATTGTGAACAGAAGGCGGCAAGTATGGCGATATCCCTTATTATCGGTTTTCCAGAGAAATCTGAATTGGTCAAAGAAATGACCGCTCTCGCCAGGGAAGAAATGGGACATTTTAATATGGTTCATGATAAAATCTTAAAGCGTGGTTGGGTATTGGGTCGCGAACGCAAAGATGAATATGTTATAAAATTGATGAAATTCTTTCCAAAAGGTGGTAGTAGGGAAACACATTTGGTCCATAAACTTTTGTACGCTGCCCTAATCGAAGCCAGAAGTTGCGAGCGCTTCAGGTTACTGTCCGAAGAAATGACCGATAAGGATTTGGCGGATTTTTATCAAAAGTTGATGGTAAGCGAGGCCAACCACTATACGATGTTTTTAAAATTTGCCCGTAAATATGGAAATCGGGAAGAAGTGGACAAAAAATGGCAACAGCTTTTGGACCATGAAGCCACACTAATGCAGGACTTGGGCAAAAAGGAAACCATGCACGGTTAACTTAGAACATTATTGGTAATAAAGTGTTTTTATCATACCGTCCGTTAGTCCAATTTTAGGAACATTTATTTTTTTGGCCCCGCTCCACTTTGCGGCGGATAAGAATATTTTTGTGGCAGGAATTATCACATCTGCACGGTCTTGGTTTAGCCCTAATTCGGAAATTCTGTCATCGTACGCCATACTGTTCAAAAAGTGATATTGGGCATTTAGCCAAATAAAGGATAAGGGCTGTCCCATTTTTCTTCCCGACATTTTATGGAGCTTATTGATGTTTCCGCCCGAACCAATAATCTCAACCTTAGCTTCTTTATCAAAATAAGGTATGATCCATGCTTTTACTTCATCCCACACAGCATCTTTCACCAAATTATTCAAGATTCTTACCGTTCCTATTTTAAATGATTTTGATGCTAGTAGGTTCCCTTCTTTAAAAACCGTAAACTCGGTACTTCCTCCACCCACATCTACATACAAATAGGATTTGTCCTTTTTGATCAAATCCTTCAAATCTGTAGAAGCTATAATCGACGCCTCTTTCTTTCCATCGATTACTTCTATCTTAATACCCGATTCCTCGTACACTTGCTCAACTACCTCTTGACTATTGTTCGCTTCGCGCAAAGCGGACGTTGCACAGGCCATATATTTTTCAACCCCATAAACCTGCATCAATAAATCAAAGGATTTCATCGTTTTTGTCAAACGGGTTAAATTCCTCTCGGATATCTCACCTACCGTAAAAGAATCCTCGCCCAAACGTATGGGCACTCGTATCAATTCACTTTTCTTGAAAACTGTTGGTTTTTCAGAATGCTCGATTACATTGTGGATGAGCAACCTAATTGCATTGGAACCAATATCGATAGCCGCGAACTTTCGTATTCTCAATTCGAAAATATTAGGATTCTAATTTTTGTTCATAGTAATCGTAAAGGGCAAATTGAGACCTCAATTTTACTTCATCCGCACTGTTTTGCCTATATGCGTTATCGTGCATTTCGGAAAAAATTCTTACTTTTTGATTGTCCTTCCATGAAATATCAAAAGTATCCAGTAACTCCTGTTTAATATCCTCATCATATATGGGGCAGCCTACTTCGACCCTAAAATCAAGGTTTCTGGTCATCCAATCAGCAGAAGAAATATATATTTTTGGATTGCCGCCGTTCCCAAAAATAAACAATCTCGGATGTTCCAAGAATTTATCCACAACACTTATGGCTTCAATATTCTCGCTCATGCCCTCTATACCGGGAACCAGACAGCAAACACCTCTTATAATCAGCTGAACTTTTACCCCCGCTCTACTTGCCTCATACAGTTTGTCCACCATTTTATAAGATGTTAAACTATTCATCTTAATTTTTATATAAGCTACTTTCCCTACTATAGCGTTTGCTATTTCGTCATCGATCAGCTTAATAAAAGTAGACTTGGTGTAGTGGGGAGAAACTATTAAATGCTTGTATTTATTGATCTTATAATTTGTTTCAAAAAACTCGAAAACCTTGCCCATTTCTTTAAGAATGCCTTCATGGGCAGTGAACAAGGTATAATCCGTATAGATTTTTGCCGTGGATTCGTTAAAGTTCCCCGTGCTTACAAAACCATACCTTTTGATGCCTGACATCTCCTCTCTTTCCACCAAACAAATCTTGCTGTGCACTTTTAGACCAGGAACACCAAAAATTAATTTAATACCCTCTGCTTGAAGCTGATTCGCATATTTGATATTCGCTTGCTCGTCAAACCTTGCCTGCAATTCTATCTGTACCGTTACCTGTTTACCATTTTTTACGGCGTTTACCAAGGCGGATGCTATCTGACTATCGTTTGCCAGACGGTAGATGGTAATTTTGATTGTCCTGACTTTAGGGTCCAATGCGGCTTCCCTAAGAAATTTGGTGACATAGGAAAACGTATGATAGGGAGTGTAAATGAGATAGTCTTTTTGAGCTATCAATTCCAGTAAACTGCCTTTCATACTGAACCCTTTTACCGGTAGAGGCTCGATTTTTTCATACATTAGGTCATTTCTACCTAAACTGGGAAAACCCATGTAGTCCCTCCTATTATGGTATCTACCGCCTGGAATCACACTATCCGTATCGATAATGTTCATTTTTTCCTTCAGAAATTGGAGCGTATCCTTATCGATACTTTTATCATAAACAAAACGAACGGGATCGCTTATTTTCCTATCCTCTACGCTAGATGAAATTTTCTCGATAAAGCTCTTGGTCAAATCATTGTCGATATCCAATTCGGCGTCACGCGTAATCTTGATCATATGCGCCGTAATCGATTTAAACTCGAACATGGTGAAAACGCTGTCCAAACAAAACCGGATCAGATCATCTAAGATGATGATGTAATTTTTATCTCCCTGTTTGGGCAATACTACAAAACGATCTATCCCTTTTGGAATTTCAATCAAAGCGTATCGATTATTGCCATGTGCTGCCGCCGTTTCATTATCTAGCATAACCATTTTAACGGCCAAATAAGCTGCTGTATCTTTTAGCAGGGGAAATTCGGTAAGATCATTAAGGATAATGGTCATGAGTTCTTGGTTTACTTTTTTAAAGAAGTATTCCCTTATGAACTCGGCTTGGTCTTCATCTATTTCATTTTCATCTATAATGAAGATATTCTCTTCTTTAAGCTCTTCTTCAATACTGTTCAGGATTTCAAGACTCCTTGCCTGCTGAGCGATTACAATTTTTGTAATCTCTTCCAATAAATCTTTTGCCTTTTCACCTCCCAGAACACTTTTGCCCGTTTTACCAACATCAACAATACGCTTTACAGTGGCATATCTTACTTTAAAAAACTCATCAAGGTTATTACTGAAAATACCCAAGAACCTGAGCCTATCTATCAACGGCACATTGGTATCCGCACTTTCTTGCAGTACTCTGGCATTGAAGTGCAACCAGCTTATTTCCCTATTTACGTATTGGTTCTTTGTCTTGATCATGTATTACTTTAAATGTTTTGGAAAAATGACTTGTTCAGTAATTCCTTTTGCTATATCCTCCCACTCAGAAACGTCAAACTTTATTTGCACCAATCCAGATGTAGGAACATTTTCAAGATACTGATCTCCCCATCTATTTGCAAGTGATGTGAAGGCATAATTATGACCAAAAATTAGTACTGTGCTATGCTTGTTATCCAAACCTTCTATAAACCGTTGCACACTATTTCCAGAAAAATCATAAATCTCCTCTTTGACCTGAAACTTATCAAAATTAAAATCTAGGCTACGCAAAAAGACCATAGACGTATGCAATGCCCTATTTGCTGGACTTGAATAAGCGAAATCGACATCAAAATCATTCTTTTTAAACTTATTGGCAACCAAATGTGCATCACTGATTCCCCTTTCTTTCAATGGTCTATCTTTATCCGAGACCTCATAGTCCCATGAAGATTTTCCATGCCTAACCAAGATTATCGTTTTCATACTTTTTGGGATTTAGGGTTGCAAACGTTCTATTTTCCAGTTAAAATCTTCTTGAAGTGTGTATCGTATACGGTCGTGCAAACGATTGGGGCGACCTTGCCAAAACTCCAAGGAAACCGGTCTTACCAAATAACCGCCCCAATACGGTGGTCTTTCCGGTTGTTTTCCTTCGTATTCTTTCTCCAAATCATGTAGTTTTTCCTCCAACATTTCTCTTGACGCAATCACTTCACTTTGATTCGATACAATAGCCCCAAGCTGGCTGCCCATGGGTCTGGATTCAAAATAACCATCCGAAAGGTTTTCCGCTATCTTTTCGGCCTTTCCCTTAATGATTACTTGGCGTTCTAAATTGGGCCAAAAAAAAGAAAGGCAAACCGAAGGATTATTTTCTATGGCTTTCCCTTTTTCACTCTCATAATTGGTGTAAAAAATAAATCCTTCGTGGGTATATTTTTTCATGAGTACCACCCTGTTTTTTGGGAATCCATCCAAACCAACTGTAGAAACGGTCATAGCATTCACCTCTTCTAAACCATCTGTAGCCTCAACTTCATAAAACCATTTTTGAAATTGCTCCAACGGATTCTCCCTAATCGAAGTTTCCGCTAATTCACTCTTTTCGTACGATTTTCGGTAATTACTTAAGTCCTTTTGCATCTTTTGTTCTTGTAGTACACAAATTTCCACAAAAGAATGCAGACTAAAAAGATTGATTCACTTTTGTTTCTAATACTAAAAAACTAGAGTTCAAAGCATTTTCCATCATCGGCTAACTCAACATTCGGGAATACTTGTATTGCTTCGTCCTTAAAGAGTTCAATGGATTTGTACCGAGTGGAATAGTGCCCTAAAATAAGATGGTTCGCATTAGCTTTCTGGGCAATTTGAGCCGCTTGTTTTGCTGTGGAATGTTTGGTTTTTTTACAAAGATGGGATTCCGTTTCTAAAAAAGTGGATTCATGGTAAAGTGTGTCTACACCCTCAATGATGGGCAAGATAGATTCTTTGTACACCGTATCACTGCAAAACGCATAGCTCTTGGGAGACGGCGGTTCTAGCGTAAGCTCTTTATTTAAAACTTCTGTTCCATCTTTAGAAACACCATTCTTTCCATTTTTAATATTGTTGAATTGACTTTTATCAACTTTATACTTGGCAACAGCTTCAACGTTCAGTTTTCTGGGTGCCGTTTTCTCCTTGAACAAAAAGCCGTTGGTATACACCCTATGTTCTAACGGAATAGTGTATACACTTACTTTATCATCTTCAAAAACCAACTCGGATTCTTTTGAACTGAGTTCATGGAAAATTAGGGGATAGTTGGTCCATGAATCTCCCAATTTAAGAAGTAACGTAATCGCTTCTTTAATACCTTTTGGACCGTATATATGGAGTTCTGATTCTCTGCCCAACAATCGAAACGTGGAAACAAGCCCCGGCAGTCCAAAAAAATGATCTCCGTGTAAATGTGAAATGAAAATGTGTTTGATTCTAGAAAACTTTATTTTGTTTTTCCGTAACTGCACTTGGGTTCCCTCTCCACAATCAATTAGAAACAAATGGTTTCGTACTTCCAGAACCTGAGAAGTGGGGTTGGTAAATGTGCGAGGAGTAGCGGAATAGCATCCGAGAATGGTTAATTTCATTTTAATTGAAAATGGAAAGTGAAAAATTGAAAGTTGATAAAAGTGTGTTCATGATTTTAGTTTTGAAGATTTTACAATGGAGGCCAAAATCCTCAAAATTTGTGTGATTTCGTCATTTAGCATTTGATAATTACCAGCTTCCATAAAGTCAGACTTGTAGAGCAAATCAAGCCAATATCTTGTTTCATTTGCCTCCTTTAAAGAAATCGACATTTTGTGGGTGAAGTCTTTTTTGCTTTCAGCATGTTCTGCCTCTCTTATCATGGCTCCAATTGCTGTTCCCGACCTTAAAACTTGTTTAGAAAGAACGTACTCTTTTTGTTCGTTTTGTAGTTTTTTGACCAATCGAACAATATTCAATGCAAAATCGAAACTTTTGGTTTGAATAACGTTTTCTCTTCCCAATATAATATGTTTCAATTTTTCGTTTTCACCTTTTCATTTTCCATTTTCAATTAAAATCAAATTCCCAAATCCCGTTCAATCTCTTCCATTTCAATGATATCCTTAGCTTCTTGTATTGATGGAACTAGACTAATCTCTTCTGGAATCTCATCGTAGGATACCTTATCAGTTACCAAAACAAAAGATTTGCCCGAAGCTTTATGTGTATTCGAAAACTCCAAAAACTCCAAAATATCATCTGAGGTTAGTTTATCGAATGAAAAAAGATTCAGAATTATATTATCATGTTCAATTTTAGCATATCCTTTCTTGAAATTTTCCAAGAAGACGGAAATTGATATGTTTTCCTGAAACACTGTTGTCGTTGTTCCTTCTTTATCGAAAATCATATTACTTAATTTTTGATGCCAGCAAGTAAATCACTGCCATGCGTATGGCTACACCATTTTCAACTTGCTCTAAAATTATGGCCTGATTGGAATCTGCCACGTCACTTGTAATCTCCACACCCCTATTTATAGGTCCGGGATGCATGATTACAATTTCTTTCTCCAAACTATTCAATAGCTTTTTATTGATTCCAAATTGCTGGGTGTATTCACGTGTTGACGGAAAATAACTGATATCCATCCGTTCATTCTGTACGCGTAGCATGTTGGCTACATCGCACCACTCCAAAGCCTTTCGCAAATTTGTTTCAACCTGAACCCCAAGAGACGCAATGTGTTTTGGAATCAATGTTTTTGGTCCACAGACCTTGACATTTGCTCCTTGAAGCTTTAAGGCAAAAATATTGGACAACGCCACCCTAGAATGTAAAACATCGCCGACAATTACAACATTCCTGCCCGCGACTTCACCTAATTTTTCTCGAATGGAATACGAATCCAATAGTGCTTGGGTCGGGTGCTCATGGGCACCATCTCCAGCATTTATTATGGCTGCGTCTACGTGTTTTGACAGAAAAATTCCCGCTCCTGGGTTAGGATGACGCATCACCACCATATCCACTTTCATAGAAAGGATGTTATTTACGGTGTCTATCAAGGTTTCCCCTTTTTTTACCGAAGATTGCGAGGCAGAAAAATTAATAACATCTGCTGACAGACGTTTTTCAGCTAACTCAAAAGAAAGCTTGGTACGGGTACTGTTCTCAAAGAAGATATTGGCAATAGTAATGTCTCTAAGCGTGGGAACTTTTTTAATCGAGCGGTTGATAACTTCTTTAAAGTGGTCAGCAGTTTCAAAAATGAGTTCGATATCTTTTTTGTTCAGATATTTTATTCCCAGTAAGTGATTTACACTTAATTCACTCATTTTTAATTATTTGCTTACTAAATATACACTATCCTTTCCGTCATTTTCTTCCCACATCACCTTTACTTTCTCTTCATTTATCGCATCTACCTGTCGCCCTCTGTAGTTGGGCTGTATTGGCAAATGCCTACTGAACCTTCTATCTATCAAGGTCAATAGTTCAATGTCCGAAGGTCTCCCAAAAGACTGAATGGCCGTTAATGCCGCTCTTATGCTCCTTCCGGTATAGAGTACATCATCAATAAAAACCACGTTTCTATCCTCAACCAAAAAGTTGATTTTGGTCGTATTCGCCTTTAATGTTTTATCGCCCCTGCCAAAATCATCACGATAAAATGTGATATCCAAAAAGCCCAAATCGATATGTTTGACCTTGTATTCCTCTTTAAGAATCTTAGTCAAACGTTCCGCTAGATATACGCCTCTGGGCTGAATTCCTATTAAGGCGGTATTGGTAAAGTCCAGGTGATTTTCTAAAAGCTGGCAAGCCAAACGATGCAGTATAATGTTGATTTCTTTTGAAGTAAGAAGTACTCTTTGACTCATATGCTTTGCTGCCGACTCTATTACAGACAAAAGTAAACAATTCTTTAAAAAGGTATCGAAATAAAAAAGCCCCGTCCTTAATAAGGACAGGGCTTCTAAACTATCTAATAAAAACCGATTACTTTTTGGAATCAGCTTCCATTTTATCTTTCAACGCCTGTAACTGGGAGTTTGCATCACCAAGAGTGGTTTTGGACTCCTCTGCAGCTACAGCAGCTTTTCTTTTGGCAGTGCTAACGTTGCGTTCTTCTTGCTCTCTAAAGATAGCTGTATGGCTTGCAACAACGCGTTTAAAGTCTTTGTTGAATTCAATAATCTTGAAATCGACCTCTTCACCTTTTCCAAGCTTTTTGCCATCTTCTTTCTCCATGTGTCTTGAAGGAACAAAACCTACAATATCTTCATTGAAAGTCACTGTTGCGCCTTTATCCACAATTTCAGCAATAGCTGCTTTGTGCACAGTTCCTTCCGCGAACTCTTTAGAATATTTATCCCAAGGATTCTCGGTAGTCTGTTTGTGACCAAGACTTAGCTTACGTCCTTCTACATCCAATTCCAATACTTCAACTTCCAACGTATCGCCAACGGTTACAAATTCAGATGGATGTTTAATTTTCTTGGTCCAAGAAAGGTCAGAGATGTAAATCAATCCATCAATTCCTTCTTCCATTTCTACGAACACACCAAAGTTTGTAAAGTTTCTTACAATTCCTTTATGTCTAGAACCTACTGGGTATTTAGATGTAATATCTGTCCATGGGTCTGGGGTCAATTGCTTAATGCCCAAGGACATTTTACGATCTTCCCTATCCAAAGTCAAAACAACGGCTTCAACCTCATCACCTACGCTGACAAAGTCTTGTGCAGACCTTAAGTGCGTAGACCAAGACATCTCAGAAACGTGAATCAAACCTTCTACACCTTCGGCTACTTCTATAAAGGCACCGTAATCTGCAATGACCACAACCTTACCTTTAACCTTGTCGCCAATTTTGATCTCGTCGCCAAGAGCATCCCATGGGTGTTTCTCCAATTGCTTAAGACCTAACTGGATTCTTGATTTATTATCATCAAAATCAAGGATTACTACGTTTAGTTTTTGGTCCAATTCAACAACCTCGTTCGGGTGGTTGATCCTGCTCCATGAAAGGTCGGTAATATGGATAAGCCCATCAACACCACCAAGGTCAATAAAGACACCGTAAGAAGTAACGTTTTTAACAACACCTTCCAATACTTGTCCTTTTTCTAACTGACCGATGATTTCTTTCTTCTGCTCTTCAATATCCGCTTCGATAAGTGCTTTGTGGGAAACAACTACGTTTTTGAATTCGTGATTGATCTTGACCACTTTGAATTCCATTGTTTTACCAACATATTGGTCGTAATCGCGGATAGGCTTAACGTCTATTTGCGAACCTGGCAAGAATGCCTCGATGCCAAAAACGTCAACGATCATACCTCCTTTGGTTCTGCATTTTACAAAACCTTGAACAATCTCTTCTTTATCATGGGCAGCGTTAACTCTGTCCCAAGCCATAATTGTTCTTGCTTTTCTGTGAGACAATACCAATTGCCCGGTCTTGTCTTCACGAATATCTATAAGAACTTCTACTTTATCCCCAACTTTGAGGTCAGGATTGTAGCGGAACTCGTTCAATGAAATAACACCTTCAGACTTTGCATTGATATCAATGATTGCCTCGCGGTCCGTCATATGAACTACTTTTCCTTCAACCACTTCTTCATCTGCGGTATCCACAAAATTTTCCTCTACAAGTGCTTCAAATTCCTTAAGCTTTGTATCATCTACCCGCTCAATTCCTTCTTCGTACTTTTCCCAATCAAAATTTTCTAGATATTCTTTAGGATCTTGTTGGGTCTGAACTTCTTCCTTTACTTCTTGTACTGCTGCTGCGGTATCTTCTACCTCAACGTTTGCTTTTTCTTCAGCCATGTGCTGATTTAAATTTGTATTCTACAGTTTTACAAGAGTTAAACAATTACTGTAGAAGATGTTATTTGTTTTTTACGATTCCCTTTCCTCTTGTTGTTTGTTAAAAAGGAGTGCAAAAATACAATTAATTACTTGTTTTACAAACCCTTGTGACCTGTTATTTGATTAACGCAATAATTAATGAAAATTTAGATCTTATTGTGACTTTTATCTATATATTGTTTCTAAATATTAACCATTAAAACAATACATACTATTATGAGTGCAAAAGCAAAATACCAGGCAGTTTTGGATCTAGGCCAAGAATTGGGCATAAAGGACGGCGATGTTTCAGAAGAAGGAGGCGTTTTAAAAATTAAAGGAACAGCAAATACGCCATACGAGAAAAATGCCATTTGGGATAAAATTAAACAAATTGGCGGCGAAAACGCTTCTGATGTTCAAGCGAACATATCGGTTGCGGATGACTCCGTTTATCATAGACACACCGTAAAAAGTGGAGAATCTTTAAGTAAGATTGCCAAGCATTACTATGGTGACGCCATGAAATACAACAAAATCTTTGATGCCAATACCAATATTTTGAGCAATCCAGATGTTATTCATCCAGATCAGGTGTTGGTGATTCCAAATATGTAGTTTTATCGCCATATTGACCGCAGTCTAGATGGCTCTTATAGTTCTCGACTGCACTCGAATTGACAAATTTGATAGAAAAAGGCACCTTTTTAGGTGTCTTTTTTAGTTGTGTGCATTTTCATGTCAACTGAAAAGGTTGTTCCATAAAGCTGGAAAGGCCATTCACCAATTCTAATTGGATTCTTGTGTCGAAAATTACTAACTTCACGTATCAGTTGATATACTTCATTAAGTAACAAATCATATCTTAAACGTTGTAGTGTATTTAAACAATGAGCAAATTATTCTTCAAATTTGGACTTATCGAAAAAATGGATTTGGAACTGGATTTACCAGTTGAAGAGTTCATTTTTAGGTTTGGTGAACAAATGGAACATGAAAAAACTTTCTTATTTGACGAATACTATAAGAAAAACAAA
>JBCCEC010000057.1:0-26105 GCA_039030475.1 Bacteroidota bacterium
CTCGGCCGAGCCGGGCAGCCGGGTGAGCGACGTCATGGTGGGCGGTGCGCCCATCGACATGGACGCGACCTATGGCGTGGTGACCAACAACTACATGCGCAACGGCGGCGACGGCTATGGAAATCCAAAAGATGATTGAAGAAGCCTACGGGATTATCGTAGAGAGACATTCACTTTACTTCTATGGTAGATGTTGTGAAAAAGAAAAAATTGACGAACAAATCTTACTTTTAATCCGAGAAAAAAGCTTTTATACCTGAAGCTATATTCCAATTACATGACCATTGTCAAGTTATTCCATCGTTCACTACCACCAATAACCCATTAAGATTCAGAAAATAGCCATATCTAGCAATTAATATTCACATTCCTATTAAATTTGCCGCTCAGATTAAAGACTATGTACAGAAGCAATACTTGCGGTGAACTCAGAGCAGCGCATATAACATCAGAAGTTACGTTAAGCGGTTGGGTCCACAAGGTAAGGGATAAAGGCTTTGTGGTTTGGGTAGATCTACGCGACCGCTATGGCATTACGCAATTGGTGTTTGACCAAGATAGAACTGCCAAAGAACTTTTGGACAACGCTATAGGGCTGGGAAGAGAAACCGTAATACAGATTAAGGGAGAGGTAATAGAAAGAGCTTCCAAGAACCCAAACATTCCAACGGGTGACATTGAAGTACTTGTTTCGGACCTTCAAATCTTAAATGAATCTATTCTGCCCCCTTTTACTATAGAGGATAAGACTGATGGTGGTGAGGACTTGAGAATGAAGTATCGCTATTTGGACATCCGTAGAAATCCGGTAAAGGAGAACCTAATGTTTAGACATAACGTTACTATGGAAGTCCGTAAATACCTATCCGACCATGGATTTATTGAAGTAGAAACGCCCTATTTAATAAAATCCACTCCCGAAGGTGCTCGTGATTTCTTAGTACCAAGCCGAATGAACGAAGGACAATTTTATGCGCTCCCGCAATCCCCGCAAACCTTTAAGCAATTGTTAATGGTCGGTGGAATGGACAAGTATTTTCAGGTTGTAAAGTGCTTTAGGGACGAAGATCTGCGTGCAGATAGACAGCCTGAGTTTACACAGATAGATTGCGAGATGGCGTTTGTAGAACAAGAAGATATTCTAGACGCTTTTGAAGGTTTGACAAAGCATTTATTAAAAGAAGTACATGGTATAGATTCTGGGAGTTTTCCAAGAATCACCTATGATGATGCTATGCGCTTGTACGGTAACGATAAGCCCGATATTCGTTTTGAAATGAAATTTGGCGAACTCAATACCGTAGCCCGACATAAGGATTTTAATGTTTTCAATTCAGCTGAGTTGGTAGTGGGCATAGCCGTTCCCGGAGGTGCTTCTTATACGCGTAAAGAAATCGATAAGCTCGTAGATTGGGTAAAACGGCCCCAAGTTGGGGCCAAGGGCATGGTCTATGTAAAGTGTAACGAAGATGGTACGTATAAATCCTCGGTAGATAAGTTTTACGACCAAGAAGATTTGGCAAAATGGGCAGAAGCAACAAATGCAAAATCAGGAGACCTTATTTGCGTACTTTCAGGAAATACCAATGAAACCCGAGCGCAATTGAGCGCACTCCGTATGGAGCTTGCTGAGCACCTAGGACTTAGAAAACCAGACGAATTTGCTCCACTCTGGGTCATGGACTTTCCATTGTTGGAGCTGGATGAAGAAACTGGCACCTATCATGCTATGCACCATCCGTTCACCTCACCCAAACCTGGGCAATTAGAGTTATTGGAGACAAATCCCGGAGACGTAAAGGCCAACGCCTACGATTTGGTGCTAAATGGTAATGAAATAGGTGGTGGATCCATTCGTATTCATGATAAGGAAATACAGGCTACCATGTTCAAGCATCTTGGTTTTACTCCCGAGGAAGCAAAAGCACAATTCGGATTTTTAATGGATGCCTTTCAATATGGTGCTCCTCCACATGGCGGAATTGCTTTTGGACTTGATAGGTTGGTCGCTATTTTGGGCGGACAGGAAACCATCAGGGATTTTATAGCTTTTCCCAAGAACAATAGCGGAAGGGATGTAATGATAGATGCCCCAGCCACTATCGATGATAAGCAACTGAAAGAATTACATTTAAAACTTGATTTATGATGTAGCCTTCATCAATCAAGTTTTAATTTGACTTGAGCAATAACAACAATTAGCTTATTTTAAATGAAAAAACGTGTTAGATGAAAAAATGGCTCAAAATTTTCCTTTTTTCACTCTTGGGTCTAGTCCTTTTGTTTCTGGGATTTGTTGGTTATGGCTATTATAACTATTGGGGGAAGTTCCCCGTGGATGAACAAAAGTATTCCCATAATGTGGAATACATTAATCCTGACGAAGCCAGATTGAACGATGGCTTTAAACTGTGCAACGAACGTCGCATTGCCCAGTATTACAATCCCGAAAAAGCCACATATAGCAAAGGTAAGAACCGACTTAGAGCGTTCATCATGAAAAACTATGTAAATAAGGGTTATCAAGATTCAGGATACCTCAACATACGCTTTGTAATCAATTGTCATGGAAAAGCAGGAAGGTATATCATGCATGAAAATGATTTGGACCTCAACCCCAAAAAGCTGGACCAAGATATGGTGGAACAACTATTTCAGTTGACAACCCAATTAAAAGAATGGAATCCCAATTTTATCCGAGAAGAGTTCTATGATTCCTATATGTACTTATCCTATCGTATTGAAAATGGTGAAATTATTGAAATACTGCCTTAGCCTTTATCTAGTCGTACTCTCTTTGGCGTGCCATGAAAAAGAACCTGAACTAGATGCATCACAAAGAAGAGCACTTGCAGAGGAGGTTTTTAAAAATGGTTCACATCTTCCCCAAGGTTCACCAAAAAGCATGACCAGGATAGAAGAAGCTATAAAGATTGATACCACTTATGCAGAAGCTATTCGCGAGCTCTCAGTTGCTTATTTAAAAAGAGGCATG
Organism: Bacteroidota bacterium; assembly: GCA_039030475.1. Taxonomy (GTDB): domain Bacteria; phylum Bacteroidota; class Bacteroidia; order Flavobacteriales; family Flavobacteriaceae; genus Flagellimonas. The sequence goes on from JBCCEC010000057.1 coordinate 2,996, forward strand.
CCACATAAATGGAGGCCAATTATGGATCGAGCTGTTTATTACGATGCCAAAACTTGGCAACCTTGGCGAGGGTATCTCTACCTATGGTTTTATCGGGATTATGAAAAGGCCATTGCCGATTTTAATGCTTCGGATACGTTAACCCCTCATATTGATTATCCGCAAGGTCATAGTGTAGATTTTTGGAGAGGTATCGCCTATTTAGGACTGAAGGATTATGAGAATTCCATAGCTTATTGGGACAAGCACATCGTAAAAGAAACCAATGATTCTGGTGAGGATTGGGTAGAATTGGAAGCATTTCTTTACCGCGGCATAGCACATTATGAATCTGGAAATACTGATAAGGCGATGGAAAACTTTGAAAAGATTCTCCAATATTTCAAAGTCTCAGCAGACGCTAAATACTATATGGCAAAAATTTTCCTTGAAAGAAAACAACACAAAAAAGCAAAGAAATTTTTAGAAGAAGCGAAAGTGGATTTTAAAAAAGGATTTTACAACAATAGACCTTATGTAGAAGCCCTGCGGGAAATTTACTGGGAAGATTTAGAAGGGTTAGGGACTAGTATTGGGAACTAAATCAGTAATTTTATTTCAACCTTAACCCCATGCCCAACACCAAAAAGCTTCTTACACGATTTTTAAAATGGAGGTATAAGCACATCTCTAACAAAACCTTCGTGCATATTATGAGCCTGGTGGTAGGTTTCTTGGCAGGGTTGGTCGCCGTAACTCTTAAAAACACCACCTACTTTATCGAAGCACTTTTGGAAAAAGGCATTGTTTTTTCCGAAAACCAACTATACTTTATCCTCCCTACCATTGGCTTGACATTGGTCTTTCTCTATGTAAAGTTTGTAAACAAAAAACCAATACAGCACGCGGTCTCCTCAATCATTTTTGCACTATCTAAAAAAGGGGGACTATTAAAAGTAAAAAATATTTACGCCCCCTTAATAACAGCTCCTTTGACCGTTGGTTTTGGGGGGTCTGTAGGTTTATTGGGACCTGCGGTGAAATCAGGTTCTGCCATAAGTTCAAATCTTAGCAGACTCTTTCACATAGACACTAAAACACGTTCATTACTTGTAGCATGTGCATCTGCAGGTGCCATCTCTTCTATTTTTCAATCCCCTATTGCGGCAATTATTTTTGCTGTAGAAGTATTTACCATGGATTTGACCATGCTATCTATGCTTCCTTTACTTTTAGCATCGATTTCTGGGGTGCTTACCTCCTATTTCTTTTTGGGGAACGAAGTGCTTTTTAGTTTCTCGCTATCCGAAGGCTTTCAATTAGAAGATACCTTCTTTTATGTTCTTTTGGGTGTTGGGACAGCTTTTTCTTCTATATATTTTACCAAGATGTACTTTGGCATCTTCGATATCTTTAAACGCTTTAAAAGTCCAAAATATAAGCTTTTGGTAGGAGGTATTGCCATCGGAATCATGCTTTACGCAGTACCGCCATTATATGGTGAGGGTTTTGGATTTATTAATAACTTGTTGGACGGTAATCATGTAAAGGCTTTGGGAAAAACCCCTTTAGATGCATACATGGATAATATTTGGGTCGTTATCGCCTTATTGTTCGGGATTACCATTTTTAAGGCCATAGCCATGACGACCACTTTTGCCGCTGGTGGTGCAGGAGGAATTTTTATCCCTACAATGGTCATGGGAAGTGCCCTTGGCAATGCCGTCGCAAAAGTCATCAATAACATGGGACTGGGTTTTGAAGTCTCTGAAAGTAATTTTACCCTTATCGGTATGGCGGGATTGATAGCAGGGGTTATCCATGCGCCGTTAACAGCAATTTTCCTAATAGCTGAAATTACTGGTGGATACCAACTTTTTGTACCGTTGATGATTACGGCATCCATCTCCTATTTAATTACTAAAAATGCGTTGGACTATACCATTTACACCAAGGAATTGGCGAAAATTGGAGCGATTTTGACCCATGACAAAGATCAAATGGTGCTGGGTATGCTAGAAATGGAAAACGTTATCGAGAAAAACTTTAAGTCTGTTCGACCAGAAATGTCGCTAGGACAAATGCTCCATGAATCGGTATCCAAATCCAACAGGAATATTTTTCCCGTGCTCGATGCGGAAGAAAAATTAATGGGTATCATTGTTTTGGATGATATTCGAGAATTTATGTTCGATACGGAACTTTATACTTCTGTATATGTAAAGAATTTAATGCACGCACCACCCGAGCAAATTTTCTACGAAGCAGATAACATGAAACAAGTAATGCAAAAATTTCAAGACAGTGGGGCATGGAATTTGCCAGTAATAAAAGAGGGTAAATATGTAGGTTTCATTTCTAAATCAAAGCTATTGACCGCATATCGCAGAAAACTTATCAATTTTACGAAATGAAGTTCAAGATAAAACATCTTATAGTCATCATTGTATTGGCATCATTTTCTTCAATTGGCTATGGTTTCAGCATTAAAGAAGAGAATTCTCCTGACGCCAATAAATTTATCGGCTTTGGCACAATAGGACTTTTCTTAGTTGCCATGCCACTTTTTTTAATTAAAGAAAGTAAGGGGAAAAGTATGAAAGATTATATGCTAACCAACGAAAACATTAAAAAAATGCAAGGTAAAGACCAGGAAAATCCTGAAAATCAATAATTTTCTTAAGATTTAAAGCTTAATTTACTTTCATAGATTCAAAATACCCTACTTTAGTATTTTAACAATTTATTTAATTTCATGACTGGTACAGTAAAATTTTTTAATGGGTCCAAAGGTTTTGGGTTCATTACCAACGACGACACAGGAAAGGACATTTTTGTTCATGTTACGGCATTGAACGGAGTGGAATTGAACGAGGGCGACAAAGTAGAATACCAAGAAGAAGAAGGGAGAAAAGGAACGGTTGCCGCACAAGTGCAGGTAATCGGGTAATAATATTGTATTCTTGATTTGATTACGACCCTGATGTATGCATCAGGGTTTTTAGTTTAAGTTTCTTTTCTGTACAAAAAAACGTTTCAAAAGTTGTGAAGCTTCGTTTTCCATAATACCGCTGACAACCTCAGTTTTGGGATGTATGTTCGTTCCCATTACATTAAAGCCCCTTTCCAAATCAGCAGCTCCATATACAATTTTAGAAATTTGGCTCCAATACAACGCGCCAGCACACATTTGACAGGGTTCAAGGGTGACATATAGTGTACATCCATGTAGATATTTACCGCCCAAAAAGTTGGAAGCAGCGGTTATCGCTTGCATCTCTGCATGTGCCGTTACATCTTTTAATCGTTCTGTAAGATTATGCGCCCTACCAATGATCCTATTATCTATAACCACCACGGCGCCTACCGGCACTTCACCATTTTCAAAAGCAATCTCGGCCTCCTGTAAGGCCTTTCTCATGAAGTAATTATCGTCAAACGGGTTCTCCACTATTTTTCTGAAATTTTATAACAAGGCTAAGCTAAGCATAAAATTATTTTTGCTGATTAATAGGTACTTTTGCCTTTTGGTTTCCTTGAAAAAGCTTTTAACACATATCAATACTCCAAAAGACCTCAAAAAACTATCGCTCGATGAGTTGCCTCAACTTGCCTTAGAACTGAGGGAGTTTATTATTGATATTATTTCTACCAAAGAAGGCCATTTAGGAGCAAGTTTGGGGGTTGTAGAACTTACCATTGCACTGCACTATGTTTTTGATACTCCGAATGACAAACTGATATGGGACGTTGGACACCAAGCCTACGGCCATAAAATATTAACTGGCAGAAAAGAGCATTTCCACACGAACAGACAACTAGGAGGCATAAGCGGTTTTCCAAAACGTAGTGAAAGTAAATTTGATGATTTTGGTACGGGACACAGTTCAACCGCTATTTCTGCCATTCTGGGTATGGCCATGGCTTCGAAGATAACCGAAGAGAATTTAAAACAACACATCGCTGTTGTTGGTGATGCTTCCATAGCCAGCGGAATGGCTTTTGAAGGTTTAAACCACCTTGGTGTTACCGATGTGAATTGCCTCATTGTACTCAATGATAATGCTATTGGTATTGACCCAAGTGTTGGCGCATTAAAAAAGTACCTTACCAATGTAAAATTGGGAACCGCAAAAGATGAAAATATTTTTGAGTGTCTTAACTTAAATTATTCGGGTCCTATTGATGGACATGATATCCATAAGCTCGTATCGGAATTACAAAGGCTCAAGTCTGTAGAAGGTCCTAAATTACTCCACATCATTACTACAAAAGGGAAAGGACTAAAGAAGGCCGAAGAAAACCAAGTAGTCTATCATGCTCCTGGGAAATTTGATAAAGCTACTGGCGAACAAATAAAAAAAGCTAGCGCAGAACAGCCTCCCAAATACCAAGATGTTTTTGGCCTTACCTTACTCGAATTGGCAAGGCAAAACAAAAAAATTGTGGGTATTACCCCTGCCATGCCCACTGGAAGCTCTCTAAAATTTATGATGGAAGAAATGCCAGAAAGAGCTTTTGATGTTGGTATTGCAGAACAACATGCTGTAACCCTTGCAGCAGGAATGGCCTCTCAAGGCCTTATTCCATTTTGTACTATTTATTCCACTTTTCTGCAACGGGCTTATGACCAAGTAATACATGACGTTGCGTTGCAAAAACTTCCTGTAATATTTTGCTTGGATAGAGCTGGCCTTGTAGGCCAAGACGGTCCAACACATCACGGCGTTTTCGATATTGCTTATCTAAGGTGCATTCCTAATCTAATTGTTTTTGCACCTATGAACGAGATGGAACTCCGCAATATCATGTACACCTCTCAAAAAAGTTTAGATTTTCCAATAGCCATAAGGTATCCAAGGGGACGCGGTGCAAACCTCAATTGGAAAACCAAACTGGAACCTATCGAAATTGGTACCGCACGTTGTCTAAAAAAAGGCACAAAGACCGCTATTCTCACCTTAGGGCATCCTGGCAATCAGGTTGCCAACATTTTGGAAGAACTGAAACAACCAGAATCCTTGGGACATTATGATATGCGTTTTGTAAAACCCCTGGATAAAAGAATGCTCAGGGCCATTTTTACACAGTACGACCACATTATTACAGTTGAAGATGGCTGCATGACAGGCGGTTTTGGTTCTGCTATTTTAGAATTTGCCAACGAAGAAAATAGTTCAACTCCCATTAAAATCTTTGGTGTTCCAGATAAATTTATCGAACATGGAACTATACCCGAAACCCAGCAAATGGCTGGTACGGATTTTGATGCACTATACACTTATATTAAATCAACCTCATCATGCGACTAATTAGCTTTTTCGCTATTTTTCTTTTTGCTTTTTCCTCAGTTTATTCTCAGGTAAATCCTTTACAAGTGTTTGAAAAGGATAGTGTAGCACCAGCATTTCAAGTGCAGCGCATAAAAGACATCAAACTAAAATATGTTCCTAGGAGTGCAAAACTTACAGACCCAAGAACTGTTCTAAACCGGGTGAAACCTGTTCGCAAAAGGTATAAGCAATTTAAGCCAACATCTTTCTGGACTAAGGTGAATGAATTTGGGCTTAATGTTAACGAAGTTGCTTTTGTAAACTGGAACGCGGGTGGAGAAAACTCTGTATCTGCATTAGGTAGTGCGCGCTTTCAGAGAAACTATAAATTTAGGTATCTTAACTGGGACAATGAGGCCCAACTTAGATATGGTGTCAATGCACAGGAAGGAAGGAAACTAAGAAAAACCGATGATCAAATTCGCCTCGCATCTGCAATAAGTTTTAGGAAAGACACCATTACCAATTGGTATTATTCTGTCAAAGCAACGTTCAACACTCAGTTTTCCAATGGTTTTTCATATCCAAATAGAGATACTCCAATCTCTAGGTTTATGTCCCCTGGATACTTATTCCTAGGTGCTGGTAAATCGTATATTCCTGAAGATGGAAAGTTCAACCTGTACATATCCCCATTAACCCAAAAAGCAACATTTGTCTTAGATGAAAATTTATCCCAACAAGGGGCATTTGGAGTAGAGCCAGGAGAAAATATCTTTATGGAAATTGGATTTCTTATCAACAACTCATGGGAAACAGAGATTCTCAAAAACGTGCTCATGAACCATAGAATCAGTCTCTATACAGATTACCTTTTAAGCTTTGGAAATGTTGATATTGATTGGGAAATGAACTTTAATCTAAAAGTGAACAAATACATCAATGCCAACATAGGCACCCATGTTATTTATGATGATGATATTAAGTTCGATGAAGTGGTTGCCAACGATGGAACTGTTACGGACCCCGGCACTCCGCGAATACAGTTTAAACAATTATTGGGTGTAGGGTTGACCTATGCCTTCTAAATCTGTTTCCCCATCAGTTTTTCATGGATATGTACTGCTGCACTATCCGACAAGCTAGCAACAAAACAGCAGGTATTCAATAAAATGCTGTAAATAGAGGTATCCGTATTTCTATACGTTTCAGGCAAACTCCGTATCAATAGCATATCATAATTGGTGTGGTTTCCTTCTTTCCTATTAATCAGCGCATTCGTATAAATATCAAGAATATCCGAAATGATTTTATACCCGGCCAACTCCTTATCAGTGACTTCTGTTGACCTGTAGATTTTTTCAACACTTAGCTTTATGATATCATCTACCTGTGCTTTGTACATTCCCTTGTCCAGTAAGGATGAACTAAAACTACCCTCTAAAATCTCCTTTTCATTCTTTTCAAAAACCTCGACTGCATCCAAAATCAACGTATTTATGGCTAGTGCCCTTAAATAGCTAAGTCGGTCACTCGAGTGTTTCATCGCATTGTACTTTTTGGTATTGATGCTTCCCTTTACCAGATTGATGAGATATTCCAGTGCAAATTCTTCGGGAATAAGACCAAGATTGATTCCATCCTCAAAATCAATAATGGTATAACAGATATCATCTGCAGCTTCCACCAAATAGGTCAAAGGATGCCTATAAAATCCCGTTTTAGGATTATTGGGATTGGCCTTAAGACCAATTTCTTCAACAACTTGTTTAAAAAACTCCTTTTCAGATTGAAAGTACCCGAATTTTTTATCGGCAATATGCTTGGACGGTTTTGTTGGCAATGATGCTTTGGGATATTTCATAAACGCCCCCAAAGTGGCATAGCTTAAACGAAGGCCTCCAGGAACTCCATCTCTTGATTCGGTCAACAGTTTAAATCCATTTGCATTTCCTTCAAAATCTATGATATCTTGGTACTCTTCAGCAGAAAGAAGAGCCTTATAATTCTTTCCGTTTCCCTGCTTAAAATAATTTCCAATAGCTTTTTCACCGCTATGCCCAAAAGGGGGGTTTCCTATATCATGGGAAAGTGCCGCCGCAGCAACGATGGCCCCAAAATCATTAAAATGGTATCCATGGATTTCACTCAAATACGGGTTCTTTGATAAAATCCGTTGCCCTGCAATACGACCCAAACTCCTACCCACTACCGAAACTTCTAAACTATGGGTAAGTCGCGTGTGTACAAAGTCCTTTTTAGAACCAACGCTTATAGGAAGTGGGATGACCTGGGTTTTATCCTGAAGACTTCTAAATGCAGATGAAAAAATGATACGGTCGTAATCAACTTCAAACCCTAAACGCGTCTCTTCCTGTTCTTTTCGCAGTCTTTTGCCAGTATCCCCATAGCGCTTCAAAGAAAGTAACCGTTCCCAATCCATAGAATTATTTAGTTTTGGGCGAAGATATGCCAAAAGATAAATTTTCTTCTTTGAGCATTAAAAATAATGGCGCTTTTACAATTACATTTCGTAACATTTTATTAACCTTGGTGCGGATTTATAATAGCATTTTTGCCATATTTCTTTTATATGGGGGAGAACATCTACATTTTCATGGTTATTGCCTTAGCAATTCTTGCAATAACCGATTTAGTGGTTGGTGTCAGTAATGATGCTGTTAACTTTTTAAATTCTGCAATAGGGTCCAAAGCAATTTCCTTTAGGACCATAATGATTGTTGCAAGTGTAGGTATCGCTTTTGGAGCTGTATCCTCAAGTGGTATGATGGAAGTTGCTCGAAAAGGTATTTTTAATCCGGGTGAATTTGTCTTTGAGGAAATCATGATCATATTTATGGCGGTCATGATTACGGACATTCTGCTCTTGGATTTTTTCAACACTTTGGGTATGCCTACGTCAACAACCGTTTCCATTGTATTTGAACTATTGGGTGCCTCCGTGGCAATCTCTTTGGTCAAAATAAATAAGATGGATGGCGGCTTTTCCGATTTGGCAACCTACATTAATACGGATAAGGCCACAGAAATCATTATAGGAATACTGCTCTCGGTTTTTATAGCGTTTACTATTGGTGCCATAGTCCAGTTTCTTTCAAGATTATGGATTTCCTTTAACTTTAAAGCAAGGTCCAAATGGGTGGAAGCTCTTTTTGGAGGTCTTGCCATTACCGCAATTATTTACTTTATACTGGTAAAGGGTCTAAAAAGTGCCGCTATTTTTAATGGTGCTCTTTCTGAATTTATTGCGACACAACCACAACTTTTTGTATTGGTCGATATTGTCGTGTGGACACTGATTTCTTATGTTTTTGCAAAATTTTTGAACTGGAATGTTTACAAGCTTGTCATTGCTTTTGGAACTTTTGCATTGGCCATGGCCTTTGCAGGAAACGACCTTGTAAACTTTATAGGTGTACCCATTGCAGCCTTGCAATCCTTCCAAGATTGGAGTGCTTCCGGTATTGCTCCGGCAGATTATAACATGAACGGGTTGTCCGCTGCTGTGCAAACACCAACATTGCTTTTGCTGCTCTCCGGTGGTATTATGGTAATCACACTTTGGTTTTCTTCAAAAGCCAAGAGTGTTGTAAAGACCAGTGTAGACCTTGCAAGACAAGACGAAGGCGATGAGCGCTTTCAGCCCAACTACCTATCTAGACAGGTTGTAAAACTGAGCATTGCCGCATTTGAAAATCTTTCCAAAGTAATTCCACCCTCTATTCAAAAAAGTGTAGACAAACGTTTTGCTGTTCCATACACGTATGTTCCAAAAAGCAAGGTTCAAGAGATGCCTGCATTCGATATGGTAAGAGCCTCTGTAAATCTTATGGTAGCCAGTGTACTTATATCCATTGCCACATCCATGAAATTGCCTTTATCGACTACTTACGTAACATTTATGGTTACTATGGGCACCTCTTTGGCAGATAGGGCATGGGGAGCGGAAAGTGCCGTATACAGAGTTGCTGGGGTCTTAAATGTTATAGGCGGTTGGTTCTTTACAGCTTTGAGTGCCTTTGTAGCGGCCTCGATTATAGCTTACATCCTTTATCTTGGCGGGTTTGTTGGTTTGATACTATTGTTGCTTGCCGCAGCCACTATTTTACTGCGCAATTACATGTCCCACAACAAAAAAAACAAAGTCATTAAAGCTGAGGATAGCCTGCGCAGGGCAGAGAGCAGTTCTATACAGGGTGTTATCGAAGAAAGTGCCGATAATATTGGCAATATGATCAAGAGAAGCAACAAAATCTACACCAATTGTGTCAACGGATTGGCACGACATGATATTGAAACACTCAGAAAAAACCGAAAGGGGGTCAATAAAATGTCTGGTGAGATAGACGACCTAAAAAACAACATTTTCTATTTTATCAAAAATTTGGACGAATCCAGTGTTGGTGGAGCCAGTAATTTTTATATCAGTCTATTGGGGCATCTACAGGATTTTTCACAATCCCTGGAATATATTTCTACACTAGGTTACAAACATGTCCATAACAATCATAAAAAGCTAAAATATACCCAGATTAAGGAACTGAAGGAACTGGATGTTGAACTTGAACAGCTTTTTAACAGTACCCAAGAAATCTTCCAGACCAGAACTTTTGAAAAAATTCAATCGATTTTGATACGTAGGGATGAACTGTTTAAAATTATATCGGAAAAAATAGAAAAGCAGGTAGCACGTACACGTACCGAAGAGTCGAGTCCAAAAAACACAACCTTATATTTCTCTTTTCTAACAGAAAGTAAGGACTTGGTCAAATCCACGATGAAATTATTGGAACTTTATTATTCTGAGCACGATAGCACTGTGGAACCGGCCAGAATTGAAAAGCAAAACAACTAGTTTACCCAACATAGCTTTAGTCCTATGCGTCATTTTTTTATCGTTTTTATGCTGCTCATTGGCAAAACCGCTGTTGCCCAAAACATTTCGGCCACTGAATTATTGGAAAAAACCATTGAATTCCATGATCCGAATAATCTGTGGAACACCTTTGAAGCAACTTTTAAGATTTCAATGCAAACTCCCAAATCCAGTGAACGGTTAAGTACCATAGCGATAAATAACCCAAAGGAACAATTCAATTTAAAAGTAGAAAAAGACAGTACAGTTTACCAATATGATTTTGATGGTGAAAAATGCACTACAATCCTAAATGGTTATTCAGAAATTACAGATGCTGCTAGAAAAAAATATAGATTGACCTGCGAGCGCGGTAAAATGATGCAAAACTATTACACTTATCTATATGGGCTTCCCATGAAATTAAAAGACCCCGGAACTCTTATTGATGATAAGGTACAGCGCAAAAAGTTTAAGGGAACAGACTATTTGGTCCTTAAGGTAACGTATAAGGAAGGTGTTGGCGATGATGTATGGTACTTCTATTTTGACCCGAAAACCTATGCTATGGAAGTCTATCAGTTCTATCATAATGAGACAAAAAATGATGGGGAGTATATTCTTTTGGACGAATTAGAGGATATCAATGGAATAAAAATGCCCAAGAAAAGAGCTTGGTTTTATAATCAGGACAATACGTATTTGGCTACGGATATTTTAAAAAGTTCAGCTCAAAAGTAAATAACCTTGGGGCAAGCCCACGAGACATTAAAAGGAAAATTACCATTGATTTCAACGCAAGCATCAAAGCATATAAATCTAGATTATCGAGTAAAACTACCTGTAAAAATTCATTTCATCCATATAGCTCCAAACCGCATCGGGAAGTAACGGTCTGATGTCTTTTCCGTTTTTGTGTTCTTTTCGAATGAACGTAGAGGAAATTTCCATTATCGGAGCTTTTATGACCGTTATCTTTGGATGCCCCTTAAATCTATGTTCCATGGTTCCTTCCGATACTCTGGGATACACATAAATTGAATAATTTTCTAAAATGGCTTCATAATTTTTCCATTTATGGAAGCTCTTTAAGTTATCCTCGCCCATGATAAGTGAAAAGTTGTACTCTTCTCCATATTTTTCATCCAAATGTACCAAGGTCGTAATGGTATAATTGGGCTGCGGTAGGTCAAACTCTATTTTGCTCGGTTTCAATTTTGGATAGTCTTGTACCGCTTCAAAAACCATTTGATACCGATGGTGGTTTTCCAATAGGGATTGTTTTGTTTTAAAGGGACTTTGCGGGGTGATAACGAACCAAACCTCATCCATTTCGGAAAACTCGACCATATGATTGGCAATGACCAAATGTCCAACATGTATGGGATTAAAAGTACCAAAGTAGAGCCCTACTTGTTTCATTTCCTAATCGTCGTCTGAAGTGGTTATTTCCGCTCCTACAAAATCAGCAACCAACTTGTAGGATTCTTTTAACGCAATATCCAAGTCGTAATTTTTGATAATTTTATCGAACTGTGGTGCCGTAGCAAGTTCAACGGATGCTTTTGCGACACGCATGTTAATTTTATCATCACTTTCCGTACTGCGTTTTTTAAGTCTGATCTTTAACTCGTCAACACTGGGCGGTTTCACAAAAACTGCCAAGGTCTCTTTTGGAAACTTCTTTTTTATACGTAATCCGCCAACCACATCTATATCAAAAATCACATTCTTTCCTTCTGCCCAAAGACGTTCTACTTCGCTCTTTAACGTACCATAAAAATTATCGCGGTACACTTCTTCCCATTCTAAAAAATCTTCATTTTTAATGTGATTCTTAAATTGGGAAATAGACATGAAATAATAATTGATACCATGTTTCTCCTTACCCCTTCTTGGTCGCGACGTAGCCGAAACGGAGAACGCCAAATTAAGTTCAGGTTGTTCTAATAAGTACTTGACTATCGTGGTCTTTCCACTACCCGAAGGTGCCGAAAAAATGAGGAGTTTTCCACCTTTTTTCATAATACGTTCAGCATTTGCTCTTTAATTTTCTCCAACTCGTCCTTCATTTGTACTACCAGTTGCTGCATTGGTGCGTAGTTGGCCTTAGAACCTATTGTATTGATTTCCCTCCCGATTTCCTGTGCAATAAAACCAAGTTTTTTTCCATTGGAGTCTTTGGATTGCAGTGTACTCTCAAAATAGTTTAAATGATTCGTCAAGCGTACTTTCTCTTCAGTAATATCGTATTTCTCCAGATAATAGATCAATTCTTGCTCAAATCGATTGGCATCCAGTTCTACTTTTAGGTCTGCAACTGCTTTCTCCAAACGTTCCCGTACCGTATTCAAACGTTCTGGATCCATAGTGTTTACCTCATCTAGAAGCACTTTAAGATTTTTAAGACGTTCGATAAAATCTTTTTCCAAAACTTTCCCTTCTTCATTACGGAAAGCCACGATTTTAGTTAGTGCTTGTGCCATTGCATCTTTTATAGACGCATACTCTGTCTCGTCAATGTCTCCCTTGTCCGTCTTCATGGTATCTGGCATACGCAGGGCCATTTCCATCAATTTCAAATCATCGCCATCGGATATGTTGGCAAGTTGTTGCATGTATTGTTTTACTACGACCTGGTTCACCTCCGCTGTGGTCTCTTCTCCAGTAATTTCTATGTAAAGTCCAAAATCCACTTTTCCCCTGACCAAGATATTGGCAATCATTTTCCGAAGCTCTAATTCTTTTTCTCGGTATGATTGGGTTATTCTGGCATTAATATCCAGATTCTTACTGTTAAGTGATTTAAGCTCAACCGTAATTTTTTTAGAAGGAAGTTGCACTACATGCTTCCCAAAGCCTGTCATGGATTGAATCATACGGGGGTGATTAAATTTTAACAAAGGTAACCAAAATAGGATTCTACCGTTTGGTTTATAATAGGAAGCTTAAAGGGTTATTTTTCTACCTAATCCAATTCCCTTACCCAGATATTTCTGTAGCTTACCCTACTATTGTCCTTATGGTCCTGTAATACTAATGGAGCTTTTCCGTGAGCCTCATATTTAGGCCACCCTATGTACTTGATCGTACCTTCTATTACAAAATGATCTTGTACCAAAACACCATTGTGCAATACCGTTACCGTTGCGGGTTCAACAATATTTCCGCCCCTACTAAACTCAGGAGCATGAAAGACAATATCGTACGTATTCCATTGCCCTGTTGGCACCGAAGCCATTGCCAAAGGAACTCCTTGTTTGTAAATTGACCCTACTTGACCGTTGGTATATGTAGGGTTGTCGTTGTTGTCCAACACCTGTACTTCGTAACGCTGCTGTATAAAAACACCGCTATTGGCCCTATTTTGTCCTTCTCGCTGTACCTCAGCAGGTGATTTCCATTCCAGATGAAGCTGTATGCTACCAAAGTTCTTTTTGGTCTGTATGTCTCCGGTTTTGTCCTTAACGGTTGTGCTACCATCTTCATTTAAGTGCCATTTTACGGCCGTGCTATCTACACTGCTTACCCAATGGTCAAAATTCTTTCCATTAAAAAGGACAATGGCATCACTTGGCGGTGCACCATCTTTTCCGGGAACAACCCTTGGGGGAACCGGTTCGTAAAATTCAGTAGCTTCAGGTGTGGTCGGTTCTTTTTCTTGACCGAAAGAAATGGTCGAAATCAATAGGAAGACCAAAAGGGTTTTTAAGTGCTTGAACATTTTATAATTCTTTGATTTTAATATTTCTGAAGGCTACACGGTCACCGTGATCTTGTAATCCTATTTTTCCCGTTTTATATGTGCCAAATCCGTCCCAATCCGCAAATTTGGAACCGGCCACCATCTTATCCCAATCGGGGCCATGCACAGGAAACTCAACTATTCTTTCACCATTTAACAGGACATGGCCCTCATTCGTTTCGTGATTCACCATCAGTTCTACCCTATTCCATTCACCAGCTGGGTTGACTACTTTCTTAGCAGGTGCAACCATATCGTACAAGGCGCCAGCTTGGTGGGTCGTACCATTTTTCGCATCAGGATGTCTTTCATCATCCAACACTTGTATTTCTGGTCCGGTTTGGTAAGGTTGTCCATAGTCATCCCCTTCAAAAACTCCCCAAAAAATACCGCTATTGCCGCCCTCAGCAACTTTCCATTCCAAAGTGAGCATAAAATTGGTGTATTCTTTATCTGTAACTATATTATAGCTTTCACCTTCCGGTCTTTCTTTGGGCGGGTTAAAAACCATGGTTCCGTTCTCCAATTTCCAAGGCGCTGTAATTCCTTCTCCTTTATAAAAATGCCAGCCATCAAAAGAAGATCCATCAAACAAAACAATCCATTCATCATCTTTTCCAGTTTGCGCTTCCATTTCTTCTTTCGCTTCGATGGGAGTATCCTTCGGTTTTTCCTTACAAGCAAAAACGGCCACCAGTGCTAACAGTACAATTGGTTTTTTCATAGCCCCAATATTCTTTTAAGTTTTTCCTTATCAATCTCCGCACCGGCAAAATCATCAAATGCTTTCGTAGTTGCCTCAATAATATGTTCTTGAATAAACTTAGCGCCTTCACGGGCTCCCTGCTCCGGACTTTTAATGCAGCATTCCCACTCCATTACTGCCCATACATCACAACCGTATTGTGTTAATTTGGAAAAAATGGTCTTAAAGTCAATCTGTCCGTCGCCCAAAGAACGATACCTTCCAGCCCGGTCTCCCCAATCGTTATAGCCTCCAAATGCGCCCTTCTTTCCTGTGGGATTAAACTCGGAATCCTTCACATGGAATGATTTTATAAATTCGTGGTAGTGGTCTATGTACGAGATATAATCCAGTTGTTGCAGTACAAAATGGCTAGGGTCATATAAAATATTTACCCGTTTATGATTTCCTGTTGCTTCTAAAAAACGTTCAAAAGTATCTCCATCGTGCAAATCTTCTCCTGGATGTATTTCATAGCAAACGTCTACGCCTTCCGCATCAAAATGATTCAAAATGGGCATCCAACGTTTGGCCAACTCCTCAAAACCCATTTCAACCAGACCCGGTGGTCGTTGGGGCCAAGGGTGGGCAGTATGCCAAAGTAAGGCCCCCGAAAATGTGGCATGCGCATTAAGTCCTAGTCTTCTACTTGCAGTAGCCGCTTTTTTTACGGTTTCTACGGCCCATTCTGTTCGTGCTTTAGGGTTATTTTTAACAGCATCTGGCGCAAAATTATCGAACATGATATCGTATGCCGGGTTTACAGCAACCAGTTGTCCTTGCAAATGGGTAGAGAGTTCGGTAATCTCCAAGCCATAGGAATTGATTTTTCCTTTAAGTTCATCACAATAATCTTGGCTCTCCGCAGCTTTGTCCAAGTCTATCAAAAACGATTCCCAAGTTGGTATTTGTATGCCTTTATATCCTAAGCCCGAGGCCCATTTACATAGACCGTCCAAAGAATTGAACGGGGGTTGGGAATCAACAAATTGTGCAAGAAATACTGCAGGCCCTTTTATTGTTTTCATTGAAATGTATTTTTAAGAATTGAGAAACCCTTAACATTTTAGGATTTATCACTTATATTTAAGAAAAAATAAGGATGTTCTTATTTTTAAAGTCTAAAACATAAATATAGGGATAAGCTAACAATTAAAATAGCACAGTAATGAATGAAAAATACAGCTTGCTACATTGGCTTTTCCTTAGCTAATTGATTTGATAATTGAGACGCCCAACAGCTTTAGAACAATATAAATTTTCTTAAATACCTACTATGGAAAATGCTTCTGCCCGAAATCTATGGGGCGATTTTCTTGACGCCCATTTGGAATTTGCCTCTGAGGATGCCCCAAAAGTGATTCATTTTTGTGATAATGAAAAAGATGCCAATACTTGTGCAAACCTAGTGCAAAAAGATATTAAAAGAGCTACTTCCCATTTGCTTTTAGGCTTACAACTGCGTAAAGAAGAATTACCTAAAATCGGTGATTTTGCTATAGTGACGGACTGGTCCGGAAATGCAAAATGTGTGATTAGGACCACTTCCGTAAAACTAGTTCCTTATTTCGCCATAAATGCAGACCATGCACGCATAGAGGGTGAAGGGGACAAAAGCTTGGAATTCTGGAAACAAACGCACTGGGACTATTACACCAGAGAACTTTCGGCATTTGAAAAAACGCCGAGAGAAAGTATGATCATAGTTTTTGAGCAGTTCGAAAAAGTATTTAAAAAGTAAGTAAACTCGGGGCAAGTCCGCGAGGCATTAAAAGGAAAATTATCATTGATTTCGACGCAAGCGTCGGAGTATTTTAAATCTCGATTATCGAGTAATTGTTCTTAATCCAGATTTATCCAAACATTTCCCTGCTTATGGGAAACTACCGTACTTTCAATAAAGTTTAACCCTCGAACACCGTCCAACATTGTCGGAAATTCACCATCGTTATATTTTTCACCGCGAATGGCACGAGCTACACCTAAATAAATATTGGCCATGGCATCAAAAATACCTTCGGGGTGGCCGGGTGGTAATTTGGTGCCAGCGAGAGATAACTCTGAATTATAAGCATGTCCTGGTTTATACGTTTGCAATGGTTCCGTATCGCTCAATTTATAGAGAAAATTAGGTTTTTCCTGTTCCCATCTAAAGGCTCCTTTTTCACCATATATGGCAATCGCCAACCCGTTTTCCTCTCCGGTGGCTACTTGACTTGCCCTGATGACCCCTTTTACGTGTTCATCCATCCGTATCAATACCGTACCGTCCACATCCATTTGATTGTCTTTGTACAAGTAATTAAAATCGCATAGAAGCGATTTGATCTTCAGTCCTGTGGTAAACTCGATCATATTGAACGCATGCACGCCAATATCCCCCATACAAGAACTTATTCCTGCTTTTTCTGGATCAAGACGCCATACGGAAGAACGTTTGTCCTTATCATGGATGATGGTATTTATCCATCCCTGATAGTATTGCGCATCTACTTTATGTATTTTTCCTAGAGCTCCTTCCTTGATCATTTCACGCATCTGGCGTACCATAGGATAACCCGTATAGGTGTGGGTAACTGCAAATACAGTTCCCGCTTTTGTCAAGGTATCTTGTAAAATTTTGGCCTCTTCATATGTAGTGGTCATCGGTTTTTCACAGATGACATGAAAACCGTTTTCAAGCAATTTCTTCGCCATTGGAAAATGCAAAAAATTAGGAGTCAATATTGAGCATACTTGAATACGTTCTCCTTCGGGAAGTTTTAACTCCTCCTCCACTAAGGTTTCGAAATCCTGATAAATTCGATTTGTGGGCACATCGATTTCTTTGGCAAAATCCAAGCTTTCTTCAAAATCGGCATTAAATACGGCGCCTACAATTTCATAATTATCATTAATATGTGCGGCTACTCTGTGAAGCACCCCTATAAGGGAGTCGCCACCGCCACCAAGAATTCCAAGTTTTATTTTTTTTGGCATAAAAGCTTTATTCTTTATATTCTATTTTTTCGTTTTTGAACAACAGTACAAAGAGTATAAGTACTCCTGCTGCAAAAATAGCAGGGAAGGTCCAAATATTCTTCCATTCGTGTACATTTTCAGAAATTAAATAGGAGTCTGTTATCATTCCAGCTATCCAGAAACCAATCAGCATTCCAACTCCATATGTGGCTAGGGTTATTAGTCCTTGAGCTGCACTTTTATAGCGCGCTCCAGCCTTTGAATCCGTATAGATTTGGCCAGATACGAAGAAGAAATCATAACATATTCCATGAAGCGCAATACCGATCAATAACATAAATGCCAACTCACCCGAATTTCCATAGGCAAACAATAAATATCTTACTGTCCATGCCAGCATTCCTGCTAAAATGGTTTTTTTGAAGCCGTATTTTTTAAAAAAGAAAGGCAACAAAAGCATAAATAAAACTTCTGAAATCTGTCCTATGGTCATTTTACCTGCAGGATTGGCTACTCCTATCTCTCCTAAAAACTGTCCGGCATGTTGGTAGTAAAATGCCAGGGGAATACAAATCAATACAGAAGCAATAAAGAAGATTAAAAAGTTCTTATCCCTCAGTAATTTAAGTGCTTCCAAACCTAGAATGTCAGAAATGGAAATTTTTTCGTTCTTGGCAACCTTAGGAGGTGTCCTTGGGAGCGTAAAGCTAAAAATTCCAAGCAAAGCTGAAGCGCCAGCAACCATTAGAAAGGTATTTTTCAGCAATCCTTCTTTAACTCCTGCCTCGCTATCCCATCCAAAAAAACTAATGGACAGTCCTGCAACAATCCAACCTATGGTACCGAAAACCCGCACAAAGGAAAACTCCTTAGCAGGGTCTTTCATCTGATTGAACGAAACAGAATTTACAAGTGCCAACGTAGGCATGTAAATAATCATATACCCCAGAACATAGGGATAGAACGAACCAAAATCGGTTGCGCTAGCCAATTGGTACATTAAGACCGCACCTATGAGATGGGAAACTCCTAAAATTCGTTCCGCATTAAAATAGCGATCTGCTATAAGACCTATGATAAAAGGTGCTATGATAGCTCCCCATGATTGTGTCGAGTATGCTACAGCAATATCCGCACCGCTTGCTTGTAGCGTATTTGGCAAATATATCCCCATGGTAACAAACCATCCGCCCCAAATAAAAAACTCTAGGAACATCATAAGGGATAGTTGAAACTTAATTTTGAAATTCATGATTATAGGTTATTAGTTGGTTTTTATCTTTTGTAAAATATGTAGTCCAAAGATTCTGGTTCTATTCCATTTGCTCGAAAATCTGCCAAAATCTGCCCCCTATGATGTGTAGAGTGATTTACAATGTGAAAGAGGATATCCTTTAACTCATTGGCAAAAGTTCTACCCTCACTACTTTCATAATCTATACGTGTGCTAAAATCTTCTGTATTGGTGATAATCTCAAAGGAAGACCTCTGGTTTTCATAATGGATATCTTCCCAGTTCTCTATTGAATGTATATGCGAAATGGCAAAATCTGTTGGTTTTCCTACAATTCTTTTGTTCCATGTATGGTGTGCATTTAGAATGTGGTTAAAAAGTTCAGAACTCTTTTCGGGAACTTTTTTCATGGCTGCACATTGCTCGATAAGCTTTTTGTTGCAATAAAAATTATAATCAAAGAGCTGGTGTAAGAATGCCTTCATAAACCTATTGTTTTATGTAGATAGATTTAAGGTTTTGGCAACTAATCGTTTGGTAGCAATGATTCCTTCTTCTTCGCTCAAACTATCTCCTTCGTACTCTACTCCGACATAACCGGAGTAACCGGAATCTTTAACAATTTTCATCATGCGGCCATAGTCTGTATGGACTTCGTTGCCCTGTTCATCAAAGTCATGTGATTTTGCGCTTACGGCTTTTGCAAAGGGCATCAATTCTTCTATTCCTTTGTATCTATCATATTCTTCAATACAAGCGGTTTCAAAATAGGAACCATCTTCCCTTTGTACACAAAAGTTACCAAAATCTGGAAGTGTACCACAGTTGGGAAGGTTCACCTTTTTCATCACTTCGACTAACATTTGCCCATCCGAAGAAAATCCACCATGGTTCTCAACAATAACATTTATGTTTTTATCTTTTGCATAGTTCGCCAATTGCGTTAGCCCATCAACAGATGCAGGCGTCCACTCTTCTGCCACTTTGCTTCCCATTAAATTGACACGAACAGAATGGCACCCAAGCGCTGCAGCGGCATCTACCCATTTATAATGGCTTTCGACCGCAGCTTTTCGTTCCTTTTCATCGGCAGCGGATAAATCACCTTCGTGATCGATCATTATGATAAGATTTTCCAATCCATGCTTTTCACTCTCTGCCTTTGACTTTGCTACAAAACCATCCATTGCTTCTTTGGAAAAATTAGCAGCTTTCAATTCTTCTTCATACAGTTGACTTACATATTCCAAGCCCGTGAATCCCCAACCTTTCGCCTTTTCTGCAAATTGGTACGGATCCATTCCCTCATCCTTGATCATTCTATGAATTGACCATTGCGCAAGGGAAAGTTTAAACAATTGTTCGGTTTCTTCGGGAGTTCCTTCGGCCACTTCTGGAGCAGTTTTGTTTTTTGTTTTATTCTGTTTGCATGCGTAATTTCCTAATATCATAAAAGCAATCCCAGCTTGGGCACCGTTTTGGATAAAATACCTTCTTTTCATAAAATTGATTGTAAAACGTCAAAAAGAATCAAAAAACTACAACGTTATAGTAGGGAATTCTCAATAAACGTAGGGATTAAATGTAGAAAATTAATTTAATAATTAATACATTTAGGAAATAAACAATACTGTTAAATGAGTAAATTTTATTACAACGATGAGCAGGAATCATATGATGCCATAGTAGTAGGAACAGGCATTAGTGGTGGCTGGGCCGCAAAAGAACTTTGCGAAAATGGATTGAAGACCTTAGTGTTGGAACGTGGCCGAATGGTGAATCATATAACGGACTATCCTACCGCTAATAAAGATCCTTGGGATTTTCCCAATAATGGCGAACTACCACGGGAGAAACTTAAAAGGCAAGAAAAACAGAACAGAACAGGATATACCGTAAAGGCACCCCACCATTTCTGGTTTGTAGATGATTTGGACCATCCTTATAACGAAGAAAAGCGATTTGATTGGCTACGGGGCTACCATGTTGGTGGAAGGTCTCTACTTTGGGGGCGCCATAGTTACCGTTGGAGCGAAATTGATTTTGAAGCAAACAAAAAAGAAGGCATCGCAGTGGATTGGCCCGTGCGCTATAAAGATATTGCACCATGGTACGATAAAGTCGAAAGTTACATT
Organism: Bacteroidota bacterium; assembly: GCA_039030475.1. GTDB lineage: Bacteria > Bacteroidota > Bacteroidia > Flavobacteriales > Flavobacteriaceae > Flagellimonas. The sequence goes on from JBCCEC010000057.1 coordinate 23,944, forward strand.
GGTGTTTCTGGGGAATTATTGGGGTTGCCACAATTACCTGACGGACAGTTTGAGCCCATGATGGAACTTAATTGTGTGGAACAGCATGTTAGGGAAAAAGTGGCTACTAATTTTGAAGGACGTGTAATCACAGCTGGTAGGGTCGCCCATATCAACAGTAATAAAAAGTTTGAAGGATTGAACCGTAGCTCCTGTAAGTTTAGGAACAGGTGTATTAGAGGCTGTCCTTTTGGTGCTTACTTTAGTAGTAATTCCTCAACATTGCCGGCAGCAGAGAGAACTGGCAACATGACGTTGCGACCGGACTCCATTGTCCATGAAATCATCTATGATCCAAATACCAAAAAAGCAACTGGAGTAAAAGTAATAGATAGAATTACCAAAGAGACCTATGAGTTTAAGGCCAAAGTGATTTTCCTTTGTGCATCTGCTGTTGCTTCAACCTCAATTTTGATGCAATCCAAATCGGACAGGTTTCCAGATGGTATGGGGAACGATTCGGGAGAACTGGGGCATAATATCATGGACCATCATTTTAAAGCTGGGGCCAGAGGTAAAATGGATGGTTTTGATGACAAATACTATAAGGGAAGAAAACCAAACGGAATCTATATTCCACGTTTCCGCAATTTGGGTGGCGCTAGTAACATGAAAGATTTTACGAGAGGTTACGGCTATCAAGGCGGTGCGGGAAGAGGCGATTATGAAGAAGCTGCCGCAGAACTCTCTCATGGAAAAGCGTTTAAAGATGCCGTTCTCAAACCAGGCGGTTGGAACATGAACATGCTTGGGTTTGGTGAAATTTTACCGTATCACGAGAACAAAATGACATTGGATTATGATAAAGTAGACCAATGGGGTCTACCTACGGTAACTTTTGATGCTGAGATAAAAGAAAACGAGCTCAATATGCGCAAAGACATGCAGGAACAAGCAGCGGCCATGTTAGAAAAATCGGGGGTTCGCGATATTGAGACTTATGATGAAACCTATGCTCTAGGGCTTGGCATTCACGAAATGGGTACGGCCAGAATGGGCAAGAACCCAAAAACCTCTGTTGTGAACGCGAACAACCAATTGCATGCGGTTGAAAATGTTTATGTTACCGATGGTGCCTTTATGACTTCTGCAAGTTGCGTAAATCCATCATTAACCTATATGGCCTTCACGGCCAGAGCTGCCAATCATGCAGCCCAAGAACTTAAAAAAGGAAATATCTAATGGAAAGAAGAGTTGCTTTAAAAAACATGGGGCTTGCCTTTGGGTATACTATTGCCGCGCCCACACTTTTGGGAATTGTACAAAGCTGTAGTACCAAAAAGGTATTGGATTGGACCCCAGACTATTTTACAAAAGATGAAGGTACTGTTCTTCATACCCTTGTGGACATGATATTACCAAAAACAGACACTCCTTCTGCTACGGAGGTGAATGTGCACGTCTTTATAGACAAATTTGTGAACGAAGTACTGCCGAAAGAGAATCAAAACTTTCTAAAAAACGGTATGGATAAATTCATGGACATCGTTTTGACAGCAGCACAAAAAGAAACACTTGCCGAGCTGGACGAAGAAGACTTAGAACCTACTCTGGCCAAATATTTAAAGAAAAGAACAGACGCTATTGAAGAGGCACATGAAAAAGCCGTGAAAGATTACCTCACTGTGATGAAAGAAAATGGCAGTGCAGTTATAGATGATGAGATTGCCCTTTTCAATTTTGCCACTTCTTTACGAGATATGACCGTTTGGTCGTATAAGACTTCGGAATATGTGGGAGAAGAGGTATTAGCTTATTTGCCCATACCAGGAGAGTATATTGCCTGTGAAGATGAACAGACCTTGACGCAAGGTAAGGCGTGGTCGCTTTAGGCGTGTTAGGTGTTAGGGAAAAAGTAAACAATACGTACCTCTCAAAACTCCGTTAAAAGTTTTTTGATATATGGCTATGGGTATAAGGTAATGGTTTTGGTGAAAGGATATAGGGTATTCTGAGTTTAAAATCGTATTTTCCCTTTCTTTTTTAACGACTTCCGACTTCCGACTTCCGACTTCCGACTTCCGACTTCCGACTTCCGACTTCCGACTTCCGACTTCCGACTTCCGACTTCCGACTTCCGACTTCCGACTTCCGACTTCCGACTTCCGACTTCCGACTTCCGA
>JBCCEC010000058.1:0-24653 GCA_039030475.1 Bacteroidota bacterium
ACAGGAGAGCAATTTTCTGTTTTGATAAAATTTAGAAAATAACAGGCCAGTTTCGTAAAATATGGTTTGATTTAATAATTAAAGATATTTTGCGGAATAAACGTTAAAAGAGCAACGGATGCAATCAATGGTTGCGAATTTGTTGAAAAGCAAATAAAAATCTTTTAGCTCTTTTCAGAAAGCCATATCAATGTTCACACATAGATATGGCTTTTGTTGTTTGAACACCACCAAATTCACACTTTAAGTTAAATCCCTTACACTTCCAACAGTCATAAATTGTATATTTGCACCGCTCAAATAAAAACACCTGAATGGCTAAAATTTTCTACACAAAAACTGACGAAGCGCCAGCCTTGGCAACATTATCTTTTTTACCTATAGTAAAAGCATTTACAAATACTGCCGACATAGACATAGAAACCAAAAACATTTCGCTCGCAGGTAGAATAGCAGCTGTATTCCCTGAATTTTTGAACGATGATCAAAAGATCTCCGATGATTTGGCCAAATTGGGCAACTTGGCAAAGACGCCAGAAGCGAACATTATTAAACTACCAAATATAAGTGCCTCTATTCCACAATTAAAAGAGGCCATTGCAGAGCTTCAACAAAAGGGGTTCAATGTTCCCAACTATCCGGACGAGCCAAATACCGAAAACGAAAAAATCGTAAAGTCTAGGTATGATAAAATAAAAGGAAGTGCCGTAAACCCTGTATTGCGTGAAGGAAACTCTGATAGAAGAGCACCAAAAGCAATTAAGAATTACGCCAAAAAGAATCCACACAGCATGGGTGAATGGTCATCACAATCCAAAACCCATGTGGCTACAATGTCAGAAGGAGATTTTAAACACAATGAAAGATCGTTGACCTTAAAGAATACTGACGATGTTCGTATCGAACTGGTGAATGCCAATGGTGAAACAACGGTACTCAAAGAGAGTACCCCGCTTCAGGAAGGAGAGGTAATCGACGCTACGGTAATGAGCAAACGTGCATTGGTCGATTTTTTAACGAATGAAGTAGCAGCAGCCAAAAAAGATGATCTTTTACTTTCCCTACACTTTAAGGCTACTATGATGAAAGTTTCCGACCCAATTATATTCGGTCATGCCTTAAAAGCTTATTTCTCAAACCTGTTCGAAAAGTATGGCGATGCGTTAGAGGATTTAGGCGTTAATGCCAATAATGGTTTAGAAAGTCTCCTTGAGAAATTGCACAAGTTACCGGATGCAAAGCACAAAGAAATTGAAGCCGCCATCGCTGAAAATATAGAAAACGGTCCCGATTTGGCTATGGTAAATTCTGATAAAGGAATTACCAATCTTCACGTACCAAGTGACATTATTATCGACGCATCTATGCCGGCAATGATTAGAAACTCTGGGAAGATGTGGGACAAAGATGGACGACTTCAAGATACTAAAGCCATAATTCCAGATAGTAGTTATGCAGGAATTTACCAAGCTACCATAGATTTTTGCAAAGAACATGGCGCTTTTGACCCCACAACTATGGGAACCGTTCCAAATGTTGGACTAATGGCCCAGAAAGCTGAAGAATACGGATCTCATGATAAAACTTTCGAGATTCCAAATTCTGGAACAGTTCGCGTGGTGAGTGCAACAACCCATGAAGTTTTACTGCAGCACAACGTTGAACAAGGTGATATCTGGAGAATGTGCCAAGTTAAAGATGCACCGATCCAAGACTGGGTAAAACTAGCTGTTACTAGAGCACGGGCAACCAACACACCCGCTGTATTTTGGTTGGATGAAGAAAGAGCACATGATGCTGAACTGATTAATAAAGTAACTGAGTATTTAAAGCTTCATGATACCGAAGGGTTGGATTTACGTATTCTCTCCCCTACAGAAGCCACTAAGTTCACCTTGGAACGCATAAAGAAAGGAAAAGACACTATCTCAGTCTCTGGAAATGTGCTACGTGATTACCTTACGGATCTCTTCCCAATTCTTGAAGTAGGTACCAGTGCAAAAATGCTATCCATAGTTCCTTTAATGAACGGTGGTGGCTTGTTTGAAACCGGTGCTGGCGGATCGGCACCTAAACATGTACAACAGTTTTTAGAAGAAGGACACCTAAGATGGGATTCCCTAGGTGAATTTTTGGCCCTTGGTGTTTCTTTGGAGCACTACGGAGAAAAAAATCAGAATAAAAAAGCTTTGGTATTGGCAGAAGCTTTGGACAATGCAACGGAGAAATTCTTGGACAACGACAAATCGCCTTCAAGAAAAGTGAATGAACTGGATACGCGGGGAAGTCATTTTTATTTGGCATTATATTGGGCAGAAGAACTGGCCAATCAAAATGAAGACCAAGAGCTTAAAGCAACATTTACCGCCGTTTATGAATCGCTTAATTCCAAACAGGATAAAATAGCTGAAGAACTGTTGGCCGCCCAAGGTGTTTCAATTGATATTGGAGGGTATTACCTTCCTGACCAAGACCTTGCTTCAAAAGCAATGCGACCAAGTAAGACGTTCAACACTATTTTGGAGACAATATCTTGATTTTTTACAATTAAGGATTAAGAAACTGTTAAACCATACTATTTAATGGTATGATTGTCTATTTTAGACCAAAAAAGCAACTTTAACACTTTGAAAAACAGTATATACCTCCTACTTTCATTACTCCTACTGGTAAGTTGTGAAGAAGTAATCGATATAGAGTTGCCTACCGCTGAACCGAGATTGGTCGTAGATGCCATAATAGGTTACAACCAAAACAATGGAGATCCGTTGACGATTGGACAGGTAAAATTAACCCTCACAGCACCTTTTCTCCAAGAAGAAATACCCCCTGCCGAGAACGCAACAGTAACCATTATAGACGAAGAAAGCGGACAATCTTTTCCTCTTGTAGAAAATGAACCAGGTGTTTTTCAAAGTGGATTTCCTGATTTGGAGTTTGATAGGGACTACACCCTTGTTGTAAATTACGAAGGAGAAACATACACAGCAACACAACGGTTGATACCTGCTCCGGTTATTGAAGATGTAGTACAAGGAGACGGTTTTTTATTCGATGAAGAAGAAGAGACCGAAGTGGTCATAACGTTTACCGATACCCCCAACGAACGCAATTTCTATTTGTTTTCTTTTGGATTCGATAACTTTTTAGTTGTAGATGACGAATTTTTTGAAGACAGCAACATCACATTTTCATATTTCTATGAAGATGTTGAACCTGGGGATTTGCTCACGATAACACTATTGGGAATTGATAAAAATTTTGCCGATTACGTTGACTTGGCATTGGTACAATCCGGTGAGAATGGCGGCGGTCCCTTTGCGACTCCTCCTGCCACCGTTAGGGGCAATATCCTGAATACGACTACCCCAGAGAATTTCCCATTTGGCTATTTTAACCTAAGTGAATTTGACACTGAATTATTGACTGTTGAATGAAAAAAGACATCTTTTTTTCCATTAATCGCCCTGTTTCATTCAATACATCGAAAAAACGTAAAATGTCCAAAAGGCAACTGTTTCTTTTTCTTTCCTTGTTAATTAGTGTTATCTCTCTACAAGCTCAAAATAGATTCACGTTAAGTGGCACCATCACTGAAGCTAGCAGTAATGAGACTCTAATAGGGGTAACCATAGCGTTTCCAGAGCTAAAAACAGGTGTTACCACCAACGAGTACGGGTTTTACTCCATTACACTACCACAAGGTGAGTATGAAGTTATTGTTAGTTATTTGGGATTTCAGGAGATTCGGGAGACTATAAATCTCTCCTTGAATATAAAAAAGGACTTTGAGCTCAATGAAGAGGCGGAACAACTGGATGAAGTAATCGTTTCGGAAAATCCAGAACGCCTAGATATCATAAAACCGCAAATGAGCGTAAATACGATGGCGGTGCAGACCATAAAACAAATACCTGTTGTACTGGGAGAAGCAGATGTGATTAAATCGTTGCTCTTATTGCCAGGTGTTTCCAATGCAGGTGAAGCATCTTCAGGGTTTAATGTAAGGGGCGGTGCGGCAGACCAAAACCTTATTCTACTGGATGAAGCCATTGTATTCAATTCGTCCCACTTGTTCGGTTTCTTTTCTGTTTTCAACCCAGACGCCATAAAAGATGTAAAATTGTTTAAAGGCGGTATTCCCGCTAGGTATGGCGGAAGGCTTTCGTCTGTTTTGGAAATATTTCAAAAGGAAGGGAACAGCAAGGAGTTTAAGGTAAACGGTGGAATTGGTGCAGTAGCTAGTAGGTTGCTGGTAGAAGGTCCTATTATTAAAGATAGAACTGCTTTTTTAGCAGGAGGTAGAGCTTCATATGCACATTTGTTTTTACCATTTTTTGATATTGACAACAAAGCCTATTTCTATGACTTGAATACCAAGATCAACCATAAGATCAACGATAGAAACAATATATTTTTATCGGGTTATTTTGGCCGTGATCTCTTCAGTATCAACGACAGCTTTGTAAATACTTATGGAAATGCGGTAGGAAACTTTAGATGGAACCACTTGTTCTCGGATAAGTTGTTTTCGAATCTGTCCGTAATCTATTCCGATTATTTCTATGGCCTCGAACTTGATTTTGTAGGTTTTGAATGGGATTCAGGAATTCAAAATTTCAATCTAAAGTATGACCTCAAACATTATATCAATGATAAGTTTCAGTTGAACTATGGATTGAACAATATCTACTATGTATTTAACCCCGGTGAAATCAAACCAAATAGAGAAGATTCAGGAATAGTTGCGGACCAACTTACAAAAAAGTATGCCAATGAGGCTGCCGCTTATGTTGATGTGCAGCACAAGGTAACCGAAAGATTGAGTCTTAATTATGGGCTTAGAGTGAGTCATTTTAACCGATTGGGCCAAGATGAATTCTTTGTCTATGAAAATGACAACGCTGTTATTTTTGATCCTTCCATTGGTATATATAGAGAAGGAACACCTATAGACACTATAAGTTCCAGCAGAGGCAATAGCCTAGAAACGTTCACCAATCTTGAACCAAGGGTATCGTTATCCTATAATTTTAATGGAAAAAGTTCTGTTAAGGCAAGCTACACGCGATTGGCGCAGTATTTACATCTACTTTCCAATACCAACTCCCCTACTCCTTTAGATGTATGGACGCCCAGCGGCCCATTTGTCGAGCCGCAGTTATTAGATCAGTATGCCATGGGATATTTTCAGAATATAAAAGATGGTGAGTTCACACTGGAGACCGAGGTTTTTTATAAAGAAATCCAGAACAGAATCGACTATATCGATGGTGCCGACCTCATTGCAAATAACGCTATTGAACAAGTGATTTTAAATGGTGAAGCTCGAGCCTATGGGCTGGAAATCCTATTTAGAAAGAACGAGGGACGTTTTAAGGGGTGGTTGGCCTACACACTTTCAAAATCGGAGCAAAGGACACCTGCAAGAGTTTCAACAGAAACGAACGGAATATCACCATTGGAAACCGGTATTAATTCAGGAAAATGGTACAACACGCCTTATGACAAAACTCATGACATTTCGGTGTTTGGTAGTTTTGATGTAAATGAGAAATGGAACTTGAATGCAAACTTTGTATTCCAAACGGGCCAACCTACAAATTACCCTCTAGGCCAATTTGAGTTTCAAGGGATTACCATCCCGTTTTTTGGAGAACGTAACGTAGAGCGTTTACCCGCCTATCACAGACTGGACCTTTCGGCAACACTGACCCCAAAAAGAAATAAAAGAAAAAAGGTACAATCGGAATGGGTATTTAGTATCTACAATGCTTACAATCGTATGAATGCGGCATCCATCAACTTCAGGGAAAATGAGGACAGCGGCAGAAATGAAGCACTAAGGACTTCGATATTTGGGATTATTCCAGCGGTGACCTATAATTTTAAGTTTTAACTAGTTTCTTTGCTACTATAAAACTTGGTATAACAACAAAATCAACGTTATTCCTACCACGCCTTGTAAAAGGGTTCCTAAGGTGTGTCCTTTCAAGGCATTCTTAACGTCAATGTTCGAAAACTGCGAAACCACCCAAAAATAACTATCGTTGATATGGGATACGGTCATGGCTCCTGCTCCTATCGCAAGTACCGCAAATGCCTTATCCGTAGCGCCCAACAGACCAAAAGTCTCCAACAGAGGAGCTATAATCGCAGAAGTGGTTATAATAGCGACCGTAGAAGAACCTTGTGCGGTTTTAAGTACCATCGCAATAATGAACGCTATCAGAAGACCACCAATCCCAGAGCTGGATTCAAAATTAATCACCGAAGCAATATCTATTGTTCGTAGAACAGCACCAAAAGCACCACCAGCACCCGTTATCAATACAATGAGTCCAGCCTGTTTAAAAGCCTCCCCGACCCAACCTTCCTTTTGCTTTGCAGGTACTTTTCTGCCCAACAAAAAAGCCAATAAAACCCCCACAAGAAGTGCAATGATAGGATTGCCTAAAAAATTGAAAATATCAAAAATCAATTCCTTTCCCAAGGGATACGTGGGATAACTTACAATAGATTTCAAAGCTATAAGAGCAATAGGCACAATGAGCGGCATAAATGCTTGAAAAGGCGTAACACCAAAATCCTTCTCAGCATCATGGGCGGCAACAGCTTTGTCCGTAACTTCTTCCTTTAATGATTTTCCGATAAACCGTGCCCAGAAATACCCCGTCAATGATACCGGTATCGAAACCAACAGTCCAAAAATTAAGACCATCCCCAAATCAGCTTCCAAAATTGCGGCCGCGGCCAAAGGACCTGGTGTTGGCGGTACAAATACGTGTGCTGCATACAATCCTGTTGCAAGGGATATGGCAAAAACCAGCACGGGAATCCCCGTTTTTTTGCTGATGGCCTTGTTCAGAGATGAAAGGATAATAAATCCTGAATCACAAAAAACAGGAATTGAAATGATATAACCGGCAAGGTTTATGGCCAAAGGCGATCTTTTTAATCCTACTAATTTTAAAACATAATTTGCCAATACCTTTGTGCTCCCGGTTCGCTCCAGATAAATACCGATAACTGTTCCAAAGGCAATAACAAGACCAATGCTGGACAGTGTTTTTCCAAAACCTTCGCCCAATGTATCCATAATATCCCTGGGGGAAAGTCCAAGCAAAAACCCTGTAGATACCGCAGCAATCGTCAACGAAAAAACAGGGTGCATTTTAAACTTGACAGTAGCGATGATAATAAACAGAATAACTACGGCCAGTACAAGAATCTCCATGTTCAATTTTTGTAAAATACCTACTAAATATAAGGTAATATTCCTATTTTAGTTCTTTATGAGAACAGATAAGGAACTTCTGATCAAAGGGCTTAAATTTCTTGGCTACACGGTCGCATTTATGTTTTTGGCGCCTTTTGTAATATCCCAGGCTTTTAAGAACCAAGACCATCCCGCATATATACCCGTTCTTGTCATTGGACTGTTATTGGCCATTGTCGCCATTGGTTTTGGCTTTTATTCCATTAAGATTTTTATGGATGCTATCTTTGGAAAGAAATCGAAAAGTTAGTTTTTCTTTTTGGGATTTTTCTTCCATTTATTGTTCAATTGCGCGTAATCATAATCCAGCACGGATTCTTGTCGTTCCAGTTTTTCCGAAGCAAAAGCACGTTGCAAAATATCTTCGATCAAGTAATCTTCATGGATACGGTCTGGGTGGAATTCTTCTTTTATACTGATCTTAAAAGCTTTTGCCGTTGTATTGTACCAGAATGCACGCCAACCGTTACGTAATTCCTTTACTAGGTTGAAAGCGGTCTTACCAGTTTGGCGGTAAATCAATTTAATCAATATCTGGCCTTCGGTACGGGTTAGTTTCTTCAGCTTCTCCGAAAACTCACCCTCAATATACTTTTGTACCGTCTTCGTATACTTTTTGCGATGGCGCTTCTTTTTGATTTTCCCCAAGCTATCGTTCAATTCTACCAAACGTTCAGCCGCCAATTTAGCATAAGGGTATACTTTTAAGGTCTTTCTCCTGAGGATATAGTAACGTAATTTCTCCTTTCTGTCTGCAAATTCAAGTTTACCAAATAAATAAACTTCACCTATTTCGATAGAGCTACGAAGGATAGAATCACCTTCGAACTTAATGTAATAATCCGTAACTGAATCTTTTTCAACTTCTTGCGAAAAGCCAAGTGCAAAAATCAATGAAAAAATTATAACAAAGCTACAACGAAACATTCGTACTGTTTTACAAAAGTCCTGCCAAAATTAAGGATAAACACAGTATTTGGCTATTAAATAAAAGTGAATATTGTTATGTTTGTGGGCTAAACTATAGAAATGGCCGCTTCAAAAATAATCACATCCAAATCTTTAAAATTCTTCGAAAAGTATCTAAACAATGCCTCTCCTACCGGTTATGAATGGGAAGGGCAAAAAATTTGGATGGACTATTTGAAGCCCTACGTAGATGACTTTATTACGGATACTTACGGTACAGCAGTGGGTGTAATCAACCCAGACGCAAAATTTAAAGTAGTTATCGAGGGGCATTCCGATGAGATCTCTTGGTACGTGAATTATGTAACCGATAACGGTCTTTTATACGTTATTCGCAATGGAGGGAGCGACCATCAAATTGCACCATCCAAATGGGTTAATATCCATACCAAAAATGGTATTGTAAAAGGTGTTTTTGGCTGGCCGGCTATCCATACACGAAATAGAGGGAAAGAGGAACCACCAAAGCTTGACAATATTTTTATCGACATAGGTGCCAAGGACAAGGAGGAGGTTGAAAAAATGGGCGTTCACGTAGGTTGTGTTATTACCTATCCAGATGAATTCCAAGTATTGAACAAAGACAAATTTGTTTGTCGTGCCATCGATAATAGAGCAGGCGGTTTTATGATTGCAGAGGTAGCGCGGTTATTACATGAAAACAAAAAGAAACTTCCCTTTGGACTATACATTACCAACTCCGTACAGGAAGAAATAGGGCTGCGCGGTGCTGAAATGATCACACAGACCATAAAGCCCAATATTGCCATTGTAACAGATGTTTGCCATGACACCACTACCCCTATGATCGATAAGAAGAAGGAAGGGGAAACTGGAATGGGGTCTGGTCCTGTAATCTCCTATGCCCCTGCGGTACAAAACAAATTAAGAGAACGTATCATTGAAACCGCTGAAGCCAAAGAAATTCCTTTTCAACGTTTAGCTTCATCACGTTACACGGGCACGGATACGGATGCTTTTGCCTATAGCAATGGCGGTGTTGCTTCTGCCTTGATTTCTTTGCCATTACGTTACATGCACACCACGGTAGAAATGGTTCATAAAGATGATGTGGAAAATGTAATCCGGTTGATTTACGAAACATTGCTGACCATAAAAGAAGGTGAGACATTTAGTTATTTTGATTAAACTATTACTCGCTATTACAGATACCATTCTAAGTTTGAAGGAATGGCATTTATATTTTAATTTCTTTCTATAGTCTTGACTGAGTTTGATTTGGCAAAGTGAATTATGGATGAATTGGTTGACATTCTTGACGAAAATGGAAAGTTTACAGGACAATCTTGCTTAAAGTCGGAAGCACATCAGAAAGGTTTGTTCCATCCAACAGTCCATGTTTGGTGCTACGCTACTAACGGATCGGTATTATTACAGCGTAGGGGCAGTTCCAAAAAAAACTTTCCCTTAAAATGGGATATATCCGTTGCAGGTCACGTTGGTGCTGGCGAATCCATTGAAAGCGCTGCCACTCGAGAGGTTCACGAAGAAATAGGTGTTACAATTTCCCGGTTGGAATTGCAAAAAATTGCCGTCTTCAAAACGGAATACAGGCATTCGGAAACCTTTCTTGACCGTGAATTTAACCACACCTATTTATGTCGATTGGATGCTAGGACAAAACTTCAAAAGCAGGAATCTGAAGTTGATGCGTTGCAATGGTTCTCCATGGAACAGTTTAAAGAGATGGTGCTTGAAAAAAATCCAGATTTAGTGCCCAATAGCAATGGACGCTACGAAAAAGTAATCCATGAAATCGAATCACGAATTTAAATCGCCGACAAAAGCTTCAGGGTGTTGCAATTGGTAGGTTTTCTGTTCACCACTGGACATATTCTTTACCACAAAATTACCTTCGGAAAGTTCTTTATCGCCCAATAAAATAACAAAGGGCACACTTCTGCGATCCGCATATTTAAATTGCTTCTGGACTTTAGCGGAAGAAGGATACAAATCGGCACGGACTCCTTTGTTCCTAAGCTGGGAAATCAATTTCAAGGCCGCTTTTGCTTCAGCTTCGCCAAAATTCAAGCAAAGCACATCCAAAGACACAGCTACTTCATCAGGAAAAAGATTTAACTCTTCCAGAACCAAATAAATCCTATCCAATCCAAAAGAAATTCCTACCCCACTCACATCCTTTAGGCCAAAAATACCAGTAAGGTCATCGTAACGGCCGCCGCCGCCAATAGAACCCATTTTGACGCCCCCGGGAGCACTAACTTCAAAAATGGCACCGGTGTAATAATTCAGCCCACGGGCCAAGGTAACATCCAACTGGAGTTTGGCCGTTTGTAGACCAAGGTCCTCAATATGCTGCACAATTTGTTCCAGTTCAGCAACTCCGTTCATTCCAATCTCCGATTCGGATAGTAATACTTTAAGTTGTTCCAATTGTTCTTTACTGGAACCTGACATAGCAAACAATGGAGAAACTTTTTCAATAGCGTTTTCAGAAATACCCTTGGCAAGCATTTCTTTTTTAACGCCTTCCTCCCCTATTTTGTCCAATTTATCCAGAGCAATGGTAAAGTCTATCAATAAGTGTTTTGCCCCGATTACTTCTGCAATACCCGATAATACTTTTCTATTGTTTATTTTGATCGTGGTACCTGCAAGTTTCAAATCGGTAAAAACAGTATCGTACAACTGTACCAATTCAACCTCTTGTAGTAAAGAATTGGAACCAATTACATCTGCATCACACTGATAAAACTCACGAAACCGTCCTTTTTGCGGTCTATCCGCTCTCCAAACAGGTTGAATCTGATAACGTTTAAACGGAAAATCAATTTCATTCTGGTGCATGACCACATAGCGTGCAAATGGAACGGTTAAATCATACCGCAATGCTTTTTCAGAAATCTTTGGGGTTAGAGCGGACGATTTTTTTGAACTGTAAGTGGCATCATCTACTTTGGACATATAATCTCCAGAGTTTAGAATCTTAAAAATCAATCGGTCGCCTTCATCCCCATATTTACCTAGTAAGGTTTCTGAATTTTCAAAAGAAGGGGTCTCTATGGGCTGAAAACCATAACGCTCAAAATTCTTGGCAATGGCATCTATAATGTAGTTGCGTTTGGCAACTTCTGAAGGCGAAAAATCCCGAGTTCCCTTGGCTATGGAAGGTTTTTGTGACATGCGTTTTAATTATCGTGCAAATATACGTTGTATGGTGAATTTTACTTGAAACTTCTCGACTGCGCTTGAAGTGCCAGAACTACTTAATCAATAATCTGGTCGAACCACTGGTACAATTCTCCTTTGGTAATGGTAGCTCCTTGTTGGATAAGGTTAAATTTATCTAAGTTTTTATCATCGGAATAAGCTTTGGAAGCGGTAAGGTATTCCACAAAATCGGATTGAAAGTTTCTTTTGAACCATCCAAAACCTTCTTTGGTACGCAAATCTATGTTGGGGTTCATCACTTTTACGGAAAGTAGTTTCATTTCCTTATCGGTCAAATAAAATAAGTGCATGTGCAATTCAGAAATATTCTCTAGATATTCCACTTTGCTCAGCACCCCTTCCCAAATTAAATCACTGAATACATCAAGTTCATCTTCTGCAACTTCCGGCTTTTCCTGCTTTAGAGTTGTCCATTCCTCCGCGGTGATTGACTGGGTAGCTAAAAAGTTGATGAATTCAGGTTGCAGCTCTTCCAATTGCTGCTGTGTTAAACGCGTATATTTCATTTTGCAAAAGTAATATACTGTGGTTTTATAGGCTATGGTTTTTCAAATTTTTGGCTGTATGCCATACGCTAGATACATTTCACTTTTAAAGCGTTAAGCGTTAAGCGTTAACGTTAAGCAAAAAAACTAAAATCGTTTTCACTAAAGTCAAGGATATATTTTCCGGACCTTACTTTACCTAAGTATTAACTTTCGCAAGGAATTGCCCATTGGTGTTTCAAGGACTACTACATAAATCCCAGAAGGAAGGCCTTCGATGTTCATAGGTATGTTGTAGTCTTCCCCACCGCCCATCAATTCTTGAAGTATAAGGTTATTATTTGCGAACCCAAAGACCTTTAAGCTGACACTGCCATTTTCCGTAAGGCCTATATCCGCGTAAAACTGACCTGTGGTCGGATTCGGATATATAACAAAACGTTCAATTCCCTCACGCAGGGTTACTTCACTTTCATCTACCGTGCCATTTAAACTGTTTTCCAAAACAAGGATTCTTTTTGTCAATGTAGACCAGCATTCTTTCTTATAAACCGTTATCCCTATTTCATATTCTCCGGGCTCGGTAAACGTTAAACCAAGTTCATCATTGTTCTGTTGTGTTACAATGACACCTTCTGGAACGGACCACTCAACTGTGTCCGGGAGCGGATGACTAAGGTCGACAGCAATAATGTTTTCATCGACAAAAGCCTGACTCGCCATAGCAAATTCCGCTCTTATTTGATCGGGTAACCCTACCGTTGTTTCGATAAGGAGTTCGCATCCGCTATCATCCACTATTACAATCTGGTAGTTATCTGCTTGAAGATTTGAAAATGTATCACCACCCTGAAAACTTAACCCACCATCAATGGAATAGATATAAGGTGGTGTTCCACCAAAAGCAGTGATATCGATTGTCCCTTCCTCGCCGATAAAGCATACCGTTGGAAATGGTACCACATTCGCTCCAAGCACTTCGGAAGGTTCGGTCAAAACGACGGAATCGACCACTTCGGGCACAATGGAATTATCCGAAAGGCTCAAGATATATGTACCCGGACCGAGTCCCGTAATCGTGGGTTCGTTGGGCGCCGAGAAATTGACCTCTCCCTGTTTTTCCCAAACATAGGTAAATGGCGGTATGCCCGTAACATTTGCAGTAATGGAGCCGGAAGCATCTCCTTTGCAGTTTATATGTGCCGGGGCCAATTCCACAATTTCCAATGGTTCGGGCTCAAAGATAATGATAGGTTCTTCCAGCGAGGCGGAACAGCCGTTGGCATCCATCACCACAACCTGATAACTCCCCTCGCCCAAACCGACCAGTTCAGTGTTCGTGGATTGGGGAGATAGTCCAAAGGGTTCACCATCTTTGGTCCAGTTATACGTAAAAGGTGAGATTCCGTTTAGGACTTCAATAGCAAGCGTACCATCTTCGGCGGCGTTGATACTGATGTTGGTTTTGGAAATTTCGACGGCTTTTATTCCCACATTAGGTTCGGTCATTACTATGGGACTGTCTTCGTTGGTCACCTGACATTCACCGTCCGTTACAAAATATACATATTCGCCAATGGACAGGTTTTCCCTAAACGCATCGGTTACTGGGTCGTCCAACCAACTTATTTCATAAGGACCACCCGTACCCCCTGATATATTCAATTGTATGCTCCCAAAATCCTCTCCTTTGCAGATACTATTATTCTGGATTATCTCTACCTTTAGCAATGGATTTATATAGTCGAATTCGTAAAAAGCTTCTTGTATGCTATTGGCATTGTCGGTCACCGTAACGGAATAACTGCCTTGTCCTACTTCGATTGATTTTGTGGTCTCCCCTGTAGACCATAGGTACTCGTATCCACCGTTGGTTCCGCCAATAGGATTTGCCTCAAGAATACCGATATCACCTTCACAGGTTATCGATACGTTTTCGGCTATGGAAATCTCAAGGGGTGGCAATTCATTGATAATGAACCCATAATCTTCCGAAGGACAGCCTTGTCCGCCATCATCAGTAATGACAAGCGTATAGTCTCCTGATTCGAGGTCTTGAAGATTAGTGGGGTCGTTTGGCAAGAAATCCTCACCATCCTTTGTCCAATGGTATGTATAGTTACCGTCCCCTCCGGATAGTTGTTCCAATACAATGCTCCCCGTAGGAAGAAAGTTTGGGGGTTCTCCCGGTTGAAAAATTAAATAAGCGTCCAATTGTGGGCTTTCGGCCACGGCTACCAACTCGATTTCCTCAACTTCGGATTCACAACCCAAAATATCGGTTACCAACAGGGAATACATCCCTTCTGGAAGATGGACCAAATGGGTGTTGGTAGACCCTTCGGGAAGCTCGAAAGATTCCCCATTTCTTTTCCAGTCAAAGGCGTAATCACCGTTACCTCCATTAAGATTGGCGACCGTAATTTCCCCATCTGGTATTCCCGAACAGGTAGGTTCAATTTTGTTTAGGTTGAAAGTGATTGGCTGTGGTTCTGGAATATAAAACTCGACAGGTTCTTCAGACCAAACAAAATTGTTATTACTACTTAGTCCCCACTCCATTTGATAGTCCCCTGATTTAAGTTGATTTTCAATCGTATAGGAAGTACCTTCAAAATCTGACGAAGTTAATCCATCAAACTCGGCAAAAGGATCCTCATCAAAAACACCATCTTCATTTAAGTCTTTCGTCAAGTTTATGGTCAAGCTTTCATCGTTCTGAAGTTCCCGTTCAAAAATCGCAGTCACACCACCATCAGAACCATCAGAACATTTGACACCTGATGTTAAGAGATTATCCTGAATATTAGGGTCAAGTTCTATACTGCATGAACTTAATTCAACAGGGTAAAGAAAGTTTTTTTCTTTATAACCAGGTGTTATAGTAGGTGGAGGATTATCATTGTATTCCATATCCCAAAGTGACCATGACCCCGAGCCACTCCCAAAAATAGTGAACTTCAATTGTATGTTTCCGTTACTCTTCAAGTCCACAGGTAAAATTGCATCCAAGTCTTCTACAGAAATACTAAGCGGATATAAATGTTTATAGTTTTCATCTTTAACAGGCAACCAGTCTTGGTTACCATCTACCAAATATTCCCAAAAACCATCTTCAACCTGAACACCTTCACGCTCAAAAATAGTCTCACAATAGCTAACCGAAATGATATCACCTTCTGGTTCATAAGGAAGTAACCATGATTTAACATACGACCCTGCATTTAAAGAACCTAGGTTTTCTGAATTTGTATTACCATATTCAACGCTATTTCCAAGGGTCACCATTGCTGTCTCAACATTGCGTCTTGCTTCACAATAATTAACGTTCATGTTTAAGAATTCATCCAAAGAACTATATCCACCCGAACAGTAATTTACACCATTCCATCCATCAAAGCTATCATATGTCCATGTTTCCCAAAAAGCTAAGTCTACCGAAATATCTTCAGTTGTATACAATTGAATAAACGGGCTCCCATTACCGTCATTCAAACCTACATAACCGTAGTTTTTGGAGTTAGTTTCACATGATTCGCAATCAATAACTCTTTTGTAACTATAATCTATTTTTAAACTGTAAATAGCGTTTTGTTGGGAAAAAAGTTGTTGAATTCCTACAGCATAAAGAATTAAAATAAGAATATACCTCATAACAATTAATAACTAATGTTTATTTCATTCCATTCACTTACATCTCCGTCCCTGAAAATTGCCTTTATACCATAGGCATATTTAGTATTGGGAGTTACTTTTTCATCTTTAAAAGCTTTAAGCTTTGGAGATAGTGTTGCATAGCGAAAAAAAGCGTCTTCTTCTTCCTTTCTAAATAACTGTATTTCAAGCACATCCTCTTCACTATAGCGCCAGTTTAGTTGAATGTATTTATTCTCCCTGTCAGCCTCGGCAAACAATCCTTTTACTTTGGGCCGTAACAGTCGTTTTAGGGTAGTTATGGAAAGTGGTGGAGAAGGGGGGCTTTCCAGTCCGGTTTGGTTTGTGGTCGTGATGGTGTAACTATAGGTTGTATTTGGTTCCAAATCGGTATCTTTAAAGGTATCCCTAGAAACATCATCTGTTTCAAAAATGTTTTCCCATAAGGTTTCCCTATTGGCATCGAGACGTTTTCTGTAAAGCACCTGTTTGGTAAGGTTATCCGAGGAGCTTGGTATCCAATGTAGCAGTATGCTATCCCCAATTAGTTCATATGCCTTGAAAACGGGACTGGTTGGAAGTATTCGGCTTGGACGTTCCAAGACCAAAGTATCCGATGGTACGGATTCATTATACCGAAGATCCGTGGCTATGATTCTGTAATAGATCTTGCTGGCAAAGGTTTTTACGTTAACGGTATCTTGAAAGGTGGCTTTCTTTAACTCCTCTTTGGTCAATCGGGTGAATTCCTGGTTTTTATGATTGGCTCTCAGAACGGTATAGCCTTTTAAGTCCAGTTCCGTATTGGATTCCCAAGATAATTGCACCACGCCCAGTGTATCCACCGTTCCTCTTAGTCCCAAAGGCTTTTCTGGAGGTATTGAATCTACAGGCTGTACCATAGTGGGCGATGAATCCTGATAATCCCCGGCGATACCTTTGGCCCGTACCTTAAAATAATTAATGCATTGGAGTGCAGCATAAGAATATTCTCGTTCTTCTTTTTCTAACGGCTCAGCTACAATCTTGTAAGGACCTATGGCCTTGTTGGCATATAGCACATCAAAACCTGTCAGTTTCCAAGTTTCGTCCTTGGGAAAGTCCCAATGCAGCACCACTTCCTTTTCTGAAACAATGGTATTCGACCCAAACCGGGGTGCTGCCAATAATTCTTTAAAGGCGATAACGGATATGGTATCCGAAGGAGGGCTTATCTCATCAAAAAGACTTTTCCCTCTAATACGATACCAGTATTTTTTATTGTATTCGGGTATACTGTCCGTATATGAGATTCCCGACGATTTGGTAATGGCCAATTTGGTGATGGGCGCGTCATTCACTTTGTGAAAGTTTTTCCCATCTTCCGATTTTTCCAGATCATATGCCGTATAAAAATCGAGAAGTCCATCGTATTCCCAAATCAAGACAAAGGCGTTATTGTAAAAATATCCTGCAAAGTCATAAGGTTTTGGCAAAACTGGCTGTTCAGTTAGATCCATGAGCACTCCAGCTTCGTCCATTTGTATAAGCTCTTGGGGAACGGCCAATTTAACGTTATAGAGATAGCGCTCGTTTGGTCTTACGTCTGCATCCACATAACCCAATCCTGCATATTGGGCAGCGGTAAAATCTTGATCCACAGCAAACATGGAAAAACCAAAGCGCTGTTCCAGTTCACTACTCTCGTTGACCACTTTCATAAAGAGGTTTTCGCTTTCATCGTTTACGCTAAAACTTTCGCCATATATGGCCTGAGCTGCTACGGCGGCCATATCATTGTCTTGCATCAAAAATTCCCATTGTGGCAATGGTTTTGGTTTTATAGGACCTCCGGTCAATATCACTTTTTCCGACTTTTCCAAGGGATACCCATCCCTGAATATCGTTGTCCGTTCTACCAGATATCCGTATTGGTTTCCATACTCCCAAGCCCATTTGTCATTAACGCCCCAACGCAGGTAAATGGCATTCTTTTTTGCAAATCCCTTGACAAAAAGTCTGGGATTTTGTACTGAATCGATGATGCCTTGTTGTGACCAGCTCAACAACCCAAAGAGGAAAAAAAACAACATATTGTATGTCTTTTTTATAATCATCGCTTAAAGGGAATTATTGTAAATGATGATTTCTGAGTTACCAGAACTTTTGTTCGGTAATACATAACTGAAACGAGCCCTATAGTCTTCTTTTCTCATAAATGGAAAATGTCCCCAAACTAAGTAATCAAATTTATCGGCCCCATTGCGAATTCCATTTCTGTAGTATCTACTTGCTATTTTGTATTTCAAGTCACTATAATCTGAATAAAACGCCTTAGGAAGATGCCAACTATACGGAAAATGTGTGCTAGTATAGCCGTAATCAAAATCCATAGCTAAATAGTTTAAGTAGGCAGCACCTAATTGAATTGATTTTTTGGGAGGAATCCCAAGAACAGATTCATCTCTATTGACTCTTAAATTTCCATCTAATGGATACTCTTCATATAATAATGGATAAATATCCCTTTTATAGTATTGATCGTTCAAAACGGCATTAATTTGAATAAGCGGTTTATCTTGGGTAAAAGCACTTCCAGCAAGATCCACGATACTAAAAGGTTCATATTCTTCCATAATCAAGGATATTCTTGCGACGTTGGCAATAGCATCTGAATCTACGTACCTATCCGAAGAAGTAATGGAGCTATTTATACGCATTGCTCTCATCTTTTGTTTAAATGTATCATGACGACTTGTGGTAAACGGAAAATCCAATCGGGAGATAAACGCCCCACTTTCGGCACTGCCAACAATGGTATTTGTAGATATTTCCAAATCTTCCGCTATTTCATTGAACTGGGTCGCAGTCATGACCAAATTTTCATCTACATCACTGGGATTTAAGGTAATCAAGGCATAGGTATAGCTTGTTTCGTTCTCCAGGTTTGGAATTGAGAACTCCAATCTTTTTTGAGAGGCCACATACTGAAAATTAGCCTTGATTTTATTACCGGCTTCGTCCAAGAAATACAGCTCGTCCTGATAACCCTTACCAAACAAATAGGCCTGTCCAGAATTGAGCTGTACGTAACCCGCAGTGCTTTCCCGAGGTAACATGTACTGTTGGTCTACCACTGGATACATGTATTGGATGTTATGATATGGGATTTTACGGGGAGCATCTGCTGTAATGAACCTTACTTCTTTTTCCTCATAAACTGGTTTTCCATTGTCCGTAACGGAAACCCAACCAACCCCTGACCGTCTTTCAAAAGATACTTTTACTGTCACTTGGATTTCCTGTTCCGGTGGCAATATTTCAAATGACTTAAAAGTCGCGAGGTCATTGGTTTCATTGAATTCGATTTCCCCTGCTATTGAACTGCCTTCGGATTTCACAAGAAACTCCTTTAAATTTATTCGATAGCTCTGTCTGCCCGTTTCGTCCTCAATTTGCATGACGCTTCCGACCGGGGCGTTGAAAGCTACTTGGATCGCTTCAAAAACATCTACATCTTCAAATCCGTCCCTTGGGGAAATATCCGAAATCATCACAATATCCTGAAGCCCTGTTTTTCCGACAATCTCGCATTCCTCTCCAATTACAACTTTAAGGCGGGTGCGTATGCGAACTACTCCCAAAACCCTAACATCCACTCCTGCATAACCTTTCATATACCAGGGATTGGGCAACTGGGCCTGCGCCAACACTGCCAGTCCCGCTTTTAAAATACGGACACGCTTTCGAATACCGAACAATTTTATCTGCGCACCTATGTCACCTTGTAGATATGCATACAGTTGCCCGGTAGCATACCATCCATCCATCCCCAATGGTCCTGATTTTCCAAGACAGTGCGCATCGCCAAAGTCGCGCATCATCAAATCAAAACCGACACCCGCTCGAATACTGGCATAGATAATGCCCCAATCAATTTCTTTTCCTACCTCAAATGAAGCACCAAAAGCATACCCTGCTCCCTCGGCTAATTCTTGGTTAAAGTTTCTGTTAAACGACAGGTCATCCTCGCTTAGATTGAGAATCTCGATAACAGTACGAGGGGGTCTTGCCGGATCGGGAAGAATAGTCCCTGTCATAAAATACATATCGATTCTGGCCGTGAGCGGTCCTATAGGAATTCCTTGTAATCCGAAACGCTTGCTGGGAGTACCTACATAAATGTACCAGTCATCCGGGGCGTTATAAAATTCCAAATACCCTAAACGGTTCTTCTCCCCGGAACCTTTGATGGGCCCTGCATTTAAAAACACATCGCACATGCCCCAATACGTGCGATTGGTAAAGTCAAAATCTATGGCAACCTGGGCTGCAAAAAGTTCCTCTCCCGTTAAGATTTCAGGAAAAACTTCCTCAGCAAAAAACTTAATCCCCTCTTTATCGATCGAAAGTTCATGGAAATTCCCCAACGCTTGTTCGCTATCAGAAACAGTCTGTTGCATATCATCCACACTACCAAAAGGATCTCTTGATTTTCCTCCTCCTTGGATCAATGCTGCAGCGCCATAAAACCCAAGACGGCTTATTCCCCCACCATTGGCCTGCGAATTGAAACTCATTTCCAGTGCTACCAATCCTGTGAAAGCAGCGCCTCGCTTTACTTCGAAGGCTGCTAAAGCCTTAAAGCCCAAGGATACGCTTTTGTCAGGTGCATAGTAGATTCCGGACATGGTATTTGCTCGTTCATCGATACCAGCCTTTCGCATGTGGTGGTACACCCCTCCCCCAATATCGTAAATAGTAAAATTGGGGTTTTCAGATTTGGTGGGTCTGCCATGTGCGTCCACCAGCCAATAGCGATAACCATCCGTATTTCCGAATATTCCTTTTGCCTCAACTTCAATACCGATACTCTCGGAATAGAGGCTCAATTCACCTGAAAAGCCCTTGCCATAGATGAGATTGTCCTTAAAGAAATCCAGTTCTCCAAAAAATTCAAAGCCTTTGCGTTTTACATCAACCTGTACGGAACTCACCCCTATTTCCTTGAAACGCCATTTTAGGTAGTCTCCATCATGAAGCTCTCCAATAACGCCAAGTGCCACATCTCCCTTTATCCCTGTTTCATCTAGATTAATATAACAGTTAAAGTTTAGTACAGCCTCATTTTCCGTTTCTGTTCTTATTGAAACATCATAAAATCCAAGCTTAAAATTCGCCAACTTGGAAACAGGAATCGTATCTTTATAGCCTGCATACCCAATAGATAGATAAGGTCGTTCGCGGGTCTGGATTTTAAAATCCTGAAAGGACAAACCATCAAATTCCAAAGATTGAACCCCTTGGCCTGAGACTAAATCCGTACTAGAAATTTGATTCAATGAGGTTTTTTGCTCACCATTGAACGACATGATTCCGGTAAGGTTCGCTTCTGGATAAAAGCGGTCGTTTTCGACTTCAAGTTTTATGTAGGATTCCCTGAAGAGCTTGGCCTTGGACCTGAAAATATTAAAATCAACGTCCTCAACAACATCAACGGTTACCGAATAATATTGATCAGCGGTAATCAATCCCCTGTAACCCAATCTACCACCCGAGGTGTCTTCGTCACTTATTGGGAGTACTATCTCACCATTAAATCCCGCTTTTATAAAACGGTTGACCTTTAAATCCACACCGATGGAATCCAAGGAAAACTGCCATTTGTTGGCATCCCCTTCATCCAAGCCCATTACATTGGTCGCATAAAAGTCCCCGGACACCCCAAAATTGTCAATAAAAAGTTGCCGTGCACCGATGGTAATACGTTCTTCCGAGTTTCTTTTTTTGAATTCCGGTGGCAGGGTTATCGAAACCTCGTCGGCATGGAATCCTCGCCATAGATTTTCATTGCCAGGCACCAATAGTTGATTTGTTGCGTAGAAATCTGGAAATTGGACACTTGCTGCATTCTTCGTGTCACTCAAATCCAAGACTGCATTAGCTACATTGAAACCCCATTTTGGCAGGGCCCTTAACTCAAAATAGGGTAAATCGAGCTCTATGAGCAAATCATTTATGCCCGTGGTCTGTATACTAAAATTGGCTCCTACATAACTGTCGTTGTTAAATACCTTTTCACTAGTACCCGGTGTTGTTTTATTGGGATATTTGGGTGTACCATTCGGGTTTAAGGGTATGGCCACTGTTTTTGCAATGCGTACATCTGCAGCTATTCCCAGTTCCTTGATTTTTCCTTCACAATCTATAGTTACATAAGTGGATTCGTCGGCCCTACCTTGGTTGTGCATTCCGCCTAAAAAGGTGACTAACCATTGTCCGCCACTCAAACCTACTGGCACATTGGACAAAAGTGATAGTTGTGCTTCCTCGTATATGCCTCCCTGACGTGATATCCGTACTTGATTGGCCCCGAACATTAAATCCACATTGAGTTCGGCCAATCGCAATTTCGCAAAAAGGTCAACTTCGGTGTAATCCTTATGGTATTCCATACGGATGATGCCCAGTGTAATGAAA
This sequence comes from Bacteroidota bacterium, assembly GCA_039030475.1. Classification (GTDB taxonomy): domain Bacteria; phylum Bacteroidota; class Bacteroidia; order Flavobacteriales; family Flavobacteriaceae; genus Flagellimonas. The sequence continues at coordinate 22,060 of JBCCEC010000058.1, forward strand.
GATCCTGCCGATAAATTTTGCTTAATGCCAACGGGAAGTTCTATTGGGGTATTTCCTTCTATGATACTAATAAACCGTTGCTCCCTCTCTACAATATCGAATACTTCGTGAGCGGCAGCCAAAATTTCATTAATATCTGCACTGTTCTGAAACTGTTGCCGAACATAGTCTTCCGTAAACTCTGCAAGATTGTCCGAAAAATTATAATGAAACGATGGGAGTTGATTATCCAGCTCAGTAAAGCTCCTGAAAACCTTTGATTCCTTTGAAGATATGGTTGATTTATTTTTTGCCTTACCCTGTTCCCATTCATTCCAAAGATGTTGTATACCTGTCTTCGCAGATATGGCCAATTTTTTGGAAACGACCGAGTCTTTTACACTAACGCTGTCCGTATGTACCTCTTTGTAATGCGTATTGGCATAAATGGAAACTATACTAAAATATAAGAGTAGATTGTGCAGTCTTTTTTGAACGGTATTCAGTCGTAATCTGTATTTCACTGGTTATCTGTTTTTCCTTGTCCACTCCATTCCTACACCAATTTTGTTTTGGAAGAAGCAAACCGTTTTTGAAATAATTGATGTAATAAAAGGATTACGGCGAAGAAATCATCTGCGGAATTTACGAATGCCCCTTTTGAATTGACGGATCAGGTCTAAAATTGTTTTTTACAGACTCTCACCCATGAAAAATCGAAATAGTTTGCTACCAGATATAGTTGTTGTCCAAAATTGTAAATGGAATTTGGAATACTTTTAAGAAATTTTCTCTACTAGCATTAGAGTTTTTGAAATCCTTCAGTGAAAACTATTCGCATTGATTTAAATCAAGACTATACTTCCCATTCTCATATTTCAGCTCAACTTGACCTATTTCATCTCTATTAGGATCTATTAAATAGTTGAGAAATATTTTACCGTTTCTTATTTTGTAAAAACTCTCCCACTCATACCAATCTTCATAAAAAAGACATCCTTTGGAAAGGAATTCTTTTAAAATGCCTTTTTTGGTGATTTTGAAAACACCAACCTTATAATTTCCTTCAGAAGTAAAAATTATAATATATTTTTCATCTGCTATTTTTTTGATTTCTGAAGTAGTATATATATCAACAGCATCGATTCCATCTACTTGATAACTATCTAACTCATTGTTTATAGTACCCAAAAAAGAATATCTATTTTCACTGTTTTCAATTAAGAAGAACTCATTTCGGTAGGATATATACATAAAGATGGAATCGGATATCTGCAATACTGCGTTTTCCGAATATTTTCTTGAGTACTCCTTGACTTCTTCTTTTGGATTATTTGCATATAAATAATTCTCCTGTTTGAATAAAACTGTATCATTTTCTAAAAGATAATAGGTTTTATATATTTCGTTTGATTTCTTTTTGTAGATATTATCTTTCTTATAATCTACATGTAAAGAGTCATACTTTCTTTGCCCTTCGGTATTCTGACAAGAAAAAAGAATTATAGCAAATAGTAATAATGGTATTTTTTTCATGTTTAGAGAGTTTATGGGTTAATTACTACAAAAAAGTTAAGAGGGGGTTTTCTGATACTGAATCCTCTGGATGAACTTGGCCACTTTTGAGTTAAAATTTCTAAATGAAGATGTTCCTCAGTTTGAGGCATTCCATTGGCATTTCCTGTTCTTCCCGAAAACCCGATTACATCCCCAACCTCAACATTATCACCATCTTTTACTTTTACTTCTTTAAGATGTGCATATAAAACGAATACTTCTTCCTCTTTTTTTGTAGATAAATTCATCAGTTTGCCTTTTATACTAACAACCTTTCCATATCCTGATATTTCTCCTGGGTATAAGTACGCTGTTCCATCTACAGAACTAAAAACTTCCGTACCATCTGATGCTAGTAAATCAATCCCCATATGAGGCTTGTTTTTTCCAAGAAACATATAAGTTGGCATTGGATGTGAACAGCTTCTCCCCTTTTTAGTTCTGACACAACCATATTTACCAACATGCTCCTGGTAATTTCCATATGATTCTTTTCTAAGTTTCATTATTTTTAATGGACTATTATCGACAATGTTTACTTCTCTTATACCCTCACCATAATTCATATAATCCATCACATTATTTATGTGATACTGGGTTCTGTCCTGATCATCACAAACTATGGCAAAGCGTTCCCCTAGTAGATAAGGGTTTAATTTTACCTCTTTTTCCTTTAAAATATCGATAATGGCCTGAACTTTAATTGGGAAGTACAAGCCAAACTCTGCAAAATGTAATATGTAGTAAAACTTACCTGCTGCAACGTTCTCGGTAATCTTTTTAGCTTCACGTGCCACATAGGTCACCTTCATTGGTCGGCGAGCGTCTAGTTTTATGAGATTTATCCTAACATCATGCCATGTGGGAGAATCTTGGATACCCAAAAATTCTGTTTCAATATTTTCGAGTTTATAATAAGCCTCTTCTATAGCAGACGACAATCTCTTCCTATATTGGTGTTTTAAACCTCCCAACATATCGTCTATCATTTTTTCGTATTCGCTAAAAGTAGCTTCATAGGCTTCGTATCTCTGACTTTTCTCCATATTCTTTTCATC
>JBCCEC010000059.1:0-24317 GCA_039030475.1 Bacteroidota bacterium
AAACCTCAATATTTATAATGATGAATCCAACATAAACGATGATGTGCATGAGTCCTGCTATTGGGCGAACTACCATTTTTGTCTGACCTAAAGCAATTTTTGCCATGTTGGCCCAACGTTGTGATTTATTATCGTTTACCTCAACCGCTTTTCCCAGCTTAATGTTTCTAGAGAGCCTTTTTACATTTCTAGAAAAAAAACCTATCCCCGAAATAAGGGCGAGTGCAAAAAGTATGTTGGGCAAATACTCCATAGTTTAGTTTTGATTTTGTGCGGCAGGATCATCCTCGGGAAGTTCGTATTCCTTTTGTTTCTTTCCAAAAACAGATACGTTGACATATCTTTTAGGATTTAACCTGAAATCCTGTAACAAAAGGTCTAACTCTCTTGAGGCTGCATTAAGATTATCGTATAATTTTTCGTCTTGGGTAAGTTTTCCCAAAGAACCTTCACCTTTTTCAATTTTTCCGAGCACGCTATTTAATCTTTCCACGGTAGTTTGAAAATTGGTAACCGTTTCCGCTAAACCTGCATTTGCCAGAGAATCTGAAAGTTTGGAAAAATTGGTAGTGATGTTATCCACATTTTTCAATGAATTGTCCAACTGCTCTGTATTGTTGTCCAACAAGGTATTCAACTTGTCCGCACTTCCTTTAAAACTAGAGACCAATTCATTGAGTCCAGCTATACTTTGTTTCAATTCAAATCTGGTCTTTTCATCAAGTATATAATTAAATTTGAGTAAAAGCGAATCTGCATGGGAAACCGCTCCTTCGACCTTCATCTGCAAGGGTGTCAACTTTTGTTGTACCAATTCAGTAAGACCTGGTTTGGTCTCTGTTGCAAGAGTATCCCCAGACTTCACTATAGGAGCACCATCAAATACAGGTTTAATTTGAATTCCTTTTCCACCAATGATACCAGTGTCATATAACTCCGCCCGGCTATTTGCGGAAAATTCAAAATCATTGCCAATAGAGAGTGTAACGAGTAATTTACCGGAGCCATCCTTGAAACGGATATCGGTTATATTTCCGACAGCAAATCCGTTTATAGATACTTGAGTTCCTGGCTGCAGTCCTCCGACATTGTCATAAACTGCATAGAGAATCTTAGTGTCTTCAAAAAACGATGAGGATTTTAGATAGCTTAATCCAAAAATTACTGCGAGTATTCCTGCGATCACTATAATCCCAGTTTTAATTTCCCTGGTTAGTTTCAAAAGACTCAGTTTATGATTTAAACAAAATTAGGAATATTTTCGGGAAGGTAACCACAGTTGATCATTCCTATTTGATGGCCTCTGATAATGAAACCCTTACACCATCTTTGTAAGCAACAATGTAAGAGGTAGTGTATCCTTTGGCATCTGCTTTCGCTTTCAAGCGCTTGGCTTCACCATAAGTACTAGCGTTACCGTACATATAACGGTACAAGTTTTTAATAGGTTCTTTGGACAACATATCCAACTCATTAAAATTAGCTCCCGTGAGTGGGATATCCTTAGCGCTTGCCATTAGTTGCACTTTGAAAACCACACCTGCAGTATTGGAAGAAGTCGAATTTGAAGTTGTTTCGGTAATTTCAGGCTTTTTTGTTTCTGAGCTATTGGTGGGAGCAACTTCTTCTTCTACCGTTTCCTCTTTTGGTTTTTCTATTTCTGTGGAAGCATCAACGTCGGCCGGGGTACCTTCAATACTACCAACTTCATCAGGCATGTAAAGTCCTGTACCAACATTTTCTTTATATGTTAAGACAGCTTGAGCTATGGCCTTCCCCATTTCACTTTGTCCTTTCTCGGAATTTAAATAGCTTCCTTCATTTTTATTGGTCAAAAAACCCGTTTCTACCAATACACTGGGCATGAAGGTTTGATGAAGCACAATAAATCCTGCTTGCTTTACTTTTCTATCTTTTCTTTTTAATTGCTTGGTAAAAATATCTTGAAGTGCTTTCCCAAGTAAAATACTCTGATCCAGGAATTCCTCTTGCATAATGGTCAATCCAATAACCGATTCTGGTGAATTTATATCGTAATCGGCATATTGCTGTTCGTAATTATCCTCTAAATATATAACTGAGTTTTCCTTTTTGGCAACTTCAAAGTTTTGTCGATTTGCGTGAAGCCCCAAAACAAAAGTTCCAGCACCATGGGCATCAGAAGAATGGGAATCACAGTGAACGGAAACAAATAGATCTGCTTTTGCCTCATTGGCAATTTGCCCTCTTTTTACCAGCGAAACAAAAGTATCATCGTCTCTTGTGTAGATAACCTTAACGTCTGGATTTTTTTTCAATTCCTCACCGGTTCTTAAAACAATATTAAGGGCAATATTCTTTTCTAGATAGCCGTTTCCCAAGTTACCTGGGTCATGCCCACCATGTCCAGCGTCCAAGACAACAACAAATTTATCCTTTGTTTGTACTTCGGTATCATTTTTGGTAAATGAAGTCAAAGAAAGCGAGGTAAATAGAAAAGCAAAAAAAGCTAACTGACTTTTATTCATAAGAACTGCGTAATTATAGCGTTCTGCAATGGTTAAAAATATTGTAATCCCCAATCAACAGAACAAAAAATATATGTAAGTTTGAGCCCAAAAACTGAGCCAAACTAGAACAAAAATAGGATTTATCACGTTGCAATCAAACAAACATCTTCTAGTTTTCCTATTTGCACTCTTTTGTAGTATGGCAAATCTGTCAGCACAAGAGGACCCAATTGTACCACTGCCCATAAAAGCAATACAGGATAGTATCGTAGCTCCACTATTGCCACCAAATATTTTAAATGACTCGATTGTAAGCGATTCCACAGCATTGGATAGTACCCAACAAAAACAGCCTTTGTTGCTCGACAAAATTAAATACAAGGCAAAGGATTACGTGAAATTGAGTCAGAAGGATAATAAAATCTATCTGTACGACGAAGCCGAAATCTATTATCAAGATACAGAGCTAAAGGCTGGAATTATTGTAATGGATTATATAAAGAACGAGGTTTATGCTGGAAGAATAAGGGATTCCACGGGAACCTATTCCCAGTTGCCTTATTTTAAACAGGGAACGAACGAAGTAAGACCAGATTCCATCCGTTTTAATTTTGATTCCCAAAAAGCGCTTATCTGGAATTCTAGAACGGAACAGCAAGCAGGTTTGGGCCAGTTGGGTAGCGATGCGATGAAAGTATATGCCGAAGTAACGAAAAAAGAGAACGACTCTGTTTATTTTTTAAGTGAGGGTAAATTGACCACTTCCAAGGATACGGTCGATCCAGATTATTACATTAGAATCAGAAAGGCCAAATTTGTACCAAAAAAGAAAATCATTGCTGGTTTCAGTAATCTTTACATAGTAGACGTACCTACTCCAATTGCATTGCCATTTGCCTATTTCCCGTTAACAACGGGACGAACCGCAGGATTGATCTTTCCTACTTTTGGTAATGATCCGCAACGGGGATATTTTCTCCAAAATGGGGGATATTACCTCCCTATAAGCGATTATGTAGATTTAAGTTTGAGCGGTGACTTTTATACTAATGGGAGTTATGGATTTAGAACACAATCCATCTATGCAAAACGATACCGATTCAGGGGCAATGTTAATTTCAGTTTTGAAAACATTATACAGAGTCAAAAAGGTTTTGATGATTTTAGCAGGTCTACCATTTACAATATTCAGGTAAGGCATACGCAGGACCCAAAAGCCAGCCCAAACTCACGTTTTTCGGCATCGGTCAACCTTGCAAGTAGTCAATTTTTCACAAATTCACTTAATCAGAATAACCGTTCCCAGGTTCAGACCAACAATCTTAATTCATCCATAAGTTATTCCAAAACGTTTCCCGAGTACCCCTCTATCAATACTAGTCTAACATTGACACACGGCTTAAATACGAGAAGTGAAACCGTTACCATGCAACTCCCAACATTCCAGGGTAGTATGGAGCGTATTTTCCCTTTTGCAGAACGTGATGGTGTTAAAAAGGGAATCATTGACAATATCAATTTTCAGTATGATGTAAATGCGCAAAACAGCATTACCACGCCAGAAGAAAACTTCTTTACAGGTGCTATGTTCGATGATGCACGTATTGGGGCAAGACATAGAATACCAATAGCCACCAATTTTAAGGTTGCCAAATATATGAGTGTTACCCTAAATGGAAACTACCAAGATATTTGGACTTTAGAAACTATTGACCGTAGATTTGACGCTAGGCAAGAAGAAGTAGTTACAGACACCATTTCTGGGTTTGATAGGTTCAACCAATACAATTTTGGGGCAAGTATAGGAACGACCATTTATGGAACTTTTAACCGTGGTGAAGATAAAAAGATACAAGCTATACGGCACGTTATGCGGCCTTCCATTAGTTATAGTTATGCTCCTTCGTTTGAACAATTTTACGAGACCTATGTGGATGGAGACGGTGAAGAAGTACAATATACCCCTTTTGAAACCAGTATCTATGGAAGACCTTCGCTAACCAGAGGCAATTCTATGGCGTTTTCAATACAAAATACACTTGAGGCCAAGGTCCGTGATAAAGATTCGACCGCCATAGAACCCAAAAAGGTAAGCATATTGAGCAACCTTAATTTATCCACCAGTTATAATTTTGAGGCTGATTCCTTGAAATTAAGTCCTGTTAGCCTAAACGGAGCAACAGAAATCATTAAAAACGTTCCCATTAACTTTTCTGCAACCTTAGATCCGTATGCCATTGACAATAATGGTACAAGAATTAATACACTAAACGTTAATAATGGCGGTGGTCTATTTAGGTTGACGTCTGCAAGAGTCAATACAGGCTTCACCTTAAATAGTGAGATGCTAAAAAAAGGAGGAGGCAAGAAAGAAGAAGATCGCCCAGAAGACCAAGAGCCAGGTTACGGCGAAAACCCTTTTGCAATAGATGGCGTTCGAAATGGTGAAACCTTTTTTGATAATCGAAACCCAGAAACCGATGAAGTAGATAACCCTTTATACAATACCAAAATTCCTTGGGATGTGCGTTTTACTTATGTTGCCACCTACAGCAACAGTAATCGGCAAAAAGAGATTACCAACCATTCCTTAATGTTTTCTGGTAATGTTCAACTCTCCCCAAAATGGGAGGTTGGTTTCAACTCTGGTTATGATATAAAAAACAAGGGGTTTACAGATACCAGATTTACTTTTAACAGAGATTTGGATAGTTTTAGGCTAAGTTTTGACTGGACTCCTTTTGGGCAGTTCGAACGATGGTACTTCTTTATTGGAATAAAAAGTTCCATCCTTAGTGATCTTAAATGGGAAAATAGAAGTCAACCTTTTACCAGTAGAAGGTAATTTTCAATATCTTGAAGCTTTAAATTTAAATTTTACCGCCTTTATGAAAAAAATAATAAAAACTCCTAATGCTCCTGCCCCTATAGGTCCCTACAATCAAGCTGTTCTCATAAAAGACACCCTTTACATTTCTGGACAAATCCCTATAGACCCTTCTACCGGGTCATTGATTGAAGGCGATATTAAAAAAGAGACCAAACAGTCCATGGAAAACCTAAAAGCCATTCTTTCTGAAGCCGATATGACCTTTGAAAATGTCATAAAGACTTCGATTTTCATAAAAGATATGCACCAGTTTTCAGAAATAAACGAAGTGTATGGTTCCTATTTTGATGCTGAAACCGCACCCGCCAGAGAAACAGTGGAAGTTGCCAATCTACCTGCGTTTGTAAATGTTGAAATTTCGATGATTGCCGTTAAATAGTTTCTTTATGAAACTCGACAAGCCCTTCAATCGGTCTTTGGCGTATTACACCCAAGATTAAATCATTTCTTTCCAATACGGTCGCTAACTCGTCCTTTAAGAAATGTGCAATGCTGCCCACAAAGTTTATAGGTACTTTGGTGGCTAGCTCAAATTGCATGATATAGTTATTTACAAATTGCTGTAAAGCTTTATCTATTACGCCACGGCAATATGCGTGCTCTTTGTTTTCTATGATAAAACGTGCAAAAGTGGCGAGATACGTATTCGGATTGGGTTGCTTATACAAATTTTCCTTTATGACATCTGCGTCAAGATCATATTGTTTGGCAAAACGAATTCCCAAATCTTGTGGCATTTTATGGAAGTAATAGTCCCGCAGCAATTTTCTTCCGAAGAAATTTCCACTGCCATCATCCATCAAAATATACCCCAAAGAAGTAACCTTTTGAAACAGTTGATGTCCATCATAATAGCTACAATTGGAGCCAGTACCCAAAATACATACAATGCCTTGGTGCCCTATTTTTGTGGTCGAATAGATCGCTGCGTAAGTATCCTCCCTAACTTCAGCTTTGGCATTTGGGAAGAAGTCCTTGAAAATGTCTTTTAAAAAATTCTTCATCCTATCTGTACCACAGCCAGCACCATAGAAGTACAATTGACTAACAATATCCTTATTTTTAGAAATATCAAAATTGTTTGCTAAACGATCTTCGATCACTTCTCTTGTGAGTACTTCTGGACTGAGACCTAAAGTTTGGGTAAGAAATAGTTGCTCTCCTTTTTCATTTAAGGCAATCCAGTCAGATTTGGTCGCCCCACTATCCACAATCAATATCATAGGTTGGTATTTATATTGAATCCTGAAAAAGGGAAAGTACCTCTTTCAGGATTCTTATGCAAAAAGATAAATTAAAGATTTGCTACGTGCTCTGCTAAGTCAATCAACTTGTTGGAGTAACCAGCTTCATTATCGTACCATGAAACCACTTTAAAAAATCTTGAGTTCAGCTCCATACCAGCACCAGCATCAAAAATACTGGTCCTCGCATCTCCTATAAAATCTTGTGATACTACAGGTTCGTTAGTATACCCAAGAATACCTTTCATAGCTCCTTCAGAAGCTTCCTTAAAAGCTTTCTTGATTTCTTCGTACGACGTTTCTTTTTCTAATCGTACGGTTAAATCAACTACAGAGACATCCGCTGTTGGTACGCGAAAAGCCATCCCAGTAAGTTTTCCCAAAAGTTCTGGAATTACTTTTGTTACCGCTTTTGCTGCTCCAGTAGATGCTGGAATAATATTCAATAGTGCACTTCTTCCTCCTCTATAATCTTTCCTTGAAGGTCCATCAACAGTCATTTGTGTTGCCGTAGTAGCATGGACCGTTGTCATCAATCCTTCTTCTATACCAAACTTGTCGTTCAATACTTTAGCGATTGGGGCTAGACAGTTTGTAGTACAAGATGCATTGGATACGATTGTATCGGAAGCTTTTGCATCACCATGGTTTACTCCCATCACAAACATTGGAGCATCTTTAGATGGTGCAGAAATTACTACTTTTTTTGCTCCTCCGTCAATATGGTATTGGGCAGTTTCCAATGTAGTAAAGATTCCCGTACATTCTGCAACGATATCTGCACCAACTTCGTCCCATTTTAGGCTTTTTGGATCGCGCTCTGCTGTAATTCTTACCGTTTTTCCGTTCACTACCAAGTGTCCGTCCTTTACCTCGACCGTTCCATCAAATCTTCCATGAACCGAATCGTATTCCAATAAATACGCAAGATGTTCAACGTCCAACAAATCGTTTATTGCTACGACATCTACATTATCTCTTTTTACGGTTTCCCTAAAGACCAATCTTCCAATTCTACCGAATCCGTTAATTCCTATTTTTAAATTTGACATTTTTATGTATTTAATTATAATTATGTTGTCATTATATCTGATACCCTTACAAGCTCTGCATCAATTTCCGTATGTGCCTTAATAGCTTCACTTATGGGAGTAAGAATAAGTTTGTTATCACGAATACCGACCATGTAATTTGATTTACCTTCTAATAGACTTTCTACAGCCTTCACACCCATTCTACTGGCAAGCACCCTATCAAAACAAGTTGGATTACCACCACGCTGCATATGGCCCAGCACGGAAACCCGAACATCATAAATGGGTAAATGCTCTTCTACGTATTCTTTTAGCTCAAAAACGTTCTTACCAATTTTATCTCCTTCCGCAACAATAACGATACTGGAGGATTTCCCTGATTTCTTACTACGTTTTAGAGAGTCCAACAAGCGCTCTAGACCGAGGTTCTGCTCAGGGATAAGAATTTCCTCTGCTCCCGCTCCAACACCAGAGTTCAAGGCGATATGGCCAACATCTCTTCCCATCACCTCTACAAAGAACAATCTATTATGGGAACTCGCCGTATCGCGAATTTTATCTATGACTTCGACCACCGTGTTTATAGCGGTATCAAAGCCTATTGTATAGGTAGAGCCCAATATATCGTTATCTATGGTTCCTGGCATTCCCATTACTGGAAAATCATATTCTTCGTTAAATGCCAATGCGCCAGCAAAACTTCCATTTCCACCGATAACTACAAAAGCATCTACACCTTCTTTTTGTAATTGGTCGTATGCTTTCTTTCTCCCTTCTTTGGTTCTAAATTCGTGACATCTTGCAGATTTTAGGATAGTTCCTCCTTTGTTAATAATGTTATTCACACTACGGGCATCCAAGGTTTTAAAATCTCCTTCTATCATACCCTCATACCCTCGATAAATCCCAACACATTCTATGTCTAAATATGCGCACGTCCTAACCACGGAGCGAATTCCCGCGTTCATTCCAGGGGAATCTCCGCCTGATGTAAAAACTGCAATTTTCTTTATTTCTGAAGCCATTCAAAATTTTAAAAAATCAAAGCTAGGAAACTTTATTTAATAAAAGTATGACATATTAACTAATTTGTTTTCAGGGATTTTCTCAAACGTTTTCGTTGCTTTTTTGTTGAAAAAATCTAAAAGCATAGTCTTAATTAGGAACTTTTTTTGAAGTATTGACCTTAGAGCTGAAACGGATCAAACTATCTTTTCCCATAATATCTGTGGATCGTATCTCCTCTTGCGGCTTGATGTTGTTTTCCTTCTTTTTAAAAACCTTCTGCAATAATTCCTTAAAGCTATTAAAATCTACCTGATACGAAAGACCGACACCTTGGGTATATCCTTGGCGCTCCGCTAAAAACTGCTGTATCTGATTTTCCCTATTAAAGATTTTTGCGCTAAGGGTACCTTCGTCGTTCAATAACACTTGAACTTCAACATCACCGGCCACCACAGTTTCCGAAACTCCACCAACAGGAACCCCAACCCTACCGTTCACCAATACCCGATCAGATATTTTGGTTGAAACGGTTACACCTATCCTATTTTCGGTTTGAATATCGGCGTTGGGATCTTGTAACCCTTGCTCGTATGAAACACCCAAATCGAACTTATCGTTATCTCCAGAAAGAATTTGATTTAGGAGTCCCGAAGCTGTTTGAATCAAATTTCCGGTAACTGCTTGTTGGTTAACCCCAGTTTGTTCGTTTACAAAAGTCCCTTGGGCCAATAGAAAAAATGCGTTTCGTTCTTTTACCGTTGGATCCTGTAGTCGATACTCCAGCTCAGATTGCACCACGGAATTTGTTCCAGGAAAATCAATATCAAAATTGATATTGGGGTTTTCCAATTCCCCATCCAAACGAACGACTACTTCTGTAGGTATTCTACCGGTATATCCTGCATTTTCCAATAAAGGAGCAGGATTGGCATTGAGTTGATAAACAGCCTCTAAATTCAGTTGTGCTGCTAAAGGGTCACGCTCCCAAAGAATGGTACCTCCTGGTCTTACCAAAAACTTTTTATCGATTACTCCTCCGTACCTAAAATTATATTCTCCGGTCACCGCGACAAACTCCCCATACATATTGAACTTGCCATTGGTATTTATTTCTATCAAAATAATTCCTTCTCCAGTGCCTTTTAAAGAGCTTCCCGAACTTCTATCCACGACAATCTCAACTTCTGCATCTGGCGTAACCGCTAGGTCAAAGGCCATTTCCAAGCCTTGATAATCCTTCAAGATACGTTGCTCCCTAAAAGATTCCGACCCACTTTTTTCTATAAAATTGATAAATGAATAGTCTCCTACACTGGTAACATCGCTCAAAGGTATTTTTAACGATGTCCCTTTCCCTGTACTGGCATCTACAGCAATTGTCAATCCACTTGTTGGACCATAGATGCTTCCCGTGCCATTGATGAAACCCGTTCCATAATAAAGGGATTCTTCATCAAACTCGGTATTTAGAATCATAAAACGATCGTTCTTTGTATCCACGTCCAAATCCAGGGACCAATCCTCAAAAGCAGTATGATTGATAGTACCATCCAAAGTCGCAGTAGTTCCCTCTACCACATCTGATAATCCTATATTTTCAAAGTAAAAGGTCTGATCAAAAAGACGAACCCTTGAATACGGTGCAAAGTCATAATCAACATTAAGGTAAGGTATGCCTATTCCTGCATCATTTAAACTTAATGTTCCATTTATCGAAGGGTTGGATACATTTCCGGTAATCCTGGCACTTCCACTTACATTTCCCCTGATATTCGATACAACGCCCTCTCCCAAAGGACTGAACGGTTCTATATTAAAATCTGTGAAATTGGCCGACAAATCTAATTTTCGATTTTTATTTACGTTACTAATGTTTCCATTGATGCTCAGCTTTTCCTTTCCATTATCGTTCAACCAACTACTTACGCCAAATTGGGTAAGGTCATTATTTCCAAAAATGCCTATTTCTAAATCACCCTGTCTTATACTATTGATACTAAAATCCCGAATGTTAAGACTAGAGGTGGGCAAATACTTACCATCTTTTTGTAGAATATTAAGAAAACCATCCACAGCACCACCTAACCTAAGACTATCAATATCTGGGGTTATCTTACTTAGCGAAACAATCTTGAACTGAAGGTCTAAATCTTTATACGTAGAGTCTGCCAACTCTCCCCTAAGCCGTATCTGCTCACTATTGTTATTGTCCATTACTAGATCTTCGATCCTAATACTGTCCAACGTTCTATTGACAATGACTTTATTTTTACTATTACCATCTTTATTAAGCACCCACGTGTTTCCTTTAAAGTTGATATCTGATTTTTTTAAACCTATTACCGATTTGTTATTCTGGTTGAAAGTGTGGTAGAAATTCAGGTTATAACTATCATCAAATTCACTCCCTCCCTTGAATTCCGTTCTAAAAAAAAGGGTATCCTTAAGCTTTGTGTTGATGAGGCTAAAATCCTTAACATCATAATAGACGGTGGACATATCTTCAACCGATACGAAGGTGTTAAAAAGTGGGTTTTTATTATCAATCTTTAATTCTACATTATCAAAGTTGTTTCCAAAAGCTTTAATACTTGGTGACCTAAAGGTGAGCTTAAAATCACCTTCATCCGAAATTATGTTTCCCCTTATAAAAGTGTTGGCATCAAAAGTAACTTCAGGAAAGAATACATCTACTATTTTGTTATATATCTTAAAATTGAAGTTTAGTCTTTGTCCATCCGAAATTTCAAAAGGTTTGTAATTGGTATAGATACTCCCCAGAGAGTTTTGCATCAACTTGCCAATCTCTTTCACCTTAAATTTCCCCTCTACGTATCCCGTTATAATATCTGGGGAATTAATCTCTATGGTGCGTATGGTATCTTGGTCAAAAGAGGAGGAAACAGAGAAATCCTCGAAAAAATACGTCTCGTTCTTATTTTGATACGTAGTGTTGGAAAAACGAATCTGTCCTATAATATTATCCAATGTACTGCCTTCAATGGCCATGTCCAGGTCACCTTTAAAAACAGAAACACTATCATTGATAAAGTTCAATCGTTTTAAATCGGCATGATCCACGGATGCTATAAAGTTGAAATTATTGGAATTCTCCCCAAAATCGGCAAGCCCTTTAAAGTCAAATTGAAAGTTTTCATCTTTGCTCACCAATGAACCATCAAATAATTTTTCCTTTAGAATTCCAGATACCTTTAGATCATTGTACTCATAATCATTGAAGTCAAGCCGGTAAACTTCACCTATCACCTCGGTATTAAGGTATTCCGCTATAAATCCTTTTCCTTCTACATTTACATCCAAAGTAGCTAAACCCAGTTGTTCATTTTCAACAAAGCTGCCTAAATTGAAATCAATCAAAGAAATAAATCCTCTGTAGGAAGCATCATCTATAGTCTGAATGTTGGTCATCTGCAAATCGGTATAACTACTACCTATGGCAGTGTTCAGGTTAACTTGTACATCAAAAGAAGTTTCGGTCACCTCGGCATCTCCACGAATCGTAAACTGCCCCAGTTTTTGTATGGTTGAAGGAATGTTCTTGCCCAAGATATTGGGTAATATTGAACGTAATTGATAGTAGCTTGAGGTAATGTTCTCGATATCGGCACGCATAACAAATGGTGCTTGCTGGCTGAACATATTATCAAACTTAAAATCACCACGGATCCCGGTGTTTTCTGATTGAAGAAACAATTCTTTTAATTGTAATTGATTGAGCACACCGCTCACATTCGTAGAAAACGAGACTTCCTTATCGGTACCAAACTCATTATAAAATGAATTGATTTCATTAAGAGCAACCGTTGACTCATTAAAATCGGCAACAACATTTACCTTATTTAGAAAATCCGCAAAATCCTCCCTATCGTAGTTAAAAACCAAATCGCCCTTAATGTTTGATTCTTTCGTTTTGACCCGTAATGAATCAAAACGCATTTGTTGTTTGGTATACTTAAAGTCAGTAGACAATTTTTCCAATCGTATACCGCGTTTTGTTTCCATGGATAAGTCGTCGACACTTAGTGTTACCTCTGGTCCCAACACTTGAAAATCCTTGGCCAAAATTTCCAAATCGGAAAAATTTAGTAGCTCTTCGAGTTTTGTGTTTTCATCGCTAAGCTTGAACTTTCCTTCCGAAATCTGTATTTCATCCGAAGACATAAAAAAAGGCGGTGTTCCCGGAGCCCTTGGCTTACCATCGTCCAATTTGGCAACAAAAACATCTAGATTGGTGTCCTTTTCCCCTTCGTAGGTCTTCATATTAAAAAAAAGACCATCTGCTTCAATATCGCCGAACTCCAAAGTACCATCGGCCATATTCTTTAGGTTCAAAATGGAAGTGGATAGCTTTTGAATGTAAAAAAGTGTATCCTTTTTGTAATCCTCAACATAAATGCCCTTTAGTCCAGCGTTCAGATTAAAAAGGGATAGACTTACACGTTCAATGGATATATTAGTACCAAATTCCTCATTTAAAGCTGTTGTGGCATAGTTGGCCAGTCTGGTCTGTACCGCGGGAATTGACAGTATTAACGAGCCCAAAACCAAGATCAGCAAAATCGCCAATATGAAACGTAACAGTATTTTCCTTAGTTTTCTGATAGGGCTTTTATGTTTTACCTTTGCTTAACCAATTTTTGTTCCAAAACCTGTGGCAAATAAAAAAATTTATATTCTTGCAATAGAGTCTTCTTGCGATGATACTTCGGCAGCAGTTTTGTGCGATACCAAAGTGTTAAGCAATGTGGTGGCCAGACAGGAAATACACGAGCAATATGGAGGCGTTGTCCCCGAACTTGCATCAAGGGCGCATCAACAAAATATTGTTCCCGTGGTACACCAAGCCTTGGCACACGCAAATATCGATAAAAAACAACTATCCGCCATAGCCTTTACCCGAGGACCTGGGCTAATGGGCTCTTTATTGGTAGGCACCTCTTTTGCAAAGTCACTTTCTTTGGGACTGAATATTCCGTTGATAGAAGTGAACCATATGGAAGCACATCTATTGGCCCATTTTATTGCCGATGAAGATAGAAACATTCCCAAGTTTCCTTTTTTAGGCATGACCATAAGTGGGGGACATACGCAAATCGTGAAAGTCAACCATTATTTCGACATGGAAATTTTAGGGGAAACATTGGATGATGCGGTTGGTGAAGCTTTTGACAAGAGTGCCAAATTATTGGGACTGCCCTATCCCGGAGGACCGCTGATTGATAAATATGCCCAACTAGGAAATCCCACAGCTTTTAAATTTACCAAGCCCAAAGTGGCAGGCGTTAACTTTAGCTTTAGTGGGCTAAAAACAGGCATTCTTTATTTTTTACAACGGGAAACCAAAAAAAATCCAAGTTTTATTGCAGAAAACCTCAATGACATCTGTGCTTCTGTACAATACACTATTTTAGAAATTTTGATGGACAAACTTAAGCTTGCCGTAAAGGATACAGGAATTTCCCAGATAGCGATAGGAGGCGGTGTAGCGGCAAATTCTGGGATTCGTGAAAGGCTTAAAGCGGCAGAAGAGGAATTAGGCTGGCAAACTTATGTCCCAAAGTTTGAGTATTGTACCGATAACGCAGCCATGATCGGAATTGTAGGGTATCTCAAATTTTTGGAAGGTGATTTTACTGGGCAAAATGTGGCTGCAAAGGCACGATATGCAATAGGAGACTGATTGATTACTGATGGTCAAATTTTCGCAGTAACTTAAAAATAGCTATTAAAATTTCACGAAAGTAATCTTTACCACATGCAACTCTTTTATAACTCAACATTGACGGAAAAACTACATGAATTCTTTTTTTCTGCTGAGGAAAGCAAGCATATCTTGAGAGTTCTCCGGAAAAAAGAGGGAGAAACTCTTTTCATCACCAATGGCAAAGGGTTTCTTTTTGAAGCTGAAATCCTGGTAACTGATTTAAGGAAATGCAAAGCAAGAATAATTTCTGCCAAAAAAAGTATTCCAAAAAGACACAAACTTCATCTGGTCGTTGCTCCCACCAAAATGAATGACCGCTATGAGTGGTTTTTAGAAAAAGCTACCGAAATTGGCGTTAATGAAATCACCCCTATCATTTGCGACCATTCTGAACGAAAAACCATTAAGGTCGAACGTATGGAACGGGTTATGCAATCCGCAATGAAACAATCCTTGCAAACTTTTCTGCCAAAGCTAAATCCCATAATTTCGTATCAAGAATTTATGAACAGTAAATTGAACGGTTTCAAATTCATAGCACATTGCGATGAAGGCGAAAAAATGGAATTTAAAAGAAAAGCTGTTGCCGACAGCAATATCATCGTACTGATTGGACCAGAAGGTGATTTTTCGAAAACCGAAATCGGTCTGGCCAAATCCAAAGGCTTTGTCCCTGTTTCATTGGGAGCAAACCGTTTACGCACAGAAACTGCTGCAATCGTTGCCTGCACTATAGTTTCTATGGTAAATAGCTAGCGCTTTAATTGCGTTTTGGCAGCTCCGGTAATAGCCAAATCATCATTTTCTACGAGCAACATTAAGATAAGTCTTTCTTTCGCTGTTACAATATTGGGGATTTCTATAGTAGCAACTCCAGATTTTGATTCTAGATCCACATACTTCTCCATGACAACAATATTGCTGTTTTTTAAGGTTCTATTTCTATTCTCGCCACGCTTAACCGATGTGGTTCGTTCGTCCAGTACCAAAACCGCCCGTAACTCTTTATTGGATACATCCCCATCAATGGTATAATTAACCGATATCAAGTCGCCACTGATCGTTGTTTTATCCAAGGATATTGCGTTATTGGATGCTATTTTTTTATAGGCATCAATCTTTGAATACAGTTTTGATTGATTTGAACCCACAAAATGTTCATTCCCATTGACTACCAACTGCGGTGTATAATTGCTTCGAGATTTAAATTTTATATTGTAATTCCGCTGTTTTTTAGTATAAACCGATTTGCTAAAGGGGTCTTCCCAACCTATATAGTTCCAATAATCCACATGGTAAGATAGCGCGTAGACTTCTGTTGGAAATTGTTCCTTCACTTTTTCCAAAAGTAAATCCGCAGGCGGACAACTGGAACATCCTTGCGAGGTAAACAATTCCAAAACTACAACTCCCGTATTATCGATATTTGTAGCACTATCAGTTTCATTTGTTGCAGGTTGTTTTTTTGTTGCACTGTAGAAACCCATCAAGGATATTCCAAGAAGAGCGATACAAGAAATTATGACTTTTTTAAACATGAATACTGTATTTTTGATGTATTAGGTTATTCGTCGCAGCATGAAACAACTTACCATTCTATTTGGTTTTTTAACTTTTTTTATGATATATCCTTGTCTAGGACAAGAGATTGCCGTACTTAAATACGGTGGCGGTGGAGACTGGTACTCGAATCCCACCGCATTGCCCAATCTAATTCAGTTTTGCAATACTTCTATTGGCACCAAAATAAATCCAAAGCCCAAAACCGTGGAGATAGGCAGTATTTCTATTTTTCAATACCCCTATCTGCATATGACAGGACATGGCAATGTTTTTTTTTCCAACGAAGAGGCAGATAACTTGAGAACGTATTTGTTATCGGGCGGTTTTTTACATATTGATGATAATTATGGAATGGAACCTTATTTAAGAAGGGAACTGCAAAAAGTGTTTCCGAATAAACAGTTGGAGGAACTTGGAGCAGACCATCCAATTTTTGATATGACCTACAAGTTTCCAGAAGGTTTACCAAAAATTCATGAACATGATGGCAATAGACCTCAAGCTCTTGGTATTTTTGAAGAAGGCCGACTGCTATTGTTATTCACATTTGAGAGCGATCTTGGCGATGGCTGGGAAGATCCTTCCGTTCATAACGACCCCGAAGAAATTCGTTTAAAAGCACTACAGATGGGTTCCAATATTGTTGAATATGCCTTTAAAAGTTAATATATGACTTCCAAAACCATAGCTAATGGAATTTTAAGAGCAATAGCTATTTTAGCGGGTGTAGTCCTTTTGGGCTATTTCTTCTATAAAGTTCAATCCGTTTTGGCCTATCTGGCCATTGCAGCTGTAATTGCTTTGTTGGGAAGGCCCATTGTCCTTTTTTTAAGGAAAAAGTTAAAATTTCCGAATACTCTTGCAGTAATTGTGACAATGGTTCTTATGCTAGGGCTTTTTTTGGGTATTCTGTCATTGTTCGTCCCTTTGATTTCAGAACAGAGCAAGAACCTTTCCTTGCTGGATATTGAGGACCTAAAAGCCAATATAAATACATTGTACCAGCAAATCTTGGAATATTTTGGTACAACTACCGCTGGGGTAAATACGTTAATCGAAGACTCAGAATTGGAAAAGAACGTGTTGGAAGGATTGGATTTACGATTTATTCCCGACTTCTTGAACTCGTTTGTAAATGTGTTGAGTGATTTTAGTGTTGGTCTTTTTTCAGTACTGTTTATTTCTTTCTTTTTTCTAAAGGACAGTAAACTTTTTCAAAACGGCATGTTGACCTTCGTGCCAGAAAATAAAGAAAGTAATTTGGTAAAATCCGTTGATAAAATCAATGGATTACTCTCCAGATATTTTGCTGGAATTTTACTTCAACTCTTTATTCTTTTTGTTATTTATACCATTGCTTTACTCATTGCAGGTGTTGAAAATGCCATTGTCATTGCGTTCTTATGTTCCTTGTTCAACATCATACCATATGTGGGTCCAATTGCAGGTGGGGCAGTAATGATTATTTTGACCATGACGAGCTTTTTAGGGTCTGATTTTAGCACCGTAATCTTGCCGAAAGCACTCTATGTTTTTGTTGGTTTGGTCATTGGACAACTGATTGATAATTTCTTTTCCCAACCCTTTATTTTTTCAACCAGCGTTAAATCGCATCCGCTGGAAATTTTCTTGATCATTATTATTGCAGGATTACTTTTTGGTGTAGTCGGCATGGTAGTCGCCGTACCGGGATATACCGCCATAAAAGTGATTTTAAAGGAGTTTTTAGCTGAAAATCCCGTGGTAAAAAAGTTAACAAAAAATTTATAGTATTAGTTTGAATAAAATACTATTACATACTGGTGTGCAGGATTTTATAAAAAATAATTGGAATACTGACATCGTGTCAGTTTTATTAAAAAACCCAATTTTTGAAGGAGTTTCCCAAAAAGAACTAGCGGAACAGTTGGAAGCCAAAAAAAAGTGCAAGGATAAGCTACCAACCTGGTTTAACGCAGCCAATATTTACTACCCAAATAAACTCAACATTGAACAAACAAGTTCTGAGTTAACAGCCAATTATAAGTCAAGTCTTGTAGCCGGAAAAACGCTTCTAGATGTGACCGGTGGGTTTGGAGTGGATTCTTATTTTTTTTCCAAAAAGTTTGACTCTGTTTTGCACTGCGAAATTGACAAAGAACTAAGTGAAATAGCTGCCCATAATTTTCGAATACTGGGTCAAAATAACATCAAATGTATTGCCATAAATGGAATTGACTATTTAAAAAATCATCAACAAAAATTTGATTGGCTTTATATCGACCCATCCCGAAGAGATGATTCACTAGGGAAGGTATTTAAACTACAAGATAGTTTGCCCAATCTCCCGCTTCATCAAAAATTACTATTTAATAGAGCCTCAAAAATATTGGTCAAGACCGCTCCCCTTTTGGATATCTCCCAAAGTTTGAAGGAGCTGGAATTTGTAAAGGAGATTCACGTTATAGCTGTTGATAATGAGGTAAAGGAACTTCTTTACATTTTGGAATATGGGTTTGAGGAAGAAATTACAATCAAAACAATCAACCTAACTCAGAACAAAGAAACTCCCTTTAGTTTTAAACTTAATGAAGAGCAAAGTACAATTTCGGAATACGGAAATCCACAACAATATCTATATGAGCCTAATTCTGCTATTTTAAAATCGGGAGGCTTCAAATCGGTAGGCAAAAGGTTTGGATTGAAAAAACTGCATCAACATTCACATTTATATACCTCCCAGTCATTAGTTGATTTTCCAGGGAGAAGATTCAAAATCCAAAAGGTTCTACCCTATTCAAAAAAAACAATCAAAAAACTTGCTTTGGGCAAGGCCAATATCACCATTAGAAACTTTCCAATGTCAGTAACAGAAATCCGAAAAAAACATAGGATAAAGGACGGTGGTGATATATATCTATTTTTTACTACTGCAATGGATGAAACGCGCATTATCTTAAGCTGTAAAAAAGTCAATGCTCACATTCCCATTTAAAATCAGCTATTTTTCCATTGGAACCTGCAGATAGATTGTAGTGCCACCACTCGGTCCTAATAGACCAAAAACCATGAGATTCCATAGTCTCTTTTAACAATTTTCTATTGTTCAGAACAGTTTCTGGTAAATCCTGATTGTCGTGGTACGCTTTTTTTCCAAAGAAATCAAAGTCGGTACCCATATCCAGTTCATTACCTTCAAAATCTACCAAGGTAATATCCACTGCCCCTCCTTTATTATGGATAGACCCTTTTACAGGATTGGCCACATATTGGGGATTTGGGACTATCTTCCACATTTTGTATTGTACCGAATTCGGTCTGTAGCAATCATAAAACTTGATTTTCACCCCCTTTTCCATGAAATGCTTGTTGACTTCTATCAAAGCTTTTGCAGTTTTTACTCGTATATAGCATTCGGCACATTCGTAAACCTTTTCCTTTAGAAAATTATTTTTTGTAGCGTAGCGCATATCATATGCAAAATCGTGACTAAAATCAGCTAGTCTAACAAAAGTTGTATCAGCAAGACCTTCAAAAGACTTTAATTGTTGCTCTTGAACTTCCTCAACAATTGAATCAACCGCTACTTCTGATATACTATCTGTACTTGGCAAGACCAAGTTCACGGACGCTTTGTCGTTTTTCTGCTTACAAGAACAACAGTACACCATAAAAAATAAGAGAATATACCTATGCATCATTTTCTTTTTTGTTGCACCATCCAATCGTATAAGGCTTGGGTAGTGTATGCCCTACTCCAAGAGTTGTGGCCCACATCTTTGTACCTTGTATAACGCACATCATAGTTCATTTCTTTGAGCTTTGCTACCATTTCGTCCGACTCCTCAACGGGAATCACCTCATCTTTATCGCCATGAAACACCCAAATGGGCATTTTTTTATTGATCCAATGTGCATAGGGCAAAGGTGCCATACCACACACAACGGCCATTGCAGCAAATTTTTTGGGATACTGCGTTGCCAGCTCCCATGCTGCACCTCCACCTCTGCTCAAGCCTGTTAAATAAATCCGTTTTTCGTCCACATTATTGGTTTCGACCACAGAATCCAAGAGTTTAATAATAGCTTCGGTGTTCCACCATTTTCTTCTGTAGGGGTTTTGGGGAGCCAATACTAAAAAAGGAAATTGTTTTCCTTCCACCAATAATTTTGGAGGGCCGTTCTTTTTAATCTCTTCCAAGTCAGCGCCAGCCTCTCCACCCCCGTGCAGAAAAAGCAGGAGTCCAAAACCTTCCTCCTTTTCGGGTTCATATCCTTCTGGATAATATAGATAATACTTAAGATTTTCCGTAGTAACGGTTTCTAATTCGTCATTTACAAGTTGCGATTGCGCGGTGCAACCTTGCATTAAAAAAAGAAAGCATAACAAGAATGCTATAAGCAGTAGGCGGGGTATTTTCATAATCAAAGTTACAAAAGTTTGTCTGCGATAGCGCCCCAAGTATCCGCACGGTCAAAACCGTTGGTATTTATATTGTGGGGTGATGTGAAAATAATGGAGTTTCCTTGAAAACTTTCTAGATTATAACTACGATCATCGATAAGGACATCTCCCCTTAAAATATGCTTATCGCCACAAAGAATGCGCTTTTGCCAAGAAATAAAGGGGAAGAATTCGTCCAACCACTCTGACTTTTCTTTTAGGGAATTGGGGAATTGCATTGCTGCAGAAGCTATATAAACCTCATGTTCCTTGTTAAGCGCCTCCATAACTTCTTGACTGTCTGGAATTACTTTTAAATTGCTGAAAAAACCATCTAGGCGAGCATGATTTCTCACGCTTTTTTGGTGGGCTTCTGGCACACACTGCCATACTTCCTTGCCCATGCATTCCTCAACTTTTAGATTTCCATTAAACTCGTTGTTGTATAATTCTATGTGCGCTCCGTAGGTGTCCGCCAACACTTCGTCCATATCTACAAATATTGTCATTCTTCCAATTTAGAATTCCGAAGAAATAAAATACTCCTGTATCTACAAACTAAACTGGAAAATATAATTGTAAATTAACGTATTGAGTATCCAAGTTATCTAAAATCATTGTTTTCTATTCATGCTAAACTTGCCAGCCCGATAGAATTTAAGAAATCTGTAAGTGGATACAGGACTCATAGAGCCAAGAGCCAAGAGCCAAGAGCCAAGAGCCAAGATAAAAAAGTCTTGATTCTTTATTCCCATAACAAAGCTGTCATTTTACTGACAACAAAACATTCCCATATGACAATACATTTAGGTTGGCACTTTTGCCCAAGCATCCTCATTTAACTTTTTGTTCTTTGATCATTTTCAAGTATTTGGTCAATTCCATCTTAACTTTAGGGAATAAGAAAAATAATCCAATAATATTGGGGAAAACCAAGGCTAAAATCATAGCATCGGAAAACTTGATTACTGCATCCATGGTGACGGCAGCGCCAAGGATGGTGAAAACCAAAAATATAATCTTGTAGCTCAAATCAATCCATGTACCTCTTCCAAACAAATATTTCCATGCTTGAAGTCCATAGTAGGACCAGGATAAAATTGTGGAAAAAGCGAAAAGCACCACTGCCAAAACCAAGATATAGGATGATCCCGGAATAGCGCTCTCAAAGGCCAAAGAAGTTAGGTTGACCCCTCCTACCCTGTCACCATTCGCCATTAGGGCTTCTCCATTTATTACATCACCATATGCAAAAGCACCATCCATATTGAACATGATAATCACCACTGCCGATATGGTACAGATGATTACGGTATCTATGAAGGGTTCTAAAAGTCCCACGAGTCCTTCCGATGCGGCAAACTTTGTATTTACTGCTGAATGGGCAATGGCGGCTGAACCGGCTCCAGCTTCGTTAGAGAAGGCTGCCCTACGAAAACCCTGTATCATTACCCCAATAAATCCACCCGAAATGGTAGCTCTTGGCGTAAAAGCTTCATCAAAGATTAATTGAAAAGCAGGACCCACATGGTCACTATTGGAAAAGATAATAAATAAAGCTGCGGCTACGTATAGAAATGCCATTAGCGGAACAATCTTTTCGGTAACCTTAGAGATTCGCTTGATGCCCCCAATAATCACAATTCCGACCATTACAGCAAAAATGATTCCCACAATACTCCCAGATGACGGACCTTCTAATCCAAATCTTGACACAATTTGTGCAGCAGCTTGATTGGTCTGGAATGCATTGCCGCCTCCAAATGAAGCACCAATACACATTATTGCGAATATAGCTCCCAATAACCTACCTAAATTTTTGAATCCCTTCTCTTTTAGTCCCCTGGACAGATAATACATAGGGCCTCCGTAGACATTCCCCTGTTTATCAATATCCCTGTATTTTACACCTAATGTACACTCGACAAATTTTGAAGACATTCCCAAAAGTCCCGCAATCACCATCCAGAATGTAGCTCCTGGGCCCCCAATAGAAATGGCTACCGCCACCATCGCAATATTTCCCAATCCTACAGTACCAGATACCGCGGTGGCCAATGCCTGAAAGTGGTTTACCTCGCCATGATGGTCACTATTCTCTTGAGTTCCTTCTGGTTTATTGCCATCGGTTATAGTCGAATTAGAAACCATATGTTCAAACTCATCATACTTTCCCCTTACTACTTTGATTGCTGTTGGAAAGTGCCGTATGTTGATGAACCCAAAATAAATGGTAAAAAAAGTAGCTCCTGACAGTAATAAGATAAGAACCAATGGAATACTCAACCCGAAAAGATTCAATTCTGTAAAAACAAGATTTTCCCACCAGATTGCAAATGGCATAAAGGCATCATTTACACGCTGGTCCAAACCTTTGGATGCTGCATTTGTAATTAAAGGAACTGCAAATACTATTGCTAAGGTTATCGATTGTTTGTGCTTCAAACTCATAATCGGTCGGTTTTGATTTTGAAAGCAAAGTGCAGTTTATATTTTTCCCAGATTGAATTGGTCTGAAAAAAGTTAAAAATGTCAGTAACCAACTTACTGACAAACTTTTCGTATCTCCTTATTTACAGGGATATATTATCGACAGGAATTGCCAAACGTATTTTACGCTCTCTCTTTTCGGACATTTCAAAGAGTGTATTTTTCAAGGGATTTAGGTGATGGTTCCGAGTCCAATTCTCCTTGCCAAAGATGCCATCCAACAAACTATTGAGCAAGCGTTTGATTTCATTGTAATCGTTGATATCAAATTTTTTGCCATTAAATGTGTCTCCTTTAGGCTTAATTTCTAGCCAATCATCGGTATCGCCCTTCTTCCGTTCCGCAAATTTTAGAAGCAATTCATAAGAAGCTGGTGTCAAAACTACTTTTCTAATAGCGTCTCCCGGAAAACCTTTAAATGAGACAACGTTCTTAATTTTTCCATTAGCATTCTTTTCTTTTTTCAATGCGATATGCAACTGCCCAGCGCTGGGAACTACATTTTCCGCCAATTCTTTTACCCAACTTAAGGCCAAGGCGAAGAACAACATGATAAGGGACGTTTTAAAAATTGCCGAAAACAGTGTAAGATTTATGTAAGAACCTGTGAGCTTATAAAATTGTGCCAATAAGGTCAATAGAATACATACCAATGATAACCAAGCCAATGCTTTGAGTCTGCGCTTTGCAAAAGATTCCCATAAAACATAACCCAAAAAAAGTAAGGTCAAAACCGCATAGTATACATCAAGTTCATTAATAATGCCCATTACCTTCCCCGAAATCATTTTATTTATGGTGGGGAGTATTGAAAATAAGAAAGGAATGCCCACAATGTATACCCAATAATTGGACTTTATAATATGTCCGATAGGCTTGGGCAAATACCGAAACCAAGGAAGCGCAAATAAAATAAAGAGGCTATTGAACAAGGACAAAATACTGCGCCAACCATCTATCGCAACCTTAGTATGTATTTCTGAACCAGCATAATACACTTCCATTAAGCCCGATATACTCCAACACAAAATAGAAAGTGCCAACCAAACCTGTCCAAAATCATTTTGTTTTTTCCCAATATGCCACCAAATGGCAATTAGCGCCAAAAAGGCAAAAAGACAAACAACGAATTGCCACCATCCATAAAAGGATAGTACTTCATTTTTTACCTGTAAAGGCAACACCAAAATCAAAAACATACAATGGTCCAATAGATCCTTTTCCAAATATAGACAAAATGGGTAGTAGTATTTTTTGAAAAAAGATGTTGAAATATTATCATCTCTGCAATTCAATTCTGTGTTCTGAAGTCAAGTGATTACCGAATGATTCTGTACTTAACAACTATGTATCAATCTTAATAGTTTTTTTATAAAAAACTATTTATCAACCAGTCATGCATTAATAAAAACCCATGCTTTTTTGAAATAGTTATTCACATTACTTCTCTC